>NZ_JBDGLR010000012.1:0-196292 GCF_057655755.1 Lysobacter sp. Soil_N_51 | reverse complement strand
GGGACATCCATGTCCCGGTGGCGCACGGCGTGCATCCTGCACGCCGCCCTTCGGGTGTGCTGGTGCTAACGCGAGTTGCGAGCCTCGCAGCGCTGGTTGAGCTGCGCAACTTCAAGCTCAAGCGAAAGCCGCATGGCCTGCCTGTAGGAGCGGCGCAAGCCGCGACCGCGGGAATTCGACTACGACGCAGGTTTCAATAATGTTGCCATGCCGCCGGGCTCCTGCCCACGCGCTTCGCGCTTCCGGTTTACTTTCGCTAACGCGAGTTACATGCGTCGCACACTTCACGAACTACGAATCAGGGGCTAAAGCACAAGCGAAGCATCGAACAATCCACCCGGAACGCTGCGATCGTCCCCATCCGTAGCCAACAGCAATCGGATGGTGTCCGATTCCATCCGCGCATCGACCCCCTCGATCTTCTGCACCGGATTCACCGGTTCGACCCGCTGCACGTTCCCCTCGACGTCGACGACCCCTATCGCCGCGCCGATACAAGGACCATCGTGATAGGTATCGTCGACGTTCTCGGCCACCGCGCTGAAAACGATCCGGCCACCGGGCAACACCGACCCGTCGGTGAAACCCATTGGAACGCCATCGACCCGGCCAAGGTCGACGCTGACGATGCGCGCGGGCAACTCAGGCAGACGCAACTCATCGACGCCGCCCAAGGCACCCAGCACATCGGCCAGCGGCCAACCGATCAATGCGTTTTCCGGATGCCCGCCGCTGGCGCGTTGCAACAACACCAGTTCCTGGCCGCGCACCACCGCGCCTTCGATATTCAAGCCGGGAAAGCGCGCCTGCAGCGACGCGTACGGCGCGGTCAGATCGACCGGCCGCGGCGGGCCGCGCAATCCACCCGATGCATCCAGAGCGAGCAGCACACCGGTGCGCCGATTCGGTTTGGAGCCCGAAGCCAGGGCCAACAGCGCGCCACTCGGATAACCGGCGAAGGCAGGCAAGTGGACCAGCGCTTCGAGGTCGGGCTTGAGCGCCTTGCGCGCGGCCGCATCGTCGGGCAAGTCGCCCGCGAAGATCCGCACCCAGCCCGTATCGTGTCGCCCCGCGAGACCGAAGACCCCCAGGTGCAATTCGTCGTCGGCGATCGCGTACAGGACATCGCCGACGACCACGATGCCGCTGGCCGCGCTGAGCCGATCGGGCATGCCGATTTGCGTGGCGGAAAACCGCAGCGGACGCAGCGGGCGCAGATCGATCATGGCGCTCCGATTACTCGTGCTCGCCTCACTGACGCTTGGGCTTGCTGTGCCACAGCGCGTTGACGATGATCCATTTGCCGTCGAACCGGCCCATATGGAAATAGTCGACGAACCACGGCGTTTCCAGGCGCACCGACGCGGCTTCGTCGGTCACGTCGAGGACCCGGCAGCTGCGGTCCCATTGCGCTTTCGGCGTCTTCAGCGCGCCCTGCCTGGTCAGCGCGACCAGTTCTTCCTTCGACATGCGGCGCAGGCCCAACCGCTCGTACGGCGTGTCGCCGATCACCGCGCGCTTGGCGAGGTCCGGATGCAATGCGCGCGCGACCCGCTCGGGATTCGCTTCGAGCTGACCGTCCACGTAATCGAAGCAGGTCGCTTCGATCGCGGCGATCGTGGCCGGATCGGCGACGGGTGCGGCGGGCGCCACCGCGGATGCGGCCGCCAGAACCAGCGAAAACGCCAACATCGTGACCTCCATGGGTCGAATCGGGGGAATGCGGATGCAGTCGCGCACTACGCAAGCTCGCAGCCGCGGCACGGACCGTATTGCGCTGCGCATCGAGGCGGGCGCGCCGGCGATCATCGGCGTTGCCAACCTCGCCGCACAAGTGCCGCGATGCCTGCGTGGTGTTCGGCCGCTTGCCTGTCGAAACATCGTCGCCATTGCGCCGGGACCTCCGCATGCGTGAGGTCCCGGCGCGCCGACGGCGAAACGATCGGCGCGATCCTGCGCCGCCATGCTGGGCGAACGGCCGGGTGCTTCCGTCCGTAGCGATGAGCTCCACCGTGTACGGTTCCATGCGTCCGTCCGGCATTTCCATGCCCGGCGATCCGACCGGCATGCCGGGCAACGTCAGGCCGCGCGCCTGCGGACGCTCGGCGAGCAGACGCTTGATGTCCTCGACCGGAACATGGGCTTCGATCACATAGCCGTCGATCTGGGCGGTGTGGCACGAACCCTTGCCGAACGGAATGCCGAGCCGCTCCTTGAGCGGATGGATATTGTCCTGATCGCGGACTTCGACCGGAAACCCCGCCTGGCGCAGGTGCTCGACCCACAGGCCGCAGCAGCCACAGGTCGGACTCTTGTGCACGAGCACGCGCGGCAAGGTGTCGGCGGCGATGGCCGATTGCTGGGCCAATGCCGCGGCCGCCATGAAACTGAAATACAACCGGCGTCCAATGTCTGTCATTGCGCACTCACTCGTATTCGGTTCGATGCCGAAAGCCGCCAACCGCACCGTGGTCACCACCTTCCGCACTCAGCCGGGCGTCCGCGAGGCGCTGGAGGTCGCGGCGGGCATGGAGAACCGCAGCATGTCGAACCTGATGGAACGACTGGCGATCGAACACTGCCGCAGCAAGGGGATTCCGATCGCCGGACTGGAAGCCGACGACGACACCCGCGGCCAACGCGGCCAATCGGGCTGATCCGCAATCGACACACAGGGGACGTGCTGATGAAGAAATTCCTGGGACCCGGTCTGGCCGTCCTGCTTCTGCTGGGCGTGGCCGCCGGGGTCGTGTTCTCGGCGAAAGACAAGCGCGCCGACGACCAGGCCGCGCAGCAGGCCGCCGCGAACAACGCCGCGGCCGCGCGCCAGATCACCGTGCGGGTGCTGACCGGCTCGGAGAAGCTGGAGTTCCTGCGCGACACCGAACTGACCCGCATCCTCGCCGGCGAAGGCATCGCGCTGGACGTGCAGAAGGCCGGCTCGCGCGAGATCGCGACCCGCCCCGACCTCAAGCAATTCGACGTCGCCTATCCCGCCGGCGCGGCCGCGGCCAAGAAGATCGCCGCGGTCACAGGTTCGCGCCGCCTCTACAACAGTTTCTACACGCCGATGGCGGTGGCCAGCTGGAAGCAGCTGCTGCCGACATTGGAGGGCAACGGCATCGTCCACCAGCAGGGCGGCACTTATTTCATCGTCGACATGCGCAAGCTGGTCGAGCTGATGGAAAAGGGCGCGCGCTGGAAGGAACTGCAGCCCAATCCGAATTACGCGGTCAGCAAGTCGGTGTTGATCACCAGCACCGACGTGCGCACCAGCAACTCGGCGGCGATGTACCTGGCGCTGGCGAGCTATCTGGCCAACGGCGACAACGTGGTCGATACCGAAACCGTCGCCGACGGCGTCGCCGATCGCCTGGTTCACCTGTTCGCCAAGCAGGGCTATCAGGAAGCCAGTTCGTCCGGTCCGTTCGAGGACTACGTGACCATGAAGCTCGGCAAGAGCCCGCTGGTGATGATCTACGAGCAGCAGTTCCTCGAATACGCCTTCAAGCACCCCAGCGTGGACCCGAACATGGTCCTGCTGTACCCGCAGCCGACCATCCTGACCAAGCACACCATCGTCGCGATCAGCGACAAGGGTGAGCGTTTCGCGCAGGTGTTCGAACGCGACCCGCGAATCCAGGCGATCGCCCACCGCTACGGCCTGCGCGGCACCGACAACAGCGCGCTGTTCGCCCAGGCCAAGGCGCGCAAGCTCGAGGTGCCGCAGACCCTGGTCGACGTGGTCGATCCGCCGACCTACGACCTGCTCGAACGCATGATCTCCCGCATCGAATCCACTCTCGGACACTGATCCCATGACCATGCAGACTTCGTCGCAGACGCCGCAAGAAACCTCGGTGCTGACCCTGGACATGCCCGAACCGGTGGCGGTGGTGCGCGAGCCCGATCAGGCCAGCGCGATGATCCCGTTCAAGGACGAGCTGCGCACGCAGCTGTTGTCGCAGGCCGACGGCTTCATCCAGGACCTGCTGACCCTCGATCCGCATTCGGAGGATTTCCGCAGCCGCGTCGACAGCGCGTTCCGCCTGGGCCGCAAGGAAATCGGCGACAGCACCTTGCTGACCAACAAGTTCCTCGACAAGAGCTTCGTCAAGGACGCCGACAGCCCGGCGTTCAAGGTAATGAGCGAAATGCGCATGCTGTTCGAGGACCTCAACCCCTCGAAGGAAGGCGACCTGCTCGGCGTGCACAAGCTGCTCGGCCTGATCCCGTTCGGCAACAAGCTGCGCGCCTACCTGCTGCGGTTCGACGCGGCCGACGATTCGATCCGCAAGACCATCGACCATCTGTACGGCGTGCAGGACGAACTCGCGCGCGACGACCAGGCGCTGTACGCGACCATGCAGAAGCTGCTGGAAGCGCTGACCCGGCTCAAGGCCGCGGACCTGTTCGCCAACGAACTCGACGCCAAGCTGTCGGCGGCGATCGACGGTTTGAAGGCGACCGATCCGGCGCGCGCCAAAGCGGTCGAACAGGAAGTGCTGTTCTATGTGCGCCAGGCCAGCCAAGACATCAAGACCCAGATCCTGGTGTGCATCAACGGCTACAAGATGCTCGAAGGCCTGCGCAAGACCGGGCGCGAATTGCGCAATGGCTGCGACCGCATGGCGACCATCGGCATGTCCAGTCTGTCGATCGCGGTGACCTTGGCGCGCGCGCAGGGTTATCAGATCAAGGTGATGGATGCGCTGGCGTCGAGCTCGAAGGCGATCGAGGGCCTGATCGCCTCGACCTCGACCCAGTTCGGCCAGCACGTCGACCGCGTCGCCGAATTCCAGAGCAATCCGCTGATCGGCGTGCAGGCGCTGCAGACCGCGTTCGACACCACCTTCGCCGCGCTCGATCGCATGGACGAATTCCGCGGCAAGGCGATACAGACCATGGGCGTGAACATCGGCAACCTCAAGACCCTGATCGACAAGGGCGAGGCGCGCATGAACCGCGAAGGCACCGCGATCGCGGCGATGCAGCAGGCGACCGCGGCGCCGGCCGGTCCGGTGGCGCTCTGATTTTACCCGCGACGTCGCCAGCACCCGCCTTGTCAGGAACGACTGCCATGACCCGACTGTTACGCCTGTTCGCCGCCGCCGTGATCGTATCCGTGCTGGCCGCGTGCGGCGGCGCGCAGGACGGCGCCCCGAGCGAAAGCGACGCCCCGCCGCGGCGCGCGTTCACCGTGCTGGCCGGATCCGAGATCAAGGACGTCGACACCCAGCTCGGCGACGACATCCGCAAGGCGACCGGCATCGATGTGCGCTTCACCTACTCGGGCACGCTCGACGCGATCGACCGGCTCAACGCGGGCGAGGCGTTCGACGCGGTGTGGGTGAGTCACGGCAAGTACCTGGCGATGAACCCGACGCTCAAGTCGCGGATCAAGGCGCAGGAAAAAATCATGCTGTCGCCGGTGATCCTCGGCGTCAAAGCGTCCAAGGCCGCCGCATTGGGCTGGGACAAGACCGACCCGACCTGGAAGGACATCGCCGACGCCGCCGGCAGCGGCCGCTTCACCTTCGGCATGACCAATCCGACCGCGAGCAACACCGGCTTCACCGCGGTGATCGGCATCGCCGCGGCGCTGGCCTCCAATCCCGATGCGCTGACCGAAGCCGATGTCGCCAATCCGGCGCTCAAGGCGTTCTATCAGGGCCAGCGCATGACCGCCGGCTCCTCGGGCTGGCTCGCCGATGCCTACGCCGCCGATCCGTCCAAGGCCGACGGCCTCATCAACTACGAGTCGGTGATCCTGTCGCTCAATCACGGCGGCAAGCTGCCCGAGCCGCTGGTGCCGGTGTATCCCAAGGAAGGCATCATCACCGCCGACTATCCGCTGATGCTGCTCGACGCCGGCAAGCGCGGCGACTATGACACCCTGGTGGCGTATCTGCGCTCGCCCGCATTCCAGACCAAGCTGTCGGCCGCGACCCTGCGTCGCCCGGTCAGTCCGGACGCGACCGCGGCGGCGACGATTCCCAACCGCACCCTGATCGAATTGCCGTTCCCCGGGCAGCCGCAGGTCATCGATCGCCTGCTCGACAGTTTCCTCGCCGACATGCGCATCCCGTCGACCTCGCGCTACGTGCTCGACCTGTCGGGCTCGATGGAACGCGACGACCGCCTGGGTCAGCTCAAGACGGCGATGAACACCCTCGCCGGCGGCGACAGCGCATCGCTGAGCTCGCGTTATGCGCGCTTCCAGAACCGCGAACGCATCGGCCTGCTGCCGTTCTCCAGCCAACCGATGCCGACCCGCACGTTCGACATGGGCAGCGGCGCCGACAGCAACCGCGCGACCCTCGCGGCGATCAAGGCCGCGGTGGAACCGATGGCCGCCGACGGCGGCACCGCGATCTACGACAGCGTGCGCCAGGCTCTGCTCGAACTCGCCAGCGAGAAACGCAGCCGCCCGGAAAACCGCTATTACACCGTGGTGCTGATGACCGACGGCGAGAACAACGAAGGCATCGACCTGCAGGAATTTCTGCGCTGGCGCGAGCGCCAGGACGACGCGGTCAAGTCGATCCGGGTGTTTCCGATCATCTTCGGCGAGGCCGACGCTTCGGAAATGAAGTCGCTGGCCGACGCCACCGGCGGCAAGGCCTTCGATGCGAAATCGCAATCGCTCGCGCTGGTGTTCAAGGACATCCGCGGCTACCAGTGACAGCATCGATCGATGGATAAGCCAGTCGCCCCTCCCACCGCGAACAAGCTGCAGCTGTACCTGTACAGCACGCGCAATATCGTCGGCTGCTGCCTGGGCGCGATCGGGCTGGTGTTGCTGTTCACCGGGGTGATCGGCGCGGGCTGGCCGTTGATCGTGGCCGGACTGTACGCGGCCGGTGCGATCGGCTGGCCGCGCAGCACTCTGGCCGATGCGGTGGCGAACAACGAAATCTCCGCCGACCAACTGGTGCAGCATCTGGACCGACTGGTGAGTCAGGTCGCCAAGGCCCTGCCGGCCGCGGCGCTGGAATCGTTGCGCAGCATCCAGAACACCTTGCGCGAGCTGTTGCCGCGCCTGCGCACGTTGAAGGATTCCAGCGCGCTGTCGGCGCAATCGGCCTTCACCATCCAGGAAACCCTGCGCCGCTACCTGCCGGACATGCTTGCCAGCTATCTCAGATTGCCGCCGGCGTTCGCGAAGATGCAGGCGCTCGAGGACGGACGCACCGCCGCGCAGACCTTGACCGATCAGCTGCAATTGCTGGATGCGTCGTTGAAGAAGATCGCGCAGGAGGCCTTCGCGGGCGATGCCGAGGCGCTGATCGAAAGCGGCCGGTTCCTGCAGCAGAAGTTCGATCCCAAGCCGGCGTACGAACTCGCCGTCGACACTTCAGCCAAACACTCCAAACCCTAGCCGCACTGTGGCGGCCGAGGCGACGCCCGCGAGCCCGATGCGGGCCGCGGGCGTCACCGGCAAGCGTCACAGCGGACAGGGACGGGTGCCGTCTCCGCGCTTGAGGCACGTGATCAGATTGGTTTCGCATTGCATGCCGCCGCCGGCCGCGATGCAGGCATCGTAGGTGTTCCAGCAACGGGTGCATGCATTGGTGGCCGCGCTGGCGCTCATGAACATCGAACAGCCGAAGACGAATGCGGCCAGGGCCGCGGTGGTGCGTCGCTGCATCTTCATGAAAATCTCCGTTTAGTTGTGTGCTTCCCTACCGCCCGGTCACTCATTGACGGGCCGGCCGATGGTAGGCCCGGGCGAAAATCGTGTCCACACGGGTTGGTCTTGCGGTGACGGACGGCGCGTGTCGGCCTTGCACGCAGGCTCGACGATGAGGAGCCGTATCGCGTACTTTTACCCACTTCCCGCGCATCGCGACGATCGCGACGCGCGCAGTCGAATGGACGCAAACCGAACGCTTAAGGAGACGCACCGTGTCGATGGACGATCGAATCTGGACCTTGATGGTGGCCGCCATCGGACAACGCATCGACAGCACGCCCGCGCTGGCGTTGATCGAGGCCATCGGCGCCAATCCGCTGCGCGCGGTGACGCCGCGCAACCTCTACGATCACACCGCCTCGAAACAGCACGGCCTTTCGGTGACGTGCAAACCGACGCCGAAGCACCGGCCGTATTGGCCCGAGCGCAAGGAAAAGCGCGCCTACATCAACTACATCACCCAGATCATGATCGATCCGGCCTACACCGGCCCGCTGCCCGGCGGCCTGCGCTGGGGCCTGAGCAAGCCCGAGCTCGATGCGATCGCGAGTTTCGAACTGCGCGGATCCGATGGCATTCCGTACTGGAATTTGGAAGCGCCCGGCCCGCTGGTGAAGCTCGCCGCGACGACGTCCAGCCATGCCTTGTTCCCCGAGGACCAGCCCGCGTTCGACCGGATCTGGATGCAGCTGGATGAAGAGTCGGATTTCGTGTCCGCCTACGCCGAGTACGAACAGACCAAGCCGCTGGTCTATGTCGAGGACGCCTTCTTCACCGTCTGGTGCGGCTTGAACGGCCTGCTGGACGAGCGGCGATTCGACCCGCAGGCGCTGGAACCGCTGCGCGATCGCTCGATCACGCCGCTGGCCTTTCTGCATGGTCCCTGCGCGCGACTGCTGTGGAGCGGCGATATCCAACCGCAGTTCCTCGCGTTCGTGGCCTTGTACTACAACGGCATCGGCCTGCCGGACGAGCAACGCTGGGTGTCGGACATCAACAAGGCATTCGCGATCTCCAACCATTTCCAGGACGATCCCACGCGGATGACCCAGGACGATTGGGCGAACTACGACGCGATCGCGCCACTGATCGATGAGCGCTACGCGCAGTGGCGGCGCGGCGAACTCAAGGCGAAACCAAGAAGGCAACGCTAGCTGGAGCGGGCCGCGCGGCCCCGACACGGCGAGAAAGGATCGCTAAAGATTTCGATAGCCGCCTGCGCGCGCGACTGGTCTCATGACGCCTCGAACAGCGCCACGGATGCCTCCGTGGCACAACTCTCCCGGAGCAACGCATGAGCACCCCCAATCGAACCGTCACCGTGTTCGGCGCCTATGGCCATACCGGTCGTTTCGTCGTCGCCGAGCTGGTCGCGCGCGGCTGGACGCCGATCCTGTCCGGCCGCGACGCGGACAAGCTGGCCGTGCTGGGCCACGCGTTTCCCGGCCTGGAACAACGGCCCGCGTCGATCGAAGACGCCGCCTCGCTCGACCGCGCGTTCGCCGGCGCGGCGGCGGTGATCAACTGCGCCGGACCGTTCCTGGACACCGCGGCGCCAGTGATCGAAGCCGCTCTGCGCGCACGCATCCACTATTTGGACGTTTGCGCCGAGCAGCAGGCGGTGATCGACATCTACGAACGCTTCGCCGAACCGGCGAAAGCCGCCGGCATCACCATCCTGCCGGCGATGGCGTTCTACGGCGGCCTCGCCGACCTGCTCGCGACCGCGGCGCTGGGCGACTGGCCGGACGCCGAGGCCATCGAGATCGCGGTCGCGCTCGACAGCTGGCATCCGACCGTCGGCACGCGCCTGACCGGCGAGCGCAATCACTACCGGCGCCGGGTGGTGTCGAACGGTGCGCTCGCATTCGTCGCCGATCCGGCGCCGACACGCGAATGGAGTTTCCCGGAACCGTTCGCCGCCCAGGAAGTGGTCGCGGTGCCGTTGTCGGAGATCATCACCCTGTCGCGGCACGTACGCAGCGAGGAAGTGCATTCGTACATGAACCTCGCGCCGCTCAAGGATCTGCGCGATCCAGACACGCCGACCCCGGCGCCGACCGATGCGCAGGGACGTTCGTCGCAGATCTTCATGATGGACACCGTGATTCGCAGGAACGGACAAGCCCGCCATGCCAGCGCGAGCGGACGCGACATCTATGCGATCACCGCGCCGTTGATCGTGGAAGCGCTGCAGCGCATCGGCGACGGTCGCAGCCACGCGAGCGGTGTCGTCGCGCCCGGCGAGGCGTTCGATGCGCGCGATTTCCTCGAAGCCTTGCCGGCATTGGCGGTGTCGTTCCGACAGGCGTGAGGTTCTTGCGGTCGTCGCGGCGACCGACTGACCGTGCGCACTGCGATGACAGCTCGAACCGTTTCGGCGCCCGGCCTGTCAGTTCAAACCGCCAACTCACGAGCCGCCAGACAGCGACCCGTGATTGCGCGCTATCGAAACCGCGGCAAGCCTCGGATCTTGAAATCGTCGTCGCCGCGCGGCCGCCGCCGGCCGACCGGTATCGCCGCGCCGCGCAAGGCCGAGGGACCGACGGGCCGATCCACGCAATTCGAGCGTAGCCCTGCCCATGGCGGGCGATCGCCTCGAATCCGATCGCCGGCCTGCGCGCAGCGCTTTAAACCATTTCGCGGCCGGCCTCATCCCAAGCCTTCCTGTCACTGGCGAACTCGCCCGAGGAAGCTGCATGTCATCCGGACCGTACCGTGTCATGACGATCGTCGTCGCTATGTTGTTGTCGTGTCCGTGGCTCGGCGCGGCGGCCGCGGACCTGGGCCAGGCCAACGCGCAGGCCCGGCAACTGATTCAAAAGACGATGAAGGAGCGACGCATTCCGGGTCTGCAGATCGCGGTGGTCAAGGACGGCAAGGTGGTGCTGTCGGAAAGCTACGGCCTGGCCAATGTCGAGAACCGCCTGCCCGCGACCCGGACCACCTTGTTCCCGCTCAACTCGGCGACCAAGTCGTTTACCGGCGTGGCGATGATGCAACTGGCTGAAGCCGGGCTGGTGGACCTCGACGCGCCTGTATCGCGTTATCTCGCCGATCTGCCCGACGCCTGGCGTGCGGTGCGCGTGCGCCAGTTGCTCGCGCATACCTCCGGGCTGCCCGACATCCTCGATGAGCATGGACTGATCGGCGGCGGCACCGAGTCGAACGCGTGGACGCTGGTGTACCAGCGGCCGATGCAGGCGGCCGTCGGCGAACGCTTCGAGTACAACCAGGTCAATTACGCCCTGCTGGCCCGCATCATCGCCAGGCAGAGCAAGATGCCGTACGAGCGCTACCTCGCGCAGCGTCAGTTCGCGGTCGTCGGCATGACGTCTACGCAGTTCGGCGACAGTTATGACCTGGTTCCCGGCGCGGCCACGATCTACAGCTACTTCCCGCGCAAGACCGACGACCCGGGCAGCGCCGAGCGCCTCTCGCATTGGTTCTACGACATGCCGCCCAGCCTGTGGGCGGGCGGCGGCATCCAGACCACCGCCGACGAAGTCGCGCGCTGGATCGTCGCGCTGTCGGACGGCCGGCTGATCAGCGCCGCCAGCTTGCGCGGCATGTGGACGCCGGAGAAATTGAACAGCGGCGTCGATGGCAGCTGGTCTGCGGGCTGGCCGGTGCTCGGCACGGCCGCGAATCCGCAACGCGCGGGTATCGGTGGCGCGCGCGCGGCGTTTATCGTCTATCCGGACGATCGGCTCGCGGTGATCGTGCTGACCAACCTGGTCGGCGCGAATCCCGAGCGCTTCATTGCGCAGATCGCCGCGCTGTATCAACCGACCCAGCGCGCGGCTGCGCGTTGATTCGCCACCGCAACCGCTCGCGCGTAAACCTCACCCCCATCGCCCATCGGAGCAAGACCGTGCGCAAACTACTCGTCATCGCAGGACTATCCCTGAGTCTGTTCGGCCCGGCGTTGGCCCAGCCGAAAGTCGACCTGTCCAAGCTCGACACCGGCATGGCCGGGCCGCGCGCGCAGGTGCTGGTGCTGGGCTCGGTGCATCTGTCGGAGATGCCGAAAAGCTTCAAGCCCGAGTCGCTGGATCCGGTGCTCGACCGGCTCGCCGCGTTCAAGCCCGAAATCATCACCATCGAAGCGATTTCCGGCGAGGGCTGCGACCTCACCGCGCGCCACCCGGCCGTGTACGCGCCCGAGGACATGCGCCCGTACTGCCGCGACCCAGCGCCCGCGCGGGCCGCAACCGGGCTGGATGTGCCCGCGGCCATCGCCGAAGTGCGCAAGACCTTGAAGACCTGGCCGGCGCAACCCACGCCGGCGCAGCGGCGGCGATTGGCGGCGACCTTCCTGGCCGCCAACGATAGCGCTTCGGCGTTCGTGCAGTGGTTGTACCTGCCCACGTCCGAACGCCGTGTCGGCGACGGCCTGGACGCGGCCTTGGTGGCGCAGCTGCGGAAGTTCGAAACGCGCAATAACGAGAGCTTCCAGATCGCCGCGCCGCTGGCGGTGCGGCTGGGGCTGCAACGGCTGTACGCGGTCGACGACCACACCGGCGACAACATCACCGTCGACGATCCGGAGCGTTACGGCAAGGCGATCCAGAAGGCCTGGGACAGCGCCGGCGCGGCGGCCCTGGCCTCGCGCAAACAGTTGGACACGTTGTCGGAGCAATCGCAGATGCTGGCGCTGTACCGTCTGATCAACACGCCCGAAGCGCAGCGCCTGAAGATCGACGCCGACTTCGGCGCGGCCATGCGCGAAACCTCGCCGCAGCACTACGGCCAGCTGTACGTGGCCGGCTGGGAGGCGCGCAATCTGCGCATGGTCGCCAATATCCGCGCGGCATTCAGCGATTACCCCGGCGCACGCGTGCTTTCGATCGTCGGCGCCACGCACAAGCCCTGGTTCGACAACCTGCTCGGGCAGATGCAGGGCGTGGATGTGATCGATGCCGGCAAAATCCTGAAGTAACGCGGTGCGACCGGGCCAACGCCTGAGCCACCGGCGATATCGCTATCGTTGCGCGTCCTGCCGTACGACGATCAAGGCCTGGCCTGCCTCCGCGCGCTGACCGAATCGGGTTTCAGCCAGCAGATGGGCATCGCGAACATCCAGGAGAAGATCGCGCAACGCTGGTAGAAGCGCGTGGACTAGGCGGTGCGCGACCATCGCGTGGTGTTGGCCGTGCTGCCGATCACGCAGACTCCCGCCTGGAAATAGCGAGCTGACGCGCGATGCGGATTTTCCAGCAGTGACTGGTCGCCGCGAACCGCGCCGCACCTGCGCTTAATGCTCTCTTCACTGCGCCACCGTAGGCTGCTTGGATACCGATTCCGCCGGTTCCACGGAGATCAAGCGCATTCGCCTGCTGCACGCTCCCATCCGCGCCGCCGTCATCGCGGCGCTCGCGATGTCGTTCGCCGGTTCGGTCGCCGCGGCGGCCGGTACGCCAGCGTGCAAGCAACGCGTGCTGCAGGAATTTGGCTGGCGTTTCCTTGCTTCCGACGCCAAAACGGTCGAGATCCATCCGGGCCATCCCTGCGACCGGCGCGATCTGGCCGAGGCGAATGCCGCCGGCGATCTGACCGTTGCGATGCCCGCCGATCTTGCTGCAAGCGAACGCGAGCGCGTGTTCGACGGTTTATTGCGGCATCCGGCCACCCACTGCGGCTACGGCTTCACCCTGGGCGCGGCGACGCGGCGCGCGGTCGACCGGTTGGTCGACAACCGCGGCTTCGCGTTTACCGCCCTGCAGATCGGCTGGATCGGCTTCGGCCCGAGTGGATCGGCGCACGACGGCTGGACGCCGATCGCCTTGTTCGGCCGCGGCTATCGGCCTCGCGACGGCAATTCGCGCGCGATCGACGCCTTCTACGAGGGCCGGATCCGCGCCGAATGCGGCGTCGGCCGGCAGGTCGCGCAATACGCCACTCAGGCCGAGCTGTACGGCCGCGATGGCTTCGACCGGCAGTTCGACGCCGACGAAATCGTCATCGGCACCTTCAATCGCCTGCACCGCACGCGCAGCATTCTGCTGGGCACCTCCGCCGGCGAGTTCACCCACGACGGCCGCGCCAGCGCGGCCGCGGCCAGCGGGCGGCAGGCGTTCATGGGCTTGCCGGGCTTCGTCTTCCACGTGTTCGACCGCGCCAGCCTGGACGATCTGAACAACCAGGCCGAGAACTTCGTCGTCTACGACGTCAGCGCGCAGGCCGCGGCGGCGCTGCGCCGTCATCACGGCTTCGAGCACTACAACGACCGCAACCGCGAAATCTGGGCGCTTGCGCGATCGCTGAAGCTGGAGAAGTCGAAACGTTTGTTCGAGCGTCTGCTGTACGAGCGCGATCCCGTGTTGCGCGCCGCGCTATCGGATGAGGCGCGCGTCACCGTCGCGAAGATCGATCGCCTGCTTGCCGATCCGTTCTATCGCGGTTTCGCGATCTATGTTCACAAGCTCGGGGTCAAGCCGGTCGGCTTCCATATCGCCCGCCTGCTCGACCGCAATCCGCGCACGCCGTTCCGGATCGAGCTGGCCTTGCATAATCTGCACACGACCTTGTACGACCGCTACGTGACGTATCGGTTGGCGCAGTGTACGCATGCGGATTCGCCGATCCGTTCGCGTTAGTCGCGGATCTTGAAGCCCGGGTTTTCGTTGAGGCTGCCGTCGACTTCGAGCACGACGAAGCGCTGGCCGTCGGCATTGAACACCACGGGGATCGGATCGAGGAACATCGGTCGCCGTACGAAGCGCAGGGTCCAGCCGAACTGTTCCAGAATGGTCAGTGCATCGAGCTGGGCCGGGCTCAAGCCGGCGCGTAGGCCGACCGGGCTGACGATTTGCGCGGACTGGCGGCGTTCGCGATCGGTCATGGGGTTGGCGCATCCTCGCGCGCGACGGGTCGATACGCACGATAATGCATGATCGGGCTGGATGCTGTCGTGCGACGGACGCGTTATTTTTGATTACCTGTTGACCGTCTTCGCAGCGCTGGATGAACTGCGCAGCTTCGAACTCGAACAAAAGCTACAGAGCCTGCCTGTAGGAGCGGCGTAAGCCGCGACCGCGAAAATGCAACTACTGCGCATATTTCAACGCCGCCGCATTGACGCACGACGCGCATCCATGCGCGTCGCTATCCGGGCGTGCTTTTGTTTTGCGAGCCAAATTCTTCCCAGCGCTTCATGAACGCCGAACTCGCAGCTGAAAGGCAGACATTTACCGCGAACCTCACGCCAAGGTGCGCAGCCCCGCCTCGCGATCCCATTGCCGCGTCTTGGCGATCTTGACGAAGGCCGCGGCCTTGTCCGCGGCGACAACGCCGTCGTCGGGCTTGATGCCGGCCGCGGCCAATACCTGGCGCGCGCCGTCGTCGAGCGCGATCGCCTTGAGATGGCCGAATGCGTCGCGCACGAAATCGACCGCCGCCGCTTCGCTCGCCAAGCGCTTGCCCGCGGCTTGCGACAGCACCAGCGCCACCGCGTCGAACACCAGCGACGGAGTGCCAGCCAGTTGTCCATCGGCGGGTTGTTGCTTGCCGTCGCTGAGTTTGGCGCCGCCGAGTTTCGGCGCGACGATCTTGACCCGCGCGCCGGCCGCTTCGACCGCCTTGCGCAAGGCTTTGAGCGTGGCCGCGTCGGAGCCTTCGTCGATCAGGATGCCGACGCAGCGACCGACCAAGGTGTCCTTCATCTTGCCGATCAGTTGCAGCATCGGCGAAGGTGGCATATCCACCGGTTCCACCGCCGCGGGCGGCGCGGGCGGCAGACGCTCAAGGCCCAGCCCGTGCGCGACCCGTTTGGCGAGATCGGCATCGATGTGGCGCAGATGCCCGACGATCGCTTCGCGCACGTGCGCGGTTTCGACTTTGGACAGTTCGAACACCAGCGCCGAGGCCATATGCGCCTGCTCAGGCGCGGTCTGGCTGCGGTAGAACAGCCGCGCCTGACTGTAATGATCGGCGAAGCTCTCCGCGCGAATACGGCCCTTGGCGCCGTCATCGCCGGTCACCGCCGCACTGCGGAAACCGGCCGGGGTTTCGCGCGGCGAGGTCGGATCGAGCGAACTGGGTTCGTAATTGACCCGGCCCTTCGGCACCTGCATCTGCATATGGCCGTCGCGCTGCTGATTGGCGAACGGGCACTTGGGCGCGTTGATCGGCAACTGATGGAAATTCGGCGAACCCAGCCGCGACAACTGCGTGTCCAGGTACGAGAACAACCGCCCCTGCAGCAGCGGATCGTTGGAAAAATCCATGCCCGGCAGGATGTGCGAAGGACAGAATGCGACCTGTTCGGTCTCGGCAAAGAAATTGTCGGGCCAGCGATCCAGCACCATGCGCCCGATCACGGTCAGCGGAATGGTTTCCTCCGGGATCAACTTGGTCGGATCGAGATGATCGAACGGCAAGGCATCGGCCTGTTCCTGGGTGAACAGCTGCACCGCGAGTTCCCATTCCGGGAAGTCGCCGTTCTGGATCGCTTCGAACAGATCGCGGCGATGGAAATCCGGATCCGCGCCAGCCAGCTTGACGGCCTCGTCCCACAGCGTCGATTGCAGGCCCAGCTTGGGCCGCCAGTGGAACTTGACGAAGGTCGAGGCGCCGCGCGCGTCGAGCAGGCGGAAGCTGTGCACGCCGAAGCCTTCGATCATTCGCAGCGAGCGCGGAATCGTGCGGTCGGACATCGCCCACATGATCATGTGCATCGCTTCGGGCGTGAGCGAGATGAAGTCCCAGAACGTGTCGTGCGCGCTGCCGGCCTGCGGAAATCCGCGATCGGGTTCCATCTTGACCGAGTGCACCACGTCGGGGAACTTCATCGCGTCCTGGATGAAGAACACCGGGATATTGTTGCCGACCAGGTCCCAGTTGCCTTGCTGGGTGTAGAACTTGACCGCGAACCCGCGCACGTCGCGCGGCGTGTCGATCGAACCGGCGCCGCCGGCGACGGTGGAGAAGCGACAGAACAGCGGCGTGCGCTGGCCGACTTCGGTCAGGATCTGCGCGGTGGTGTACTTCTTCAGCGACTTGGTCAGTTCGAAATAGCCGTGCGCGGCCGAACCGCGCGCGTGCACGATGCGCTCGGGAATGCGCTCGTGATCGAAATGGGTGATCTTCTCGCGCAGGATGAAGTCTTCGAGCAAGGTCGGCCCGCGCTCGCTGGCGCGCAGCGAATTCTGGTTGTCCGACAGCGGCAGACCCTGGTTGGTGGTCAGCGGCGGATGCTTGCCCGAGGCCTGCCGGTGCAGCTCGTCGCCGTTGCCGCGTTGATCGCGGTCGGCTTTGTTGGCGCTGCTCTGGCTGGCCTTGTCCTTGCTGGCGCGAGCGGGTTTGGCGGGCGATGCGGGGCTGGGGGTTTTCCTGGCGGCCATGAATGCGACTCCTGAATGGGCGTACATGCCGACAATCGGCTTCGCCCGATCCTGCTCGCACTCAAGTTAAGGTCGTGTGGCATCTCGCGTATTCGAAAACGTCGAACCTGTCCGGTTCAGCCCCGCGGTCGCATTCGATGACGCGATGTGACGCGTGTTGCGATTCATGCCTTACGCCTTCGGTCCATGCGCCAACGCTCGCGCAGCAGATCGACTCGTGTTTCGCGCAGGACCGATCCGATCACGCGGAAACATCAACGCTCTGCCGTCATATGGCGAATGCTCTCAACCACCCCAGACGTTCGCGCTCACCGCCCCGATGGCGCGAACCAGGACTTTCCAGGGGCGGTAAACAGCAAGTACAGGCCAACACCATGCGCGAGTAGTTGAACGGCGATGGAGGCCACCGCGACATTGGAAATCGAAACGCCCTGCCTCGCGGCAATAAACGGTGCCGGCAATGCAAGGACCGTGAGAACCAGATAGGTGATGCGGGCCCAGTTCTTTCCGATGGAGATGAACTCGATCAGGAACACCGTGAACAGGGCCGCCACCACACGCACCGCGATCACGACGCCCGGCGGACGCGGCCCGAAGTCGGAGCTGATGAAGGGCGCGGCAAGCGTGAGCACCAATGCGACGTAAAACAACGCGACAGCGATGCGTACCTGGGAAGGTTTCTTGCTTTTCATAGAGTCGTCCTTGATTTTTCGGCTTGCGCAGTATTGGGCGCGACACGCAAAGTGTCCAGGCGCGCCTATCCAGGAATGCGTTACTGCTCAGGCATGGGGCGAAAGCGATCAACCCTAGCTTCTTCTCATGCCTCAATCGCAACAGCACAATGTTTGCTGAGATCGGTCCGCGCATCGCGCCTATCTTTCATCAAGACAAACTAGGGTAACTCGCAGCAATCCGTAGTTAGGTCGCGCTTGGTTGTACGGCACATATTTTGCTGGCGCTGTACGCCGATGCTGTCCAAAGAAACAAATGAGTGGTCTTGACTCCCGTTTGGCCAGCGGTACAAGCTTCCAACGGCATCGCACTCGCACTTCAAACATGTCGAATGCCGGCATTCCAGCCTGATCCGAACCATCGGCTTGGATGCCCTCGCGGCAGATCAGGTTTCGCATTGAAGCGGGCCTCGACTCAACGGCAGCAATGGATTGCCTTCGCAAGCACCAAGGACGTTTTCGATATGACTATCAGCCCTGAATTACAAGTCAAGATCGACGCACTGGAAGACGAAGATCTCAAGGCCAGAATTCTTCGGGTTCTTACAGGGCCGGGAAAGAAGCGGGCGACGGATGAGGATATTTACGAGACCATCCTGTCCGCTTACACCAAGGCAACGGACCAACAGGCCCTGCTGAGGAAGTGGCAAGACGGCGAGATCGAAGCGTTTGCTGAGTACTTCAAGGAAAAAAGACCGGAAGACTACGTTGAATTTCTACGACAAGAACGGGACTTCAACGAGATTGAAGCTGGCTTTTCCTGGGGAGTCCGCCAGCTTATTTGGGAATGGATTCCAGAACTCAATTCAGCTGATTGTAGCGAGCTATTCAGTAGATTTCGCGGCTATGCAAAGTCGCATTTAAGCTGATCAGCAGGCTCCATTTGCGGCGTCTGTATATCAACGCAATAGAAGATCTAGCTCGCAATTTTTTTGTTCCGCGACAAAATACATCACGTTGCACGAATTGACGCCTCATCGTCAGAGAATTACCAGGAAAAATGGACCTCAAGAAACCGCGCCATGTCCATCAGCCCTGAATTGCAAGCCAAGATAGATGCACTAGAGGACGAAAAACTCAGAGCCAGGATTTTGAGAGTGCTTACAGGCGCCGGGAAGAAACTCGCTCCTGATGATGCGATTTACGAATCGATCGTATCTGGCTACACAACTGCTAAAAAAGAGCGGGCCCGGCTGAGGCAATGGAAAGACCATGAAGTCGAAGCTTTTGCACAGTACTTTCTTAAAGAAAGACCAGAAGACTATGTTGAATTTCTGCGACAAGAAAAGCAATCCAATGAGATCCAGTCAGAACTCGCCTGGGGCGTTGTTGGTCTCATGAACGAATGGATGCATGACTTGAGCTCCGACGACCGCTCTGAGTTATTCAGCGAGTTTCGTCAGCATGTTAGATCATGCTTGAATTGATCAACAAGTATGCAATCGGCAAATTGATTCTTGAGCGATACGAGCCGCACCTGACTCTCTCTAGGTAAGAAGAGTCAGATCTCAGGGAGTTACGCCATGTCCATCAGCCCAGAGTTGCAAGCCAAGATCGATGCACTACAGGACGAAAAACTCAGAGCCGAAATCATCGATGTTCTTACTGGTCCCGGGAAGAAGCGCGCAAGCGACGAGGCCATTTACGAGTCGATATTGGATGGTTACACCAAGGCCAGGGAGCAACGGGCGAAGTTGAGGGAATGGCGGACTGACGAAGTGACCGCCTTTGCGGAGTACTTCAAGGAAAAGTTGCCGAACGACTATGTTGAATTTCTGCGGCAAGAAAAGGAATTCAACGAGATCCAATCAATGCTTGCTTGGGATGTTCGTCGCTTAATGAGGGAATGGATTCCGGGCTTAGACTCTGGCGACCGGTCCGAGCTGTTCCGGCAGTTTCGGAACTATGTTAAGTCAGACTCTAATGGATCAATAGTAGAGGACGTTTCACCATGAGCATCAGCCCTGAACTGCAAGCCAAGATCGACTCACTGGAAGATGAAAGGCTCAAAGCCGAAATAGTTGAGGTACTCACCGGGCCCGGGAAGAAGCGCGCGAGTGACGACGCCATTTACGAAGCGATATTGGCCAGTTACACAATGGCCACTGCGCAGCAGGCTCAACTAAGGAAATGGCGGGATGATGAGGTAGCTGCATTCGCGCAGTATTTTAAGGAAAAAAGGCCGGAAGACTATGCCGAGTTCCTACGGCAGGAGAAAGATTTAAATGAGATAGATGCGGAGCTTGCCTGGGACATTCGTCGCGTCATGAGGGAATGGATACCTGATTTGGATTCCGACGATCGCTCCGAGCTTTTCAGCAAATTTCGCCACTACGTTAGATCCTGCTTGACCTGATCAAGGAGGATCAGATGGCTACAAATTTTCTTTTGGCGGATACGAACAGCCTCATTTATGCGTATCGTGCCGGTGGTCCAGAGTTGCTGGATACTTACCGGCTGGCCGCCAGAGCAGGAGAATATCAGTTCGCCATATCCAAGACTGTTAGAGATGAGCTTTACTTCGGCCCTCTCGAACTCGAATTTAAGCGGTATATCGTCGATCGCAGAATTCCGGTTCTTAGCTCTCCCGAGACAGAACAGCTATTGGATTCGGTCATCGACCCTCAAGAACACAAAAGACTATCCAAGAACGCAGGCGAACGCTCCCTGATAGAAATCGCCACCCGCGAGCAGGCGGAAGGCCGCAACGTCACCATCTGGTCGGACGACAAGCACTTCGCCTCGCCGCAAATACAGCGTCAGCTGCAACAAGAATTGCCCGGTCTGCAAACCAGGACCACCGCCGAGTTGCTCGATCAGTCGTATCGGGACAACTTCATCACCGAGGCGGAGTATCAGCAGCATGTGGCGGGCTACCGCACGCAGTCCGTCTTTCAGGAAAGCCCGCGTCTCAACTCATTCGATCCGTCGTTGTCCGGCGCCGCCGCCGATCTGGCCGAGGGCGATGTCTCCTTGCGCGGTCCGAACGGGCAGCGCGGGTTTGCCGCAACTGAATTGTTGATCGGCGAGTCACCCAGGCACACATTGCTCCGTTCCGGGGGCCTGCTGGCGACGGGGATCGATGTGAGCCTGAGTGCCCGTCGCGCCGCGGATCAGTTGGACCAGAACAATCCGACGGCTGCGCAGTCCGAAGCCCAACACGCCGTGGCGCGCAATGCCGGCGGCTGGATCGGCGGCGGGACGGCAGGTCTGGTCGCCACCGCTGCCGCAAGCGGCCCCGGTGTCGTCGGCTTCATCGTGATCGGCGGCGCGGCCGTGGCGGGCAGCCATGTAGGCGAGCATGTCGCCGACGTGCTCGACAGCTACAAGACCTTCAAGCAGACCGACCGTGACGGCGTTCATTGGCAGTCGAACGGGCGGCAATGGGTGCGGCAGGATCTGGGCGATCTGCTCGACGACGGCCAGAACAAGCCCGTCATGCAGACGTTTTCCGCCGATCCGGAAAAGGCGAACGAACTGAACTATCGCGCCAGCAACGTCGCGACAGAATTGGCGATGGGAACGTTGCCGCCACCGCGCAATCCGTATTCGCAAGCTGCCGCGGAAGGCGACCCGGCCAGTTTGCGGCGCGCGGATTGGGAGCGTGATCCGCAAACGGGCGCATGGGCGCGCAATGTGATCGTGGGGTTCGAGCAGCCTGGCGTGCCGATGATCCGGGTCGATTCCGCCAGCGCCGAGCGCGCGGCCGAACTGGATCGCGCGTCGGCGCAGGTGATTCGCGACAACATCGCCAACGGCCCCGCGCCGATGGCCGCGCGCTACGAGATGGTGCATCGCAGTGAGGGCTGGGAGCGGTTCGGCGGCGTGCCGCCGTCCATTCAATCGGCGCGGCGGGACGATTCGCTGGTCGCCTCGGATGGGAAGCTGTACCAGCGCACGGCGGATGGGCAGTGGCAACGCAACGGCGAGTCCGTGGTCGCGGCCGGCAACCTGCGTCAGGAACTGGAAAGCACGCGCGCGGTACTGCAACCGCAGTTGGCGCAGCATGAGCAACAAGTCGCGGCGATTCCACAGCGCCAGCCTCCGACCTTGGAGGACATCGAGCGGGCCGACTTGCTGGCGACGTACAAGGCTCACAACGTCAGCCCCAAGCCGGAGCAGCTCGAGGCGGCGCTGGAAGCGGTGAGGCGCAGCCAGCAGGAGCACGGCGTCGCGCCGCTGACGACGTCGCTGCACCTGGGGCGCAACGCGGGCGGCGGCTACGACATCGACAGTCCGATCGAACACATCGGCCGCGACGCGGACGGCGCCAATCGGGTTCATGCCGTCACCAGCCCCTTGGACGTGCAACTGGCGATGCTGGATTTGCGCTCGCCGCCGCCGACTACTCCGGAAGCGCCGGAACTGCGAATCGCCAATCTGTCGCCGCGGCAACACGAAGCTTTGGAACAAGTCGTGCGCGAAGCGAACCGATTGGGTTTGACGCGCGACGACGTGCAGGACGCGGCGAAGCAAGCGGTGGCGGGCGCGATCGCGACGGACCGCGCGCCGGAGCTTGCCGTCGGTCTTGCCGATACGGACCGGGGACGGGTGCAGCGCGCGCCTGAGCTGGCGCGCGAACCGCAAGCGCCATCGCCTGCACCGACGAAACCGCCGGCCGACGCGCTCGCGGCTGAAACGGCGCGGACCTTGCACGCGACGCAGCCCCGCGCCAATGACACGCAATCCAGGAGCGAGCTACCGCAAGCCGAGCCGCCGGTCGTGATGACGGCGCCCGCGGCCGTAGCCGCGGCGGCAGCACCGATCCGGGACGCGGACGCCGTACGCGTCGTCGCAAGCCCCGAGCCGGCACGCGTCGTCGCGGCGTCGCCGACGTGGGCAATGGCCGAAGCGAACCAGAGCGCACCGATCATTGAGCCGATCTCTACGTTTGCATCGGCTACGCACGAGACCGAAACGGTCGCCTTGTCCGCGTCCGCGGCGGTGCCCGCGCCGGATGGGGCGACGGCGACCCGCGATCATCAGGCGACGCCATCGATGGCGGCACCGGCCCAGGAGGTCGCCCTCGACGACGGCAGCTTGCGGCGTGGCGACCAGGGGCAAGACGTGGAACTGCTGCAGTATCGGCTGCAGCGCGTCGGCTACCAGCGCCCGGACGGCACGCCGCTGCCGCAGCATGGCGAGTACGACACCGCCACCGAGCAGGCCGTTCGCCAGTTTCAACGCGACCGGGGCTTGCCCGATACCGGCGTGGCCGACCCGACGACGCAGCAGACGATGTTGGCGGCGCAGCATGCGCGGATCGAGTCGCACAAGGCGGCCGACCAGGACGCGTCGGCGCCGGCTCGGGAATCCGTGCGCGAGGTTGTGCGGGCGACAACGACGGAACCGGCGCAAACGGCGCAAACGGCGCCCGCTCACGATGTCGTCGGGCATGCCGAAGCTGGCGTGGGGAACGCGCCGCGTGGTGACGCCCGACCGAACGCGGCGGATCAAACGACCGATTCATCCACGCCCATCCCGCGCATGGAGCATGCCGCAGCCGAGCCGGCGCCGCGCGCGCCGACCGCAGCGGATGCCGAGATGCATGCGCGCGGCGGTTCGACGATGGACGTGTCGCGGTTGTCGTCGAACGATCAAGCGATGTTCGCGAAGATTCGTGGAAACGTATCGGCCGATGTGCCGGACGAAACCGTGGCGGCGTTGATGCTAGCGGCCAAACGCAACGGCATACCCGACGCCGAAAGTATCGGGCCGATCGGTGCCGCCAACGGCAAGCTGTGGGTAGGCAAGGACGTTCCCGGCTTTCATACCGGCGTCTCGCTCGGCGAACCGTCGCCGGCCCTGCACGACACCGTGCGCGAAACGCAGGCGTTCAATCAGCAGCGCGATCAGCAACTGGCGCAGGACGCGGCGCAGCGCAACCCCGACGATCCCAGTCGCGGGCCGCGCATGTAGGCGGACGGCAGGATGAACGTGTCCACCGCGCCGTACATGGTCTATTTGCTCGCCGATCAACGCGCCGGCCCGTACGTGATCGGCGTGGGCGGCCTGCTCGCGGACGTGATGCGCGAGGTCAAGGAAACGCATTTCAAGCGAACGTGCGCGGCCGACGATATCTACCTGCCCGCGTTTTGCCTGGTCTGGTTCGAGCGAATGTCAACGCGTTCGGACGCGCTCGCGCGCGCGGCGCAGATTCGGCGTTGGCCGCATCGCTGGCAACGCCGCCTGATCGAGTCGGTCAATCCCGACTGGTGGGAATGCTCGCAGATGGAAACGGGATTTCCCCGCGAGTTCTGGCAGGCCATTCCCGAAACGCTGCCGCCGCCGAAACGATGAACGACGACGCTCCGGTGTCTTGCCAACATCGCGCCGTCCTGCGTGCAAACACGCACGCCGCAGCGTGAGCCGATGCGGCGTGCGTGTCGCACAGTCGATGTTGCAGCCCTCTGTCAGGACTTCAGGAACGCCAGCAGATCCTGATTGAGCTTGTCCTTGTGGGTGTCGGTCAGGCCGTGCGGCGCGCCCGGATAGACGATCAGCTTGTTGTTCGCGATCAGCTTGGCCGACGCGCGCCCGGCCGCGTCGATCGGCACGACCTGATCGTCGTCGCCATGCACGATCAGGGTGGGAACGTCGAATTTCTTCAGATCCTCGGTGAAATCGGTGGCCGAAAACGCGGCGATCGAGTCGTAGGTGTTCTTGTGCCCGCCCTGCATGCCCTGGGCCCAGAACGAATCGATCATGCCCTGCGACTTCTTCGCGCCGTCGCGGTTGAAACCGAAGAACGGGCCGCTGGCGAGGTCCTGGTACAACTGCGAGCGGTCGGCGATCGAGCCCTCGCGCAGACCGTCGAACACTTCCAGCGGCAGGCCGCCGGGGTTGGCATCGGTCTTGAGCATCAACGGCGGCACCGCGGAAATCAGTCCGGCCTTCTTGACCCGCGCGGTGCCGTGACGGCCGATGTAGCGCGCCACTTCGCCGCCGCCGGTGGAGAACCCGAACAAGCTCGCGCCGCGCAGGTCGAGGTGTTCGAGCAATTGGGCCAGGTCGTCGGCGTAATGATCCATGTCGTTGCCGTCCCAGGGTTGGCTGGAACGGCCGTGGCCGCGGCGATCGTGGGCGATGGTGCGGTAGCCGTTGGAGGCTAGGAACAGCATCTGCGATTCCCAGCTGTCGGCGCTCAGCGGCCAGCCGTGGCTGAACACCACCGGCTCGCCGTCGGCCGGGCCCCAGTCCTTGTAATAGATCTCTACGCCGTCTTTGGTGGTGAAGGTGCCCATGGTGTCGCTCCTGTGATCGATGAAAGGGGTTGCCTGGAGAATGCGGTGTACGCGGTTACGGCGCGGTGTCGACCAGCACCAGTTCGGCGTCTTCGAGCGCGGTGACCCGGATCGAGGCCTGATCGCGGATCGCGGCGCCGTCGCGCGCCTGCACGCGCACGCCGTCGACTTCGACCACGCCCTTGGCCGGCACCAGATAGCCGTAGCGGTTGTCGCCGAACACATACTCGGCCGATTCGCCGGCGGCCAGAGTCAGGCCGAGCACGCGCGCATCGGCGCGGATCGGCAGGGTGTCTTCGTCGCCCTTGCCGCTGGCCAGGACCACGAAGCGTCCGGCGCGGTCGCCCTTCGGAAAGGGCTTGGCGCCCCAGGTCGGCGCGCCGCCGCGCTGATCGGGAATGATCCAGATCTGGAAGATGCGGGTGGTTTGCGCCTCCAGGTTGTACTCGGCGTGCTGGATGCCGCTGCCCGCGCTCATCACCTGCACGTCGCCGGCTTCGGTGCGGCCGCGGTTGCCGAGGTTGTCCTGGTGGCTGATCGCACCGTCGCGGACGTAGGTGATGATTTCCATGTCGGCGTGCGAATGCGGCGGGAAGCCGGTGTTGGCCTGGATGGTGTCGTCGTTCCATACCCGCAGCGCGCCCCAGCCCATGCGGGCGGCGTCGTGGTAACCGGCGAAGGCGAAGTGGTGCTTGGCGTCGAGCCAACCGTGGTTGGCGCCGCCGAGGCTGTCGTAGGGGCGAAGTTCGATCATGGCCGTGGTTTCCGTGGGTGTTTGCTGTTGACCGACACGATAGGCGTCCGCGATCGGGTTTAGAATGGAACTGATGGAAAACTATCGTTTCCAAAATCGACATGAATAAGCTGCCCGACCTGGAAGCCTGGGCGATCTTCGCCAAGGTCGCCGAAACCGGTTCGTTCGCGCGCACCGCGGCCGAGTTCGGGCTGGCGCAGGCGACCGTGTCCAAGGCGGTCACGCGCCTGGAGACGCGGCTGAAGACGGTGCTGTTCCATCGAACCTCGCGGCGCATGTCGTTGACCGAAAGCGGCCGCGGCGCGCTCGAACGCGCCAGCCGCATCCTCGCCGAGGGCGAGGCGGTGGAAGCGGAAATCACCGCCCAGGCCAAGCGCCCCAGCGGTCAGGTGCGGATCGCGGTGCCGATGTCGTTCGGGATCGCGCACCTGTCGCCGTTGTTGCCGGAGTTCATGAAGCGCTATCCGGACATCGCGCTGGAGATCGTGTTCGACGACGGCGTCACCGACCTGGTCGGCGGCGGCTACGACCTGGCGCTGCGCATTTCGGCGCTGGCCGATTCGAGCCTGCTGGCGCGGCGGCTGTGCGGCGTGCGCATCGTGCTGGTGGGTTCGCCGGCCTATTTCGAAACGCATGGACGGCCGAGCCATCCGCGCGAACTCAGCGAACACCGCGCCCTGCTCTACACCTATTCGCGCTTCGGCAATGCCTGGCGTTTCAGCCACAGGCGCCACGGTGATTTCTCGATCAGCCTGCCGACTCCGTTGCGGGTCAACAATGCCGAAGCCTTGAATCCCGCGCTGCTGGCGGGATTGGGCTTGGCGCTGCAACCTGAATTCTTGGTCTGGCGCGAACTGCGCAACGGCAAGCTGGAGATGGCGATGCCGGAGTGGTCGCCGCCGCCGATCGCGCTGCACATCGTCACCCCGCCGGGGCGCATGCGCCCGCAACGGGTGCAGGCGCTGATCGATTATCTGGCGCGCAAGTTCGAACAGGCGCCGTGGGCCGATCCGGACGGTTGATCGTGGGCGCTGCGGCGCGCGCTTGTCGCGGCGGCCTCATCGTCCGCGGGCCGCGCCGATAGTCCGGCGCGAGATTCATCGTCGTCCGCGATTTCGCTTACACGCCGCCCTATTGCCTCGCGGCGATCGGCCCGGCGATGTGCAGGATCGCTTCCAGGCCGCCGCCGTCGCGATTGCGCAAGGTCAGCGTGGCGCCGATCGATTCGGCCAGTTGCTGGGCGATCGCCAGGCCCAGGCCAGTGCCGCCGGTGCTGCGATTGCGCGAGGCTTCGAGCCGGTAGAACGGCTGCATCACCTTGCCCAGTTCGTCCTCGGGAATGCCGGGGCCGCGATCGCGCACCTGGATGCGCACGCCGCCGGCCGGGTCGTGATCGAGCTCGAGTTCGGCCGCGCCGGCGTAGTGGATCGCGTTGTCGATCAGATTGCCGACGATGCGCCGTAGTGCATGCGGACGCGTGGTTACCGGGCCGTCGACGCGGCCGGCGAAGGTCACCGGCCGGTCAGTGTCGAGGTAGTCGTAGACCAGGCTGTCGAGGAAGGCGTTGAGGTCGGTCCGCACCGCCGGCTCCGACGCGCCGTGCGCGCTGCGTGCATACGCGATGCCCTCGCGGACCAGATGCTGCATCTGGCCGAGGTCGTCGAACATCTTGTCGCGCTCGCTCGATTCGTCCATCGCCTCGGCGCGCAATTGCATGCGGGTGATCGGCGTCTGCAAGTCGTGCGAGATCGCCGCGAGGATTTGCAGCCGTTCGCGCATGTAGTGGGCGATGCGGTCCTGCATGGCGTTGAACGCGCTGATCGCCTGCGCCACTTCGGTCGGACCGCCGACCGGCAGGCGCTCGCCGTCGCCGGCCGGATGCAGGGTTTCGGCGGCTTTCGCCAACCGGCCCAACGGCCGGGTGGTCAGCCGCACCGCGGCCCAGGTGCAGAGCAGCAGCAGCGCCAACTGGATCGCGAGCACGTACGGCAGCCACTTCGCCAGCGGCATCACCGACGGCCGCACGTCGATGACCATCGCGGTGCCGTCGCTCAAGTTCAGACGCACCTGGAAGTGTTCGCCATCGCCGGGCACCGCGGTGGCGCGGGTCGGGTAACGCGGGCCCAGGGCGCTGGCGATCATCTCCGCCATGTCGCGCGAAGTGCCGCGGAGCGGTGGTTCGCTCTGCGCGCTTGCCGCGGCCTCGCCCGTCGCGCCGTTGTCCAGCATGTAATGAAACGTGCGCCGCCGCAGCAGCGGCAGCCAGCGCTCGCGTTCCTGCGGCGGCAGGCGGTCGAGCAGGTTCACCGCGACGACCACGTCCTGCTCCAGGTTGCTCATCAGCATCGAAGTCGCCGCCGTGTAGCGCTCGTAGAACAGCAGGCCGAACGACAGCGCATGCGCGATCAGCAGGCCGCTCAGCAGGATCAGCGACAGGCGCGAGGCCAAGGTGCGCGGCAGCCAGCGCGAACCGCCGCGCGCGGCCGGCGTTGGCGCTGTATCCGTATGCGGGTTCATTCGTCATCCCCCAGCAGGCTCACCGGCATGCTGAACACATAGCCTTCGCTGCGGACGGTCTTGATATAGCTCTGCTCGCGCGCATCGTCCTGCAGACGCTGGCGCAGGCGGCTCACCAGCAGGTCGATGGAACGTTCGAAATGCTCGGCGTCGCGGCCCTGGGTCAGGTTGAGCAGTTGGTCGCGGGTGAGCACGCGGTTGGCGTGATCGAGAAACACGTGCAGCAGGCGGAACTCGGCGCCGCTGAGCGCGACCACGGTGTCGTCGGGATCGAGCAGATGGCGCGCGGTGGTGTCCAGGCGCCAGCGTCCGAACGCGATCGTGCGACTGGCCTGGGTGACCTGCAGGTTCGGCGGCAGCATGCGCGTGCGCCGGATCACCGCCTTGATCCGCGCCAGCAGTTCGCGCGCGGCGAACGGCTTGGTCACGTAGTCGTCGGCGCCCATCTCCAGGCCGATGATGCGATCGGTCTGGTCGTCGCGCGCGGTCAGCATCACCACCGGGATCGCGCGGTGCTTGCCGGCGCGCAGGTTGCGGCACAGGGTCAGGCCGTCTTCGCCGGGCATCATCAGGTCGAGCACGATCAGGTCCACCGCGTGGGTGTCGAGCAGCGCGCGCATCTCGCGGCCGTCCGCGGCGACCGTCGCGCGCAGACCGTTCTTGTGCAGATAGTCGGCGACCATCTGGCGGATCTCGCGGTCGTCGTCGACGACCAGGATGTGATCTACGTGGTCCATGCGGGGCCTGTGCGATGCGCGGTGGGGGACGGAGCCGGCGGCGGAACTTCGATGGCGATTGTGCCACCGCGCGGGTGCCGCGCACGTCGCCGAGACAGCGCTCAGCGCCGCGCCAGCAGCGCGCGGATGCGCGCGTCGGTGACCTCGTACTCGCCTTCGCCGTAGTGGCGGTAGACGATGCGGCCGTCGCGATCGATCAGGTACAGCGCCGGCCAGAAACGGTTGCCGTAGGCGTTCCAGGTGGCGTAGGCGTTGTCCTGCGCGACCGGGTAGTCGATGCCCAGGCGCGTGATCGCGGCCTGCAGATTGCCGGCGCTGTGTTCCTCGTCGTACTCCGGCGTATGCACGCCGATCACCACCAGACCCTGGTCGCGGTAACGCTCGTGCCATTGCTTAACATGCGGCGCGACGTGCAGGCAGTTGATGCACGAGTAGGTCCAGAACTCCACCAGCACCACCTTGCCGCGCAGGCTGGCCATGCTTAGCGGCGGCGTGTTGAACCAGCGCGCGATTCCGGCGAATTCCGGCGCGGCCACGGCGCGCGCCGCGTCCGCATGCGCGGCCGGGGTGCAGGCCGCGGCGCTCAGGCACAGCGCTATGCCGGCGAGCATCGACTTCCACAAGGCGCGACCGGTCGAATCGGGGACGCGTGCGATAGCGGCGGTTGCGGGCAACGACGTCATGACGTGGGCTCCAGGGCGTTGGGGAAGGACGAGCTGCGGTCCAGCGAGCGGGCCCGCGCCTGTTTGCGCTTGTTGGCCTGCGCCCACTTGCCGACCAAGCGCACCGCGACGGCGGCGCACAGGATCGAGAACGGAATCGCGTACAGCACGCTCATCGCCGGAATGCGCTTGAAGAACGAGTAGCCGAAGATCGCGGCGATCACCCAGATGCCGGCGGTGTGCAGGCGCTTCCACGCCGCCGCGGTCATGTGGCGCGAGGCGAAGCGGAACGAGGTCAGCGCGAGCAAGGCGATGAACACGTAACCCAGCGTGCCCGGCGCGTTGGTCACCGCGTTGCGGCCGGGCCAGAACTGCGGGTTGAGCACACCGTAGGCGACGATCGCCAGCAGATGGACTAAGTGCGAGAACGCGAACGACAGGCCGATATAGCGCCGTTCGCGCATCAGCCCACGGGTGAAATCGTTCGGCACCAGCGCGGCCAGCGAGGACGCCACGAACGCGAGCAAGAACAAGGCGAACGAGCTGCGCGCGGTGGCGCGGATCACCGCACGCACCGCTTCGGTGGTATCGGGATTCAACGCCAGAATCAGCGCCGACATCGCCAGGATCGACAGGCCGATCAGCCAGAACAACGACCAGCCGCCGGGGATTCGGGATTTAGCGTTCATCGTATGACTCCGTAGCAAGATGGGTACCCAGGACCACGCCCTGCTCGCGCAGTTGCCGCAGCAGGCTCAGGCCATGGGTATGAAGTTCGTCGGCATCGCCGCCGGTTTGCGCGGCCAGCGCGGCGAGGTGCTCGCGGCCGCGGTACGCGTTGACTTGCAGCGAGGTCAGCAGCTGATAGACCAGCGGCGCGATGCGGGCGAACCGCACCTGGTGGTCGCGGTCGCGATGCACGAGCACGGTAGTGACATGCGGCGGCGGTGCTTGCGGAATGTGGGCAGGACCGATCTCCAGCACCGGCCAGCGATACGCCAACGGCATCGCCAGCGGCGACAGCAGCGGCCGGCCGTCGAGCAGATCGCCGTGCGGGTCGTGCGCTGGCGCTTGCGCATCGCTGATCAGCAAGGCCTGCTCCACCCATTCGTAGTGCGCGAGTTCGGGCAGCCACGGCGGCAGCTGCAGATCGTCCGCATGGGTCTCGGTGAATTCGACGAACTCGCCGGCGATGCGGGTGAACAGCGGCGTGCGGCTGCGATGGCGGGCGTAGAACGCCTGCACCAGCGAGGTCCATGCCGCGGCGCCGAGGGTTTGCCGGATCACCGGGAAACCACCGGCGAGCAGGCTGTCGATCGAGCCCAGGAACAACTCGCGATACACCCGCATGCGGCGCGCTTCGATCCCGGGCGGCGACGAATGGCGGGCCGGGTCGCGCAGGTGACACGCGAGGACGGATTGCTGTTCGCGCAGAGTGTCATGCATGGGCCGGCTCCAGTTGTGCGATGCCGGCGTGCGCGGTCTGCATCGCGCGGATGCGCTGGGTTTCGGCCAGCAGTTCGGTCAGCGGCGGGAAATTGAAATCGCGTTCGAGCAAGGTCGGACGCACGCCGAAACGGCGGTAGGCGCTGTCCAGCAGCGACCACACATCGGCCTTCACCGGCGCGCCGTGGGTGTCGATCTTGAGGTCGGCCGCTTCATCGAAGTGGCCGGCGATGTGGTACGAGGCGATGCGCTCGCCAGGCAGTCGGGCCAGAAACGCCTGCGCGTCGTAGCCGTGGTTGATGGCGTTGACGTAGAGGTTGTTGACGTCGAGCAGCAGGTCGCAGTCGGCTTCGTCGAGCACGGCGCGGATGAAGTCGATCTCGGCCAGCGCCTGGTACGGCGCGGCGTAATACGACACGTTCTCCACCGCGATGCGCCGGCCGAGCACGTCCTGCACCTGACGGATGCGCGCGGCGACGTGGCCGATCGCTTCATCGGTGAACGGGATCGGCATCAGGTCGTACAGATGGCCGTCGTCGGCGCAGTAGCTCAGGTGTTCGCTGTACAGGCCGATGCCGTGGCGGTCGTTGAACTGGCGCGTGCTGCGCAGCAGGTCCATATCGAGCGGCGCGCTGCCGCCCAGCGACAGCGACAGGCCGTGGCAGCTCAGCGGAAACCGCGCGGACAGTTCGCTCAGCGCGTCGCCGAACCGGCCGCCCACGCCGATCCAGTTGTCCGGCGCGACTTCGAGGAAATCCACCGCGTCGTCGTCCATCGCCAGCAGCGACGGCAGCAGACCGCGGCGCAGGCCGAGACCGGCGGACCGTAAGGGAAGAGTGCGCATGCTGAATTCCTCGATCGTTCGAAGGCGCCCCCGCGCCGAAGCGCAGGGGCGCGTGAGTGCGGCTTACTTGCCGGCGGGGACCTTCGCGAACAGGCCGGCCGGCATCGGCTTGCCGTTGGCCGCGTAGGTGGCCTTGAGGTAGTCGTAGGCCTCCTTCTCGGAGATGAAACCGTCGCTGTTGACGTCGAGCTTCGGGAAGTCGGCGGCGCGGGTCGGCGCCACCGCGAGGAATTCGGCGCGCGAAACCCGGCCGTCGCCGCTGCGGTCGGTCTTGGCGAACGAGGCGTCGCCGCACTTGCCTTCGCCGCATTTGCCTTCGCCGCACTTGCCTTCGGCGGTCTTGCCCGCGGCCTTGGCGTCGGCGCCGCACTTGCCCTCGCCGCACTTGCCTTCAGCGGTCTTGCCGGCGGAGGTCTTGGCGTTCGCCCCCTTGGCCTTGTCGGCACCGCACTTGCCTTCGCCACACTTGCCTTCGCCGGCGGCGTGGCTGGCGGCGACCATATAGCCCTGGGCGAGCGGCTGCATGGCGAAGGCGGATTGGCCGAGGACCAGACCGGCCAGGGCGACGCCGAGCATGCCGGCGGTGGTGGAACGCGAAGCGGAACGATGATTGCTGACGGACATGGTGATTCTCCGATGGCGCACGGCGAAGCCGCGCTGAGGTGGGCGCCGCGGATGCGGCGTGGGCGAAACGAAAGAAAGGAGCGCCGGGCCGTCAGGCTCCGGCGCAGGACAACCGGTTCGCGGCGTTGCGGCCGCGCGGCTTGATCGCCAGCACGATGCCGGCGAACGCGAGGGTCGCGCCGACCCAGGGCAGCAACAGCGACACGGTTGCGCCGATGCCGAGCAAGACCACGCCCCAGGCGAGAGCATCGGCCGATGCGGCGGCGATCGGCGCGCGGCGCGATGCGATCAGCCGGTCCAGGCTCAGGCGACCGGCGCCGCCGAGCATCAGCGGCAGCAGCATCGCCAGATAGATCAGCGGCAGCTTGTAGTTGCCGTGGCCCTCGTTGCTGATCGCATAGCCCTGCCACAGCTCGGCCAGGCTCGACCAGTCCGACGGCCAATGCACCGCGTAGATCGCGACCACCGTCAGCACCCACAGCGCGGCGGCGACGTAGCGCGTGCCCAGGCCGAGCAGTAGGGCCACGGCGCCGGCCAGTTCCGTCCAGGTCGCCAGGGTCCAGTTGAGATCGGCGCCGAGCAGCGAGAACGGCAGCGGAAACTTGTCGCCGAGGTCGGCGAACCAGTTGTCGCCCTGCAGCTTCTCGCGCCCGGCTTCGAAGAATTCCCAGGCCAGCAGGACGCGCAGTCCGAGCGGGGCGAGCCACGGCGCGACACCGTCGACGCGGGACATCAGGGGCGCTGCGGGGGTTGAGGCGACAGACATCGGGGGTTCCTTGAAGAGGCGGACCGTGCGTTCCGGTGACGCCATTTCAAGCTCGCGGGGTATCGCGCCGGTGTCCGCCGACCCGGGGATTTGTCTGCAAACGTGGCTGTCGCGGCGGCGGATACACTGCGATACAAATCCGCGGGGGCTGGGGCTGTACCGGTTTCACGACCTGGAACGCAAGCGACACGACAGCGGGCTCAAACCTCGGCCAACGAAGGGAGCGGGACATGATCCGAATCTCCGGCATCGCGCTTGCGGCCCTGTACCTGATCGGCTGCGCAGGCGACTCACCTCCCACCTCGGAGGAATGCCGCGCACTGCTGCAATCCAGAACGGCCACCCATGCGGAGATGTTCGCGTTCATCGCGCGGGCAAAGCGCGATCTGGATGCCTATCCCAGGAATCGGATCGATTCGCACACCGAAGGACTGGGCCTATGCACCGGGGCGTTGATGCGTAAGGCGCAATCGATCAAGTAGTGTGGCGCGTGCTCGCGCGATGGCCGCACCATCGGCGGGTGGCCATGCGTTCTACTCAGGAGCGGTGCTGTTTCCGTCGGCGCGGCGGCCGCGAGGGTGCGGTGAATTGAAACCGGCCTTTGCAGCCGTGACGGTCCGTTGCCGATGACGCGCTCGCGTCGAGGCGCAGACAGGCCCGCGTCGAATTTCGTCTGTGTTCGTACCCGCCCGAATAGAGAAAAGGCCGATGAGCACCTCATCGGCCTTCCTATTTCCCGCTCGAGATCGCACGACCGCCCTTATCGCGATCGCCGTCTATCGACCAGCATCAATGCCAGTTGACGTTCACCGACACGCCGACAATGCGCGGTTCGTTGTAGACCGCGGCCATATAGTTCTCGATAACGCCCTTTAGGTTCTTCTCGTTGGTGATGTTGCGCGCGAACAAGGCGACTTCATAAGCGCCGTAACCGCCGGTGTAACCCACCTTCAGGCCGCCCTCGAAATTGCCGCTGGCGTTGAATTCCTTCGAGTCGTACAGCACGAAGCTGGTGTAGCCCTGCTTGTTCCAGTCGGTGGCGACGAACAAGGCGCCGCTATCGCTCAGCGGAATGTCGTAGCGCGCGCCCAGGTTGACGCTGTACTTGGGCGCGTTCGGCAACGGGTTGCCGTCGATCTGGGCGAAGGTGTTGGCGCCGACCTTGATGGTCGGGTCCTCGACCGTGCACACCACCGCGCCGTTGAGCGCGCAGACCTGCGCGTACACGCGCTTGTCCTGGATTTCGCTGTGCAGCAGGCTCACGCCGGCGGTCAGCGACAGGTTCGGGATCGGGCGCCAGTCCAGATCGGCTTCGATGCCGTAGGCGCGGGCCTTGTCGGCGTTGAACAACACGCCGTTGCCGTTGGAGTCGTTGCCGTTGAGCTGGATGTCGTCGACGGTGTAGGTGAACGCGGTGGCGTTCAAGCGCAGGCGGTTGTCGAACAGGCTGCTCTTGATGCCCGCTTCCCACGACAGGATGGTTTCCGAATCGGCGGTGGTGAAGTCGGCGTTGAACACCGCCGAGCGGCCCTGGATGGTCGGGCCGCGGAAGCCGCGCGCGACCTTGGCGTACACGCTGAGGTTCGGGTTGATCTCGTACATCGCGCTCAGGTCCCAGCTGGGCTGGGTATCGAACATGCGCACGTCGCGGCGGCCGGTGTAGGTCGACACGCCGGCGGCGGTGTCGGCGGTCTTGAGCAGACGGGTTTCCTTGGTGTCGCGGGTCTGGCGCAGGCCGGCGGTCAGGGTCAGCGCGTCGCTGACCTTGTAGCTGAGCTGACCGAACGCGGCCCACGAGGTGTTGGCGTTGCGCAGACGCACCCAGTTGTTGGGATTGCGCGCCGGGCCGTTGAGGAACCACGCGCGCTGATAGAAATCGGTCACGTCGCGGCCGTCGAAGTAGAACGCGCCGACCTGCCACTGCAGCGCGTCGTCGGTTTCGCTGGCCAGACGGAATTCCTGGGTGAACTGATCCAAGTCGCGGATCTGCCCCATCGACTGCCCGAAGCCGTTGGGCACGCCGCGCACGGGATAGTTCGCCGCGGCGCCGCCGTCGGTGTCGCCGCGGCTGTAACCCGACGTCGTTTCGTAGGCGCTGATCGAAGTCAGCGAGGTTTCGCCGAAGTTGTAGCTCGCCTTGATCGATCCGCCATAGGTCTTGTACGCCTGCGGGTTGTTGCCGGCTTCGTCGTAGGCGACCTTGTCGCGCGGCACGTCGACATCGTTGGAGCCTTTGACGATGGCGTTGCGCAGGAACAGGGTCGAAGTGCCCGAGTAGTCGCGCGCATGCGCGGACGCGAGGATCGAGAAATTCTCGCTGGGTTCCAGCAGCAGCTGCACGCGCAGGTTGCGGTCGTCGAAACCGCCCATCGCGTCGTTCTTCGGCGTGACCGTGCCGTCGGCGCTGGCGCCGGCGAAGGTGTTGTCGACCCAGTCGTCGCGGTGCTGATACAGCGTGGACACGCGGAACGACAGCACGTCGTTGATCGGGCCGCCGATGCCGCCGTCGATCGACACGGTGTTGTAGCTGCCGACGCTGGCCTGCACGCGGCCGCTGAAATCCTGGCTCGGCTTGATGCTGTCGAACTTGATGATGCCGGCGGTGGTGTTGCGGCCGAACAGCGAGCCCTGCGGGCCGCGCAGCACTTCGACCTGATCGGTGTCGAACACTGGATTGGATTTGAGCACCACGTGCTCAAGCACCACGTCGTCCTGGATGATCGACACCGGCTGCGAGGCGCCGAGGTAGAAGTCGATATTGCCCAGGCCGCGGATGTAGAAGCGCGGGAAGATGCGGCCGGTGGTGGTTTCCGCGTACAGGCTCGGAACGCGGCCGGACAGCGCCAGCAAGGTGTCGTCGCCGCCGGCGGTCAGCGCGCGCATCGCGTCGCCCTGCATCACCCCGACCGAGACCGGCACGTCCTGCAGGTTCTGCTCGCGGCGCTCGGCGGTCACGGTGACCGCGTCGAGCGAGGTCGCCGATTGCGTGGTCGCGGGCGCGGCCGCTTGCGGCGCGTCCTGGGCCGATGCCGCGGTGGCGGCCGAGACCAGCAGCAAAGCACCGCAAGCGCGGGCCAGCGCGGTCACGGCGAGCGGACGACGGGAAACGGCGACGCCGCCGCGCATGGGCAGGCGGGGTTCGGGGTACAGGGACATCGTGGGTGATCCTTTGGGGGAATGCCTGGAGTGCAATGGCGCGCGGCGGGCGCAAGGCCGGCGACCGGTCGCGGATGCTTCCGCGTGGCCGCACGGTATGTCACGAGTGTTGCATGCGGGTTGCAGATCGGCGCGGGTGGCGGACCGGCGACGACGCGGCGCGAAGCCGCCTCGCAATGCAAATACGCAGGCTCGCCCGGCGCCGTCGACCGACACGATCAGCCGTCGCGATCGACCCATGATCATCAGGCGATGCAGGCCCGCGATCGCCCGATCCTGCCCGTCGCCAGTCGCTGCCGCAGCGCAACAACCTTATGGATCAGTCACTCCCCGGCCGCGTTTGACACGCCGCCGGGCCTGGCCCAGGCTGGTTTCAGCCTGACCATGGGTCAAGTGAATGGAAGCTCATAGCCGCCTGTCTGCCGCATTAGGGATGATCGCCATCATGAGTATGCACAGCGCCGCGAGCGCGAACCCACCGCAGGCGCCCAGCCTGTTCACCGCACCCGCGCCGGTCGCCGCGCCGGTGGTCAAACTCAATCCGCATGCGCGCGACGGCCATGTCCTGAGTTTTCATTTCGACGATCTGCCGCAGGCGCTGACTCAGGTCGCCGCCACCGCCGATTTCCAGGTCGCCAATGTCGAATGCGTGCCGGTCGATTACGGCAAGGCGATCGGCGGCGTGCGCCTGGCGCCGCGCCACAGCCTGCCGCTGAATCTGAAGCGCGACGACGACGGCCGCTATGTCGCGATCGTGCATGTCGATGCGCTGCTCGACGAGGATTATTACGGGCTCGGCGTATGCCGCTGGGAACTGACCACGGCGACGGTGCATTTCCATTCGCCCAGCACGCATTTCGTCGGCGGATTGAAGGCCGACCGATTGATCGCGGGCGGCGAAACGGTCCAGTACTACCTGGCGCGCGATCTCGCGCAGAAACCGCGCTCGATGGATTACGTGTACGGCGAAACCGCGGCCGATTTCTATCAGGCCAGCGCCGGTCCGCAGTTCACCTTGGTACTGAACGCCCACAAGGAAGTGCCGTGATGCCCAGCAGCCAGGACTATGCAGCGCTCAGCCAGGACAGTTACAACGACCACCCCGCCGATCCCAACGTCGTCTTGCCGCCCATCAACGGCGTCGATTACCGCGTATTGGCCACGGCCAACAACCCCGAGAATGGTTATCAGGGCACGGTCTACCAACGCGTGGATTCGGGCGAAATCATCGTCGCCCATCGCGGCACACAGCCGTCGAGCGGGGTCGGCGAATTCATCCGCGACGTGATTCGCACCGATGGCGGCATGGTCATCAACGGGGTCAACAATCAGGCCGCCGACGCCATTGCGCTGACCCAGCGCGCCATCGACATCGCTCAGGAACAGGCCGAACGCACCGGCCGCCCGCAGCCGCCGGTCGCGGTCACCGGCCATTCGCTCGGCGGCACCCTGGCGCAGATTTCCGCGCACCGGTTCCAGGCCGAGGGCGTGCATGGCGAAACCTTCAACGCCTACGGCGCGGCCGGTCTGAACATGGGCATCCCGGCCGGCGACAACGACCGCATGATCAACCACGTGCGCGCCAGCGACACGGTCAGCTCGGCCAGTCCGCAATACGGCCAGACCCGGGTCTACGCGACCCAGGAAGACGTCGATGCGCTGCGCGACGCGGGCTATGCGAACAACCGCAGGCAATCGTTCTGGCCGGATTTCATCGGCGGCGATCTGCGCAATCCGGTCGGCGTGGTCGCCAGCCGCGGCCTGGCCGCGCACGACATCGCGCCATTCGCCGGCAGCGGCGGCACCCCGCCGTTGATGACCCAGGCCAATGAGGACCGCGCCCAGCAGTTCGATCCGATGATCGACAAGTTCCGCGGCGACATCGGCGCTGCGCGCGCCGGCATCACCGGCGCCTCGCAGGCCGTGCAGGACGGCATCCGCCGCGTGCGCGAGGGTTGGAACGACCTGTTCTCGCACAACGGCCACGTGCAGGGCGCGCCGCTGATCAGCGACAGCCCGCTGCTGGGCCAGACCTACGCGGCGATCGACCGCGGCGGCCCGGCGCTCGCCGGCCTGGACAATCGCGCCGTGGCCAGCCTGACCGCCACCGCCGGCGCGCAGGGCCTGCACGAGATCAACCACGTCGCACGCGGCAACAACGGCACCTTGTTCGCGGTGCAGGGCCAGTCGCCCAACGACCCGGCGGCGTTGCGCGCCTCGGTCGATCTGGAAACGCAGCGGCAACCGCTGGCGGTGAGTTCGCAGCTGTCGGTGCAGCAGGCCGAACAAGCGCAACGCAATGGCGCGCAGCAAGAGGCGGTCGAACAGACTCGGCGTAATCCGTCGATGGTGTGATCGCGCGGCGGTCGCGGCTACGGAAGCGTGAGTTGCAAATGAAAGCGGGGCGGATTCGTCGTTAGACCGAATCCGCCCTTTTTTCTGTCAGCGACGTTCGTCGCGATGCGTGCGAATATTCGCTGTCGGCGCGAGCGCCAGCCTATTCGATATGCGCGGCGAACCCGACCCGCCCCGGCGCGATGTGCTCGCGCAAGGTCAATGCTGGAATGTCGTAGTCGCCGGCATTCTGGCGCCGGTATGCGATCGGCGCGGTCGTCTCCAATGCGTCCAGGCGTTGCCCCAGCGCCTCGCACAACTCGGCGTATCGCGCCTCGTCGGTGCGGCTGCTGCGATAGACCACGAACGGCGGCAGCACGCTGAAGCCGGGGTAATACAACACCCCGTGCTGGATCGGAAACAGCACGTCGTCGATCGGACCGTTGATGCCGCGCGGGCCGTAATGCGATTCCCAGCCGCCGGTGGTGACGATCAGCATCGCGCGCTTGCCCGCGAGGCTGCCTTCGCCGTAGCGATCGCCCCAGTGGCGGTCGGAGTGTTCGCCCACACCATAGGCGAAGCCGTAGGCGTACACGCGATCGACCCAGCCCTTGAGGATCGCCGGCATCGAGAACCACCACAGCGGAAACTGCAGGATCACCGTATCGGCCCAACGCAGCTTGTCCTGCTCGCGCGCGATGTCCTCGCGCTGGGTGCCGCTTTCGAACGCGCGCTTGGAATCGCGGGCGGGATCGAAGCGCGCGTCCGGGTCCTGATCGGTGCTGTCGTCGGCATCGATCGCGGCCTTCCAACGCATCGCGTACAGATCCGACACCTGCACGTCGTGGCCGGCCTGTTGCAGCCGCTGGATGGTGAAATCGCGCAGCGACCCGTTCAAGGACCGTGGTTCGGGATGGGCGTAAATCAGAAGCACGTTCATGGCGAAGGCCTGCGAAGTCGGAAAACAACACCGTAGGCGCCGGCTCGGTATATTGGAAATTGATTTGTGATATTCCAGGTATAGCCATGACTAATCTCAGACGGCTCGATCTCAACCTGCTGGTGACGCTGGATGCGCTGCTGTCGGAACACAACGTCACCCGCGCCGCGCAACGGCTGAATTTCTCCCAGCCCTCGATCAGCGTGCATCTGGCCAAGCTGCGCGATGTCTTCGCCGATCCCTTGTTGTTGCCCGGGCCGCGCGGCATGCGCCCGACCGCGCGCGCCGACGAGTTGCGCGAACCCTTGCGCCAGGCCCTGGCCGCGCTGGAACGCGCGGTCTCGCCCGCGGCCGCGTTCGATCCGGCCCAGGCCACCCAGACCTGGCGCGTGGCCGCGTCCGATTACAGCGAATCCACCGTGCTATTGCCGGCCTTGATCGGCTTGCGCGCGGCCGCGCCGGGCACGCGTCTGGCCGTGGTCGAAGCGTCGCCCTCGCGCATCGCCAGACAGGCCGAGCAAGGCGATATCGATCTGGCCTTCCACACCAGCCACGATGCGCCCAGCGGCCTGCGCCGGCGCACTTTGTTCGCCGAGCGTTATGTGCTGGTCGGCCGCGCCGGGCATCCGCGTCTGAAACGGCGGCCGACCCTAGCCCAGTTCTGCAAGCTCGATCATGTGATCGTGTCGCCCGACGGCGGCGGCTTCCATGGCGTCACCGACGATGCGCTGGCGCCGCTCGGCCTGCGGCGACGCGTGGTGCTGTCGGTGCCGCATTTCCTGTTCGTGCGCTCGGTGCTGGCGACTACCGACCTGGTCGCGATGCTGCCCGCGCGGCTGGTGCGCGACACCCCGGCGCTGCAGGTGGTCGAACCGCCGGTCGAGGTGCCCGGTTACGAGATGGCGATGCTGTGGCACGAGCGCGTGCATCGCGATCCGGCGCATCAGTGGCTGCGCGAGCACATCGCCGGTTCGGTGTGATGGAGGTTCCAACCCATCAGGACGCAGCGGTCGTGCCTACGATAGCCGCGAGATCTTTTGTGGGAGGGGCTTCAGCCCCGACGCCTTTCGCTCCGATCGCATCGCAGCTTCGTCGCGGCTGATCGGAGCGCGTCGGGGCTATAGCCCCTCTCACAAAAAACTTCCGGCATCGCGGGTGCATATGTGCGAACGGCATGCCTTGGGCATGCCGTTCGCATCGCAACTCGTCGAATCGAAGATCGAACGCGACGATCAGACTTCGTTGTTGATCGCGGTCGAACGTTCCTGCGCGGCTTCGCGCGCCGCCGCGGCCAGCTCCGGCTTGCCTTGCGCTTCGTAACGCAGGGCGATCTGTTCGCCCAGGGCGACCGCTTCGTTGCCGTAGTCTTCGCGGCTGTTGCCGCTGTAGCTCATGCCGGCGTCGATCTCGGCCTGCACCGCCGCCTTGAAGTCGTTCCTGGTATCGGTCACGTCCTTCGACTTGGCTTCCCATTCGCCGCGGTTCGTCGAAGGCTGCTCGCTGGCTTGGGTCGCCGCGTCGTACTTGGCCCCGGCCGCGTCGGTGGCCTTGGCTTCCGCGGTCGGCGCGAACACCACTTCGCCCGGATAGATCAGGTCGGCGCTGCGGGTGTTCGGATTGGAGGCCGGATCGAGGCTGAACTGCGGATTCGCTGCGAGCAGTTGTTCCAGCGGAATCTTGTTGTCGGCGGCGATCTGGCTGAGGTTGTCGCCCGGCTGGACCACGATCGGCTTCATGCCCGACGGGGTAACGACTTGCGCGGCCTCGACTTCGGCCTTGGTGTTGACCAGTGCGCCCAGCTGCGGCCCCGCGTAGGACGGGCCATTCAAAGCGGTCATGTGCTGCCTCGCAGGTTGGAAAATCTCGTGGCGGCATTGCAGCGCATGTCGCGGCGCGAACAAAGCTGGGGCTGACCCTAGCGGCCGAGCGTGCGGATGAACAGGCGCGTCGCGGCCGATCGCAGCGTGTTCGCGGTCTGCGACGCTTCGATCAGGGCCGCTGACTCATCGCATACACCGCCTGCACCACCTTCGCCATGCGCGGGTAATCGAGCCGGTCGTAGGTGTCGCTGGCCTGGTGGTAGGTGTCGCTGCGCAGGAACGCGGTGTCGCTGACCATCCAGGCCGGATAGCCCTGCGCCCAGTAGCTGAGGTGATCGGAGAAATCCACGCCCTGCACCAGCAGCGGCGGCGCGCTGATCGAATGCACCGGCAGGTCGGTGGCGCCGGCCATCGTCGCCTTCAGTGCACGGGTCTGGGCGAAGTCGCCCATGCGGCCGACCAGCACCGCGAAATCGCCGCGATCGGAATACAGCCGATGCATACCGCGCACCGGGTAGCGCTGACTGCCGGGCCGGTCGCTGAAGCGGCCGATCATTTCCAGCGACAGCATGTACTCCACCTCGCGTCCGGCCTGGCGCAGCGAGCGCGCGTGATGCGCGCTGCCCATATGCTCGCTGCGGAAATGCGGCGGCTCTTCCAGGGTGTAGGCGACCAGTTCGATCGGCCGGGTCTGCTCGCCGCGGCCGAGCATGCGAGCGAGTTCCAGCAGGCCGGCCACGCCACTGGCGTTGTCGTCGGCGCCGGGGGTGTGGGTCTTGGGCGAATAACCACGCGGGTCGTCGTTTTCGACCCCGACCTCGGCGAAGGAATCGTAATGCGCGCCGATCACTCGCAGCGGCCCGGTGCTCGGCCCGAAACGCCCGATCACGTTGCGGTAGACCATGCCTTCGACCGCCACATCCTGATAGCTGACCTGCGCGCCGGCCAGTCGCAGTTGTTCGTGGATGTAGCGCGCGGCCTGGTCGAGGGTTTCAGTCTGATCGTAGCTGCGCGGATACAGGTCCACCGACAGATGCTTGACGTCGGCGAGCAAGCGCTGCGGATCGGCGGCCGGCGGCGTGGAGGCAATGGGCCGCACCCAGGGCTGCACCACCGCGAACACGATCAGACCGGCGATCGCCGCGACGATGGCGATCAGGGTTGCGATCCGTCGCAAGAACTTCAACATGCCTCGATTCCTTTCGATGGGTGGCGACTCAAGTCCTGCGCGGTTCAAATCCAGCGTTGATCGACCAGTTCGCGCTTGATGTAAGCGTAGTAGATCGGCCCGACGATCAACCCCGGCATCGAGAACGCCGCCTCCATCACCAGCATCGCCAGCAGCAGTTCCCAGGCGCGCGCCTGGATCTCGCCGCCGACGATACGCGCGTTGAGGAAGTATTCCAGCTTGTGGATCACCACCAGGTAGGCCAGCGCGGCGATCGCGACGTACAGCGATATCGACAGCGCGGCGACGGTGATGACGGTGTTGGAAATCAGATTGCCGATCACCGGCAACAGGCCGGCGACGAAGGTGATCGCGACCAGGGTCTTGGCCAGCGGCAGGCGGATGCCGAACAGCGGCAGCACGATCAGCAGGAAGATCGCGGTGAAGGTGGTGTTGAGCAGCGAGATCTTGATCTGCGCGAACACCACCCGGCGGAACGCGTCGGCGAAGCGGCTGGCGCGGCCGAGCAGTTCGTTCGCGAGCGGGCCGAGCCGGCCGATCGGCTGCTCGTCGTACAGCGCGATCATCGCGCCGAGCACCATGCCGATGATCAGCCGCACCGCGACCTGCGCCGCCTCGGCGCCGGCCAGGCTCAGTTCGCCGCGATGCGCCTCCAGCCACGCCGACACCGCGCGCTTGAGCTCGCTCATATCGTCGGGCAGGTAGGGCTGCGCCCACGGCGGAATCTGTCCGCGCGAGGCGTCGATGATCTCCATCACCCGCGCCAGCAAGGCCTGTTCGCCACCGGTATCGACCCGGAAGAACGCCACCAGCCCGAGCACGGCCAGGATCAGCAAGCCGATGATGACGAACGCCAGCACCGCCACCGCGACGAGGCGGGCGCGGTCGCCGCGCACCTTGCGCTCGACCAGCGGCGCCAGCACGTGGATCAGCTGGAACACCAGCAGCCCCGACAGCAAGGCGCCGACCAGGCCCAGCCGCAGCACCAGGTACATGCCCGTCAAGGCCAACAACCAGGCGGCGATACGACTGACGGGACAAGCCAGGGGCGAACGGTCTGCCGCAGCGTCGGACGCGGCGGCGACGGGGGAACCGGTCATGGCGAACTCTCGAGGGCCGCGCGATCGCAGCGCCGACAGTTTACGAGCAGCGCTCGGGCTTTTGATATGCAAGTGAGCAAAGAAGGTGCCGACGCTGCCGAGCAGGATCCGGCTCGACACAGAGCCAGCCTTGCCCACAGGCAGGCTGCGGCATGGACGGCAGCTGCCCGCTTCGGCGGGCGCGCATGGCTGTGTTCTCGCCGCGATGATCGTTTGATCCAGTCCCACCACGAATTCATGGCGAAGTCTGTCCGGCCCATGACGAAAGAGCCTCGCAAGCGAGGCTCTTTCGATACCGCACGATCGACCGCGAACGCTTACAGCGGTATGCAGCAACCCACGCGGCCGCCGCCGTAGCGGCAGCCGGCCTTGCACGGACAACCCGAATCCGGGTTGATGCACTTGCCACCGACCATCGTGGTCTGGAACGCGCCGACGGCGCCGACACTGAACGACCCGACGATCGCGAGCGCCAGCAGAACCGCTTTCATCCTGGATGCGACTTGCTTCATGTTCCCTCTCCTTAGATTGAGACCTGCGCGGCGTCTTCCCTGACGCGTGAGGCGGTCGGCGGTGGGTAACGTCCTTGTGCTCGATCGTTCCGACGTGGGTGGCGGCGACGCGGAGGCCGTCGCGTGGAAAACGCGGGGCGATCGCGCTCGCGCGTCCTGTCGCCATCGCCGACAGATGCGTTCGCGTGCAACGAACAAGAAGCCCCCGCCCATCTATACCGGAGCCATGACGCCACTACTTCGACGCCGATCACGCCCTGGAAGGTCCGCTCGATGAAGCTTCGACGGCATGCATCGCAGGTCGCACTGACCCCGGCGCGGACGCGGACGACGAGCGAGCGACGAAAAACCCGCACGCCGATGCGGCGCTTCGCGAAACTTTTTTCGTTATCTCGATGCGCATCGCAGATGCGATGATCGTTGCACGCGCGACGGCGCGTCCTAACGAAAACGCGCATGTTCGTCGCGATGAAATGCGCTCGATTCGTTATCGGCATCGCATCAACAAACCCGCGAACCATGGCGGACGATTCGTGACTCGCCTCACCGACACGCACGATGCGCACTGGCTACTGTGTGCCCCTCGCATCGCCGTCGCCATCGCAACTCAGCCAGGCATCGCTCCGATCTTCATCGCATCGCATGGATCGTTTTCGCGGCCTTCAACGTCGTCATCGCTTCGATGACATCCGTGTCGGCGCGGCCATGCACAGCCATCGACAATCCACGCAAACCGTCGCCCAGGCTCGCGCGCGACGTTGCGTGGCCGCTTGACCCAGAACCCATCGCGAGCGGCGATCGCCCCATCATCGCGCTTGCGTCACCAGGACGATTCCCACACGGAGGTTTGCCATGAAACGCACATCGAAACCGCTTCACCGCCTGCTCGCCGCAGCCTTGGCGCTCGCCATCGCACCGGCCGCGATCGCCGCATCGGCTGCTTATACTCCGCCGATCAAGAAGGCCAAGACCACGCTGGGCCGCTACGACTCGCGCGAGTTCATCGAGGTCAAGTTCGTCCAAGGCAGTGGCGTCGGCCTGATCAACGGGCGCCTGTCCTCGGCCGCGCACGGCCGCGGCTCGGTGCTGGACGCGCTCACCGCGGGCGCCGGCCCGGTCGCGACGGTCGAACCGCTGTTCCGCGCTTCGCCCGCGACGCTCGCGGCCACGACCCAGGACGCGCAGCAACGATCAGGCCGCGCGCTCGCCGACCTGAGCCAGTGGTACCGGCTGCGGCTGCGCCCCGGACAGGATGCGGCGCGCGTGACCGATCAACTCAACGCGATGGCGCTGGTCGAGATCGCCTACCCGGCGCCGCTGCCGGTGCCCTCGCCCACGCCCAACTTCAACGCCTATCAGCAGTACCGCGGGCCGATCGCGAGCAACGGCGTCGACACCGACTACGGCTGGAACTACTCCGGCGGCGGCGGCGCGAACATTCGCGTGCTGGATATCGAATACAGCTGGAACACCGACCACGAGGATCTGTCCAAACTGCGCCAGCCCGGCGCGCGCATCGCCAACGGCACCCCGGTCGATCCGTTCGCCAACAGCAACCACGGCACCGCCGTGATGGGCATCCTGTCCGCCGACAACAACGGCTTCGGCGTCACCGGCCTGGTGCCCGACGCCATTCCCCAATACACCAACGCGGCGAACGCCGAACGCGGCTACGACCTCGCCAACGCGGTGTTCACCGCCGCGTACGCGCTGCTGCCGGGCGACGTGATGGTGCTGGAACAGCAGGCATCCGGCCCGCCCGGCTGCAGCGACTATGTTCCGGTGGAATGGATACCGTCGGTGTACGACGCGATCGCGCTGGCGACCTCGCGCGGCATCCATGTGATCCAGGCCGCCGGCAACGGCAACATGAACCTCGACAACGCCGCCTGCTTCGGCTCGCCGTTCCCGAACGGCCGCCCGGATTCGGGATCGATCATCGTCGGCGCCGGCGGACCGAGCGCGAATGCCGTATGCAGCAACGGCGTGGCCGAACGCGCGAGGCAGCCGTTCTCGACCTACGGCGCGCGGGTCAATCTGCAGGGTTGGGGCGCGTGCGTGACCACGACCGGTTACGGCGATCTGTACAGCGCCGGCGTCAACTCGTACTACACCGCCAGTTTCGCCGGCACCTCCAGCGCGACGCCGATCGTGGCGAGCACGGTGGTCGCGCTGTCGGGCATCCTCAAGATCCGGGGTTTCACCGCCACCCCGCAGCAGATGCGCGATGCGCTGATCGCGACCGGCACCGGGCAGACCGGCGGTGGGCACATCGGCCCGCTGCCGAATCTGCGCACGGCGCTCAATTCGCTCGGGTTGTAAACCTGCGATGAGCCCTCGGCAGACGCGCCGCCGCGTGCGGCGCGTCTGCGCGGCGGGTACGAATCACGATGACTTCGGAAGCGGCGGCAGCGGCGGCAGCGGTGCGGGCTCGCATACCTCGGGCGGACACGGCGTATCGGCAATGCGATCGATCACGACGCTGTTGATGTGGTCCTGATCGAACGGGTGGCCGATGCTGATCTTGTTGCCGCCCTGCCGGGTGGACCAGTAGCCCGACGACGCCCTGGAATGCGGACTCGGCGGCATGTAATCGGGATTCGACCAGAATCGCCGCGCGAACTCGTTCGCGTCCGGACCGGACTGGGCCAGTTCGATCACCAGCATGCTGTTGGCGGGGTCGCTGTTGCTGATCCGCAGATCGACCGCCTTCACCGCCAGCCCGGCGAACTGCCCGCCGCTCGCGGCGTAGAAGGTGAACGATCCGTTGTCGGACTCTTTTTTCAGTCGCACCGACAGCAAGGTTTCGACGTAGCCGACGCTCAGGGTGTCGGCGGCCACCACGGTGTCTATTGCGTTCTTGATCGCGGTCATGGCATCGGCCGCTGGGATTGCGGCTTGCCGCGACGAGGTCGTCGGGGTCGTGGCCGGCTGTTTTCCGGCGCTCGCGCCATCGGCCCGACTGCAAGCGGCAGCCGCGGTCAGCGCCATGACGCAGACCGCGACGCATCGCAGCAACCGACTGCGTTCGATCTGCGTGTATTGGCGCAAGCGTTGCGCGACATGCGACGATCGGTCGCGCGAGCGTCGGAATGGCATCGGTCGTCCTTGGCATGCGCCGCATCGGCGGTGGGGCGAATCTACCCGGCGGAACTTTCGTTCGCAAGCAACGCGCGGACGGCCGCGGATGTTCGATTCGCGCTCGATTCGATACGGGCACAAAGGACTTAGATGATGCGGGAGCGCTTCGAATCCGACGCACTGCGCCCATTGGCTACGCCCGCTCTTACGGATTGGGCGCCGCATCGCCCGTGGCTGGCGATGCATCGACGGCGATACCATCGACCGCCGCTTGCCCCCGCCGCAGCGGTTGAATACGCAGGCTGCGATTGCGGCATACGTCGATATCGCTGTAGACCACCGCGCGGCCGTTGCCGAAGGTGAAGCGCAGATCGTAGACGCATTGATCGCCGGCCCATTCGACCGTGGCCGAATCGCCGCCGCCGTCGATCGCTTCGCCCAGCGGCTCGGGCTGGAAGCGGTCGCTGCCGGCGGGTGCGATCGCCAACGCGACCAGGCGATCGTGGGCGCGGTTGATCAGTTCGAAATAGTGCGTGCGCGTGCCGGCCTGGCTGGGCAGGACGGTGGCGAACGAGAACATGGCGACAACGGTCAGAACTGCGGCGCGGAACGATCGCATGGCCAGAACTCCGGTGCGGGATGGACGGTGGCTCGGGCGCCGACGCCCTCCGCCGGCGCTCCGATGCGCGCATCACAGCCGGCGCGGGCCGCGCCGGTCCATGCGTTCGGGACGAATCGTCGCTGCGGCCGGACCAATCGTAGCGACGCGAACCAATGCTGTTCGAAGCGCGTGGAGGCGCTTAGGATCGGCGCTGACTCCGCTGCATCGGCCGCTCATGAACATCCAGCTCGGCGACACCGCCATCGGCCTGCGCCGCTACCTCGGCCTGTGGTCGGCGGTGGTGCTGGTGTTCGCGCTGCAAGGCTTGGTGCACGATGCGTTGCTCGGATCGACGGTGTGGTCGGTGTTCGACTACCTGCGCTGGTCGATGATCCAGTGGTACACCTGGGCCGCATTGGCACCGATGGTGTTTCGTCTGGCCGCGCGTCGTCCGATCCAGCCGCCGATGCCGCTGCGCGCGCTGACCGCGCACCTGCTCAGCGGCGCCGGCGTGACCGCGCTGGCGCTGGCGATCGGCGCGACGGTATCGACGATGACCGAGCCCGGCTCGTTCGGCGAGCAACTGCAGCAGTACATCGGTCGCTACGCCGCGACCGGTTTCATGACCTATTGGGCGCTGCTGGCCATCCAGCATTCCTTGCACTACCAGGCCGAGAAAGCACGTCGCGAAGTCGAAGCCAGCCGGCTCGCGACCGAACTGGCGCGCTCGCGGCTGCAGGTGCTCAAGACCCAGTTGCAGCCGCATTTCCTGTTCAACACCCTGCACGCCATCGTGACCCTGCTCAACGAGGACACCGTGTCGGCCGAAGACATGCTGCTGCGCCTGAGCGAGCTGCTGCGCGCGTTCCTGGAGGACTACGACGGCCAGGAAATCAGCCTCCAGCGCGAGCTGGAACTGTTGGACCTGTACCTCGGCATTCAACGCGTGCGCTTCAAGGATCGGCTGACCACGCAGATCTATGTCGCGCCCGATGCCGTGAACTGCGCGGTGCCGAGTCTGGTGCTGCAGCCGATCGTCGAGAACGCGATCCGCCACGGCATCGGCCGCCGCGTCGGCAGCGACCGGATCGAGATCGATTGCCGGCGCGAAGGCGAGCAGCTGTGCATCGATGTGCGCAATCACAACAGCACGCTCGATACCGAACGCACGGCCGAAGGCGACGGCGCGGGCCACGGCATCGGCCTGTCCAACACGCAACTGCGTTTTCAGGAACTGTATGGCGACGCCGCGCAGCTGCGTCTCGACCTGATCTGGCCACAGGGCGTGGCCTGCCGCATTCGCCTGCCGTTCCGCGAGCTCGATTCGGCCGACGACGAGCCGGAGCACAGCGGCGCATGAGCCTCACCGCGCTGGTGGTGGACGACGAACCGATCGCGCGCCGCGCGATCGTGCGTCTGCTCGACGCCGACGCCGAGATCGACGTGCTCGGCGAATGCGGCGACGGCGCGTCCGCGGTCGAGGCGATCCGCAACCAGTCGCCCGACCTGGTATTCCTCGACATCCAGATGCCGGCGATGACCGGGCTGGACGTGGTCGCGGCGATCGGCGCGCAGCGCATGCCGGCGACGATCTTCGTCACCGCCTACGAGCAGTACGCGGTGCGCGCGTTCGAGGCCAACGCGGTCGACTACCTGGTCAAGCCGTTCAGTCGTGAGCGCTTCGCCACGACCTTGCAACGCGCTAAGTCGCGCTTGTCCGCGGCCGGCGACGCCCAGGCGCGGATTCTTCAGGCGCTGGAAAGCCTGCGCCAGCGCGACGAATACCTCGAACGCATCGCGGTGCGGGTCGACGAACACGTTATTTTCGTCGCGGTCGACGACATCGTCTGGATCAAGGCCAACCGCAACACGGTGCAGATCCATCTGGCCGACCGCATCCACGAACTGCGCGAGACCATGGCCGCGCTGTCCGCGCGCCTGGACCCGCGCCGCTTCGCCCGCGTGCATCGCTCGGCGATCGTCAACGTGCAACGGGTGCGGACCATCCACCCGTGGTTCAACGGCCACCATGTCGTGACCATGGACAACGGCCAGCAACTGCGCATGAGCCGGTATCAGCACGAGGCCTTTCTGCGCCTGGTCGGCTCGCGGCGCGACGACTGAACAGCGCGTTCGGCGCTTCGTCATCCTTCGTTAACGAATCGCTCGCGTGTTCGCCGTTCCGCATCGATGCGATGCGATCGCATGTCCGGATGCATCCGAAGCCGGGTTCGCCCCGTAGTTCCTCAGGCAAACGATCAGGCCGATACGTTGCGATGCATCCATCCATTCAATGAGGAACGTATCCATGAACACCCGACTCAAGACCCTCGCGGTCGTCGTAATGCTTGCCTTGTCCGGCGCGGCGTTCGGCGCCGATGCCAAGGGCATGAACAATCCGATGGTCGGCGGCGCGCCGATGCTGGTGACCCGCGACATCGTCGACAACGCGGTCAATTCCAAGGATCACACCACCCTGGTCGCGGCGGTCAAGGCGGCGGGGCTGGTCGACACGCTCAAGAGCTCCGGCCCGTTCACCGTGTTCGCGCCGACCAACGCCGCCTTCGCCGCGCTGCCGGCCGGCACGGTCGACACATTGCTCAAGCCCGAGAACAAGGCGACCTTGACCAGCGTGCTGACGTATCACGTGGTCGCCGGAAAACTCGACGGCGCCGCGTTGATGGCGCAGGTCAAGGCCGGCGGCGGGCGCGCCCAGCTCAAGACCGTGCAGGGCGAAGTGCTGACGGTCCGGACCGCCGGCGGCAAGGTCACGGTGACCGACAGCAAGGGCAACACCGCCAATGTCACCATCGCCAATGTGTATCAGAAGAACGGCGTGATCCATGTCGTCGACAAGGTGCTGATGCCGTAAGTCGGGCGCGGGCGTGCAAACGGCCGGCGCCGTGCGCCGGTTGTTTGCCTGCGTATCCACCGGCGTGCGTGGCGGCTTGCGCTGAAACGTCGTAGGCGGGGTGTCGCGGTCGCGGCTTGCGGCGCTCCTACAGTGGGTGTTCGCGGCTACGAAGTCCTGAGATACAAGATCTTCGCGCAACCCACGTCATCCGACTGTAGGAGCGGCGCAAGCCGCGACCGCGACACCTCGCTTGCGAACGCATGTCATCGGAAGGTATCGATGCCACAGCAGTCGGTACAGCAGGCGTCCGCGCAACAACACGCTCGCCACTGCGTCAGCGCGAGGATTCATACGGAACCGTCCAACGCAGCAGCGAACGCACCGGCAGACGCTTCAGCCGCGCCGGTTGGAAGGTCCATAAACTCGCGGCCAGCGCGGCCGCGTTGTCGGTGGCGCCGTAGCCGCAGGAACGCTCGATATTGACGGCGTGCAGACGCTTGCGCGTCGGCGACCCTGTCGGGAAAGGCCGGCGGGCAGAGCGGGCACGCGGCGACCTTGAAATGATGCATGCCGCGTCCTTTCGATGAAACCTCCGTATGCGTACGCGTTCGACTAACCCAGCCAGCGGCGGATGCGCCGATACACCTGCGCATCGCCGAGCAGGTCGAGATGATGCAGGCCGTGGCCAATCCAGCGATGGCTCTTGGGAATATGCAGATCGAACGCGGGATCGGGATGCAGCCCCAGCGCGCTCGCGACCGGCACCAGGGTGTCGCCGCTGAAGCGTTGCGCGGCGGCTAGGCCGCCGACGTTCGATGCACCTTCTTTATCGGTGGATACCGCGATCGCGTAGCTGCGCACCGATTCCGGCAGCGGCAACGGCGTGCGCGGATCGCGGCGGCCGTCGTCGCCGTGCTTGCGCCAGTCGGCTTCGATCAGGTTGCCGTGGCGCAGGTCCTGGATGCCGGCGCTGCGGATCTTGCCGAGCCGCGCGAACGGCGCGGTGTACGGGCTCAGCCCGATCAGCATGTCGAACCAGCTGCCGGCGCGCTCCAGCGGCGCGCCGTGATGCGGCGTGCCGAGGAACACCAGGCTGTCGAGCCGGTTCAGCCACGGCCGCTTGCCGCGCTGCGCGCTGTGGCAGGCGCTGCGCGCGACCAGTCCGCCCATGCTGTGGCAGACGATCGCGAAACGTTCCACCGGCACCGGCCATTCGCGCAGCAACTTGTCGAGTTGCGCCGACAGTTCGCGGCCGTTGCCGGAGATGTGGCGGCCGGTGTTGTAGTGCAGGTACACCGGCGTCCAGCCGGCATCGCGGGCGAGCGCGGCGCCGTAGTCGTGGCCGTTCCAGTTCCACTGCAGGTCGTTCATGCACAACCCGTGGATCAGCACCACGATCTTGCCGCTGGCTTGCGGATACGCGGCGGCCAAGGATTTTCGCCCGAGCTTGAGCGGCCGGCCGTCCTTGCGCAGGTGCATGTCGATCGCGAGCGGGTTATCGGTCGCGGCCAGATGGTCGCCGAGCACGCCGTTGAGCGCGGACACCACCGCGCCGCGCTGCGGCAGCGAGTCGATCCGGTTCAACAGCGGCGCGAACTGGGCCAGCGCCAGGTCCAGTCCGTCGCCGACGAAACGGGTGATGCCGCGCACGCTGCGGTAAACCAGGCCGGTGATGCCGCGGGTCGGGTCGCGCACCGCGGCGCCGAGCGGCGACGGCAGGGCGACGATGGTGGCGTGGACGGATTCGACCAGATCGGTCACGCCGGTGATGGCGTCGATGGTCAGGCGGCCGATGCCGCGCAGGTCGGTGCCGTGGCCGGCCACGGCGTCGGCGGGCGAGCGTTTCGGCATGGGCGTCCTGCGTCGGTTGAGCGGACGCCCAGCCTACTGCACGCGGGGCGAATTATCGCGCGCAAGCCGCGGCGCATGCTCAGTCGCGGCCGAGGTTGCGTCAACCGTTCGCCGATACCGCGCGCGCCGATTCGTGCCAGTCATCACCCAACACATCGTCGATCGCGGCGCCGACGGTTTCGCCGCGATCGGCCTACAAAGCCTGCGCGGCTTCGACGTCCGCGCCGATCAGCGCGCGGCCCGATGCAGGCGCAGGCGCTCGCCGTCGAGTTCGTAGGCGAAGCCGGCATCGGGCCGGGCCAGAAACCCCCACAGCGGCCGCAGCACCGCTTCGGCCTTGAGCAGCACTTCCTGGAACTCGGCCTGCGGGTCGGACAGCCAGGTGATCGCGCCGCCGGCGCCGAAGGCGACGCTGTCGCCGTCGTAGGACAAGGTGCGGATGCCGATGTTGAGATCGGCGACGCGGTTGTAGCCCAGATAACCGATCGAGCCGCAGTAGACGCCGCGCGCGCTGCGTTCGAGCCGGTCGATGATCTGCATGGTGCGGCGCTTGGGCGCGCCGCTGATCGATCCGCCGGGGAAGGTCGCGCGCAGCAGGTCGATCAGGCTGCGATCGGGCCGCAGTTGCGCCTCGACCGTGCTGACCAGTTGGTGCACGGTGCGATAGCTTTCGACTTCGCGCAGCTTCGGCACTTCGACCGTGGCATGCACCGCGACCCGGTTGAGATCGTTGCGCATCAGATCGACGATCATCAGGTTTTCGGCGCGGTCCTTGACCGACTCGGCCAGATGCCGCGCGTACTGCGCATCGAGTTGCGGGTCGTCGGAGCGGCGCATCGTGCCCTTGATCGGCTTGGCCTGGATGCGACCGCCGCGGTCGACGCGCAGGAAGCGTTCCGGCGAGGTGCTCAGCACGTGGTGTTCGCCGCTGCGCAGGTAGGCGCCGAACGGCGCCGCGTTGCCGCGACGCAGGCGCAGATACAGCGCAAGCGGATCGAGTTGCGCGCGGAAGCGGAAGTGATTGGTCAGGCAGATCTGGTACGACTCGCCGTCGACGATGGCGCGGCGGCAGTGTTCGATCGCGGCCAGGTAATCGTCGTGGCCCAGGTCCATGTCGACCTCGAGCGTGTCCAGCGGCGCGGGCGGCGGCAGCGGTTCGGGCGCGGGCTGCGCGAGGGTCGATGCGGCCTGCGCGGCGACGGTTTCGAGCCAGCGCTGCGCGCCGGTTGCCTGCGCGGTATGCGGCGCGGCGATCGCGATCGCCCAGGCACGGCCGCGGCGATGGTCGAAGGCGAGGAAGCGATGCACGCGCATCCACAGCGCATCGGGCAACGGCGTGCCGGCGTTTCCGTCGCTGTCGCCATTGCCGTCGCCATCGAACAGCGCCTTCATCTCGTAACCCAACCAGCCGATGAAGCCGCCGCGGAAATCGAACGGCAAGGCGTTCTCGGCGTCGGCCGGCATCGGCTCGTCGACCTGGTTCGTCTCGAGTTCGCGTTCGATGCGATCGAGCAAGGCATGCCCGGTCGACAGCGACGCGTCGTCGTCGGCGATGCGGTAGGCGAGCAGATCGTCGTCGTCGACCGCGCCCATGAACGAACACGCCGCGCGCTCCTCGACCGCATCCTGGCTGTCGAGCCAGAAGCTGTTGCTCTGCCGCGCATACAACGCGTTGAACACGGTTTGCGGATCGAGCTTCGCGTCCAAGGGCTTGCACCACAGCTGCAAGGCGTGCGGCGGCGCGATGGGCGCGGCCGGCGGCGGCTGTGTCACCGGCGCGGCGAGGCTGACGAAGGCGCGGCCGTGATGCCGCCGCACCAGATCACGGAAATTCACGATCAGGTCGATGCCGTGCTCGCTCAGGATCGACTCGGGGTGGAACTGCACGCCCCACTGCGGGCGATGACGATGGCGCAGGGCCATGATCAGGCCGTCGTCGGTGTGCGCGGTCGCCTGCAACGCGGCCGGCATCGGCGCCGCCGCGATCAGCGAGTGATAGCGCACCACCTCGAACGATGCCGGCAAACCGGCGAACAGCTCGCTGCCGTCGTGATGCAGGCGCGAGACGCGGCCGTGATAGGGCTGCGGCGCATGCGCGATGCGGCCGCCTTCGGCGTAGGCGATGCCCTGGAAGCCCAGGCAGACCCCGAGCAAGGGCAGCGCGCTGTGCGCGATCGCCTGGCGCGCGACATGGAAGTCGGCCTCGTGCTCGACGCTGCCCGGACCGGGCGAGACCACGATGCAGTCGTAGCGTTGGTCGGCCCGCAGCTGTTCCCAGCTGCACGCATCGTTGCGCAGCACGGTCGGCGCCTGGCCGAACGCGCGCCCGATCTGGTCGGCGAGGTTCCAGGTGAAGGAGTCGTAGTTGTCGATCAACAGGCAACGCATGATCCGGCCATTGTCGTACAAAGCCCGGGCGCGGCGGTGGTTCGAAGACGACTCGCCACGATCGGCCGCATGCACGGCGCGGCAAACGGCGCTCAGTCGCCAGCGCGCAGGCAGCAGGCGATCGAACGCACGCCGCCGTCTTCGAAGGCGATATCGACCTCGAAGGCCTGCCCGGCCCGCACCGTCGGCGACAGATCGGCCGCGGCCAGGAAACCCAGGCGACCGTCGCCGACCCGCGTCAGCCGCATCGCCTCGAAGCCGAAGAACGCGCGTACCTGCGGGTACAGCGCCTTGTACAAGGCTTCCTTGGCCGAGAACGCCGCGGCCAAGCCGGCCACCGCATCGGCGAAGCCGGCCTCGATCACGGCCTGTTCGGCCGCATCGACCACCACGCCGCGGATCTCCCCGGCCAGGCGCGCGTCGATCCGCGATTCGATGTCGATGCCCAGGCCGATCACTCGCGGATCGGCGCTGGCAAGGCAGACCGCGCGATCGCCGGCATGCGAGATCGAGGCGATCGCGCCGGCCGGCCACAGCGGTTCGCGGTCCGGGCCGATCGCGATATCGGCCGAGGCGATCCCCAACCGCGCCAACGCACGCCGCGCGCAGACCCGGCCGGCGAGAAATTCGCCGCGCCGCTTGGCCACCGCGCGCGCGAGCTGCGGCGGCAGGCGCAAGCCATGCCCGGGGTACAGCGCGTCGTCGTAGGCGTCGAGGCGGAAGCGGCAGGCGTAACCGGTCAGCGGCTGGCCTTGTGCCTGCGCATCGAAGGGCGTGGCTTCGTGGATGAAGGCGTCATGGTTCGGGTGCATGCGCTCAGACTCTCGCGTCGCGCGGTAGTGCGATGGCGATCGCGGCGATGCGGCGAGTGGGCGAATGCGGGCGACGCGGTGAACGCATGAGGGGTCCGTTACGAAGATGGGGTGCAACGCGGGACGTAATCGCGGCTATATCGCTGGAAATAAAACGACTGCCTCGGCGCATGGTATCGGCTCGCGACGCAGAACGGCCCGCCGAAGCGGGCCGTCGCAAGGCGATGCGGCATCGCGCCGCCGCGCACCGGTTGAAACCGGCGCTCGGCGGCGCGGCCCTCAGCTGACGCTGGCCGCGCTCCAGGCCCGCGCGATCGTGGTCTGCTCCGGCGAACCGGCGCCGTACAACTCGGCCGCGGCGGCCAGGGTCGCCGCGCGCGCCTGCGGGTAGGTCGTGCTGGAGGTGAACTTGGTGGTCAGCGCGCGATACCAGATCTTGCCGAACTTGTCCCGACCGATGCCGACGATGCCGGTGTCGCCGTTGCACACGAGCTGGGCCGGCGTCAGCGTGGTGCCGGCCGGAGTCACCGCGCCTTCGATCGCCAGATAGGCCATGCGGTTGGCGACGCCGGAGGTGTAGTGCGGGTCGTGGATGCCGCCCGCGGCCAGATTCGGATCGAACCCGCTGCCGCCGATGTAGCAATTGAACGACTTGCCGTCGGCGCCCTGGTTGTACATGTCGCGGAACGCCAACCCGCCGGTGCGCATGATTTCGCCGATGCGGTAATCGCCCGGGTCGTTGGGGTGGTTGGCGTAGAACTCGACCAGGGTGCCGAGGATGTCGGAGTTGGCTTCGTTCAAGCCGCCGGCATCGCCCGAGTAGGCCAGATTCGCGGTCGCCGCGTTGAGCCCGTGCGACATCTCGTGGCCGGCCACGTCGATGCCGACGATCGGGCCGTAACCGCGGCTGGCGTCGCCGTCGCCGTAGAACATCACCTTGGTCAGGGCGAAATAGGCCGCGTTGACGCCGGTGGTGCCGCCGGTGGAGGTCTTGAAGTTGGTGTGGGCGTAGCTGCTGATGCCCTTGTTGTCGTTGTACAGCCCCAGGCGGCCGTGCACGTTCTTGAAATAGTCCCAGGTCGCGCCGACGCCGTAGTGGATGTCGGTGGCGACGGTGGCGCGATCGCTGAGGGTGTTGTTGCCCCAGGTGTTGTCGGCGTCGGTGAACAAGGTCGCGCCGAGGGTCGCGCCGAGGATGTCGAACAGGTTGGAGATCGCCGCGCCCTTGGCGTCGTAGACCTTGCCGCTGCCGCGGGTGGTGTCGATCAGGTCGAACTTGGTCGCGCTCTTCTGGTCGGTCGGCAGGCTCAGGTTGCCGTAATAGAACGATTTGCCGGTGCCGATCGCGGCCGCGGTCTGCAACTGGTCCTGCACGTCGAGCACGCGGCCGTCGCTGGCATCGACGTAATAGGTCACGAAGCCGGAGTGCTGTTCGGTTTCGTCGCCCTGCACGGTGACCTCGTAGGCGAGCACAGGCGCCGCGCCGCGTGCATACACCACCAGTTCGTTGCCGTGGATCTTGCCGACCCGGCCGTTGAAACGCGCGCCGGCTTCGATCGCGGCCCGATCCTTGCCGATCACGCGTGCGCTCAGCGACGGACGCTGCGCGCTGCGTAAAGTCAGCTGCGCGGACTTGAGTTCGCCACGCCGCGACTTCACCACCACGTCGCCGCCGATGACGCGCAAGCCTTGGTAGCTGCGGGCGAAGCGCGCGTGCTGGGTGCCGTCGCGGTCGATCACCACGTCGCGGGCTTCGAAGCGGTCGGCGGCGCTGGCGCGCAGCAGGCCGGCGTTGCCGGCGATCAGGCCGCGCGCCTGCGCGGTCGCGGCGTCTTTGGCGGCGAGCCCGGCGTCGGCGGCGTGGGCGAGCGGCGCGGTCAGCAGCGTCGCGGCGATGGCGAGAGAGAGTCCTTCCTGTTTGAACCGGGTAGTCATGGCGTCCTTACTCCTTGGCCTTGGGTCGCTACGGCCCGGCGCGGCGCCGGGTCCGGTTTCGATATTCGGCATATTTCAGGTGCCATGAGGCGCCATTCAGGGAGCGGATCACGGCAAAACTGCGGATCCGTTGGGAGTTCGCGCTTTTGCCCGGCCTGCCTCCGCCGGGCCCGCCTTCGCCGCATTGCCCCGACCTCGGTGGCGGCTTGCCAGCGGCGGCACGCGGTGATCTAAAGTGTGCCGTCGAACGCGCGGTGCAGCCGGTCAGGCCGCCGTGGCGCGCGATGGCGATACGCGCCGGCGCGGACGCTCGCGTCCGCGAATTCGCCGGTGCGCCCTCCTGACGAACGGATTCAACACAGGTGCCTGGATGAGAGCGATCTTTTGCGTGGTCTTGTGTCTGCTCAGCGGCCAGAGCCTGGCTGGCGGCGACATCGTCCCCACCGACGGTCCCGGCAGCGACTGCGTCGCCGCCACGATCGCCACCAAGCGCACGGCGGCCAACCGCAAGTACGACGAGGCCTACTGCGCGGTCAACAAGGACCCGGCCGCGTACCGCACCTGCCTGAACAACGCCGCCGCGAACCCGACGATTTCGTTCTTCACCGACCGCTGCGGCGACGCCGAAGACGGCGCCTACGTCAGCTTCAACGGCCAGACCCATCAGGTACGACGCAAGTCCGAATCGCCGCACCGCGAGGTGCGCTACGCCGGCACCTACACCGGCGAAGGCGTGAGCGTGCGCGTGGTGCCCGGCAAGCTGATCGAGCGTTTCGTCGAAGAAGGCGAAGTGCTGGGCATCACCCACTCGGTCGATGTGTTCATCACCCACGGCGGCGAAACCGTGAAGATCCCGGCGATCTACGACGACCGGCACTGACCCGCGGCCGCCGCGGGCGGCGTCGCGCCGAAGACGCACCCGTTCATCGCAACCGCAACGACAACGGCCCGCCGAAGCGGGCCGTTGCGATTGCCTGCACCGGCATGCGCGCGGTGCGGCTTGAAACGCTACCACTTGAAGCGGCTACAACTTGAAGCGGTGCAGCCTGAAGTAAACAGGGTCGATCAGTTGACCCTGACCGCGCTCCACGCCCGCGCCACCGCGTTCTGTTCGGCCGAACCGTTGCCGTACAGCTCGCCCGCCGCCGCCACGGTCGCCGCGCGCGCCTGCGGGTAGGTGGTGCTGGAGGTGAACTTCGTGGTCATCGCGCGATACCAGATCTTGCCGGCCTTGTCGCGGCCGATCCCAGTCATGCCGGCATCGCCGTTGCAGGCCATCTGCGCCGGGTTCAGACCCGTGCCGGCCGGAGCGACCGAGCCTTCGGCCAGGAAGTAGAAGAACAGGTTGCCCACGCCGGAGGTGTAGTGCGGGTTATGCGCGCCGTCGGACAGGTTGGGATTGAAGCCGCCGGTGATGTAGCAGTTGAACGACTTGCCGTCGGCGGCCTGGTTGTACATGTCGCGGAAGGCCTTGCCGTCGCTGCGCATCTTCTCGCCGATGCGGTAGTCGCCCGGATCGTTGGCGTTGTTGGCATAGAACTCGACCAGCGTGCCGATGATGTCGGACGAGGCTTCGTTGAGGCCGCCGGCGTCGCCGGAATACGCCAGCTTGGAGGTCGCCGCGGTCACGCCGTGGGTCATCTCATGGCCGGCCACGTCGATGCCGACGATCGGGGTGAAACCGCGCGCGGCGTCGCCGTCGCCGTAGAACATGCCCTTGACCAGGTCCACATAGGCCGCGTTGGCGCCGGTGGTGCCGCCGGTGGAGGTCTTGAAGTTGGTGTGGGCGTAGCTCTTGATGCCCCTGCCGTCGCCGGCCAGGCCGCTGCGGCCATGCACGTTCTTGTAGTAATCCCAGGTCACGCCGACGCCGTAGTGGATGTCCACGCCGACGGTCGCGCGGTCGCTGGTCGTGTTGTTGCCCCAGGTGTTGTCGGTGTCGGTCATCAAGGTGGCGTTGGAGGTCGCCGAGATGATGTCGAACAGGTTGGAGATCGCCGCGCCCTTGGCGTCGTAGACGCTGCCGCTGCCGCGGGTGGTGTCGATCAGGTCGAACTTGGTCGCGCTCTTCTGATCGGTGGAGATGCTCATGGTGCCGTAGTACAGCGAGCGGCCGGTGCCGGTCGCGGCCGCGGTCTGGATCAGGTCCTGCGCATCGAGCACCTTGCCGCTGGTCGCGTCGACGTAATACTTCACCAGGCCCGAATGGCGGCTGTTGCCCTCGCCCTGCACCAGCACCTCATACGCCAGCACCGGCTGCGCGCCGCGCGCGTAGATCACTGGCTCGTTGCCGCGCACCTGCTCGATGCGGCCGCCGAAGCGCGCGCCGGCCTCGACCGCGGCGTCGTCCTTGCTGATGCGCGGCGTCAGCGACGGGCGCTGCTTGCTGCGCAGGGTCAACAGGGCCGAACGCAACTGGCCGCGCTGCGACTTGACCACCACGTCGCCGCCGATCACCCGCAGCCCACGGAAGCTGCGATCGAAACGGACATGCTCGGTGCCGTCGCCATCGACGATCGCGTCGCGCGCCTCGAAGCTGTCCTCGCTGTTGCCCTGCAACGCATTGAGATGGTTGGCGATCAGGCCGCTGGCCTGGCTCATCGCCGAAGCCTTGCGCGCGTCGGCGGCATGGACGGCGGGCGCGACCAGCGCCGCGGCCAGGGCGAAACTCAGCACGGCGCGCTTGGGCAGATTGGAATGCAATGACATACGTGACTTCCCCTCAATTGGATCGAAAGCCGAACGGATCGGCGACTGGCAGCGACGGTGGCGGCGGCGCTGCCCGCATACTCGATCCATAACGCAAGCCGTGGCATGCGCCGGCGAAGCGAAATCGCGGGTAAAAATGTGCGGTTACGCAGAGTTCGGCGAACTCTTGCAAGCGATGCATTTCGTTTGTGCACGAAGTATGTCTACGCCACGACGATGGGCCGCGTTCGTTCGTACCTGGGCGTATGGATGCCTTCGTGTGCCTGCGCGCTTTACCCGATGCGCGGCCGGTCGCGAAGCGGATCGGCGGCGTCCGGCGAAAGGATGACTCCCGGCGCATCCCCAAACCGTCATTCCCGCGAACGTGGGCGCTGCTCTACTTCGGCGAAGCCGAATATCCAGCGCCTTTGTGCGGGAACGTTTGAAGTCACTGGATTCCCGCGTTCGCGGAAATGACGGCGCCGAATGATGGCGCTGAAGTCTGTGGATATTCGGCTGCACCGAAGTAAAGCAGAGCCCGCGGACCGACCGAAGGCCCCACATCGCCCCGCATCGCGCGGCGCACGCGATACGGGCGAGCGCGATCAGTCTTCGACGATCGCGTGCGGCATGAAGCGCGAGGTGTCCTGGGTGATCGGACTGGCGTCTTCGCGGATGCCCATGCCGGCGGCCTGGTCGGCGACGACCCAGCTGCCGATCAACGGGTAATTCGCCGCGCCGTCGTCGCCGTCGAAACGCGGCAACGGGTGATGCGCCTGACGGATGGTCGGGCCGTCCTGGTACGGGCCGTCGCTGCGCAGGCGTTCGCCGCTGGCGCTGACCAGTTCGATGTTGGCGCCTTCGCGCGAGAACAGCGGCTTGCGCACCCAGCCCGCGGCCAGTTCGGCGGTTCGCGCGGCGGCGTCCTCGAAATGCGCTTCGAGCAGATTCGGATGATCGCGATGACGTTCCCACAGCAAGGGCAGCACGCCCTTGTTGCTGAGGATCGCCTTCCACGCCGGTTCGATCAGCTGCACCTGCGAGGCGGCCAGCTTGGCGCCGTATTCCTCGACGAACATCCACTCCAGCGGATACAGCTTGAACAAGGTCTTGATGACCCGGTCCTCGCCGTCGGTGAACCAGCCTTCCTTGCTCAGGCCGATGCCTTCGATGCTCAGCTCCAGCGTGTCCACGCCGGCCTGTTCGGCGCAGTCGCGCAGGTAACGCACCGTGCCCTGGTCTTCGATCGAATCCTCGACCGCGGCGAAATGCACCGGCGTGGCGATGCGTTTTTCGCGCGACAGGGTCGCGAAGGTTTCGATCAGCAGTTCCTGGATGCGGTTGTACTGATCGCTGCCTTCAGCCAGAGCGCCGCGCGCGATCGCCTGCTCCAGCCACAGCCACTGGAAGTACGCCGCTTCGTACAGCGAGGTCGGAGTGTCGTAATTGAGTTCGTACAGCTTGGCCGGGCCGCGGCCGTCGTAGGCCAGGTCCATGCGCCCGTACAGATGCGGCTCGCGCTCGCGCCACGACGCGGCGATCAAGTCCCAGTAATCGGCGGGAATCGCCAGCCGGGTCAGCAGTTCCTCCGAACCGGCCACTTCGTCGACCAGGGCCATCGACATGTCGTGCAGCTCCTGGGTGGGCTGCTCGATGTCGTCCTCGATCTGGCGCAGGCCGAAGGCGTAGTACGCCGATTCGTCCCAGTAGGCTTCGCCGTCGATGGTGTGGAAGTGGAAGCCCAGCGACTGGGCCTGTTCGCGCCAATCCGCGCGCGGGGTCGTAAGGATGCGTTTCATGCCGCTCCGATGAACATTGCGATCGCCGCGCACCGAACGGTTCGGCGCGCGCGAGTACGACCTGGATGTGGGGCCGACCCCGGGCTCGAATCAACCGCCCCAGCTGCTGCCGCGGCTGGAGCCGCTGCTGCGACTGCCGCCGAAGCCGCCGCGCGCGGCCGCGCTGGAGCCGAAACCGCCGCGCGAGACGGTCACCGCGCGCGCCGGCAACGCGGTGTTGCCCTGCTTGCCGTAGACCGTGCCGCTGCTTTTTCCGACCAGTTCGCCGCCCGGACGCAGATACCCGCCGCTGCGGTAATCGCGGTACAGCGGCGATACGCCGCCGATGCCGTAGTACCCGCGCGGCTGCATCGCCTGGCTGAGCGCGTAGCCGATCAGAAAGCCCGACATCGAGGGCATGTAGCTGTGGCTGCTGGTGCTGGCGTTGGCGGCGAGCGGCGCCGGCTGGCAGGCGCCGAACTGGTCGTTGCACTCTTTCTCGCTTTCGAACCGCGGCGCGAGTTTTTCGTGCTCGACCAGCGCCTGCTGGTAGGCCTTTTCGCATTCGGCCGGCGAGATTTCGGTCTGCGCCGCGCAATCCTCGCGCGAGGTCAGCACCTTGCCGCTGGGTTCGTCGTCGCCGCAGCCGGTCAACACCGCCGGCACCGACACCGCCATCAACACCAGCCGCAGCTGGCGCGAACGTTTGCTGTTGCGATCGTGGACAGTCATGGCGGCGCTCACGGGGTCATGGCGGCGGCGTTGATCAGGCCGACGCTGACCGATACGCCGGCCGAGAAGATGCCGGCGGCGGTCTGGTTGAGGGTGATCTGCTGCGACAGCTTCGGCGCGACCAGGCGCGCGAGCAGGAACGCGACCGCCTGCACCACCACCGACACCGCGCCCCAGATCGCCGCGTCGACCAGGCTGACCGAGTTGGAGATCGCCGAATGCAGCGGCAGGGCCAGGCCGATCAGGGTGCCGGCGAACGCGGTCGCCGCGGCGCTGTTGCCTTCGCGGATCAGGCTCAGTTCGCGGTGCGGGGTGATCAGCACCAGGGCGAGCGCGGCCAGCACCAGCACGCCGAGGCCGATGCCGGCGTAGGCGAGGAAATTGAGGAAGCTGTGGGCGGTGATCGGTGCGTCCATGGAGAGAGTCCTTGCGGCGGAGTGATGCGGTGGAAGCGTTCGCGCTGGAGCAGCGCGTCTGCGCTCAGGTGACGTCGATATCGGCCGTGGTCAGGTCGATGCCGATCGCATAGGTAACCACGAACTCGCTCGGACCGTAGTCCTCGGCGGTGACCAGCAGGAATTCCTCGCGGTCCAGCTCGGGCACTTCGCGCCGGTACAGCATGGCGTAGTGGGTCAGGTCGTCGTCGCGGCGCGGCGGGTCGTGGCGGTACAGCACTTCGTCGTAGATCACCGGCGGCGCCTTGCCGCCGGTGCCGAGTTGATCGCCGAATTCGCGATACCAGGTGCGCCCGGCGTAGTCGATATGGTCGGCGCCCAGGTGCGGATGCTCGTGGATGAAACGCTTGAATTCGGCCTGGTTGGCCGGGTTCACGGTTTCCTGGAACACGAACGCCTTGATCCCCTCGACCTGGCCGCTGGCGGTGCTGACCTGCAGATAGGCGTCTTCGTCGAGATAGAACCGGTGCAGCGCGTGGCCGCCGCCCAGGTCGATGTGGCCGTAGCACGGGATGCCCTGGTGGCCCTCGGGCAGGCGCACGGTCCAGGCCTGCGGATGGGCGCGGAACGGCAGGGTGTCGAACGCGACCCGGCCGTTGATGCGCAGGCCCAGCGGCAATTCGTGCGCGAACGGCAACGTCGCCGTCTGCGAGGTCTGCTTCTTGCCGCCGAACAATCCGTCCAACCAACCCATTGCGTTTACCTCGTCAGGCTTTTAATCGAATCGCTGGCGATCGATTCGTTATCGATCGAACCAGCTTGCATCAGATCGTATCGAGCAGGCCGTATTCAATCGGACCGTATTCAATCGGACCGTATTCAGTCGGGCTGTACTCAATCGGGCCGGATCGAAGCGGCCGTGTCGATCCGGGCCGCTTCACGCCGCGGCCGCCGCGAGCGAGGCCCACGGCACCCGCGCGCTGTCGATGCGCGCGTCGGCAAGGTAATACAACAGTGTGCCGGCCACGATCTCGTCGTGATCGGACGGATTGAGCACCGGCGCGGCGGTGCGGCCGTCGCGATAGCCGATCCACAGCGCCGACTGGGCGCGGAACGCGGCCGCGAGCCGGCCGGCGCGCACCGGCGCGGCATCGGCCGGCACCTGCAGGCTGAACTGGGTCGGGCCGCCCGCGCCGAGCCATTCGCCGGCGACCAGCGAACTGCCGGCGTCCTGCGCGGCGCGCGCGATCACGTCCACGTGCAGCGGCCGGGTGCATTCGACATGCGGGTAGTGGCTGCGCACCAGCTGCGCGACCGCCGCGGATTCGAAATGCGCGACCACGTGCGCGCCGGGCTTGTGCGCCATCAGCGCGAACACCGCCGCCAGCGAACGGTCGTCGTGGTCGGTGTGGACGATCACCCGCGCGGCCTGCGCGATCGCGGCGCGCGGGTATTCGTTGCAATCGGCGTAGGACTCCACCGCGATGAAGCGGATCTGCTCGGGCAGCGGGTTCTCGCTCAGGCCCTCGGCGATCAGCACGATGCCTTCGTCGTCGGTGTGGGTGTCGGCCAGCAGCAACTGCACCAGCCGCTGGGTTTCGCGGCCGTGCCAGCCGATCAGCACGGTGTGGCCGTGCATGTCCTCGTAGCTCATCTTGCCCACCTGATGGCGCCTCCAGAAATTGAGCAGACCGGCGCTGGTCTTGGCCAGCACCGAGGCGAACAGCGCGATCGCGCCGGGCATCACGAACAAGGCCGCCGCCCAGCGTCCGGCCGGCGTGCCCGGCGACAGGTCGCCGTAGCCGATCGTGCTGGCGGTGGTCATGTAGTAGTAGACGAACGAATCCCAGCCCAGCAGCTTGTCTTCGCCGGCCCAGGCCAGCAGCAGCCAGGTGCCGGTCATGTGCAGCACCAGCGCGGCGGCGACCACGCCCCAGCTGATCCGGCGCAGATGGCCGCGCAGGCTGCGGAAGAGTTTGCCGAGTACGATCATGTCAGCCGGTTCGCCTGGTTATGTCCATGCCACGCGGCTTGAAGCCGATGATGCTGGGGGGTTGGGATGTGATATTGCTTGGTCGCGGTGCTGGGATTGCTGCGGTGTTGGCTACTGAGTTGCTTGTGCGATTTGCGCGTCGTGTATTTCCGGATTCAGCGCGATTTTTGCCGTCATTCCCGCGAAGGCGGGCTCCGCTTTACTTCGGCGGAGCCGAACATCCAGAGACTTCAAAGGTTCTCGCACGAAAGTCACTGGATTCCCGCGTTCGCGGGAATGACGAGCAAGAGCAACGGCAACGACAAGAGCAACAGCAACAGCAACACCACAACCGCCCTGCAACCGTCAGACCTCGAACCCGCGGCGGCCATCGACCGCCGCGGGCCCGCGAGCCGCCGTTATTCCTTGCGCTCGACCTTGTCGGTTTCCTTCACTTCCACCGCCGGCAGCGACAGCGGCTCGTGGCTGAGCTGCTGCACCGGCTTGTCGCGGAAGCGCTCGAGGATGTTCTCGACGCTGGTCGATTCCGGCAGCAGGCCGGCGTTGGCCAGCTTGGCGTTGAGATCGCCGTCGCCGCTTTCCGATTCCAGCTGCGCCGCGGCCTGCAGGCGCGCGCCGCGCTCGGCCTGGCGGGTCTGGATGCGTTCGAGCGAATCCAGCGCCGTGGTGACCTTGCCGGTGGCGCCGGAATGACGCGCGGCGACCGCGGTCTGGGCGCGCTGCACCGCTTCGGTGGCCTTGACCGTGTCGACCTGCTGCTTGACCCGCGCCAGCTTGCGCTCGGTCGCGGTGATCGCGGTCTTGAGCTGGTTGATGCTGGCGTCGTAGCTGTTGATCGCCTGCTCGTCGTTCTTCAGGTCGGTCTCGACCACCGCCAGGCGTTCGGCGACTTCGCGCGCCAGGGTCTCGTCGCCCTTGCGCAGCGCGCCGGCGATGTAGGTCTCGTACTCGGCCTTCTTGGCGAAACGGTCCTTGCTGCGGTTGGCCTGCAGCTGGCGCTGCGCCATCACCTTGGTCAGCTCTTCCTTGGAACGGATCAGCTCGGTGCCGGCATCGCGAATCTCCTGGTCGAGGATCTTCAGCGCGTTGGCGTCGACGACGGCCTGGCCGGCCTCGTGCGCGGTGCCGCGGAACAGGGTCAGGATTTTCTGCAGGATGCTCATGCGGTCACCAGATAGGACTTGAGGGCTTCCACCGCGTCGATCGCGTTGTCGGCCAGGGTGCGGATTTCCAGCTCGATCTGCTCGGCGGTGGAATCGGGCGCCATTTCGCCGAACACGATATAGACGTCGCGTTCGTTGATCGTGGTCAGGCCCAGGTTGGACAGCGGGTTGATCGGGTTCAGGCGCAGACAGGCTTCGTTGAAACCGGCCGCGTCGCGGACCTGACCGGCCTCGACCAGCGGGGTGGAGACGAAGATCTCGCGATCGGTCAGGGCGATGGTGATGCCCAGATCGCCGCTGTCGGGCAGGGTCACCTGGATCGCGCCGTCGGCGGTCGGCACTTCTTCGACATTATCGGCGCCGAAGGAGGCGCCCAGGCGGGTCAACAGTTCTTGTGTGGTCCAGCGGGACATAGGTCGGTCCTTGAAGGGAAAGGCTGACAGGCGCGGGGGCGTCCGGATCGCGGGGCGCGGCGGCGGGCGCCGTCGCGGGCCCAGCGATCATCGTCCGTGACCGAGCTCATGGATCGCAAAGGTTATAGGGGCGGGCGGCGGGCCGCGCAAGGCGCATAGGTCGCAAGTCATGCCCGCGCGCTCGCGCGCGAGCCAGGCGTGGCACGCGTTTGCGGCCGATCCGGTGGCGCGCGGCGGCTCGCATCGTGGTCCAGCCCGCGCGGCGCGCGCTTGAGCTAAACTGTCCGGCGGAACTACCCGACCGGCATTCCCGGCCCGTGGCCCCTGCGCATTGCAGACGGCCGGCGGCGTCGTCTCGGCGGGTCCGTGCAGCGGCCGCGCCGATCCCCGGTAGCGGCCTCGTCGATGGCTCTATGTGCCCCGGACGGGGCACACGCAATAGGTGGATCGTGCGCAATTACGACCTCGAATTCCTGAAGAAATTCTCGATGGTGATCGGCTTCCTCATGCTGGTGACCCTCGGCCTGATGATCGCGGCCTACTTCGTCCACAAACAGTTGCCGCAGGAAATCGACCCGCGCGCGGCCAAGCGCACCGAAAACCGGATCGGCCCGGTCGGCGCGGTCTACGCCGGCGCGACCGGCGCGGCCTCGCAGCAGGCCGCGGTCGCCGCGGCAGCGGCCAAGGCCGCCTCGCAGGTCGCCTACGACGGCACCCTCGACGGCAAGGTGATCTACGACAACCTGTGCGCGGGTTGCCACAAGTCCGGCGCCGGCGGCGCTCCGACCCTGGACGCCTCGCACTGGGCCGCGCGCATTCCGAAGGGCAAGGACACCTTGCACAAGCACGCGCTGGAAGGCTTCACCGGCACCAGCGGCGTGATGCCGCCGAAGGGCGGCAACCCGGCCCTGAGCGCGCAGCAGGTCGCCGCGACGGTCGACTGGATGCTCGACAACATCAAGTAAGCGCGGCGCGTTCAGCGCTTGCCAGCTTGCAACGACGCCGCCTTCGGGCGGCGTTTTTGTTTGGGGAATCGGGAATCGGGAATCGGGAATCGGGAATCGGGAATCGGGAATCGGGAATCGGGAATCGGGAATCGGGAATCGGGAAAGGCTCCGATCGCCTCGGCCCCAATGCAAGGGGTTCCCCCCTTTGCAAAAGGAGGGAACAGCAAAAGCCGCAACGCATGATGTTGTCTGCGCCGGTCTCCCGGCCACGGCCGTCGACCGTCGGCCTCGCACCGCCGGTCCTGGCGCTCACTGCCACCGCTCATCCACCCGCCACACAACACACGCGACAGCGCCACACGGCTGCGGATAATGGCCGCTCCAACGCCTACGCCGAGCCTGTCATGACGCGATTCCGCACTGCCCTCGCCTTCGCGCCCTGCCTGCTGCTCGCGGCCTGCGCCACCGCCCCGCGCGCCGAACGCGCCGAAGCAACGCTCGCGATCGGCAAGGTTCAGGGCCACGGCGCGGCCAGCGCGCTGGTCGGGCAGACGGTCACGATCGAAGGCCGGGTCACGCTCGCCCGCGCCGGCGCGGACGCGGCGCCGGGCTGGATCGTGCAGGACGGCGGCGACGACGATCCGGCCAGTTCCGACGCGATCTGGGTCACCGGCGCGGCCGCCGCGACGCTCGCGCCCGATCAGCTCGTGCGCATCACCGGCCGGGTCCGCGAGGCCGCGGTCAACGGCGGCCGCCGCGGCGCAGCGCGCACGGTCACCGCGATCGACGCCGAACGGATCGAGCCGTCGACCACGCGCTCGCAGCGCAAGGCCCTGGGGGCGATCGCGCCGGTCGCGATCGACGCCGCGCCCGACTGGTCGCGCCTGGAAGGCATGCGCGTGCGCATCGCCGCGCCGCTGACCCTGGGCGAACGCGATCCGAAGGCCCACACCCTCACCGCATCCTTCGACGGCCCGCTGTGGCAACCCGGCGAGCGCGCCGCGCCCGGCAGCGACGCGGCGCGCGCGATCGCAAGCGACAACGAACGCCGTCGCGTGGTGCTGAGCGGCGATGCGGCGACCCTGAGCGCGGCCGCATTCGCCGCCCGCAGTGGCAGCCGCTTGGACGCGGTGGAAGGCATCGCTTGGCCGGTCGGCGGCCACGACGGCATCGTCCTAGCCACCGCGCCGACGCTGCAGCCCGCGCAACGCCCGCAACCGCCGCAGGTCGCCGGCGACCTGCGCATCTCCGCGTTCAATCTGGAAAACCTGTTCAACGGCGACGGCCGCGGCGGCGGCTTTCCGACCCCGCGCGGCGCGCGCACCCAGGCCGAGTACCACGCCCAGTTGGCCAAGCTGGTCGAGACCATCCACAGCCTCAACCCCGACGTCGCCGCGTTGATGGAACTGGAGAACGACGGCTACGGCCCGGAGTCGACCCTGGCCGATCTGGTCGCCGCGCTCGACCGCGCCGACGCGGCCGACGGCGGCGCGCAGGACTGGCGTTTCGCGGCGCCGTGCAAGCAACCCTGCCCGGCCGGCATCAAGGGCCCGGGCAGCAACCCGATCCGTGTCGGCTTGATTTACCGCGGCCAGCGCGTGGCCGCGCGCGGCGTGTCCGCGACCCTGGAGCAAGGCTCGTTCGGCCCGCTCGCGCGCGTGCCGATGGCGCAGGCGTTCACCGCGATCGGCGCCGGCAAGCGCGCCGGGCCGGCGTTCGTGGTGGTCGCCAACCATTTCAAATCCAAGGGCTGCGCCAACGCCGAAGGCCTGGACAAGGATCAGGGCGACGGCGCGTCGTGCTGGAACGCCGAGCGCACCCAGGCCGCGCAACGCCTGGATGCCTGGCTCAAGACCGACCCGACCGGCAGCCGCGGCGATCTGACGATGATCGTCGGCGATCTCAATGCGCACGCGCAGGAGCAACCGCTGCGCGCCTTGTACGCGGCCGGCTGGCTGGACGCGTTCGCGGTGGCCAAGGTCGATGCGCCTTACAGCTATGTCTACGACGGCGAACTGGGCCGGCTCGATCACGCCCTGCTGTCGCCGTCGCTGGCGAAGCGGCTGCGCGGCGCGGCCGAGTGGCATAGCAATGCCGACGAGCCCAGGCATGCGGGCTATCGCGACGGCGGCGCGGGGCCGTGGCGCAGTTCCGATCACGATCCGGTGTTGCTCGGGTTCGACTTGATGCCGCGTTGAGCGCCGCGGCGCCGGTTCGACGCGATCCGGTCGAACCGCGCCGGGCCTGATGGACCGACCGCACAACACGTCGGGACTTGCGATGTCTCGCGTGCGGGTGAGTTTCAGCCCCCGCACGTTCCGATCCAGCGCCATCCCAACGCGATGACGCGACGCAGCCCGCAACCGCTGTACTCGACCTGTCCGCACACACCGCCCAGGCGCGCGCAACACACCGTCGTAACACCGCGCTCACCGCGCCCCGTATCATGCCGGGCATGAGCACCCCCGCCTTTCCCAGCGACGCTTCCACCGTGCTGAGCCTGCCCGGTCCGGCCGGCGCGATCGAGATGATCGTCGAGGCCGCCGAAGCGACGCCGCGGCCGATCGTGGCCATCGTCTGCCATCCGCTGCCGACCGAGGGCGGAACCATGCACAACAAGGTCGTCACCATGACCGCGCGCGCCCTGCGCGAATGCGGCGCGGCGACGGTGCGCTTCAACTTCCGCGGCACCGGCGCGTCCGAGGGCGAGTTCGATCAGGGCAATGGCGAAGGCGACGACCTGCGCGCGGTCGCCGCGTGGGTGCGCGCGACGCGGCCGGACGCGCAACTGTGGCTGGCCGGTTTCAGCTTCGGCGCCTACGTATCGCTGCGCATGGCCGACGAACTGCAGCCCAAGCTGCTGATCTCGATCGCGCCGCCGGCCGGACGCTGGGACTTCGACCGGATCGCGCCGCCCAGCGGTTACCCGTGGATCGTGATCCAGGGCGAAGCCGACGAGATCGTCGATCCCGACGCGGTCTACGCCTGGCTCGACGGCCTGCGCCAGCCGCCCGAGCTGGTGCGCATGCCCGACACCAGCCACTTCTTCCACCGCCGCCTGATCGATCTGCGCGGCGCGATCAAGAATTCGGTCCGCCCGCATCTGCCGCCGGAGACCGCGGCGAGTGCGTCGTCGGATCCGGCGACCGGCACGGCCTGATTCGGCCGGTCCGGCCTGATCCGCGCCATCATCATCGCCTTCCGCATTGCGTCCACAGGATTCCCAACGATGCGCCACGCCCTGAGCCTCGCGCTGCTGTCGCTCTGCGCCAGTCTGATCGCGACCGCCTGGCCCGGCGACGCCGCGGCCGCCGGCATCGCCTGCGCCAAGGCCGCCAGCAAGAACGAACGCGCGATCTGCGCCGACCCGGTGCTCGGCCGCCGCGACGGCGAACTCGATCAGGCCTACCGCGCCGCGCTCAAGGCCAGCGCCTACGGCGGCCAGTTGAAGAAAGACCAGCTCGCCTGGATCAAGGAACGCGACCGCTGCGACGGCCAGGTACGCTGTCTGCGCATGGCCTACGTCGAACGCCTGACCGAACTGCAACCGGCCGCGATCGCCGGCAAGTTCCAGTGGGACGGCGACTGGACCCGCAGCGACGGCGGCGCCACGCTCAACCTCAAGTCGCTGGGCGGCGACAACTACCAGATCGAACTGCAGGCCAGCTCCGGCGCCAACACCGGCCTGCTGTCGGGCCGCGCGCGCGCGGTCAACGACAACGAGATGGTCTACAAGGGCAAGCCCGGCGGCGGTGGCGACAACACCCGCTGCGAGCTGACCTTCCACCGTTTCCACCGCCAGCTGCAGATCGAGCAGCAGCACACCAGCAACGACTGCGGCGCCGGCCTGGGCGTGCATTTCAGCGGCCGCTACCTGCCCGGCCTGGGCGAGGCGGTCGCGACCACGCAATGGAACCTGCTCGACCTGGGCCTGTTGCTCAAGCCCGAGGACGACGCCAGCCTGCGCCGCCTGCTCGGCGACGATTACGATCTGCTGGTCGAACGCCTGGATGTGATCGACACCCGCGCCGATCAGGAAGGACTCAACGCCACCGTCACCAACGGCTACGTGCGCGGTCTGGCCAGCGACATGCGCGCGCTGCTGATCCAGAGCACCGAGGGCGGCAAGTTCTGGGTCGCGATCCGCGCCCAGGACAAACAGGGCAAGCCCGAACTGCGCTACTACAGCAACGACCCGGCCTGGACCGCGAAACTGCCGCAGACCATCGACACCTGGTCCGACGGTTATCAGCAACACCCGCCGGTGCGGCTGATGTCGGCCGGCGGCCGCGTGCTGCGCTCGCCATGAGTTCGAGCGCCGCACACCCCGCCGATGCGGCCGCGATGACGCCGTCGCAGGCCTACGCCGCCGGCGTTGCCCGCGGCGACTGGAGCGACGATCCGGCCCAGCACCCGGCCTTGCGCGAACTCGACCGCATCCACGCCGGCGTGCTCGATCCGCCCAGCCAGAGCCTGTTCGACCGATTGCGCGGCAAACCGCGCGAAGGCGTGCGCGGGCTGTACCTGTGGGGCGGCGTGGGCCGCGGCAAGACCTTCCTGATCGACCTGTTCTACGAGAACTTGCCGATCGCCGAAAAGCGCCGCACCCACTTCCACCGCTTCATGCGCGAGGTGCATGCGCAGTTGCGCAACCACGCCGGCGAGAGCGATCCGCTGGCCAAGATCGTGCGCGAATGGCGCGACCGGCTGCGCGTGCTGGTGCTCGACGAGTTCTTCGTGATCGACATCGGCGACGCGATGCTGCTCGGGCGCCTGCTCGATCGCATGTTCGCCGAGGGCGTGACCCTGGTGACCACCTCCAACACCGAGCCGGCCAATCTGTACGCCGACGGCCTGCAGCGCGACCGCTTCAAGCCGGCGATCGAGCTGATCCAGCGCCACTGCGAAACCGTGCTGCTCGACAGCGCCCACGACTACCGCCTGCGCGCGCTGACCCGTTCGCCGGTCTATCGCGCGCCGCTGGACGCGCAGTCCGACGCCTGGCTGGCCGGGCGCTGGAAGGAACTGGCCGCCGGCTGCGCCAGCGCGAGCGGCCCGCTGCGCATCGAAGGCCGCGACATCCCGGTGCGCGCGCTGGCCGACGGCCACGCCTGGTTCGATTTCGCCGCATTGTGCGAAGGCCCGCGCGCGGCCAGCGACTACATCGAGATCGCGACCGAGTACCACACCGTCCTGCTCGGTGGCATTCCGCGCTTTCCCGGCGGAATTCACGACGACGCCGCGCGGCGCTTCATCAACCTCATCGACGAGTTCTACGACCGTCACGTCAACCTGGTGTGCACCGCCGACGAAGCGCCGACCGGGCTGTACCAGGGCCATCGCCTCGCCGCCGCGTTCGAGCGTACCGCCTCGCGCCTGATCGAAATGCAGTCGGCCGAATACCTGGCGCTGGAGCATCGCGGCTGAGGCCGCGATCGGACCATCATTCGATCCGGTCACGCGGCCGATCACGATCGCGCGGTACCGCTGGGCACATCCGTGCCGCGCATCGCAACTCGCGCGAGCACCGGTTCGCGCGCGCATGCGCCCATCGGCCACACCGCGACTGAACGCCGTGCCGAAGTTGCACGCCGCGTGTCCGGACCGTCGCCACGCGCGGCCGATCGCGCGCAAAAGCGGCGCTGCGCCGCGACACGAAAGCACAAATGCCCTGTTTTTCAGGGTTTTTTCTCGCCCGCGGCGGATCGGCGCGCGAGCGCGCGAACGCGCCTAAACCTTCATTCGCAAGGGATTTTCCGCTCGCGATGCGTGCGCGGGCCGGCGCGCAACTGAAAAACAGCCACTATTTGCATCGAAAACTCTTGGCGGCGCGTCGAGCTTGCCCTACATTCCGCCTTGCCGAGGGGTTATCCAGGCAACCCATCCATCCAACGAGTCTTACCGGAAAAAACTATGGCTACGAAAAAACCCGCTGCAAAGAAGAAGGCCGCTCCGAAGGCTGCTCCGAAGGCCGCCGCCAAGACGGCCGCTCCGAAGCCGATCAAGGAAGTGCTGAGCAAGTCCGCTCTGGTCGCTCACCTGGCCGAAACCACCGGTGTCGTCGCCAAGGACATCCGTTCGATCCTCGGCGCGCTCGAAGGCGCCGTGCATGCCTCGATCAACAAGAAGGGCGCGGGCGCTTTCACCCTGCCGGGCCTGCTGAAGATCACCGCCGTCAGCGTGCCGGCCAAGCCGAAGCGCAAGGGCATCAACCCGTTCACCAAGGAAGAGCAGTGGTTCGCCGCCAAGCCGGCCACGGTGAAGGTCAAGGTCCGTCCGCTCAAGAAGTTGAAGGACGCCGCGGCCTGATGACCGCTGGTGCGGCGCGCCCTGTGCCGCCGCATCGCTCCGCTTCGCCGGACGCCGCCCTCGGGCGGCGTTCTGCGTTTTGGCGATCGCTACGGGCGAACCGGTTTCCGCCGTCCCGCGTCGCGGGCGGTTCGGCGATCGAGCCGTGTTTCGCTTGGTGCGCGGCGCCGCGGCCGGTGTTTGCGCGATCGGTTCGTCGGCCCATCGGCGGCAACATGAAAATCCTGAATGCGTCATTCGCGCGGCGCATTCAGCAGGCGAGGTTTCGATGTGCTGCGATGTGCGCCATGGCATAGTGCGCACACTTGTTCTGGAGCAGTACCGTGGATCCGATCAGCCTGGAAGAACTGGCGTTGCTGGACGTGTTGCAACGCATCGATCAGGGTCAGCCGCTGACCCGACATTCGCGGGCGCTGCACGATCGGTTGATCTCCACCGCCCTGGTCGAAGTCGGACTGATCGTTCCGGGCGAAGAAGCCGCCCTGCAGCTGACCGACGCCGGGGTGGAGCGCTGCAAATCGCTGCGCCACCGCGTCGCCGCCGATACCGAAGCGCTGCAGGTGCTGCGCGAACGCGAAGAGTCCGGCGCGCCGGCACAGACCGATGTCGCACGCGGCGGCTTGAGCCAGATCGGCCGCGGCGACGCCGACTCGGTGACGATCGATCTGTCCCAGGCCGGTTGATCCGACCGGGCGATTCACTCCGCCGCCCGACGCATGCGAGCGGATCGAAACCAATCCGCTCGCCGCGCTATGCCGGCTTGCATCGCGCGCGTCGATCCCGATATCGGATGATCCCGACTTCGAATCCACGCCCGCGCATGACGCCGTTCGATCGACACCTGACTGCCTGGAAGCTCGTGCCCGACGGCGCGCCGATCCACACCCACAGCAGCGATCTGCTGCCGGTGCGCTACGGCGACGAAGCGGCGATGCTGAAGATCCCGCGCGACGCCGAGGAAAAATTCGGCGCGCTGATGATGCGCTGGTGGAACGGCGACGGCGCCGCGCGCGTGTTGGCGTTCGATCAGGACGCGCTGCTGATCGAACGCGCCTGCGGCCCGCGCTCGCTGAGCCACATGGCGCGCAACGGCCGCGACCAGGAGGCCACCCGCATCCTGTGCGAGACCATCAACCGCCTGCACGCACCGCGCAACACGCCGCCGCCGTCCGAACTCGCGCCGCTGACCCAGTGGTTCGCCGACCTCGATACTTATGCGCGCAGCCACGGCGGCGTGCTGGCGCGTTGCTGGCAGATCGCCCAGGAACTGCTGGCGCAGCCGCGCGAGGTGCTGCCGCTGCACGCCGACATCCATCACGAGAACGTGCTCGACGCCGGGCCGGGGCGCGGCTGGATCGCGATCGATCCCAAGCGCGTGATCGGCGAACGCGGCTACGACTTCGCCAATCTGTTCACCGACCCCGATAAGGAAACCGCGCTGGCGCCGGGCCAGTTCGAACGCCGACTGGACGATGTGGTCGAATACGGACGGATCGAACGGCGGCGTCTGCTGCAGTGGATCGTCGCGTTTCAGGGCTTGTCGGCGGCGTGGTTCCTCAGCGACGAGGAGGAACCGGCAAAGGAGTTCGCGATCATCGGCATGGCGCTGGCGAAGCTGGATCGGTGATCATCGCCCGGTCTGTTCGCGCGATGGAGAGCGCCCCCGATGATCCGAACCCGCCGCTGGTGTCTGCTCGCGCTGGCATTGCTCATGCCGCTCGCGCACGCCGCCGACCATTGCCGCGCCGGCGAGGTCGCCTATTTCGCCTGCCAGACCCGCGCCAAGAAGCTGATCTCGCTGTGCGGCGCCGCCGCCGGCAAGACGCCGAGCGCGCTGCACTACCGCTTCGGCCCGCCGGGCAAGGTCGAACTCGAATATCCGTCGGCGAGCGCCGCCGATTCGCTCGCGCGGTTTTCCTACAACGAGTACACGCGGGCGATGACGTACTACCTCGACATCGGCTTCGCCAACGGCGGCTATCGCTATGCCTTGTTCAAGCGCTACGACGGCACCGAATCGCCGGTCACCGATTACGGCGTCAGCGTGACCGCGCCGGACGGGCGCGACACCACGATCGAATGCGTCGGCAAGACGATCCAGCGCTTGCCCGAGCTAGCGCCGGTCCTGCATTGCGACAAGGAGCATGCGTTCGGCTGTCCCGGTAGCTGATCGCGCACGGTGATCTTGCGCGGCGTGCTTCGCTTGAGGTCTTTGTGCGGCAAGCTCCTACAGGTAGTCAATATGGATTTCGCTTGAGCCTGAAGCCGCGCAGTTCATCCAGCGCTGCGAGGTCGCTAATTCGCGAGAACAAAAGCACACCCGAAGGGTGTGTTTTGCTAACACGAGCTACAAGCCTCGCAGCGCTGGATGAACTGCGCGGCTTCAAGCTCAAGCCGAAGCTGCATGGCCTACCTGTAGGAGCGACGCAAGTCGCGACCGCGGGAATGCAACTACTACGCAAGTTGCGAGGTTGTCGTAATGGCGCAGTCGCGGCTCGCGCCGCTCCTACAGGGGGCAGCGAAGCCCGCGCTATTCCCGGGCCATGCGCTGAACGCAATTTCAGGTGTCCGACCCGATCAATCGCAATCCAAAAACGCAGCGAAAAAGAACCACGAACCACCCAACCAACACCCCCCGCAAGCGATGCCGAAACCGGTGTTCGCGTCGCGGCGAAGTTTCAACGCTCCGCCGCGGCCTCCCAGCCGCCGCCCAGCGCCTTGTACAGGTTCACCTCGGCGGTCAGCGCATCGCCCTGCAGCTGCAGCACGGTGAGTTCGGCGTTGAACAGGTTGCGCTGCGCGTCGAGTTCTTCCAGGTACGAGGCATAGCCCTCGTTGTAGCGGTTGTGGGCGATCCGCAGTGCTTCGCTCAGCGCCTGCCGCTGCTGCTGCGCCTGCTCGCGCTGTTCGCGCAGTTGCGCGATCGTGGCCAGCGCGTCTTCGACTTCGGCGAACGCGGTCAACACGGTCTTCTGGTAACCCAATACGGCCTGGTCGCGACGCGCGGCGCCGGCCTGGACCTGCGCGCGCAGGCGGCCGTGGTTGAACAGCGGCGCGAGCACGCTGCCGCCGACGCTCCACAGGCGGATCGGGTCGCCGCGCAACAGGCTGGAATCGAGGCTGCCGAGCGATCCGGTCAGCCGCAACGACGGCAACAGTTGCGCGCGCGCGGCGTCCAGGCTGCTGTCGGCCGCGGCGATCTGCGCCTCGGCCTGGGCGATGTCGGGACGTCGGCGCAGCAGTTGCGAGGGCACGCCGGCCGCGGGCAGCGCGGGCGCGGCGATCTCGTCCAATGTGCGTCCGCGCGGCATCGCTTCGGGCGCGCGGCCGAGCAATACCGACAGTGCGTTTTCCTGGCGCCGGATCGCCAATCGCAGCTGCGGCACGACCTGCGCGGTGGCGCGGTATTCGGCCTGCGCCTGCGCCAGTTCCAAACGCGAGCTGTAACCGGTGTCGAAGCGGCGCTGGGCGACCTTGAGCGCGCCTTCGCGCGACACCAGCGTGCGTTGCGCGACCTCCAGCCGCGCGTCGCTCGCGCGCAGGCCGAGGTAAGCCGACGCAACCGCGGCGGCGACGCTGAGCCGCACGCTGTCGGCGCCGGTCTGGCTCGCAAGCAGGTTGGCGCGCGCGGCATCGGTCAAGGCGTCGAGCCGGCCCCACAGATCGACCTCAAAGGCGGCCTGGAACTGCGGCTGGCTGACGTCGGAGATGTTGGCGCGGCCGGTCGCGGCGCTGACGCTGCGCGAGCGTTGCGCGCTCGCAGCGAGGTCCAGGGTCGGCCATTGCGCCGCGCCCTGCGCGTCGAGCAGCGCGCGCGCCTCGGCGACGCGCGCGGCGGCCAGGCGCAGATCGGTATTGCCGGCGAGCGCGGTCTCGACCAACTGGCTCAACACCGGATCGTTGTAGCCGCGCCACCAGTCGCGTTGTACCGCGATGCCGGCGCCGGGCGCGTCGCGCCAGGCCGGCGGCGTTTCGACCGTACTCGGCGGCGGGGCGACGGTGACGCAGGCGGCGAGCATGCTCATCGCTAATGCGAGCGCGGCGGTGCGCAGCGAGATGATCGGCAACGCGCCGTGTCGTGTCGTGACGACGCATGATGTCGGTACGTGGATGCTCATCGCGTCGGTTCCGTCCCGGTGGACGGCGGCGTGGACGGCGCTTGCGCGGGCATTGCGGGCGCCGACGTCTGCGAAGCGGGCGCCGGCGAGGCTGCGTCATGTGCAGCGTTAGCACGCGTACCGTCATTTCCTCTCGACACCGGAGCCGGATTCGAACCCACGGGTTGTCCCGTCGACGCGTTCGCAGACGCCGCATTCCCAACAACAGCCGCATCGCGCGCCGCATTCGCCGCCGCGGCCTGTTCGTCGCGACGCACTGCGTCTTCGTCGACCTTGCTCGCGGTGTCGACGGTGGCTTCGACCGACATGCCCGGACGCAGGCGCGCGGCGAGTTCCTGATCGGCGTCGATCGCGATCCGCACCGGCAGCCGCTGCGCAACCTTGGTGAAGTTGCCGGTGGCGTTGTCGGTCTTGATCACGCTGAATTCCGACCCCGTCGCCGGCGACAGGCGTTCGACATGACCGTGCAACACCGCGCCATCGAGCGCATCGACCCGGAACGACGCCGCTTGCCCCGGCCGGATGCGCGCGGTCTGCGATTCCTTGAAGTTCGCCACCACCCACACCCGCGACGGCACCAGTTGCATCAGCTGCGTGCCCGGCGTGACGTACTGCCCCAGGCGCACGCCGATCTCGCCGAGCTGGCCGTCCTGCGGCGCGTGGATGCGGGTATTGGCCAGATCGATCTCGGCCAGCCGCAACGCAGCTTCGGCATTGGCGACCGCGGCGGTCAGCGCGTCGCGGTTGACGATCACCGAACGCACGTCTTCGTCGGCCGAACGCCGCGCGGCCTGCGCCTGGCCCAGGCCGGCCTCGGCCTGACGCAAGGCGGCGAGGGTCTGGTCGCGTTCGCGCAAGGACAGCGAGCCGTCGCCGACCAACGCGCTGGCGCGGCGCATGTCGGCCTGGGCGCGGGCGAGGTTGGCCTGGGCGGCGGCGAGCTGGGCCTCGACGTTGGCGACCGCGGCTTCGCGCACGCGCCGCGACTGGGTCGAGTTGGACAGATTGGCCTGCTGCGCGGCCAGATTGGCGCGCGCCTGGTCGACCCGCTGGCGGTAGTTGCGATCGTCGAGTTCGACCAGCACCTGCCCGGCCTTGACCCGCATGTAGTCCTGCACGCGGACTTGCGCGACATAGCCGTCGACCTTCGGCGCGACCACGGTGACGCTGCCGCGCACGTAGGCGTTCTCGGTGGTCTGGCGCGCGCTGGAGAACGGCCACAGCCGCCACGCGTACAGGATCAGCAGCACGCCGACGATCGCGATCACGATCGCGGGAATGGTGGCTTTGGACTTGAAGGGCGTCTTCAAAGGCATGGGGCGTCCTTCGGATCAGGGGCGGGCGGGAGCCGCTGGCGGGGATTGGATCGCAACGGCCGTGGTGGGCGCGTCGTCGGGCGGATCGGCGGGTGCCGGCGCGGCGGCGGGCGGGCCGAACGGGCCGGGCACCTGCGCGGCGAAGCTGACCACGGTGTGGCCGCGCCGCCACAGCTGCCAGCGCATCAACATCGCCCACGCCAGCACCAGCGCGGCCAGCCACGCCACCGCCAGGAACACGTCGTTGTAGGCCAGCACCCACGACTCGCGGGTGACCTGCTGGCTCAGCGAGGTCAGCGCCTGATTGCCGCGCGCGGCCGGATCGCCGACCACCCGCGCGACCGCGCCGCCGAGTTGCTGGGTGCGCAGCACCACCTGCGGATCGCCGAGGGTGAGCTGCTGCATCAGCTGCTGGTAATGCGCGGTCTGCTGCCGGGCCAGGTAGGTGCCGAGCACGGCCGAGCCGAGCAGGCCGCCGAGCGCGTTGGTGGTGCTGAACAAGACGATGAAGGTGACCAGGTTGCGCACGCCGTCGGCGACCACCCGCACCAGCGCGAGCAGGATCGAACTGGCCAGGAACATCGACGCGGCCATCGCGATCAAAGTCTGGGTGATGTAGAAATTCGCCGGCCGGGTCAGGTTGGTCGCATGCGAATCGATGTAGGCGCACACGCCGACGATCGCCACCGCGATCAGCCCGAGCATGTCGAAGCGCTGCTTGGGCAGGAACGGCAGGGTCACCACGAAGCCAGCGACCGTGCCGATCAGCACCAGCCAGAACATCGTGTGCATCTGGTCGTTGAGCAAGCCGAGCACGTTTAGCAGGCCGACCGCGCCGACCGACTGTTCCGACAACACCATGCGCGACAGCACGATCGCCAGCCCCAGCCGCACCATGTAGCCGCCGTGCAGCAGCCAGCGGATGTTGACCATCGGCTTGGAGCGGTTCATCTCGATCACCACGAACGCGCCGGCGCAAATCACCGCGGCGACCAGGCATTGGCCGAGCCATGGCGTGTCCAGCCACCAGCGCAGGCGGCCCTGGGTCAGCACCACGCAGACCAGCGCGATCGCGCTGGCGTACAGCGGGAAACTGGCGATGTCCCAGCGGTCGAACATGTTCTGACGCGGCACCGGCGTGACCCGCAGCAGATTGATCGCGGCCAGGCAGGCCAGCGCCAGCCCAAGTTCGAACATCACGATGCCGTGCCACTGCGCGTTGAGCAGCAGGCTCTCGGCGATGATCCGCGAGATCGGCGCGCCGGTCTGCAGCGCGGCGAAACCGAACATCAGGCCGATCACTTTCTTCGGCCCGGCGAACACCTCGGCCATGTACAACACGGTCAGCGAACTCAAGGGCGCGGCGGCGATACCGAGCGCGGTGCGCGCGGCGATCGCCGAGTCCAGGTCGTTGGCGAGCAGATGCACCACCGCGGCGACCACGAACAGGCCGATGCCCAGGTCGGCGAACAGGCGCAGGCCGTAGTGCAGGCGGAACTTGGTCAGCAGCAGGCTGGCCGGGATGTTGGTGGCGAAGTAGGCGGTCAGCAGCCAGGTCGCCTCGGCGCTGGTCGCGCCGAGCGCGCCCTGCACCTGCTGCAGGTTGGACGCGACCAGGTTCATGCCCAGACTCTGGGTCAGGCCGAGCAGCAGCGAGATCGAGACGAAACCGGCGATGCGCCAGCGCGACATCGGCGCGGGCGCGGCGGGCGGACCGGCCGGCGGCGATGCGTCGGTGGGCGGCGGCGTACCCGCGGCGGCTGGCGGCTCGCTCGCGGGCGGCGCGGCGTCAGCGGCGGGCGAGGATGGCGACGGGTCGGTGGCGGAGGTGCTGGCCATGGATCGAGGCACGCGGCTCCGGCGGGTTGCAGGCGTTAGTAGGCAACAGCGGGCGGTCAAGGATCAAGCGCGCGCGTGTCGGTTGGGCTGTCGGATTACGCCGGAATACTGCGCCGCGTGCGTCGCCGGGATGTGATGCGGCGCCGGGTTCGCTATCGTGCGCGGGCCGCCGCCGCGGCCGGGTTCAGGGGGAGCCCGGCGTTGTGCCGCGATGTAAACGGGATACCCGCATGAGCACTGAAGAAGATCCGTACCGCCGGCCGGAACCCGCGCCGCGCGGCGCCCTGGAGTTGGGCGACGGGCCGCTGGAATTCTCGACCTCGCGCAGCGAGCGCAACTCCGGCCCGAAGGGGCTCGGGGGTTGGCTGATCGTGGTGGCCATCGTCTTGTTCTGGGCGCTGCTGAGCCTGATGGCCTCAATGGGCTTCACCTCCAGCCAACTGGCCGCGCTGGACCCGGGCGACGCGCTGCGCGCGCCCTTGCGCGTACGCATGGCCGCCGATGGCGTGTTGCTCGCGCTGAACATCGGCGCCATCGCGCTGTTCTTCATGAAGTCGCGATGGTTTCCGCGCGTGTTCATCGCCTGGCTGGCGCTCGGCGCGCTGGCGGGAATCGTGATATTCGTGCTGGCGCGGCAGAGTCCCGATATCGCACCCGAATACTCGTACCGATTCGGCGCCGCGATGGTGAGCGCGCTGTTTTACGGTGGGATCTGGATCGCTTACACGGTCATGTCGGATCGGGTGAAGAACACGTTTGGTTCCTGAAACCGTTTCGGAATTCGTCGGCGATTGGCGCGGCGAGCGTCGTGGTTGTGAGGTCGTGGTCGCGGCTCGCGCCGCTCCTACAGGTAGCTCCGTGACCATCGGCGTCGCCCTGTAGGAGCGGCGCGAGCCGCGACCGCGGCACCGCACGAACGTCGCAAGCTCGATGTTGATACGCGGCTCCCGATTACCCGGCCGTCGCGCCACGCCGCCAAAACGCCAGCAACCCATACACCGCCACCAGCACGATCAACGACGCCACGATCGCGCCCCATTGCTCGGCGGTCATCGTCGCCAGGATCGCCGCCATCGTCAGCACCGCGAGCAACGGCATCGGCCAGCTGCCGCCGGGCATGCGGAACGGTTCGCCCGCGCCGCGCAGATCGCGCGCCTGCGCGCGCCAGGCCGCGATCGACACCGCCGCGAACAGCAGGCAGATCGCGCCGCCGGAAATCAGCGCCAGGGTTTCGAAATTGCCCATCAAGGCCAGCACCAGGGCGATGCCCGCATGCGCGAGCAAGCCCACCCGTGGCACGTGGTAGCGCGCATCGACCCGGCCGAACGCGCGCGGCAGATAACCGTCGCGGCCCAGCGCGAACAACAGGCGCGAGGACGAGAACAGATTGCCCATCAAAAAGCCGGTCATCGAAACACCGGCGGTGATCAGCAACAGGCCGTGCGCCGGCGACCAGATCGCGCCGGCCGCGTCGGCCACCGGCGCGGTGCTGTCGGCCAGGCGCGCGCCGAGCAGGCCCTGGCAGGCGACCTGGATGCCGATGTACAGCAGCACCACGACCACGATCGCCGACAAAGTCGCGCGCGGCACGTGGCGGGCCGGATCGCGCACTTCGCCGGTCGGCACCAGCGCGGTTTCCATGCCCGAATAGGCGAACACCACCAGTACCATCGACGAACCCAGCGCGCTCCACGACGGCAGTTCGGTCCAGCCGACCTGGCTCCAGTCGACGAAGAACAGGCCGACGCTGGCGAGCAGGAACAGCGGTGTGAGCTTCAGGGTCGCCAGCAGCACGATCATGCGCGCGCCGAGTTTCACCCCGAACGCGTTGAGCGCGAACAGCGCGGCATAGACAGTGGCGATGAACAGCCCGCGCGGCAGCGGATCGCGGAACAGCGTCCAGGCGTTGCCGGCCTGCTCGGCCAGAGCCGCGGCGACACCGGCGCTGGAAGAGGTATTGCAGATCCACATCAACGCGCCGGTAAGGAAACCGGCGAACGGCCCGAACGCGGCGCCGACGAAGGTGTAGGGCCCGCCGGTCGCGCTGGCGCGGCTGCCGATCGCCGAGAAGCACAGCGCGATCGGGATGATCGCGATCGCGCCGGCCACGAACACCAGCGGCGCGCTCGCGCCCATGCGTCCCATCAACAACGCCGGCAGCATGAAGATGCCGGCGCCGACGATGATGTTGATGATCGAGGCGCCGAGCTGGAACGGCCCGAGCGCGCGGACCAGGGCGGCTTCGCCTTGTAGGGTGGCGGGCGCTGGGTCGGCGGAGGACGTCGGAACGGACGGATCGACAGCGGTCATGGCGGCTTCCCGGCGGGTCGGGCGCAGCCTCGCATGGCGTGGAGGCAAAGGCGAGGTCGGGTGCAGCAAAGTGAGGGTTCGCGCGCGCGATGCCGATCGTGGTTCGTGGTTCGTGGCTTGTGGCTTTCATTGCAGCGCGGAGCAGTGCGCACTCCCCCCGACCATCGCCCGCGCTTTTCCCCCGTTTGAAAAAGGGGGGTGGGGGGATTTGCTTTTAACCACAAACACTGCGCTACGACGACCAAAGTTGCGTGGACCAGGAAGTTGCTGCGTCGGCTCGCGAGTAAAAGCGAATCCCCCCTGCCCCCCTTTTCCAAAGGGGGGAAAAGCACTCAGCGCAGGAGTGTGTTTGCGATCTCTCAAGGGACTGCATTCGGTGTTGCGGGTGACTACACCGACCGCGACGCGCGCAACCTCACATCCCCTCGCGCATGAAATCCACGAACACCCGCAACTTCGTCGGCAATTGCTTGCGCGCCGGGTAGTAGATGTAGAAGCCCGGAAACGGCGGCTGGTAATCCGCCAGCGCCTCGACCAACCGCCCGCTTTGCAGATCCTCGCGCGCGATCGGTTCGAACAGTTGCGCCAGTCCCAGGCCGGCGCGCGCGGCGCTCAGGATCATCATGCCGTCGTTGCAGATCAGCCGGCCCTGCACGTCGACTTCGAAATCGCGGCCGTCGCGGCTGAACTCCCACGGGTACAGGCGCCGGCTGCCCGGCAGGCGCAGACGGATGCAGTCGTGGCCGACCAGATCCTGCGGCGTGCGCGGCGCCGCATGACGCTCGAAGTACTCCGGCGTGGCCACGATCACCTGCCGCTGCAACCCGCCGACCGGCAACGCGATCATGTCGCGCGCCAGGCATTCGCCCAGGCGGATGCCGGCATCGAAACCGCCGGCGACCAGATCGGCCAGCGTGTCGTCGGCGAACAGCTCGACCTCCAGTTCCGGATAGCGCGCCAGGAACGCCGGCAGTCGCGGCTCGATCAGAATTTTGGCCGCGGTGCGCCCGACATTGATGCGCAGCCGCCCGGTCGGCCGGTGCCGGACCGCGTCGAGGTCGTCGAACGCGGCCTCGATCTGCGCCAGCCCCGGCCCGATCTGTTCGAGGAAGCGCGCGCCGTGTTCGGTCAGGCCGACCTGGCGGGTGGTGCGGTTGAGCAGGCGCACCCCGAGCTTGCTCTCCAGGGCGCGGACGGTCTGCGACAGCGCCGACGGCGACACCTCCAGCTCGGCCGCGGCACGGGTGAAGCTGCCGAAGTGGGCGACCCGGGCGAAGGCAAGGACGGCGGGCAAGGGATGGGCGGCCATGGCGGCTCCCGAAGCGACAATCGAGCCTCAATTATGAAGCAGATCTTCAAGAGCCATTCGGATAACGCCGGTTTTTCGCCCAATCAAACCGGCCTAAAGTGCATCCACGCCTTTACCGGGCGCGCGGTCCTTCCCCCACCGCGCCTCGTACCTTCCGATCAGGAGCCCCACCATGACCACCCTTCCGACCCGCCGCCTCGGCCGCAACGGCCCCTCCGTGTCCGCCCTGGGCCTGGGCTGCATGGGCATGAGCTTCGCCTACGGCGCCGCCGACGAGACCGAATCGCTGGCCACCCTCGATCGCGCGCTGGAACTGGGCGTGGACTTCCTCGACACCACCGACATCTACGGCCCGCACAGCAACGAGGAGTTGCTCGGCCGCGCGTTGAAGGGGCGTCGCGAGCAGGTGTTCCTGGCGACCAAGTTCGGCATCGTGTTCGACCCGGCGCGGCCGCAGGCGCGCGGCGTCAGCGGCCAGCCCGAGTACGTGCGCAGTTCGATCGAAGGCAGCCTCAAGCGCCTGGGCACCGGCCACGTCGACCTGTACTACCAGCACCGCATCGACGCCTCGGTGCCGATCGAGGAGACCGTCGGCGCGATGGCCGAACTGGTGCAACAAGGCAAGGTGCGCTATCTCGGTTTGTCCGAGCCATCGGCGGAGACCCTGGAGCGCGCGCACGCAGTGCATCCGATCACCGCGGTGCAGAGCGAATACTCGCTATGGACGCGCGACCCCGAGCGCAACGGCGTGTTCGAGGTGTGCGAACGCCTGGGCATCGGCTTCGTTCCATACAGCCCGCTGGGCCGCGGCTTTCTGACCGGCAACATCACCAGCGCCGATCAGTTGCAGAGCGACGATTTCCGTTTGACCACGCCGCGTTTCCAGGGCGACAACTTCGCCCACAACCTGGCATTGGCGCAGCAGGTCAAGGCGATCGCGGCCGACAAGGGCTGTACGCCGGCGCAGTTGGCCTTGGCTTGGGTGTTGGCGCGCGGCGAATACTTGGTGCCGATCCCGGGCACCAAGCGCCGCAAGTATCTGGAAGATAACGTCGGTGCGCTGCAGGTGTCGCTGTCGGCGGCCGAACGCGCGCAGTTGGATACGGTGTTCGCGCCGGAAGCGGTCGCGGGCGATCGCTATACCGCGGTCGGGATGGCGTTGATCGGGCGTTGAGGGTGGTTTGACGGATTGCGGCGCTGGCGTCGTGGTTCGTTGCTTTTGGGTGGCGCGCAGCGATCTGGGCGTAAAAGCGAATCCCCCCTGCCCCCCTTTTGCAAAGGGGGGAACAGCAAAAGCGCGTGCGTCGCTTCACTGCCGATGTCGCATCGTCGGCACCACCGACATCGTCATAGTCGTCGCTGTCGTTGCCGCATGCAGCTGGCATGCGCAATCACATAGCCCACTTTGGAAAAGGGGGCGAGCGCCCGGCGCAGGCACGAAGCCAGATCGCGGGCACAGCGCGGGGGATTCGCTTTTCGATCCGACGCGGCGATCTGGGCGTAAAAGCAAATCCCCCCTGCCCCCCCTTTTTCAAAGGGGGGAACAGCAAGAGCGCAGGCGTCGCTTCACTGCTTATGTCGCATCGCCGGCATTGCCATGGTCGTCGCTGTCGTTGCCGCATGCAGATGGCATGCGCAATCACACAGCCCACTTTGGAAAAGGGGGCGAGCGCCCGGCGCAGGCACGAAGTCAGATCGCGGGCACAGCGCGGGGGATTCGCTTTTCGATCCGACGCGGCGATCTGCCTCTAAAAGCGAATCCCCCCTGCCCCCCTTTTGCAAAGGGGGGAACAGCAAAAGCCCGTCAATCAGTCGCTTCAACAATCAGCGAACTCATCAATCAGCAAACGCACCCAGCGGCCAACTCACCACTGATACCGCACCGTCGCCGTCACCGTGCGCGGATAGCCGTAATAGCACCAGATCGCGCTGTTGCAGACGCTGACGTATTCCTTGTCGGTCAAATTGCTGGCGTTGAGCTGGAAGCGCCAGTTGTCCAGGTCGTAGCGCAGCGAGGCGTCGAACAAAGTGTACGACGGCGTCTTCCACTGGTTGTAGATGTCGCCGTAATGCTCGCCGGTGTAGCGCACGCCCGCGCCGATGCCCAGGCCCGACAGCACGCCGTAGCCGATGGTGTAGTCCGCGCCCAGCGAAGCCACGTTGCGCGGCTGCAGGGCGATCTGCTTGCCTAGCGCGGCTGCGTCGTTGGTCTGAGTCACCTTGCTGTCGGTGTAGGTGTAGGCGCCGTACACGCTCAGGCCGTTGCGGAAATTCCAACGTCCTTCCAGTTCGGCGCCACGCACCCGGGTTTCGCCTTGCTGGACCGAGAACAAGGTGTGGTTGGGATCGACGGTCAGGGTGTTTTCCTGCTTGATCTCATACACCGCCAGGCTCGCCAGCGCACGGCCGCTGGCCGGCTGGAACTTCAATCCGGCCTCGATCTGTTCGCCAGTGGTCGGCTTGAACGACTGGCCGGCGAAGTTCACACCGACGGTCGGTTCGAACGATTGCGACCACGCGACATACGGCGCCCAGCCCGAATCGAACAGATAGTTCACGCCCAGGCGGCCGGAGAACTTGCTGTCGTCCTGGCGCTCGCGGGTCACCGGCGTGGCCAGCAGCTGATCGGTGCGGGTGCGCACCTTGTCCTGGCGGCCGGCCGCGGTGATCACCCAGCGGTCGATCTTGATCTGGTCCTGCACGTACACGCCAAGCTGCTGTTGCACCTTGTCCTGGCGCGAGGTGTAGGCCGGCTTGACGATCGGCGCGCCGTAGACCGGGTTGAAGATATCCAGCGACGGCGCGCCGAACGCGAACGCCGAGGCGTAATCGCTCTCCAGCCGGCGGTAATCGAGACCGGCCAGCAGCGTGTGCCGCCATGCGCCGGTGTCGAATTTCACTTCCACGTTGTTGTCGACGGCGAAGGACTTGGAGCTTTCCTCCAGCGGGAAGTAGTAGCGCGTCAGCGTGCGCTGGTCGGCCTGCAGTCCGAACGCGCCGACGCCGGCGTCGTGATCGACATCGGCCTTGCCGTAGCGCAGGTTCTGCCGGAACGTCAGCGCCTCGCTGAAGCGATGGCTGAATTCATAACCCACCGACTTCATCGTCTTGAGGTAATCGTTCCAACCCGGCTCGCCGGTGTAGCGGCTGCGCGGGATGTTGCCGTTGGGATTGGCGAACAAGGTGCCGTCGGCCGGCAGGAAGCCGCCGCCCTGCGCGGTGTCGGCCTTCTGGTAACGCGCCAGCACGGTCAGCGAGGTGTCTTCGCTGGGTTTCCAGGTCAGCGCCGGGGCGAAGAAATAGCGGTCGTCCTGCACGTAATCGACCACGTTGTCGCTGTTGCGGGCCAGGCCGGTGAGCCGATAGAACCAAGTGCCGCTGTCGCCGAGCGGGCCGCCGAAATCGAACGCGGCCTGGCGCAGGTCGTAGTTGCCGATCGTGACTTCGACTTCGCGCAGCGCTTGCGTGGTCGGCCGCTTGCTGACCATGTTGATCAGGCCGCCGGGCGGCATCGCGCCGTACGACACCGAGGTCGGGCCCTTGAGCACGTCCAGGCGTTCCAGGCCGTAAGGTTCGATGCGGGTGCCGCCGGTCCACACGCCGTCAGTCAGCGCCAATCCGTCCATGTAGCGCGCCGGGTTGAAGCCGCGCACCAGCAGCCAGTCGCTGCGGGTGTCCTGGCCGTAGCCGCCGCCCTGCGCGCCGGCGGTGTACCACACCGCTTCCTCGACGCCCTGGATGCCGCGGTCGCGCATCTGCTGGGCGGTGATCACCGAGATCGACTGCGGCGCCTCGATCAGCGGGGTGTCGGTCTTGGTCGCGGTCTGGCTGCGCTTGGCGATAGGCGCGCGCACTTCGACGTTGTCCAGGGTGGTGGCGTCGGCCGGCGCCTCGGCGGCGTGTACGGCGAAGGCGCCGAGCAGCAGCGGCAGGCCGAGCAGGGACAGGCGGATCGCGCTTGCGAGCGCGCGGGGGTCGGACACGGACGAGGTCGGCATACAGGCCTGGACGGAAGCGGAGAAGGGAGCGATCGCGGCCGCGGTTCCGTGCTCGCCGGCAAACGATAACCATTCTCATTTTACGGACGCGGCGGCGTGGGGGCAAATCCGCGGGACGCGGCCGCACGGGGCAAACCGGGAGCGAGTTCGTGGCGGGACGCGGCTTCGGCCGGATCGACGCCTCGGCCCCGAGGCCCGCGCGCGGCGGCTTCGCGCCCGCGGGGATGGCGGACCTGGCCGCCGCAACGAAAGGGCCTTCAACCCCGGCGCTTTGCGCCGGCGCGAAGGCCCTCCCGACGGGCGCGTTGGCGCGCCCGCTATCGCGATGCTCAGTCGATGATGATTTCCGGCATCAACGGGCAGTTCTGCGGCGCGGCGCAGAGGTTGTGCTGGTGCGCGCAGACGCCGTAGTCGCCGCCGGTGGCGGTCATGCAGGCGTTATAGATGTCCATGCATTCGATACAACTGCCCGCCGAAGCGGTGGATACGAAGCCGGCGGCGAACACGAACGCGGCGGCGAACAGGGTCTTGTGGCGAATGGAACGCATATGAACCTTCTCCTTGGTCGACAACTGGAAACAACGCGGATGCGGATCAGATCTCCGGCATCAACAGGCAGCCCGCGCGCTGAGCGCAGATGTTGTACTGGTGCACGCAGAGCCACTGCTCCGCATCGGGTTTCGACATGCAGTAGTCGTAGGTGTTCATGCACCCATCGCAGCGGGGATTGAACTGCGCCGACGACGCCGAAGCGAAACCCGCGGCGAACACGAACATCGCGGCCAACAACGTCTTGTGCTGGGAAATACGCATAACGACCTTTCTCCTTGGTCTGTGCCGGATTGGCGGGACTGGCATTCAGTACGAATCGCCAGGATGCGGATGATCGATGGCGGGCGAGGCGAATTACGTCGGCATCAGATCGGCATGTACGGGCAGTTGTAGCGCCCGGCGCAGATGTTGTACTCGGTCACGCAGGCGTCGATCGAGGCATCGGGCTGACTGACGCAGTAGTCGTAGGTGCCCATGCACGAATCGCAGCGCCAATCGAACGAGGCCGAAGCCGTCGAAGCGAACGCGGTGGCGAACACGAATGCGGCGGCAAATAACGTCTTGTGGCGGGTGATACGCATTGACCTGTCTCCTTGGTCGGTGCCGGAACGGCCGCGCCAGCATGCCCGCGCGCACACGCCGCCGATGTGATTGGGTTCACGCATGCGGGCGCGGCGCGACGAGCGCGTTCGGCGATAAGTGCCGCGGACAGCGGCGTTCGATGCGAGTCGCACCGGCGCCGACGGACCGGAGCCGGCAACCGGCATCGCAGGCGCGACCGAAACACCGCGTTGCCAGAACACACCGCTCGCCCGCGTATCGCCGCGCGCGGATACCTTTTAGGATCGAGGGCCCTCACTGCCGCGGAGTTCGCGATGCCCTGGTCCGATCGCGCATCGATCCCGTTGTTGGCGCTGGCCCTGTCGGTCGCATCGGCGACGTCGGTCCCAGCCCAAGCCGCCCCGGCGGACCCCATGCGTACCGCCGAGGCCGCGCACGCGGTCAACGCTCAGGTCGTGGGTTGGCGCCGCGACATCCACCAGCATCCCGAGCTGGGCCAGCAGGAAGTGCGCACCGCGAAATTGATCGCCGACCAGTTGCGCAAGCTCGGCCTGCAACCGCGCACCGGCATCGCCCACACCGGCGTGGTCGCGGTGCTCAAGGGCGGCAAGCCCGGGCCGAAGATCGCGATCCGCGCCGACATGGACGCGCTGCCGGTGACCGAACCGGCCGGGCTGCCGTTCGCCTCGACCGTCAAGGCCGACTACCGCGGCCAGCCGGTCGGGGTGATGCACGCCTGCGGCCACGACGCGCACGTGGCGATCCTGCTCGGCGTGGCGACCGCGCTGGTCGCGCAGAAGGATCAGCTGCCGGGCGAGGTGATGTTCGTGTTCCAGCCGGCCGAGGAGGGCCCGCCGGTCGCGGGCGCGCCGTTCGGCGCCAAGCTGATGCTCGACGAGGGCGTGTTCAAGGAGTTCAAACCCGAAGCGGTGTTCGGCCTGCACGTATGGGCCGGATTGCAGGTCGGTGAAGTCGGTTATCGCAGCGGCCCGATGCTGGCCAGCGCCGACGAATGGAGCCTGACCGTGCGCGGCAAGCAGACCCACGGGTCGCGGCCGTGGGACGGGGTCGACCCGATCACCGTCGGCGCGCAGATCCTGCTCGCCAGCCAGAGCCTGATCGCGCGCCAGGTCAACATCGCCGCGACGCCGGTGGTGCTGACCGCCGGCCAGTTCAATGCCGGCGTGCGCTTCAACATCATTCCCGACGAAGCCAGGCTGGTCGGCACCTTGCGCACCTTCGACGCCGGCGTGCGCGAGGACGTGATCGCGCGCCTGCGCCGCACCGCGCAGGACTACGCCCACGCGGCCGGCGCCACGGCCGAGCTGCAGGTGGTCAACAACGCGCCGGCCACGATCAACGACCCGGCGCTGACCCGGCGCGTGCTGCCGTCGCTGCAACGCGCGGCCGGCAACGACAAGGTCAGGGAATCGGGACTGGTGACCGTGGCCGAGGATTTCTCCCAGTTCGCCAACACCGTGCCGGGGTTCTATTTCTTCGTCGGCTCGACCGCGAAGGGAACCGACCCGGCGAAGGCGCCGATCAACCATTCGCCTAACTTCATGCTCGACGAGGGCGCGCTGGAAGTCGGCACCAAGACCATGCTGCAGGTCGCGCTGGATTACCTGCACGGGCCCTAAGGCATGGACGAACACGCGCCGGGACGCGCCACGCACCTCACCGACGGCAAGTCGGACGACGCGAGCTCGCCGCCCGCCACCGTCGCATCCGCGCCGTTGCGGCTAAGCGGGCAGGTGCGCGGACTGGAGCGCGCGATCGAGTCCATCCGCCGCCCTGGCCACGGCGTGCTGACCCAGTTCGCGGTGTATCGCTTCCGCCTCGATCGCGTTCGTCTGGCGTTCTACGCACCGATGTCGGAAGACGAATACGCGCCATCGCCGCTGAGCGAAGGCGACCGCGTGGACGTCGCCGCACAGCGCTGCACCGGGCGACGGCACCACAACGATGAGATCGGAGCCGACGGGATCGGCGACGACGGTGTGGTCCTCGCGCTGGAAAACCGCGAGAACGGCCGCCGCTACGTTTGCCACAGCATCTTCCGTTGGCTGGTCCTGGACATCGCGCCGGTCGGCTACACCCCGCGCATGCTGCGCGACTCGCTTTACTGGACCGTGGGGATGTCGGTGGCGGCCCTCTTGGTCGTCGCGGCCATCACCGGATTGGACGCGGCGTTGTCGTCCGGCCAGGCGTCGTGGTCGTGGCTGCTCGACGAAGGCCTGTGGGTGGTCGCGCTGGTCGATGCGGCGATCTGGGGGCCGGTGGCGGCCCTGCAGCTGCGCTGGCGATCGGGGTGGCCGACCCGACGTCAGGCTTATAGCGATCGGGTGTATGCGGCGATGGGTTACGGCTCGGTGTTGCGGCCGGTGGCGGGGTTGGTTGAGTTGTAGGTCGTCGATTTGCGCTGACAGGGTGACGGTGGATGCGGCTGGGGTTGGGACGTGCTGCGGGTGGTCTGGGTCTGCGTCTGAATTTTGGGTTAGGTCTAGGTCTTTCGTGATTCCCACGCCTACTTCAAATCTCCGCGCCCCCTCCTACCGTCATTCCCGCGAACGCGGGAATCCAGTGACTTTGACGCAACCTGTACGAAAGTCGCTGGATTCCCGCGTTCGCGGGAATGACGTTCTGGAAAGATGGCGCTGAAGTCTCTGGATTCCCGCCTTCGCGGGAATGACGGTAGGTGGGTTGCGCGGAGATCGTCTGACGAAAATCGTCCCGCCGTCGCAACAGCATGAGCCTCGAGGCGAGCGCAGAGCGCCGCACCGCTTTTCTCGCCGCCCGCCGCCCGCCGCCCACTCCCACCTCCCGACTTCCGACTGCAACCTCACGATTCCCGATTCCCGATTCCCGATTCCCAATCCCGAATCCCGAATCCCGAATCCCCGCCCCAACCAACCGACCAACGTAGCGCATCCCCGCCGCCCCCCATCGGCTAGCATCGAACCTTTCCCGCCCGGAGTTCCGTCGATGAAGCGTCCGCTGTCCGTCGCGTTGCGTTGCGCCCTGAGTCTCGGCGTCCTCGCCGCCCTGCCGCTGGGCGCCGCCGCGCAATCGAGCGAACGGCCCGAGGTCGCCGCCGCCGCGGCCAAGGTCAAGGCCGACGTGATCGCCTGGCGCCGCGACTTCCATCAGCACCCGGAACTGTCCAACCGCGAGGAACGCACCTCGGCCAAGGTCGCCGAACACCTGCGCAAGCTCGGCCTCAAGCCGCTGACCGGGATCGCCCGCCACGGCGTGGTCGCGATCATCGAAGGCGGCAAGCCCGGCCCGAAGATCGCCCTGCGCGCCGACATGGACGCGCTGCCGGTGACCGAGCAGGTCGATCTGCCGTTCGCCTCCAAGGCCACCGCGAGCTTCCGCGGCGAGACCGTCGGGGTCATGCACGCCTGCGGCCACGACGCCCACACCGGCATCCTGCTCGGCGTCGCCGATGCGCTGGTGGCGATGAAGAAGGACCTGCCGGGCCAGGTCATGCTGGTGTTCCAGCCGGCCGAGGAAGGCGCCCCCGCCAACGAGGAAGGCGGCGCCTCGCTGATGCTCAAGGACGGCCTGTTCAAGGACTTCAAGCCCGAGGCCATGTTCGGCCTGCACGTGTTCTCGACCCTGCCCGCCGGCCAGCTCGGCGTGCGCGGCGGGCCGCTGATGGCCGCGTCCGATCGCTTCAGCATCAAGATCAAGGGCCGCCAGACCCACGGCTCCACGCCGTGGGGCGGGATCGACCCGATCGTCGCCGCCGCCGACGTGGTCGGCACCGCGCAGACCATCATCAGCCGCCGCACCAACATCGCCAAGCTGCCGGCGGTGGTCACCTTCGGCTCGATCAAGGGCGGCATCCGCTACAACATCATTCCCTACGACGTCGAAATGACCGGCACCATCCGCACCTTCGATGAAGGCATGCGCCAGGCGATCTTCAAGGACCTCAAGAACGTCGCCGACCACGTCAGCGCCGCCCACGGCGCCCACGCCGAAGCGCAGGTGCCCGACCAGGACGGCAACCCGGTCACCTACAACGACCCGGCGCTGACCGCGCGCATGCTGCCCAGCCTCAAGGCCGTGGCCGGCGACAAGAACGTGATCGACATGCCGCTGGTGATGGGCGCGGAGGATTTCTCGTACTACGCCAAGGAAGTGCCGGCGATGTTCTTCTTCGTCGGGTCGACCGAAGCCGGCGTGGATCCGTCGACCGCGCCGAGCAACCATTCGCCGAAGTTCAAGCTCGACGAGAGTTCGCTGGACATCGGCCTGCGCGCGATGCTGCAGGTGACGTTGGATTATTTGAATGGGGCCAAGGCCGGTTGAGGCGCGGGTAAGCACCTAAGCGGCGGAATTTTGGCAGCCGTGCGCCGTCGTGCCTGTCGGCCGATCATCAGATCGCCTAGGCACGCGAGCTTTTGCGCACTTTGAAAAAGGGGGCGAGCGCCCGGCGAACGTCCCGATTGCAGTACGTCAACCGCAGCGCGGGGGATTTGCTGTGCGCGGCAGATCGCTGCGATCTGACTGCAAAAGCAAATCCCCCCTAGCCCCCCTTTTTCAAAGGGGGGAACTGTTCTGCGGCGGCTTGGAGAACGTCGGTTGGACAGTTAACGATGCGGTCAGCGCCCTTGTGGCGACGGCATCGGGTGGACGTCGTCTGCAATAGCCCCCGCGATCATCGCCCCGGCCCTCCACCCGCCCGATCCCGCCCCGGCCGCCCCGACCCGGAGCGGCTAAAATCGCCGCATGACCACCCACGACCTCCCCCTCGGCCGCCACGTCGATTACCCGCGCGAGTACGACGCCTCGCTGCTGTTCCCGATCGAACGCACGCTCGGTCGCGCCCATCTCGGCCTGCGCGACGACACCCTGCCGTTCGTCGGCTACGACCGCTGGCACGCCTACGAGCTGAGCTGGCTCGACCGCCGCGGCAAGCCGCGCGTGGGCACCGCGACCGTGTCGGTGCCGGCCACCTCGCCGCACCTGATCGAATCCAAGTCGCTCAAGCTCTACCTCAACTCCTTCAACGCGACCGCCTTCGACGACGAAGCCGCGGTGTTGGCGACGATCGCGCGCGACCTGTCGGCCGCGGCCGGCGCGGTGGTCGAGGTCGCCGCCGGGCTGCCGTCGATCGGCCACGACGAGGCCAGCGAATCGATCGACGAGCTCGAGGTCGCGATCGACGACTACGGCCCGCCCAAGGCCGAGCACCTGGCGATCGAATCCGACAGCGTCGTCGAGGAGCGCCTGAGCAGCGCCCTGCTCAAGTCCAACTGCCCGGTCACCGGCCAGCCCGACTGGGCGCGCGTGACCCTCGCCTACCGCGGGCCGAAGCTCGACCGCGCCGCGCTGCTGCGCTATCTCATCTCGTTCCGCGACCACGCCGAATTCCACGAGCAGTGCGTCGAACGCATCCACACCGACCTGAGCCAGCGCACCGCGCCGCAGTGGCTGTCGGTGGAAGCGCGCTACACCCGCCGCGGCGGGCTGGACATCAATCCGTGGCGCGGCAGCCCCGGCCTGAGCCCGCCGCGCGCCGGCCGCGACGAGCGCCAATAGACCGGTGCGCACATCGCCTACACAGGGCGTGTGCCACCGCGTTACCGGCAAAAACCCGGGCGGAATCCGCTCATTCAGTTTCGTCATGGGCGTTCACGCGGACGCTATGTCTTTTTAACAAGCGGCATGTCATGTTCCGCTTCGCCACTTCGGCAGGAGCCCTCAACCCATGACTACCCCGGACAAGAAAGCCGATTTTTCCGATGTGCAAGGCGGTGTGTCTAGCACCGACGAAATCAAAGAGAAGGCCGACTTCAGCGACGTGCAAGGCGGCGTGAGCTCGACCGATGAGATCACCGGCGGTGGCGAGCAGACCTATACGGTCGAGAAGGGCGACACGCTTTCGCATATCGCCAAGCAGGTCTACGGCAAGTCGAGCAAGTGGAACGCGATTTTCGAAGCCAACCGCGACCAGCTCGACGATCCCGACAAGATCCAGCCTGGCCAGGTCCTCAAGATTCCGACCCTCAACGACTGATTCGTCGACTGCGTTTCACCATCATTGCCATCGTTCTCAGGAGATCCACCATGTTGATCCGCACTCGTACGCATTACGCCGTTGCCGCCGCTCTGGTCGCCACCCTGGCGCTGGCCGGCTGCAAGAAGAAAGAAGAAGCCGCGCCGACCCCGCCGCCGGCCGTCGAAACTCCGGCGCCCGCTCCGGCCGAACCCGCCCCGGCCCCGATGGCTGCGACCGCTACCGTCGCCAGCGTCGACCTGGGCAGCGCGATCGGCGCCGACAAGAAGGTCACCGCGGCGGCCGCGGCGTTCAAGCCGAAGGACACGATCTACGCCTCGGTCAGCACCAGCACCTCCGACCCGGCCGCGACCGTCGCGACCAAGCTCGGCGCCAAGTGGACCTTCCAGGACGGCCAGACCGTTCACGAAGAGCCCGCGGTTGATGTGCAGGCCACCAACGGCGGCGTGACCGCGTTCGAACTCAAGAGCCCGAAGGGTTTCCCGGAAGGCAAGTACAAGGTCGAAATCACTCAGGACGGCAACGTCGTCCAGAGCAAGGAATTCGACGTCAAGAAGTAAGCGACTCTCTCCGCCTGCGTGGGCGGGCAAGCAGGGCGCGGCTTATTGCCGCGCCCTTTTTTTTCGGTTGCGATTTGTCCGGGCAAGGTCGACTCGTTCCGGCGAACTCGTTGGCTGCCGCGCCTCGAAGGCAACCGTCTATGGCTTCGGTCCGCACGCTGCTCTGCGTATGCATTCCCCCCTTTGAAAAAGGGGGGTTAGGGGGGATTTGCTTTTGCTTTTGCTTTGCGAACTCCGAGAAGCAAAGCAAAAGCAAATCCCCCGCGTCATGGCGACGATCCCAAACTCACCCGCGCCGGGCGCTCGCCCCCTTTGTCAAAGGGGGCGACGATTGACGCGATTGGTCGGGAGTCGGGAGATCCGCGCCTGGATTTGGCATGGCGATTCGATTCGATTCGAATCGAATCGGGAATCGGGAATCGGGAATCGGGAATCGGGAATCGGGAATCGGGAAGATCCTAAGCACCAGCAGAAGCGAAAGCGGAAAATCCCGCCAGCCACCGCCGTCGTCATCCGCGCCCTAAGCCCGCGGAAACTCCCCATCCACATACACCCACCGCCCATCGACCCGAACGAACCGGCTGACCTCGTGCAGCCGCACCGCCGAGCCGCCGCCGATCCGGTAGCGCGCGGCGAATTCGACCACCGCCGCGTCCTCGCCCTCGCGCAGGTGGCGCTTGACCTGCAGGCCCAGCCAGCGCACCGACGGATCCAGGTCCAGATCGGCCGGACAGGTGTCCGCATGCCAGCTCGCGCGCAGGTACTCCAGATCGCCGACCGCATACGCGCTGTAACGCGAGCGCATCAGTTGTTCGGCGGACTCGGCCGCGAGCGTACCGTCGTGCAGCCGCCCGCAGCAGGCGGCGTAGCGGCGCGCGGGATCGCAGGGGCAGGTGGCGGGCAGGGGCAGGCGGGCGGTCATGCGGTATTTTCGGCGCAGACACGCCGCTGCGACTACCATGCGCGTCCCCCTTCGCCGCACGAGCCCCACCATGAAAGCGCCCGCCTACCTCGACGACGCCCAGATCGAACGCCTGGCCGACCTGCTCGACCAGCGCGCCGTGCCGTACAAGGGCTTCAACCTGGAAGCGCTGGACGGCTTCCTGTCGGCCCTGGTGGTCAGCCCCGCGCAGCCCGCCACCGAGCAGTGGCATCCGATGGTCTGGGGCGGCAAGGAACCGCGCTGGAACGACGCGGCCGAGGCGGCCGAGGTCCACGCGCTGCTGCAAGGCCACTGGAACATGGTCAGCGCGCGGGTCCGCTACGGCGACGACGACCTGCCCGATCACCTGGCTCCGCTGCTGTGGCTGCCCGAGGAGCTCGAGAGCGAACAGCCCGACGAACTCGACGTCGGCCGCGACTGGTCGTTCGGCTTCTTCCGCGCGGTCGAATTGAACGAGGCGGCCTGGGACGCGTGGCTCGACGACAACGACTGGATCGATGAGATCTTCACCCTGTTCGACCGCCTCGCCAGCGGCGAAGTGATGAGCGAAGACCCGCAAGCGCCGGGCACCCCGATCAGCTACCGCGAGCGCCTGGAAATCGTCGCCGGCCTGCCGGGCATGCTGGCCGACCTGCACCATCACCGCATCGAAGCGCTGACCCCGCGCGAACCGCTGCGTCGCGAAGACACCCCCGATCGCAACGATCCGTGCCCGTGCGGCAGCGGCAAGAAATACAAGAAGTGCCACGGGGCCTGATTCGCCGTTCGCGCGGCCGGCCTTTCGGATCCGGCCGCGCACTCGCTTCATTGCATTGAGCAAGCATTGCGGCACACGCTCGGCCGATCGCGACGGCAAGCGCGTCGGTCGGCGGCTTGATCGCGCCTGGACCGGCGCCTGGCGTGATACCAATCCGCATCGCGCACCGAGTATCGTCCGGACCGAATCAACCGTTTCGGACCGACCATTGCCCGGACTGCCCGCATGCGCGACACACCACTGAGTTTCCACTATTCCTGGTCGGACTTGCGTCCGGTGCGGCCGCTGGTGCTGGTGGTGCTGGGGGCCGAACTCGTCGGCGCCGCGCTCGGCTGGTCCAGCTTGTCGTCGCCAAGCGGGTTCGTGCGGCTATGGTTCGGCGGGGCCCTGGCCGCGTTGCCGGGGTACGCGCTCGGCCTGATCGTGCAATGGCTGCTGCGGCGTGAGCGGTTCGCGACCCACCCGGTGCTGATCCGCCGCATCGGCCTGATCACGGCCTTGCTGACCCTGGCCGCCGGGTTGATGTTGATGCTCGGCATCGACGCCGAATTCGGCCAATCCCGCTGACATTCGTGTTCGCGTGGACGCCGGCCTGGATCGCGCTTCTCCGCCGATGGCGGTCGATGAGAAAATCGCGCCGGTCTTTCCCGTGCCCGACGTCATGTCGCCTGCTTCCCACCCCTGCCTGAGCTGCGGCGCCTGCTGCGCCCGTTTCCGCGTCGCCTTTCACTGGAGCGAGACCGACGCGCACCCGCACGGCGCGGTGCCCAGCGACCTCACCCAGGCGCTCGACCCGCACCGCGTCGCGATGCGCGGCACCTATGCCGGCGCGATCCGCTGCGCCGCATTGCGTGGCGAAGTCGGCGCCGACGCGCACTGCGGCATCTATGCGCAACGTCCCTCGCCGTGTCGCGAACTGCGACCGGCCTGGGAAGACGGCACCGCGAGTCCGCAGTGCGACAAGGCGCGCGCGGCGTATGGGATGGCGCCGTTGTCGCCTCAGCTATGGCGGACATTGAGCCCGGAGCCATCCGAAGCCGGCTAGTCGTCCAGATCGGGCTACAGCAACGAATACCTCATGGCGATTAGCCCGATCCGATATCGCGCCGATGCTCGGCGTCTAGCAGACGTTCCAGCATCGCGATCTGCGCCACATCCTGCCGGCACCCGTAGAACGGAAGTTGCCGCAACAGTTCGCGCCAGCGCCGCAATGCGGAGAAGTCGCGTTTCAGCGTCGCGCGCTGTGCTCGCCATTGGCTTTGCAGCCGCCGCAGTTCGTCTGTCAGCGCAAGCCGCAGTCGCCAACACTCCGCGCACAAGGTCCGCTGTTGCCAGATGTACGCCTTGCGCACCTCAAATGCCTCTCGTTGCTGCGCCGCGGTGAATACGAATTCGCTGTCGCATCGACGGCAACGCAGAGACATGTCCTGGTAATGCGTGCCGGCGAATTCGGCCGCCAACGACCGGCGGCTTGGTGCCGACCAGTTCTGCGTGTTCAGCTCAACTTTCGTAGCTCGCCCCGACACAACTATTCCCTTTTCGACTTATCTGCGGATCGGCGTGACGCTGGGGATCATCACCCCTCAGCTGCCCACATCACTGAACCTGTCGATCGTTGGCCCTCAAGAGTCGATCAGGACACCAATCCCCCGTCTGCTCATCGTAGCCGTGAGTCATGGCAACGATCCATCGTCATGGCCGCAACGCGGACAGCTTGCTTTCCTCCGGCAACAGCTGCGCGGCGCGCTCCATCGGCTGCTTGCGCACGACGATGTCGTACCAGACTTCGTCCTCGTCGCATTCCGGCCCCAGTTCCAGCAGATCCATTACCCCGACGAATTCGAAGAACACCCGATTGCCGTCGCTGTTGGAATAGTCGTGGTGGGCTTTGCGCCCGCGCCGCTTCGCCTCGGCCAGCGCCTTGCGCGCATCGACGGCGTGGAACACCACGATTCGCTCCTCGCAGGTGCGCATGATGCCGGGATCGGCGCCGATCATGACGCGAAACTGGAACAGCAGTTTGGCCGAATAGCGCGGCAGCGCGAAGGCGGGTTCGGCGGCGCTCATCGGTGGCGACTCCGGGGTGAATTTTCGTCTTTTATTCCGAACAGCTTCAACGTGCGCGCCACACGCTCGGGCGAGGCGTTTCCATCCACACCGCGCTGCAAGGCTTGCCTGGCTATCGCATCCAGCGGCGAATCCTCGCGCTCGTGCAGCACCTGCGGCGAACGCCACGCGCCGAACCATGGCTCGGCGCGCTGAACGACGAAACGCAGCAGATCTTCCCGGCAGCGTTCGTAGGTGCTGCCGGAAGAGGCGTTGAAGCGAAGATGAAAGCGATCGGCGCGGAACCGATCGAGATCATTGCTGTTCGGGCCATTGAGCATCACCGCATCGCGATCGTCGTCCAACACCGCGATGCCCAGATGAATCCGCAACGACACCGATGCGTTGTATGGCGCGCCGTAACTGCTGCCCGAACGGAACAGATGGATGAAGTCGAGACGATGTTCGTATCGGCGCGTCCAGAATTTGCTGCGCGTGCGCGCAAAACCCAGACTGGCGAGATCTTGGGTGAAATCGCGCGAGATTCGCTCCATTCCAGCCCGAACGATCTGCGTCTTGGAGCCCGTGTCCGTGGTCATGCCTTGAGTCGTCCTTGTTCGTGCATCCCGATTCCCCGTCGCGCCTCACTCACCGTGCCGCAAACCGCAATGCAGGCATTTGCCCGACATCGGCCACCACAACAAATAGAACAACAACGAAAACGGTTTGCGGCAGCGCGGGCAGGCGAACCACAGCAGCCGGATCATCGTGGCGCAAAAGCTCAGCAACCACAGCACCCCTGCGGCGGCGGTGATCCACACCCCCGCATCGCCCGGCAGCGCCGGCGAAATCATCAGCAGGCCGGAGAAGACCATGAAGCCGCCGGCCCAGGCGCCGAGAAACCAGATCCAGCGCGCGTGGTAGTCGCGCCATTGTTCGGCATGAGCGGCAGGCTCGGTCACGTCGGCATCCTCGCTTGGGTCGGCCGGGGACTCGGGCCGCAGGTCCATCGAAGAGAATGGTAACCACGCGGCGCCTCACTTGGCGGCGCGCCCGCGGCCTTCGCAACACAGCGACCCGCCGCGCACTTTGCCTCGCCCCGCCCGAACCGCGACAATGGCGGGCCGGGTCGCAGCGCCATCGCGTCCCGCAAGGACCCTGCTCCGCCCCGTGCGCCCGCGCACGGTGGCCCCACTGGAGATCGTAATGACCGAGTTCGTAGCGACGCCGCCCGCAGGCGGCGCCAAGATCACCAAGAGCCCGACCGGCCTGAATGTGCCGGATCGCCCGATCATCCCGTTCATCGAAGGCGACGGCACCGGCCCCGACATCTGGCGCGCTTCGGTGCGCGTGCTCGACGCCGCGGTCGCCAAGGCCTACGGCGGCAGCAAGAAGATCGAGTGGCTCGAGGTCTATGCCGGCGAGAAAGCCAACAACACCTACGGCACCTGGCTGCCCGACGGCACCGTGCAGGCCTGCCGCGATTACCTGGTGAGCATCAAGGGCCCGCTGACCACGCCGGTCGGCGGCGGCATCCGCTCGCTCAACGTCGCGCTGCGCCAGATGCTCGACCTGTACGTCTGCCTGCGCCCGGTGCGCTGGTTCGAGGGCGTGCCCTCGCCGGTCAAGAAGCCGGGCGATGTCGACATGGTGATCTTCCGCGAGAACACCGAGGACATCTACGCCGGTATCGAATGGGCCGGCGGCAGCGCCGACTCGCAGAAGGTGCTGGACTTCCTGCAGAAGGAATTCCCGCAGGCGTTCGACAAGATCCGCTTCGGCACCGCCGAAAAGAACGCGGCGTGGCTGGGCGAACTGCAGGCCATCGGCGCTCCGGCGCGCGAGCTGCCGGTCGAAGTCGGCCTAGGCATCAAGCCGGTCAGCCGCCTGGGCACCGAGCGTCTGGTCCACAGCGCGATTTCCTACGCGATCGAGAACAAGCGCAAGTCGGTGACCCTGGTCCACAAGGGCAACATCATGAAGTACACCGAAGGTGGCTTCCGTGATTGGGGCTATCAGGTGGCGCGCGACTACTTCGGCGCGGTCGAACTCGACGGCGGCCCGTGGCACGTGATTCCGGAAGGCAAGCCGGGCGCGGGCCTGGTCATCAAGGACGCGATCGCCGACGCCTTCCTGCAGCAGATCCTGCTGCGTCCGAAGGAATACGACGTCTCGGCGACCTTGAACCTCAACGGTGACTACCTGTCCGACGCGCTCGCCGCGCAAGTCGGCGGCATCGGCATCGCGCCGGGCGCGAACATCAACTACGTGACCGGCCACGCCGTGTTCGAGGCGACCCACGGCACCGCGCCGAAGTACGCCGACCTGGACAAGGTCAACCCGGGCTCGGTGATCCTGTCGGGCGAGATGATGCTGCGTTATCTGGGCTGGACCGAAGCGGCCGACGCGATCATCGCCGCGATGGACAAGGCCATCGGCAGCAAGCGCGTGACCTACGATTTCGCCCGTCTGATGGACGGCGCGACCGAGGTCAAGTGCTCGGAGTTCGCCGACGAGATCATCAAGCACCTGTAATCGGGCGCGTTTCGATGGTCGTGCAAGAGGGCGCTTCGGCGCCCTTTTGTTTTTCAACGCGTAAATCGGGCGCTACCTGTAGGAGCGGCGTAAGCCGCGACCGCGATACCGCGCTTGCGTCGTATCTGCGGTGTCGCGGTCGCGGCTTACGCCGCTCCTACAGAGGGCTATCGAGGCAAGAATCGGATGCTGGTCGGTGGTCGCGCAAAAAGGGCGCTTCGGCGCCCCATTGTTTTGTCGCGCCAATCGGGTACTACCTGTAGGAGCGGCGTGAGCCGCGACCGCGATACCTCGCGCTTGCGTCGTATCTGCGGTGGCGCGGTCGCGGCTCACGCCGCTCCTACAGGGGGCCATCGAGGGTAAACAAAAAGGCCCGGCGGATGCCGGGCCTTTTGTTTGCAACGCTCGCCGCCAGCGCGCTCAGCGCATGTACGGCGCCTGCGTGTTGTCGACCTGCTTGCGCTGGATCTCTTCGATCTTGGCCCGCTCTTCCTCGGCGGTCATGCGGTGCTTGGGCGCGATGTTCGGTTCGATCAGGCGCATCCAGTTGCGGGTGATCTGCTTGCTTTCCTCTTCGCAGCGCAGCGCGCGCGCTTCGGGCAGGCGGCCGCTGGTGACGATGCGCAGGTACTTGCCCGGGTTGTGGCCATACACCATGCACTGCAGGTTGAAGTAACGCTGCGCGCCGACCGAGTGTTCGTCGGCATAGGTCGCCATGTCGTGCTGGCCGTCGTCGGTGGCGATGAAGAAGGTCGCCGCCAGCTGCAGTTTCTGCGCGATGTCGCCGGCCGATTCGTCGGCGCTGACGAACGACAGCATCAGGGTCGTGGCGAGCTGGTCGACCGCGTCTTCCTCGCGGCCGGTCGACGGCAGGTCGAGCATGTCGACCAGCGCGTGGCCGGTTTCGTGCAGCATCAGGAAACGCAGGTTGGCCATCAGATAATTGAGCTGATCGCGGGTGCTGCCGCCGCTGGCCTGGGTCATGGCCGCGCCCTGGCGGACCAGGAACTCGAGCATCTCGTAGCACAGCACGATGTCGCCCTTGTCCTTGGCGTAGAACGCGTTGACCGTGCCGCATTCAGCGGCGATGTAATGGATCGGCCGCGGCAGGGTCAACCAGCCGTCGAGCTGATTGACCTCGGGCAGTTGCTTGAGCACGTCGATCTCGCGCGCCATGTTGTACATCGGCAACAGGTCGGGATTGCGCGGCGACACGTATTCGTAGGTGAAGTGGGTGCCGTCGGCTTTTTCGGCCGGCACTTCGGCGGCGACCGGCACCACTTCGGCCGGCGGGGTGATGGCTTCGACCGGCTTGACCGGCACCGCGGCGGTGGCGAGGGGGGCCACGACGGGCGCGGCGGCCTGCTTGGCCTGCCACACGCTGTAGCCCCAGATCGAGCAGACCGCGATCAGGGCCGCTGCGAGAATGCCGATGATGATCTTCTGTACCATGTGAGTGGCTCTTGTCAGGAATGGCGCGGGACACGACGATCCCGATTCCGAGCGCACAAGACGCGGCTGACGATTGGACGTCTCCGATGGCCGTTCCAACCGGCGCCAGTTGCCTCCTTGCACCGTCGGGATCGGATGGTACTCCGATATTTCTGAGGATTGCATCGAATTTTTGACAGTTGCGCTCGCCGATTTGCGGCCGGGCACGGGCCACCCGCGACGGCGCGATGGGCCGGGCCGGCGACGCATCGGCGATCGACCGCGATCGCGCACACGACGTTTTAGGGACGACACGCCATGACCGATACCGACCTGCCCCTCGACGGCCCGTTCGCCGGCATCGAGCTCGGCCAGGTGGACCCCGCGCTGCGCCGCGGCTTCATCGAAGCGGCGCAGGATTTCGCCGACGTGATCGCCGGCCGTCCGCCTCGTCATGCCGGCGAGGATCGCGAAGGCCCGGTGGCGGCCGACGGCGGCAGCCGCTGCTACCGCGGCCACGGCTATACGCTGCTGGTGCTCAAGCGCCTGTCGCGATTCGGCGGCGTGGACGGGCTGGTGTACGGGCCGATCCTGAGCTTCGACGAAGCCTTCAGTCCGCACGAGCGGCAACTCAGCGCCACCCGTTTCTACACCTACGACGCTTTGCGCGCGTTGCTCGGCGCATCGGCCTGAACTGTGCCGAGTTGGGCGCGCGGTCTTTGGTTGCTGTGGGTCGCGGTGGCGCTGCCGGCGTGGGTGCATTGGCATTACGTGGTCGGCCGATTCGATCTGGCCTCGTTCAGTGAGATGAGCCCGGCGCGGTTTCTCGGCGAACTGGCGCTGGTGGCGCTCGCGCTGTTCGTGGTCTCGGTGCTGCCGTGGTCGCTGTGGCTGGCCCGGCGGCGACGCCGGCATGGCCCGCGCCGTCGCGACGCCTGGATCGGCGCGGTCGCGATGGCCGCGGCCACGCTGCTCGCGCTGCACGTCAACTTGGCCGCGTACGCGCCGTTCTATGGCAACACCTGGGCGCGGTGGGAGCCGACGTTCGAACTGGTGCTGCCGCAGTGGCCGTGGTTGCTGGCTGGTGTGGCGGTGACGATTGGGCTGGAATTGGCGGTTGCGGCGCGTGTGAGGCGGCGGCAAGAACAGAGCGTGCCGCGCTAATCAAAGCCAACTTTGTAAAAGGGGGCGGCGCCTGACGCAACGCGATGCGCGCGGAAGACTGTCGCGCGAGAGTATTCGCTTTTGCTGGCGGAACAGGAGCAAAAGCAAATCCCCCCTGCCCCCCTTTTCCAAAGGGGGGAAAAGCACGGGTACCGGGGTGTGACGAAGAAGCGTGGCCGGCCTGCGGTGATGCTCGCCATGCTTATGGGTGTTCGGCGGCGGCTACGGAAATGGGAAGCGCGGCGCTAATCAAAGCCCACTTTGTAAAAGGGGGCGGCGGCTTGCGCAACGCGATGCGCGCGAAAGACTGTCGCGCGGGGGATTCGCTTTTGCTGACGGAATAGGAGCAAAAGCGAATCCCCCCCTGCTCCCTTTTCCAAAGGGGAAAAGCACGGGCTGCGGGAAAATGGAGAAGAACGGCGTGGAAAGCGGTGCTGTTCCGGCGATGGCTCGAACAACTCCGCGCTCAACAATCGTTGTTCTCGTACACCGTGCGCTCCAACTGGTCGTCGAGCTTTTCGCGCTCGGCTTTGCCCACCACCGTCTTGCTCAGCTGCACCGGCAGCAAGCGCTCGCCGTCGGGGTTGATCCATTTGCCCTTGAGCGTGCCGCGCGTGTCGACCAGCATCATCGCGCCGGTGACGCCGGTGCCCAGGCCCGATTCGACCAGGGCCAGGTGGCCCTTGCGATCGTCGGTCGCCTGCAGCAGCAGCCATTTCGATACGCCGTCATAGCGGTAGATCGCGCTGATCAGGCGGCGGTCGCCGCCGCAGGGCACCGGTTCGCTTTTCAGGTACAAGGTCACCGCACGTTCGCCGACGCGGCCTTTGTACAAGGTCGTGGTGGTCGCGTCGCGGCCTTCGACCTCGGCTGCGTTCGCCAACGGCAGTTGCAGCGCCACGCCCGCGCCGCATAGCAGTACGAGCACGCACAACATCCGCAGCCACAGCGCCTGCATCCAGCGTGTGCGCGCCATGCGCGGCGGCGACGTCCCGGTCGGGTGGCTCATGATGGTTTCATCCGTAAACGAATCGATGCAGCCGCGAGCATGCCACAGCCCCGCGACGGTCGCCGTACACTGCGGCTATGGCCATCGCATCCGCCCCCATGCACGCCGCACCCGGCGAAGCCGAAGCCGTCGCCGGCCAGATCCGCGACGCCTTCGCCGATTACCACGCGCGTTTCGCCGCGATCACTCGCCGCGCCCAGGGCCGGTTCGAACGCAGCGACTGGCAGGGCGATCGCGCCGACGCGGTCGAACGCATCGAGCTGTACGACCGCTGCATCGCCGAGGCCAGCGATGCGTTGCAGGCGCGGCTGGGCGAACGCGCGCGCGACCGCGTGCTGTGGTCGGCGGTGCATGCCGCGTATGCGCAGACGGTCGCGCCGTTGCTCGATGGCGAGTTGTACAAGACTTTTTTCAACACTCTGACCCGGCGTTTTTTCAAGACCCGCGGCGTCGACCCGTCGATGGAATTCGTCGCCCTCGATATCGAACCGACCGATTCGATCACCCATCCGGTCGCGCGCCACAGCTACGCGGTATCGGAAGACCGCCTGGTCGAAACCTTCATGCGCGTGCTCGACGACTACCCGTTCGCGGTGCCGTACGCGCATCGCACCCGCTGCGCGGCGGGAATCGCGGTGCGCTTGCAGGAGGACCTGCAGCACTGGGGCCCGCACCCGGTGCGCGCGGTCGAGTTGCTCGACACGGTGTTTTACCGCGAACGCCGCGCCTACCTGATCGGGCGCGTGTTCGGCGAGCGTTCGTTCTCGCCGTGCGTGATCGCGCTGGTCAACGAGGACGGCGCGCTCAAGGTCGATGCGGTGCTGACCGTGCGCAGCGAAGTCGTGCAGTTGTTCAGTTATTCGCGCAGCTATTTCCATGCCGACCTGGGCACGGTCGGCGATGCGGTGGTGTTCCTGCGCACCTTGCTGCCGGGCAAGCCGATCGACGAGTTGTACACCGTGCTCGGCCGCGCCAAGCAGGGCAAGACCGAACGCTACCGCACCTTCTTCCGCCAGTTCGCGGCGCAGTCGGGTGAGCGGCTGATCCGCGCCGAGGGCGAACGCGGCATGGTCATGGCGGTGTTCACCCTGCCGAGCTACCCGCTGGTGTTCAAGCTGATCCGCGATCACTTCGCTTATCCGAAGGAGGTCGCGCGCGAGGAAGTCGAGGCGAAGTATTCGCTGGTGTTCCATCACGATCGTGTCGGCCGGCTGGTCGATGCGCAGCCGTTCCGGTTCCTGCGCTTTCCGCGTTCGCGCTTCGCGCCGGATCTGCTGGACGAGTTGCTGAGCACATGCGCCAGGAGCATCAGCCTGGACGGCGACGATCTGGTCTTGCACCTGTGCTATGTCGAACGCCGGCTGCGGCCGCTCAATCTATACGTGCGCGAGCAGACGCCCGAGGCGGCGCGCGCGGCGGTGATCGACTACGGTCAGGCGATCCGCGATCTGGCCTTGAGCAATATCTTTCCGGGCGATCTGCTGCTGAAGAATTTCGGCGTGTCGCGGCATGGGCGCGCGATCTTCTACGACTACGACGAGCTGTGCCTGGTCAGCGACTGCCGCTTCCGGCCGGTGCCGGCGCCGCGCAATCACGAAGAGGAAATGGAATCGGGTCCGTGGTTCTATGCCCACGGCAACGATGTGTTTCCCGAGCAGTTTCCGCGTTTTCTCGGCTTGTCGCCGCCGCTGCTGGGCGCGTTGATGCACGCGCACGGGGACATCTTCAAGGTCGAGTGGTGGAAGCAGGTGCAGGACGGGCTGGCCAGCGGGCAGCACAACGATGTGGCGCCGTATCCTTCGTGGCGGCGGTTGCCTTGAGGGATGGCTGCTGGGGCGTGCGGGGTTGGGAGCTCGTGGTTGCTTTTGGTTGCTTCTGCTTTTGCTCGCTTCTACCTTTGCTCGTCATTCCCGCGCAGGCGGGAATGACGTTCTGGTGGGATGGCGCTGAAGGCCCTGGATATTCATTCGCCTTCGCCGAAGTAGAGCGGAGCCCGCTTTCGCGGCAATGACGGTCTGGTGGGATAACGCTGAAGTCTCATCCCCAATCAAACACACCCGCGCGCGCCGCACTCCACCTCGACCTTCGCCGTCTCGCTCGGCCACAACCGCAGCCATGCGCGCCAGCCGGTGATCACGCCAGGCCGCGCGGCTTGAGCACGATGCGAGGCCGTCGCGACCGCGACCCGGGCCGACGCCTTGCGCGCGACCACCTTGCGGGTCGCCGCCTTCGCCTCCGCGACGGTCGGCGCGGTGCGCGCGGAGCCCTGGGCGCCGTCGTCGCCGTCGTCGTCCGCGTCGCGCGGATCGACGAAATGGCCGTGCAGGAACATCAGGTTCTTGTAGATATTCATGGCCTCGTCTCCTTACCAATGCTCGGGTTAGCGCCAGCGCGGTCGGTGTGGACTTGCACTGGCTTATTGAGTGATTCGCAAGGTACGCTCGCCCGATTCGGCAAAAAAGCGACGTGTTTGCAAGCCAGACTTGAATCAGGTTGAAGGCGGCCGCGCGGTTCGGCATCCGCCCTCAGGCCCGGGCCGAACGCCCCGTCCGACGGACCCCACGCGATGAACCGACCTCCGCTGCACGCCCTGCTGGGCTTCGCCACCGCCGCGCGCACCGGCAACCTGACCCGCGCCGCCGAGTCGATGCACCTGACCGTCAGCGCGCTCAGTCACCAGATCCGCACCCTGGAAGAACGCCTGGGCCGGCGCCTGTTCGAACGCGGCCCGCGCGGGGTGCGCCTGACCGCCGACGGCGAGCGGCTGCTGTCGGTGGTCGCGCCGCACCTGGATGCGCTCGATCACGCCCTGCGCCCATACAGCCCGCGCCGCGACGACGTGCTGACCCTGAGCCTGATGGCCTCGATGGCCTCGGCCTGGCTGGTGCCGCGGCTGGGCGGCTTCGTCGCCCGCTATCCGCAGCTCGAACTCAATCTGTTTTCCTCGACCGCGCTGGTCGATTTCGATCGCGAGCCGGGCATCGACGCGGCCATGCGCGGCGGCTACGGGCGCTGGCCGGGGCTGGTGATCGAGCATCTGTTCAACGAAACCCTGGTCCCGGTCGCCAGCCCGGCGCTGATCGAACGCATGGGCGGCCTGCCGGCGCAGGAGGATCTGCACCGCTGGCCGCTGCTCGGCGACCTGTCGACGTATTGGCAGGACTGGTTCGACCGCTACGGCGGCAAGCGGCCGAACCGCTACATCGCCCATTTCGACGATTCCGAGACCATGCACCGGGCCGCGGTCGAAGGCCTCGGGGTCGCGCTCGGCCGGCTGGCGCGGACCCGGCTGCTGATCCAGAGCGGCCAGCTGGTGCCGTTGAGCCAGGGCCGGCTGCAGATCGACTGGGGCCATTACTTGGTCTATCCCGAGCGCTCGGTCGATCACGCCGGGCTGGAGTCGTTCCGGACCTGGCTGCACGAACAGGCGCGCGCCTATGTCGCGCAGATGGAAGCCGACGTGGCCTCGGGCCGCGGCGCGGACATCGAGGACCGTTCCTGCGGCAAGCCGGGCGCGACGGACGAAGCCGAAGGCCCGCCCGATCTGGCCGCCGACGGCGAGGCCGGGGCCGGCGCGGCGGCCAAGCCGAAGCGCAAGCGGCGCTGAGCCGGACCGGCCGCGACCCAATGGCGGCTGCGGTTGCGACTTAAGTTCAGGCCATGCTGGGGTCGCCCCGCATCCCCGATCCTGAACGCATGCGGTAGGCTGGCGCCCTCACCGAAGCTCACCGGAGTCTGTTGCATGGAACGTAACCGCCCCGCCCGATTGCTGCTGCTCGCCGCGCTGCTGCCCGGCCTGACCGCAATCGCGCACGCCCAAGACAACACGTCCGAGCCCGCGCCCGCCACCGGCGAGCAGGCCTCGACCAGCGCAACGGCGAGCGACGCCACGCCGAGCGACGCCGCTGAAGCGTCCGCGGCCGCCGCCCAGGCCGCCGCGAACGAAGCCGCCGCGGCCGCCGAATCCGCCCGGGCCAGCGCCACCGCGGCCGCCGCCGCGACCGAAAGCAAGTCAACCGAAGCGGCCGCGCCGACCCCCGCCACTCAACCGGCCGAGGCGACCGCTCCCGCCCCCAAGCCCGTCGCAGCAGCCGCCCCGGTCGCCGCGACCGTGCCGGCCGAAACGATCAAGCCCGCCGCCAAGCCGGCCGAGCCCAAGCCGACCACCAAGCCCGCGGCCAAACCCGCCGGCGACGTCGGCTCCCCGAGCCTGCGCGCCGCCGTCGCCGGCAGCTGGCGCGACCCGAAGAACGTCGCTCGCGACGGCTACCGCCATCCGCTGGAAACCCTGACCTTCTTCGGCGCCAAGCCCGAGCAGACCATCGTCGAAATCACCCCCGGCGGCGGCTGGTACTCGGAAATCCTGGCTCCGTTCCTGCGCGAGCGCGGCAAGTACGTCGCCGCGGTGGTCGACCCGGACACCCAGTCCTCCGACGGCGCGCGCAAGTACCAGGCCAAGGCCAAGGCCACGCTGGAACAGAAGTTCGCCGCCTCGCCGGCGCAGTACGACAAGGTCGCGATCGCCGCGTACGACAGCTTCAAGCCCGCGTTCGGACCGGCCGACTCGGCCGATCTGGTGCTGACCTTCCGCAACGTCCACAACTGGCGTTCGGCCGGCCAAGCCGAGGTGATGTTCAAGGGCTTCTATGACGTGCTCAAGCCCGGCGGCACGCTGGGCGTGGTCGAGCATCGCGCCAAGGCCGACGTGCCGGCCGACGACAAATCCGGGTATGTCGGCCAGGCCCAGGTGATCGCGCTGGCCGAAGCGGCCGGCTTCAAGCTCGAAGCCAAGAGCGAGATCAACGCCAACCCGCGCGACACCAAGGACTACCCGAAGGGCGTGTGGACCCTGCCGCCGGTCAATCAGCACGACGCGGCCGACGACGCCAAGTACCAGGCGATCGGCGAAAGCGACCGCATGACCCTGCGCTTCCGCAAGCCGCGCTGATCGATGCGCCGGCCGATCGCTCCCGCCGTCGCCGCGCTCGCGGCGGGGGCGCTGGCGGCGTGGGCGTCCGGGGAGCTGGCGATGTCGTTGATCGCCGGCTATTTCATGGCCGAGTACGGCCTGTCCTCGGTCAGCATCGGCGCCACCGCGATCGCTTACTGGAAGGCCTGCGCGGTCGCGGTGTGGATCGTGTCGCCGCTCGCGTTCTGCACGATCGGCGGCCTGGTCTGGCGCGGATTGCGGCCGCGCAAGCGCGATTGATCGGCGCCACCTCGCGGCCGGCGCCATCACCGGTTTGGCGCCGCGCGCGAGCCTGCGCGATCATCCTCGAATGCTGATCGCGTTCAACAAACCTTATGGCGTGCTGTGCCAGTTCACCGACCGCAGCCAACCGCCGCGGCCGACCCTGGCCGGCTTCGGCCTGCCGCCCAACGTGTACGCGGCCGGGCGGCTGGATCACGACAGCGAAGGGCTGCTGCTGTTGACCGACGACGGCGGCCTGGCCCATCGCCTCACCGACCCGCGCCACAAACAGCCGAAAACCTATTGGGTGCAGGTCGAAGGCGACCCCGGCGAAGACGCCTTGCGCGCCCTGCGCGACGGCGTGAACCTCAACGACGGCCGCACCCTGCCGGCGCGGATCGAACGCCTCGACCCGCCGTCGCTGTGGCCGCGCGACCCGCCGGTGCGCTTTCGCAAGACCGTGCCCGACGCGTGGCTGGCGATCACCATCCACGAAGGCCGCAACCGTCAGGTGCGGCGCATGACCGCGGCGGTCGGCCTGCCGACCCTGCGGCTGGTGCGGGTGGCGATCGGGCCGCATCGGCTGGACGCGTTGCAGCCGGGGCAGTGGCGGGCGGTCTGAGCCGTTCGCGGTGCTTCCATCAGCGGTGTGGATAACCGGCGCGGTCCGCGCTTACGGCGGACAGTTGCGCAACGCCTCATCGGTCGTACGCACTTCCACCCCGTTGCAGAAATGGCCCGGGATCACGCAATCCAGATACGGCCGCGCCAGGCGCTTCGACTCGGCCTTGCTGGAGATCGTCTGCGGCGTCTGCGCGCCGACCTGGGCCACGCAGCGATCGTGTTTGTTGGTCACGTACTCGCGGCACTTCGGCGGCGTCAGCGTGGTCGGGCCGGGCTCATTGCCGTCGCACAGGGTCAACGCGGTTTCGCGCCACAACAGATAGAACTCGCGCTTGGGAATCGGGTTCTGCTCGATGGTGGGAATGCTGTACTCGGGCTTGGCGAACCATTGCAGGTAGGCGAACACCGCGGCGGCGGCGAGGACGATCAGCAGCAGGATCTTTTGCATGGCGGTTCCGTGGGTTCGTACTGGCCGCATCACGGCGGTGAGGCGCGAGGCATTGTCTCGCAGTCGGGATTGGGGATTGGCGATTCGTCATTCCGAGCGCCATGCGAACCGCAGGATCGCCGCGCCCGGCGGCTTCGTGGTCGCGACGGAATCCATCGGCATCGCCGACCGGCGCATCGCGGTTCTGCCGCCGCGACGGGACGAAGAGGACGGCGTCAGCGAAGACGGCGCGCCATCCAATGCAAGCAAAGCATCTGCAGCACAGGGTAGCGGCGCAAATTTTCAGCCTCCGCTCTGCCCGCAAGAGACGATTAATTCCAGCGTGCGACCGATTTCATTCGGATTCGCGGCGGCGCAGCCCCCCAATTGGGTACCTGCGGAATGCTTCAACCGCACCCACCCAAGTCACCCCAAACGGACCCCCGCCACACCTCATCTGCGACCACGATCGCAACACCAACCCCATTCGCCGCGCCCCCTGAGAAACCATCCCGGTTTGATCCCGCTACGACGCTGGAACCGCCCCCGCGCACGCCCTAGCGTCGACGGTTAGCTACGCGCCTGGCGCTACGCCACCGCGGTCTGCTCATCTCAGGAGCCCGACCCATGTCCACCTTGCGTTCGCTTTCCCTCGGCATCGGCGCCGTTGTGTGCGTCGGCAGTGCCACCCTGCTGTCTCCCGCGACCGACGCCACCGCCGCCGGCCGGGTCACCGCCGCCACCACGGACTTCGAGCGCGCGCCGCCCGCGGTCGACGCCATCCACATCACCTCGCTCGGCCAGCAGACCGGCGGCAACGCGTTGCTGGCGCTGACCTACAGCAAGGGCCAGGACCTGCCGACCCAGATTCCGTTCAACGTCGGCGACACCACCGTGCAGTTGCAGCAGGACCCGTCCAATCCCCAGCGCTACACCGCGCTCATTGCGTTCGACTTCGACGGCTTCGTCCGCGAGCAGGAAAACCGCCAGATCCTGGCCCAGTCGCAGGAGCTCGTGCCGGAATTCTCCGGCCGCGAACTGATAGGCCAGGCCACCGTGCAGTTCCTCAACCCGACCACCCTGCGCCAGCAGATCCTCGCCGGCACCCCGATCCTGGTGCCCGGGCCGGTGCTGCCGTGGCCGGCGGCGCTGGTGCGCCCGGAGCGCTCGCTGATGGTCACCCACCCCGGCGTGGTCGAAGACCCGACCCGCACCTTCGACGCCTGCACCGGCGCCGGCAATCCCAACGGCGCGTGGACCTTCAACCGGATGATGACCAACATGGCCAATCAGCCGATGACCGGGGTGCTGCCGGCGGATTTCGTCGAAAACTGGATGCGTACCTGGGGCACCTCGACCAACATCAACACCTTCCCGGTGAACCTGCGCTCGCAGGTCATCACCCAGGTGCTCAACACCTGGCCGCGCATCGCCTCCACCGGCAAGCTCGACCTCAACCGTTCGCCGTTCCGCCTGCTGGCGATCGTCAACCGCATCGACATGCGCGGCAACAGCGCCTACGGCGGCGGCAACGCCGGCGAAACCCGCTTCGTGTTCGGCGTGCTGCGGCGCAGCGGCACGACCTGCGTGGCCGCGCCGTTCACGGTGATCCTCGAATACGCGCCGAACGTCAACGGCTGCCCGGCGGTGCGCAACCTCGCCAATCAGTGGGGCAACCTGGGCACGCTGAGCCTCGGCTCGGCCACCTACAACGCCGCGCTGCAGGCGATCACCGATCCGGTCATCGCCGCCAACGCTTCGCCGCGCAAGCCCAACGGCAGCGCGATCAACCAGATCCGCAGCAACGAGTTCCTGCAGAATCCGTGGGAACTGCGCGAGTTCAAGATCCTGCAGGGCAGCCCGCAGCTGCGGATCGTGCCGGCCGCGCAGACCCCGCATCACACCCGCAACAACACCGGGCTGCTGGCCAACTACATCAACACCTTCAACACCCAGATCCTCAACAACACCTACATCGTGCCGTTGAGCTACCTGGGCACGCCGTTCCAGAGCGGGTCGGTGATCAATCCCAGCCCGCAGCAGGTGTGGAAGGCGCCGGGCATCGTCGACAACAACGGCCGCAACAAATTCTCGGTCAACACCTGCGACGCCTGCCATGGCGCCGAGACCCAGACCACCAGCTTCCTGCATGTCGCGCCGCGCTCGCCGGGCGCGCAGTCGGTGCTGTCGCGGTTCCTGATCGGCAACGGCAGCCTGGCCGCGCCGACCACCTTCACCATGCCCGATCCGGTCAGCGGGACGCCGCGCACCTACGGCGATCTGCAACGCCGCCAGAGCGACCTGGCCACCCTGCAAAGCAGCACCTGCCTGTCCGGCAGCCTGTTCCACGAGGCCACCCGGTCGCTGCTGACCGCAAGCCACTGAGCCATGCGCGGGGCGGCCGCGGCCGCCCCGTCGCGCGCGCCCATCCGCGGCCGCGCCGCATGCGCCACCGCGCCGACGCCGCCCGAGTCCGACCCGCCTTCGCAGGAGCCTTGCCATGTCCGGTCTTCGTTCGATCACCTTCGGGTTCGTCGCCGCGGTATGCGCGGCGTCGGCCTATTTGCTCTACCCCGTCCCCGCCGACAGCGCGAGCGGTCGCGTCGTCGCCGCCGCGGACGACGGCGGCTTCGATCTGATCCCGCCGACGGTCGATGACCTGTACCTCACCGCGCGTCCGCAGGATGCCCAAGGCAACGCGCTGCTGGCGGTGACCTACGCCGCCAACCAGGCACTGCCGGCGAGCCTGCCGCTGCAGGTCGGCGGCCGCCCGGCCACCCTGGTCCGCGACAGCCAGAATCCGCAGCGCTACACCGCGATCATCGCCTTCGATTTCGACGCCTTCCTCGCCGAACAGACCCGCCGCCAGCAACTCGCCCCGAGCAAGCCGTGGGTGCCGCGCTTCGACGGTCGCGAACACATCGGCGATGCGCCCTTCGCGTTTCTCGATCCGGCCCAACTGCGCAGCGATATCGCGCGCCAGGTGGCGATCCGGATTCCGCGCGAGGTCCTGCTCGGGCCGCCGATCGCGATCAGCGCGCCGCGCTCGCTGATGGTGGTCCATCCGCTGGTGGTCGAAGACCCGACCCGCACCTATGACGCCTGCACCAACACCGGCAATCCCGGCGGCGCGTGGACCTTCAACAAGCTGATGACCGACATGGCCAACCAGCCGGTCACCGGGGTCAACCCGGCCGACTTCGTCGCCCAGTGGCTGCAGTCCCATGCCAGCAGCGCGAGCGTCAACGGTTTCACCGTCGACGGCTCGCCCGCATTCGCGCAAATCCTCAGCGAGTGGCCGCGGCTGGCCAGCGGCAAGCTCAACCTGGCCAAGTCGCCGATGCGGCTGCTGGCGATCGTCAACCGAATCGACCTGCGCACCAATTCGGCCTACGGCGGCGGCAGCGCCGGCGAAGGCCGCTTCGTGTTCGGGGTGATCCGGCCGCAGACCGGCGGCGGCTGCCAAGTGCTGCCGCTGACCGTGATCTTGGAATACGGCGTGCCCAAACTCGGCTGCCCGTCGGTGCGCGGTTATGCCCAGCAATGGGCCGGACTGAGCACGCTGGTGCTGGGCTCGTCGGGCTACAACGCCGCGTTGCAGGCGCTGACCGATCAGTTCGCCCTGGCCAACGCCTCGCCGGGCAAGCCCAACGGCAGCGCGATCAACCAGGTGCGCACCAACGAAGAACCGTGGCATCCGTTCTGGGACTGGCGCCAGCGCGAGGACCAGCTGACCACCACCAGCCCGCTGCTCAAGCCCGCGACCACCAAGCAGACCCCGGACCGCGGCTTCAACACCACCGCCTCGGCCAGCCCGCGCCTGTGGCAGTACGTCAACGCCAACGCGCCGGCGATCCTGACCGGCAGCTACCGGGTGCCGCAGATCTACTCGGGCGCGCCATTCCTCGGCGGCGACACCGTCACCACGCCTTACTGGCAGCACGCCTCGATCGCCAACAACAACGCCCGCCACAAGTTCTCGCTCAACACCTGCGGCGCCTGCCACGGCCCGGAAACCGACACCGACTTCACCCACGTCACCCCGCGCGCCAGCGGCGCCCAGGCGGCGTTGTCGGACTTCCTGACCGGCGCCCCCGCCGGCGGCACCCTGGACGTCCCGCAGACCTACACCCTGCCCGATCCGGCCGTGCCGACGACCCTGCGCAGCTACGGCGACCTGGCGTTCCGCCAGAGCCACCTGTCGACCCTGGCCAGCAGCAGCTGTCCCAGCGGCGGCCTGTTGGCCGAACTGCATTTCTTCCCGATCGCGATGTCGGCCACGCACTGACGCGCGCGCGCCGACGGCGTTACTTCGACGCCGTCGGCGTGGCGGTGATCGGCACCGAGTTCGCCCCGGGCCGGCTCAGGATCACCACCCCGCCAAGCACCACCGCGGTACCGATCAGCTGGATCGCGGTGATCGGTTCGCCGAGCACCCACGCGCCGAGGAACACCAGCGACACCGGCCCGATCACCGAGAACTGCGCGGCGGTGCCGGCGCCGAGCCGCGCGACCGCGGCCATGGTGAAAGTCACCGGCAGGAAGGTGCAGAACACCGCGTTGGCGACGGCCCAGGCATACACCTGCCACGGCAGGCCGAACAGCGCCGACGGCGGGCGCGCGATCAGGTAATGGATCATCACCGCCGCGGTCGAGACGATCATCGCGTAGGCGACCAGCTGCAGCGACCCCAGCCGCTTGACCAACTCACCCGACATCGCCAGATACAGCGCATAGCTCACCGCCGCGCCGAGCACCAGCGCACTGCCGAACAGCACGTGCTCGCCCTGCACGCGCAGGTTCTCGACCATCACCAGCACCACGCCGGCGTAACTCACCGCCAGCGCGATCCATTCCTTGGCCGCGACCTTGCGCTTGAACGCGAACAGGCCGATCAGCAGCACGATGGTCGGATTGAGGAACAGGATCAGCCGCTCCAGCGACACCGGCACGTACTCCAGGCCCCAGAAATCCAGCAGGCTGGACAGGTAATAGCCAAGCACGCCGAGGATCACGATCAGGCCCCAGTCGCGCCGCGACGGCAGCGCCTGGCGGGCGCGGGCACGGCGGGTTTCGCGAATGCCGAGCAGCGCGAACAGCGGCAGCGAGAACGCCATGCGCAAGGTCAGCACCTGCAGCGAGTCCACGCCGTAGCGGTACTGCAACTTGGCCAGGATCGCCTTGGCCGAAAACAGGATCGCGCCGGACGCGGCCAGGGCGATGCCGACGCGGCGGGAGGTGGCGACGGGTGCGGCGGCGATGGGCGTGGCGGCGTTCATGGCGAAGGTGTTCGTGGCGGGGCGTTCGTGGCAAGGCGCAGCCTAAGGCGGAAGCGGGCGACGCGGCAGAGTCAGTTGCCGCGTTCGCGCGCCGGTACAGATGCGACGCAGATTCGATGCGGATTCGATCCAGATTTCGATGCGGATGCGCTGCGAACGCGAACGCGGCCGGTTTCGCTCGCGCCTCAGGCTTGCGTGCTCGCCGCATCCAGCGCAGCGATCTCGTGCGCCGCCAGGGTCAGCCGCGTCGCCGCGAGCAATTCCTGCAGCTGCGCCACGCTGGTCGCGCTGGCGATCGGCGCGGTGATCGACGGCCGCGCGATCAGCCACGCCAATGCGACCTGGGCCGGGGTCGCGCCATGCGCGCCGGCGACCTCGTCGAGCGCGGCCAGGATGCGCAGGCCGCGCGCATCGAGGTACTTTTCGACCGAGCCACCGCGCGCGCGGCTCTTGCCCAGGTCGGCGCGGCTGCGGTACTTGCCGGTCAGAAACCCGCTGGCCAGCGCGTAGTAATTGATCACCCCGATCCCGCGCTCGCGCACCAGCGGTTCCAATTCGGCTTCGAACACCTGCCGGTCGTAGAGGTTGTAGTGCGGCTGCAAGGTTTCGAAGCGCGGCAGCCCGTGCCGTTCGGCCAGGTCCAGCGCCTGCGCCAGGCGCGCGACGGAATAGTTGGACGCGCCGATCGCGCGCACCTTGCCCTGTTCGATCAGCCGCGCGAACGCGCCCAGGGTGTCTTCCAGCGGCACGCTCTGATCGTCCTCGTGGGCCTGGTACAGATCGATGACCTCGGTCCCGAGCCGGCGCAGCGAATCCTCGGCCGCGGCCTGGATATTGGCCGGCGACAGGCCCGGCCGCTGCGACCATTTGGCGACCTTGGTCGCGATCACCACCCGCTCGCGACGACCGCCGCCGTGGGCCAGCCAGCGCCCGATCAGGATTTCCGACTCGCCGCCGCGATTGCCCGGCACCCACGAGGAGTACATATCCGCGGTGTCGACCAGGGCAAAGCCGGCGTCGACGAAGCCGTCGAGCAGGGCGAACGTGGTCGCCTCGTCGGCACTCCAGCCGAACACGTTGCCGCCGAACGCCAGCGGCGCGACACGCAGGGACGAGCGACCGAGCGGACGCAGGCTCATTGGGATTTCCTTAATGGACAGGGCTGCATGATGCGCCGCCGCAAAAGCCGCGGACAGGCCGAATTTGCAACGCCGCGTTGCCGACTGCGGCAGCTTGTCGCAGCGGTGTGAACAATTCAGCTTTATGGGTGACCATCCCGCCTTTGCGTGAAGGTTTCTGTTAACTTTCCACACGATTTCCATGCAATTCATGTATGCGAAATCGACGTGAAATCACGCTTTCCCAGGTGATCCAGGGATCTACAGGACGTATGAGCACACCCGCGACATCCACCGGCCGAATTCTTGTCGTGGACGATCAGGCCGCGAACCTGCGCGTGGTGACCGCCTTATTGTCCCGGCAGGGCTATGAAGTGGTCTCGGCCTCCACCGGCGACGAGGCGCTGCGGCTGTACGCCGAATCCCCGCCGGACCTGATCCTGCTCGATGTCATGATGCCCGGCATGGACGGCTTCGAAGTCATGGCCGCGCTGCGCGCCGGTTCGCCGCTGCGCGTGCCGGTGGTGTTCGTGACCGCCGCCCACGACCGCGACCTGCTGCTGCGCGCGTTCGACGCCGGCGTGGTCGACTACGTCACCAAGCCGTTCCTGCCCGAGGAACTGCTCGCCCGGGTCAACGCCCATGTCGGCCTCAAGCTGACCCGCGACCGCCTCGAGCGGGTCGCGCGCGAACGCGAGGAACTGGTCAACCTGGTGGCGCACGACCTCAAGAACCCGTTGACCAGCGTGCTGTTCGCCAGCGACCTGCTGATCAACCACGGCTGCAAGCCCGAGCGCGTGCCGCGCTATCTGCAGATGATCCACGAGAGCGCCGACGACGCACTCGGTTACATCCGCCACTACCTGGAAAGTCAGGCCGGCACCCGCGAACGCGCGCAGCAGAACGGCCGCGCCGACCTGAGCGAAACCCTGGACTGGCTGGTGCGCCGCTACGAGATGCAACTCGATGCGCGCGGTATCCGGGTCGAGATCGCGCCACCGCCCGGCGGCGCGGCGAAGGTCGCGATGGACCCGCGCGTGTTGCGCCAGGTCAGCGAGAACCTGGTCACCAACGCGATGAAATACGCACCCGGCAGCGACCTGCTGCTGGCCGCGCGCAACAGCGCGCCGGGCTTCTGGCAACTGATCGTCGCCGACCGCGGCCCGGGCATCCCGGCCGCGCGCCAGCGCGAACTGTTCAAGCCGTTCGTGCGCCTGCACGACGACGACCTCGACGACGGCCTGTCCAACGGCCTGGGCCTGTCGCTGGCGAAACAGATCGTGGTCAACGCCGGCGGCCAGCTGTGGTACGAATCGCGCAAGAGCGGCGGTTCGCGTTTCATTATCGAGTTGCCGGAAGCCAATGCCGAGTAAGGTCGTGTTGTTGGCGCGGCCGCGGCGATGGCCGCGATGGCCATGGCGGCATCGACGACGGCACGATGCCGCACGATCGGACAGTCGGCACGTGCAGGCTTATTCGTACGGGCTCTTCAACCGCACGCGAATCGTGTCGTGCGGCTCGGTGCGCGCAGTCGCCGAAGCAAAGTCTCTATCCCCCACCGCGCCACCCACCCGAATGGGTTCCTCCCTTTGTAAAAGGAGGGCCAGGGGGGATTCGCTTTTGCGGTCAGATCGCAGCGCATCGCACGAAAAGCGAATCCCCCGCGTTGCGCATCCACCAGTAACGATCGCGCGCCGGACGCCGCCCCCTTTTTCAAAGTGGGCAATCATCAAAGCGCTCGAATGAGGAAAAGCGGTCCATCTGGCAGCCTGCGTATCCATCACGAACGGACTGTATCCAACAACGAAAAGGCCGGCGCATTGCGCCGGCCTTGGATGTTTCGCGATGCGATCAGCTTGGTTGCGACGGCGTTTTACGTAACGCCGTCGCTCGGTTAATTCGGCGGCGACCCTGACGCCATCTCCACCGATCCAACCACAAGGCTCAAACCGATTCCGAACTCACTCGTTCGGCGATTCCTCGCTCGCCTGCCGCGTGGTGCGACGACGCGAAGTCTGACCGTTGGCGCGGCGCGCTTCGACGCGGCGGGCGCTGCCTTCGATCGGTTCCTCGGATTGCAGGCGCGCCTTGCGGCGGGCGGCGGCGTACCAGAGCAGGCCGGCACCGGCGACGGCCGCGACGGCGACCACCGGGTTGCGGCGGATGAAACCGCCGGCGGTGCGGGCGCCGGTCTTGAGCGCACCGAACTTGGCGCCGGTTTCCAGCCATTGGCCGGCCTTGGGCGCGGCTTCCTTCAGATTGGCGCTGATCGCATGGACCAGTTCCAACGCGCGGTCGGGCAGGGATTCGAACTTGCTCATCGTGTCAGTCCTGGACGAGAAACGATGCCCAGTGTCGGCCGATCACCGTTGAAATTTTGTGATCGCTGCGGCTCGGGACCGGCTGGGGGCTGAATGTCTTGGGGGCGGGAATCGGGAATGGGGAGTCGGGAATCGTAGAAGCCAGAGCGCCGCGCGGCCGCTTTTACGATTCCCGATTCCCCATTCCCGATTCCCGGCCCCATCAAGTCCCACGCGGCTTGGCCCGATGCGTCGCCGTCGCCGTCCACGGGTCGTCGGGCCAGGGGTGACGCGGGTAACGGCCTTTCATCTCTTTCCTGACTTCCGGATAGCCACGCTCCCAGAAGCCACGCAGGTCCTGGGTGACCTGCAGCGGGCGGCCGGCCGGCGACAGCAGGTGCAGGGTCAACGGCATGCGGCCGTCGGCGATGCGCGGGGTCTCGGCCAGGCCGAACAATTCCTGCAATTTGACCGCCAGCACCGGCGGGTCCGCGCCGATGTGCGGGTCGTGGTATTCGGCTTCGAAGCGGTAGTGGATCGCGCGCTCCTGGCCCGACGGCACCGCGATGCGCGTGGGCACCAGGGTTTCGAGCTTCTGCCGCCAACTCCAGTCCGCGAGCGAACGCAACGCGTCGCCGAACGCGGCTTCGTCGAGCGCATCGAGCCGGGTCTTGCCGCGCAGCGCGGGCTTGAGCCACACGTCGAGGTTGGCCAACAAGCCTTCGTCGCTCAGGTCGGGCAACGCGTGTTCGCCCTTCGCCAACTCCGGCATCCACTCGCGCAGGCAACGCACGCGCGCGCGCCACTGGCGCAGGCCTTCGGTCCACGGCAGCGCGTCCAGGCCGAGTTGGCGGACCGCGTCGACCAGCGCATCGGCGTAGCGCGCCGGATCGGGCTTCGCCAGCGGCCGGCTGTCGAGCACGATGCGGTCGTAGCGGCGTTCGCGCACCGCCGCGATGCCGCGCGCGGCCGCGTCCCAGATCACCCGGTCTTCGCTGACGAAGCGCTGCGGGAATTCGCGCTGCAATCGGGTTTCGTCGAGCGGCGCGGCGCGCAGGATGCGCGCATCGCGCGGGTCGTCGCGCAGTTCGCTGATCACCAGCCACGGCTCGCCATACACCGCGCTGTCGTCGAACAGCTTGGCGCTGCGGCCGTTGGCGAGTTGGTAGCGGTACGGATCGCTGGGATGTTGATGGGCGATGCGATCGGGAAACGCATGCAGCATCAGATCGCCGAGCGCATGCGCGGGCACGCTGGCCGGCGGCGTGACATCGACACGCAAGCGGCGGCGCCATTGCTTGGCGGCCTGATCGAGCGTCGCCAGCGCCGAACGCGAGGCATCGGCCGGCGCGCGGCCACTGCGAAACGCGGCCAGCGCCTGCCAGCGCGCGGCCAGCGCATCGCCGCCGCTGCGCAGCGGGTCGCGCGCTTCGATCAGCGCGGCCAGGTCGCAGGCCAGGGCTTTTTCGCGCGCATCGCTCGGCGCCAGCAGCATCGCCGCGAGCCGCGGATGGGTGCCGAGCGCGAGCATGCGTTTGCCGAACGCGGTGATGGTCGGCGCGGTGCGTTCGCTGCCCTCCAACGCGCCCAGCCGCAGCAGCAGTTCGCGCGCCGCGCCCAGCGCGCCGCTCGGCGGCGCGTCGACGAAGCGCAGGCCGGCATCGCCCCAGGCGGCCAGTTCCAGCATCAGGCCGGCCAGTTCGACCTGAGCGATCTCGGGCCGGCGCTGCGGTTCCAGCCGCTGCGATTCGGGCCACAGCCGGTACGCCCAACCCTCGGCGACGCGGCCGGCGCGGCCGGCGCGCTGGTCGGCCGAGGCCTGCGCGATCGCCACCACGTCGAGGCGGGCGAAGCCGCTGTTAGGGTCGTAGCGGGGCTCGCGGGCGAGGCCGGAATCGATCACCACGCGCACGCCGGGCAAGGTCACGCTGGACTCGGCGACGTTGGTCGCCAACACCACCCGGCGGCGGCCGTCGGGATCGGGTTGCAGCACCCGGCTTTGTTGTTCGACCGGCAGTTCGCCGTGCAGGCTCAGCACATCGATGCCCCGCAAGGCCTCGCTGCCGGCCAAGGCGGCGTCGGCGCGCGCGATCTCGCGCTGGCCGGGCAGGAACGCCAGCAGATCGCCGGGATGCTGCGTCAGCGCGTGTTCGACCGCGCGCTTGAGTTGATGCTCGAGCTTCTCCTCGCGCCGCGCCGGAAAGTGGCTGACGTTGACCGGATAACTGCGGCCGGCGCTGCTCAGCCGCGGCGCATCGAGAAACTGGGCGAGGCGTTCGCCGTCGAGCGTCGCCGACATCACCACGATGCGCAGGTCGTCGCGCAACGAAGCCTGCACGTCCAGCGCCAATGCCAGGCCGAGGTCGGCGGCCAGATGGCGTTCGTGGAATTCGTCGAACAGCAACGCGCCCACGCCTTCGAGCGTGGGATCGTCCTGGATCATCCGGGTCAGGATGCCCTCGGTGACCACTTCGATCCGGGTCGCGGCCGAGACCTTGTTCTCGAAGCGGATCCGATAACCGATGGTCTCGCCCGCGGTTTCGCCGCGCTGCCGGGCCATGAAGTGGGCCGCCGCGCGCGCGGCGACGCGGCGCGGTTCCAGCACGATGATCTTGCGGCCCTGCAGCCACGGCGCATCGAGCAGCGCGGGCGGCACCTGGGTGGTCTTGCCGGCGCCGGGCGGCGCTTCCAGCACCAGGCGCGGATGCACGGCGAGGCTGTCGCGGATTTGCGGCAGCAGGGCGTCGATGGGGAATTGGGCGTTGATCACGCGCGCAAGGATAGCCGCGCGGCGGCGTACGCGGGTCGGTTGCGATGTTCGATTCGGAGCGGTTCGCGCGACAGCGCCGATAACTCAATCGGGGCCGAAATCGCCGCAGCCGTACCACGCGCCAGCGCGGCCGCCGTTGGCGATCACCGCGTAGGGATGGGTCCGCCCGGCGCTGTCCCTGCACGGCGAACCGGCCGCGGCGGGCGCGATCATCACGATCAACTCGTCGCTGCGCTCGCCGGATTTCAGCGGGCCCTGCAAGGCGTACTGGCCGATCCTGGGCTTGGCGACCACGCTGAGCGCGCCGAACGAGACCCCGACCCGCGCCGGCGCGACCAGGTTGTAGTGCAGGCCGCCGGCCTTGTTCGCGCCGATCACCACGCCCCAGCCGGCGTTGCCGCCGCGGAAGGTGTGCTTGGGGAAATCGGCGGCGACCGCGGGCATGGTCGTCGCGGTGAGGCCACCGCCCAGCATCAAGACTAATCCGGCGGTCAACCACGGCGAAGCGCTGCGCATGAGAAGCTCCATGACGGCGAGCGCGCCGTCTTCATGGCTGCAAACGCTGCGGGCTGCGCGCCGTGAAGGCCACTACGCAGACTCTCGCGGTCGCGACGCGCCGGCGCGCGCTTGGGCGCCCGCGCCGCAGCCACTAGACTGCGCGCTGTTCTCCGCCTCGCCCACCCGCATGCAACTGATCGACATCGGCGCCAACCTCACCCACGACAGCTTCGATCCCGACCGCGACGCGGTGCTGCAACGCGCCCGCGACGCCGGGGTGGCGCGCATGGTGATCACCGGCGCCAGCCGCGAGCATTCGCCCAAGGCATTGGAACTGGCGCGGCAATACCCGGGCGAGCTGTTCGCCACCGCCGGCGTCCATCCGCACCACGCGACCGAGTACACCGCCGAATGCGACGCGGAAATGCGCGAGCTGCTGGCGCATGAGCAGGTGGTCGCGGTCGGCGAATGCGGGCTGGACTACTTCCGCGATTTCTCGCCGCGTCCGGCGCAGCGGCGCGCGTTCGAGATGCAGTTGCAGAACGCGGTCGACACCGGCAAGCCGCTGTTCCTGCATCAGCGCGACGCCCACGACGACTTCATGGCGATGATGAAGAACTTCGACGGCAAGCTCGGCGCGGCGGTGGTGCATTGCTTCACCGGCACCCGCGAGGAATTGTTCGACTACCTCGACCAGGACTGGCACGTCGGCATCACCGGCTGGCTGTGCGACGAACGCCGCGGCCTGCACCTGCGCGAACTGGTCAAGCACATCCCGGCCGCGCGGTTGATGATCGAGACCGATGCGCCCTACCTGTTGCCGCGCACGGTCAAGCCGGCACCGTCGCACCGGCGCAACGAGCCGAAGTATCTGGCGCATATCGTCGAGGAACTCGCGCGCGATCGCGGCGAGGACGCGGCGGTCACCGCGGCGAACACCACCGCGACCGCCAACGCCTTTTTCAGCTTGCCACCGGCCCGAGCCCGCGCCGGCCACGCGCCAGATCGGTGCTGGACGATCAATCCAGGGTGAAGTTGCCGCAGCCGTACCACAGCTTCGGCCAGGGCTTGTGCTTGCTGCCGGTCGCGGGCTTGGCCGCCGTCGGCACGACCAGAACGGCGTAGGTGTACGGGCCGTAGACGCCGCCGATATCGCCCTTGTTGTCCTTGCAGGTTTCGCCGAGCTTGACCGGCGCGATTTTCACCGTCAGCGCGGTTTTTTCCTCGCCGATCACACCGAGCAGCTGGTACTGGCCCGGCGCGGCCTTGACGTGTTTCAGCGGACCGCCGAGCCGCGCGGCGGACTCGGGAACCTTCAGCTCGTAGGTCACGGTCTCGCTCTGCGTGCTGAGCTTGATCTTCCAATCGGTATTGCCGCCGCGGAACGTCGGCGAGGGAAAGGTGACGGCCTGCGCGGACACGCAGGGCGCCGCGAACGCGGCGGCCAGGGCCAGGGCGGCGGCGGCGAAGAGGATGCGCATGGATGAGTCCTGATAAGGGCGGCATGGCCGCCGGTATCGCTATCAACGCGCGGTCGCGGTGTTCGTGAATGCCGGGCCGGCGCGAATCCAGTCCCGCAACGACGTGAAAGCCTTGGCCCCTCGCGCGCGCGATCGCGGCCAGCACCAACGCGACGGCAAACGCGTTCTTCCGCTTGTCAGCTTGATCGCCGCTTCGGCTCCGACCACCACGACGGACGACAGGATGGCTTGTGATACGGGCTCCGCGCCTGCAGGTCCGTATTTGACCGCCGCCGCGCCGAGTGGATACCCGGCACGACGAACCACTCAACGCCGGATCAGAGACACGATCCGCTTAGCGCACACCGGTGATTGCATGACTGGCTGCGGGTTGGCCGCCGCCATCAGCGTGCGTGCCGCGCCCTGCTCGGCAGTGGGCGCAGCTTGCGTCATGGGAATCTCCGGATTCAGGCAGCCGCACGACGCAATGCAGTCGTTGTAGACCAGCACGCAATCCTCCTGCTGGCGACCCAGTTCTTCGCATCTGGCGATGATCTCGTTGTAACAGTGAGTGGCGCAGCCGTGATTGCATTCGTACGGCGGCGGCGGGTCGGGCGGCAGACATCCCGGGTCGCCGGGGTAACACACGCCGGCGAAGGCGCCACCTGACAACACGGCCGACGCAGTGAACAGCAAGGCCTGCATCCAGCGAACGATACGATGGTGTTTGCGAACGCGTTGCGGGTTCATCATTTTCCTCCTTGAAGCGCTATGCCGAGATGGCTAGCGGAGCGCGGCGAATCCGCGCCACGTTAAGAGTTGCTTCACCGGGTCAAACGCATTGCGAGACATGGCGCGGAGCGAAGCACCACTGCCAGCGGCGTACATCGCTCGTGCGTATCCCGGGGCGACGCAGCGGACCCGATCAGGCGATCGGGCCCGCTTTTCCAGCGATGGATTACGCTCAAACCACCAAGTCGCGGCCGATCAGTACTTCCATTCGAACGACAGGTTGTAACGACGGCCGAGAATGTCGTACACGCCGATGCCGGTGGACGGGAACGGCGGTTCCTTGTCGAACAGGTTGCTGACCGCCAGGCGCACCTTGGTCCTGTCACTGAAGCGATAGGCCAGGCCCGCGTTGACCAGCCAGTAACTGTCGATGCTGAGGATGTCGCGCGTTTCGGCGGTGTTGAGCACGTCGAACTGGGCGCGGCTGAGGTAGTTCGCGCTCAGGTTGGCGGCCAGCTTGCCTTTTTCCCAGGCGCCGCTGAACTGGTACTGGCGCTTGGACGTACCGATCTCGCCGACCGATTGGTCGGGGCTGATGCCGGTGTTGTCGACGGTCAGGTCCTTGGGGAAATAGCCGGTGACGCCGAAGGCGAAGCGGCCCAGATTTTCGGTATCGAAGCGATACGACAGCTCGCCCGAATACGCTTCCATGTTGAGGTACTTGCCGTTGACGAAGCCGCTGACGAAGGTCGTGGCCTGGCCGCCGCTGCCCGCCGGACCCGGCGCGGTGCGGGTGATCCGGCCGCAGAAGTCGTTGGCGTTGGGAATGTTCGAGGTATCGAAGTCGTCGGAGTCGAAGCACGCGCGGGCGATTTCCGCCGAGGTCAGGTTGCTGATGACGTCGATGATCTTGATGTTGTAGTAGTCGGCGGTGAAGGTCAGGCCTTCGAGGAACGACGGCGCCCAGGTGAAGCCGTAGGTGTACGAGTCGGCCGATTCGTTGCGCAGGTCCGGATTGCCGCCGGAGATGCCCTGGATCGAGGCGTTGGAGGCGTTGGAGGTGAAGGTCGAACCCGGGCCGTAGCCGTAGTGGCTCAAGAACGCCTGACAGTTGGCGGTGCGCTGCGCCTGGCGGCTGCCGCCGCTGTTGATGAAGCGCGAATCGCAGGGGTCGCCGGTGACGAACTGGAACGAACTGCCGCGCGGCAGGAACGCCTCGGCGATCGCCGGCGCGCGCAGCGAGCGGGTGAAGTTGCCGCGGATTTCCAGGTCCGCGTACGGCTTCCACTGCAGACCGTAGGTGTAGGTGTCGAACTTGCCGTTGATGCTGTTGTCGACCTGCCGGTACTTGCCGATCACATCGAGCTTTTCCAGCATCGGGATGTCGGCGTCGGGATTGACCAGCGGCAGCACGAATTCGCCGAACCATTCGTTGGTGGAGTATTCGCCCTGCAATTGCGGAATCGCCACCGAGCGGCCGCGGCCGGCGATCAGCAACGGATCGGGATCGAACAGGCCGCTTTCCTTGCGGTATTCGTAACCGACGTTGTACTGCAGCGGGCCGCTCCACAGGTCGAACAGCGTGCTCGACAGGTTGACGTTGAAGACCTTCTGCTCTTGCAACGCCTGCGAGGCGGTCTGCGCGGTCACGTAATTGCGCGCCGCCTGGCTCGGCGCGCCGTCGCCGAACAGGTTCAGCGGCACGCAGTTGGGGTCGGCCACCGGATTGACCGCGACGCCGCCGGGGCCGGGCACGCGCACGCCGGCCACCGGGGTCGGCGAGCAGACGATCTGGCCCTGGGCGTTGCGCACCACGTGCAGCGCGTTGACGAAGTTCTGCTGGATGATCGAGGTGCCGTAGGAGCGGGCGTCGCTGCGGCCGTAATTGCCCGACGCTTCCCAATAGAACACGCGCTGGCCGAGTTCGAAGTTGCCTTCCAGCCCGACCACGAAGCGGCCCAGTTCGGTGGTCGCGCTGCCGTTGTTGACCACCAGGTCGCGCGAGGCGCGGGAGATGCCGAAGCTGTTCACGCCCAGGCCTTGCAAGGTGGCGCGGGCCTGGTCGTTGAGCAGCGCATACGTGCCCGGGAAGAAGATCCGGTCGCTGATCCCGTTGGGGAACGCGGTGCCGTTGAAGGCCCACTGGTCGGTCAGCTCGGTGCTTTCGGCCGAGTAGAACTGGCCTTCGAAGAACACGTCGACGTTGTCGGTCAAGGCCCAGCGTCCGTTGGTGGCGAACGACATCCGCTTGAGATCGGAGGTGATCTGGCCGGCGTCGACCAGATTGATGCCCTGGCCGCCGCTGCCGTCGGTGCCGTTGAACGGCATGCCCGCGTCATAGGGAATCAGGTCGCCGTTGGGCCCGAACTGGAGCACGGTGTTGCCGCCCGGACCGAAACCGCCCGGGCGCAGGTTCGAACTGCCCGGCCGGAACGCATTGATCGGCGCGCCGTTGGCGCCCAGGCCCGGCGTGAGCAGGCCGCCGTAGGTCATGGTCCAGATGCGGCGGTTGCGCGCGAGCACCGCGTTGGGAATGCCGTCGGCCGGACCGGTGTTGAACGGGATGTTGGGATTGACGCGACCGTCGTTGGCCGGCGTGCGGCCGGGATAGACCGTGGCCAGCGTGCTCGCGAGCGGGTTGGTGGCGTTGAAATAGCCTTCGCTGAAGAAATCGCGCTCGCCTTGCAGCACGCCTTTCTGGTCGTCGAAGGTCAGCGAGAAGGTCAGGTTGCCGCGGCCTTCGTCGAAATTGGCGCCGACCAGGGCCCAGATGTTGTAGTGCTCGCCGTCGCCGCGTTCGGTCATGCCGTAGCTGCTGCCGAACTCCACGCCTTCGTAGTCCTTGCGCAGGATCACGTTGACCACGCCGGCGATCGCGTCCGAGCCGTAGGTCGGCGCGCCGCCGATCGCGAGGTTCTCGATCCGCTCGACCAGCGAGGTCGGGATCGCGTTGAGATCGACCTGCACGCCCGGCGCCGCGGGTCCGAACAAGGTGGTCGGCGAGCTCGACACGAAGCGACGGCCGTTGACCAGGGTCAGGGTGCGATTGCTGCCCAGGCCGAAGCGATTGACGAAGTTCACGCCGACGCCGAACGAGGATTGCCCGCCCTCGGGGGTGACGCCGGTACCGAAGCCGGGAATCTCGTTGAGCGCGTCGGCGACGTTGGTCAGGCCGCGGTTGGCGATGTAGTCCTTGGTGACGACGGTGGCCGGTTCGAGCGTGTCGAAGCCGGCGCGGCGGATGCGCGAGCCGGTCACGACCATGCGGTCCAGGTCGGTCGGGCCCTTGCCGGCGACCGCGCTTTCGGGCGCGCTTTCGGAATCCGCGGCCGCGGGCGCCTGTTGCGCGAACGCGGGCGTGGCGAGCGCGACGAGGATGCCGAGCATCAGCGGACAACGGTGCAAGGAGGTCTTGCCGCAGCGTGTGTGGTTCATTCGAATTCTCCCCCGAGAAAGCCCGGCCGATCGACCGGGAACATCATTAATAGAAGCTCGGGTGGGGATTGCGCAACCAGAGATTAAAATTCGGTGAAATCAACTTATAACTATATGATTTTAAAGACATCGTATAACTTGAATTTCTTGCTTTCCTCTCAGTACGGGCAAGTATTTGCGCCAAAGTCAGCAAAGCCGTTGGCTGAATTTGCATAAAGACATGATGTACTAAATATGCATTTTAAGTGGCCTCGACCCGCGTCATGCACGTCGTCGTCTTCATGCGCGCACAACCGTCACGGCGCTGTCGGACAGCGCCATGCCGGCTCCAGCATTGCGGCACACCGTCGCGATTGCGCCACGCGAAACAACTCGCGACTCGCCCGCGAACCGAGGCCGCTCTATCCTCGCGGACCTGATCGCCCGCGCCGTGCCGTCGCGGCGCAACGCCCCATCGCCACCTGGATGACCGGATGTCCGACCTCGCCTCTCCCGTTCGTTCGCCCGCCCTGGTTCCGCTCGCGCTCGCCGCGAACCTGCTGGTGTTTTCCGCCGCCTTCGTCCTGATCGGGCTGATGACCGCGGCCAGCGCCCAGACCGAATTTTCCGGCCTGGCGCAGGCGGTCGAATGGCTGTGTTCGATCGGCTTGCTGATCGGTTTCGTGCTGGTCGTGAGCTGCGCGCTGAGCGATCGCCACGGCGCCCCGTTGCGGCCGTGGGCGACGGTGCTTGCCGCGCTGGTGCTGATCTTCGGCCTGGGCGTGGGCTGGGCGATGCTGCAAGGCCAGGTGCTGAACAGCTTGCGTTCCAGCTACAGCGTGCAGCAACTGCTGGCCTGGACTGCCGCGATCGCCGCGCTCAAGGTCGTGGCGATCAATCTGGTCGCCGTGCCGATCGCCTGGCGCCTGGGCGGCCGCGGCACCACGCCGGTGCTGTGGCGCGGCTGGCATCGCCGGGTGATCGGCGCGCTGGTCGGCGGCTTCCTGTGCGCGGGCGTGACGCTGCTGCTGCAGAACCTGGCCGCGGCCTACACCTCGCTCGGCCACGGCGAACAACGCGTCGGCATGAGCGTGGTCGCGCTGGCGGTCGGGCTGATCCACGCACTGACGATCCTGGCGCTGCCGGTGCGGCGTGGTTCCGGCGCGTTGCCGGCGCTGCTCTCGGCGTTGCTGACGCCGCTGCTGATCGTGGCGGCCTCGCTGGCGCTGCTGGCGGTGAATTCCACCAGCTGGGCGATGACCAGCCTGATCGCGGTGGTGCTGCTGATCCTGTTGCTGGCGCCGATCATGTCGTGGCTGCTGCTGCGCTGGCTGCACGCTCGCCAATACCGCGCGCAGTGATCGAGGGCGATCGATCGCCTCGCACCCGCAACGAAAACGGCCCGCGCTGCGGGCCGTTTTCGTATTCGCTGTCGTTCGGTAACGCCGCGTGGCGACACGCGGCTTGATACCTCGGATCAGTACACCGCCAGATCGCCGCAACCGCCGCTCAGCGCATCCATGCCGTCGACATGCACCTGCACGCTGTGCATGTGCTTGTTGTCGCCGTCGTCGACGCACTCGCCGGCCTTGATCTCGATCGTCATCGGCTTGGCGCCCTGCTTGGTGTCCAGCTCGCCGCTGAGCACGATCAGGCTGCTCGGCGCGTCGGCCGGCTGGCCGTTGTAGCGCGCGCTGCCGCTGGCCTTCTCGCCGCCGCTGCCCCAGGTCAGCTCGACCTGGTGGTTCATCTCGCCGGTGGCGTGGATGTCGATGTTCCAATGCTCGCCGAAGCCCTTGAACGCGGGCACCGGACTGACCTTGCCGACCTGATCGGCGCCGATCTTGCCCATCGGCTGATCGGCCGGCGCGGCCGGATTGGGATCGGCGGCCGTCGGCGCGGTGGCGCCCGACACGGCCGTATCGGGCGTGGCGCCCTTGTTCGCATCCACCGCGGGTGGATCGGCGACCGGCGGCTTGGAACACGCGGCGAGAACGGCCACGGTGAGGATCGCGGCTAGGGGGATCAGGCGCATGGGCGTCCTTTAGAGCAGAAATGAGTTCACAGGAGTGAGGAGTGAGTAAGAGCGGGCGTGAAGCGAGCGCGAAGGCGCGGGAGACGAGTGGCGCTTTTACTCACTCCTCACTCCTCCGAACTCACTCCTCAGGCTACCAAAGCAGAAACGAGTTCATAGGAGTGAGTAACGAGTAAGACAAAACGTGAAGCAAGCGCGAAGGCATGAGAGACGAGTAACGCTCTTACTCACTCCTCACTCCTCCAAACTCGTTCCTCAGCTTCTAAGGCCCACACCGCGCTTGAGCAACCACAGCGCCAGCGACGACAACGCGACCACGAACGCGATCATCAACCCGTAGGCCATCGGCAACGGCACGTCGCTGCTGCCAAGCAAGCCGTAGCGGAAGGCGTTGACCATGTAGAAGATCGGGTTGGCGTGGGTCGCCGCTTCGGCCCACGCGGGCAGCAGTTTGACCGAATAGAACACGCCGCCCAGGTAGGTCAGCGGGGTCAGGATGAAGGTCGGCACGATGGCCACGTCGTCGAATTTCTTCGCATACACCGCGTTGATGAAACCGGCCAGCGAGAAGATCGTCGCGCCGAGCAGCACGGTGGTCAGGGTCACCAGCGGGTGCGGGATGCGCACGGCGGTGAAGCACATCGCGATCATCAGCACGATCGCGCCGACCATCAGCCCGCGCAGCACGGCGCCCGCGACATAGCCCCACAGGATCACCCAGTTCGGCATCGGGCTGACCAGCAGTTCCTCGACGTGGCGGCCGAACTTGGCGCCGAAGAAGCTCGAGGAAATATTGCCGTAGCTGTTCTGGATCACGCTCATCATCACCAGCCCGGGGACGATGAACTCCATGTAGGTGTAGCCGCCCATGTCGCCGATGCGCGAGCCGATCAGGCCGCCGAAGATCAGGAAGTACAGGGTCATGGTGATCGCCGGCGGTACCAGGGTCTGGCCCCAGATGCGCAGGATGCGCGCGACTTCGCGGCGCACGATCGTGCCCAGCGCGACCAGGTTGCGGCGCGCGGCGGTGGGCTCGACGGTGTTGGCCGGTTGCACCGGAAGGGTCTGGCTCATGCGGCGGTCTCCGTCGATGCGGCGCTGGAATCGATGGGTTGGTTGATCATGCGCACGAACAGTTCCTCCAGCCTGTTCGACTTGGTCCGCATCGAACGCACGCGGATGCCGGCCTGGCCGAGCGCGGCGAAAATGCGGTTGAGGTCCATCGCGCGCGGCATGTCCACATCCAGCGTGTGATCGTCGCTGGCGAGCATGGTCACGCCTTCGATGCTCGGCAACACGGCCGGCAAAGTGCCGTCGATGTCGAACAAAAAGCCTTCCACGTCGAGCATCGCCAGCAAGGTCTTCATCGGCCCCTGCTGCACGATCCGGCCCTGGTCGATGATCGCCAGGTTGCGGCACAGGTGCTCGGCTTCTTCCAGGTAGTGCGTGGTCAGGATGATGGTGGTGCCGGCGGCGTTGATCTCGCGCAGGGTCTTCCACATGCCGCGGCGGATTTCGATGTCGACGCCGGCGGTGGGTTCGTCGAGGATCAGCAGCCGCGGCCGCGTCATCATCGCGCGCGCGATCATCAAGCGCCGCTTCATGCCGCCCGACAGGGTGCGGCTCATCATCTGGGCCTTTTCCCACAGCTGCGCGCGCTTGAGTTCTTCCTCGGCGCGGACCAGCGCGACCGCGCGCGGCACGCCGTAGAAGCCGGCGTAGTTGACCAGGATGTCGAGCGGCTTCTCGAACATGTTGAAGTTGAGTTCCTGCGGCACCAGCCCGATCAGGCGCATGGCCTGGTCGCGATGACGGATCAGGTCGGTGCCGAAGATCTCCACCGCGCCTTCGCTCAAGTTCACCAGCGAGCTGACGATGCCGATCATGGTCGACTTGCCGGCGCCGTTGGGGCCGAGCAAGGCGAAGAAATCGCCTTCGGCCACGTCCAGCGAGACGCCCTTGAGCGCCTGCACCTTGTTGTCGTAGGTCTTGCGCAGGTCGCGTACGCGCAGGGCGGGCACGCTGGCGGGCACGTTGGCGGAGGGGGCGGCGGGCAAGCCGGCCGTGGCCGAACTGGGGCCCGTGGCGAGGGCCGTTGGCTGGGTCATTGCGGGGTGGTCTCGATCGCTGGCCGCGGGCCTCGCGGCGAATGGCTTAGTATAGGCGGCCCCGTGGCGGCACTCCGGCCACAGACTGTTGCGAAATCCCGCGTTGCGATGCCCGGCACGGGTCGCGCCCGGCCGACGCGGTCGACGCATACGCCCCGGGCTTTGCACCGTCGGGTCTTGCGCAACCTGTTGGGTCGGGATCGGCCTGGTTGTAGTCCGCTTGGTTTAGACCCATTTGGTTGAGATCGGGCGGTTCGACCGCGACAGCCCAGCCGGTCGCACAGCCGCCGGCCCGATCGCTCCTTCGGCCCGACCGCCTACGAAAACGCACTCCACATGAAGCCGCCCCGCACATGAAGCAATTCCCGCTCAAGCTCGTTTCGCGCCGGATGCTGGCCCCCACGGTCGGCCACTACGTGTTCCTGCGCGACGACGGCGAGCCGCTGGACTACATCCCCGGCCAGTTCATCCAGGTCCATTTCCAGTACGCCGACGGCACCGCGACCAAGCGCAGCTACTCGCTGGCGACCATCCACGACCACGCGCTCGGCGCCGGCGAGACGGTCGAGATCGCAGTCAGCTACGTGCCCGGCGGCGCGGCGACCGCGTTGTTCGAAGGCTTGAACGAAGGCGACCCGATCCTGGCCAGCGGCCCGTTCGGGCGCTTCTGCCTGATGCCGGCCGACGCCAATCGCCGCTATCTGCTGATCGGCACCGGCACCGGCGTGACCCCGTACCGGGCGATGCTGCCGCAGCTGGAAACCCTGATCCGCGAACGCGGCATCGAGGTGGTGCTGCTGTTCGGCGCGCGCACCCCGGACGAGCTGCTGTACGGCGACGAGTTCCGCGCCTTCGCCGAGCGCGAACCCAACTTCCGTTTCGTCCCGTGCTTCTCGCGCGAGCTGCCGGCCGATCCGCACCCGGACGTGCGCCAGGGCTATGTGCAGCAGTTCCTGGCCGAATTCAGCCCGAACCCGGACGGCGACATCGCCTACCTGTGCGGCAACCCGAACATGGTCGACTCGTGCTTCGAGGCGCTCAAGGAATACGGGCTGCCGGTGCCGCAGATCCGGCGCGAGAAGTACGTTTCGTCGAAATAGCCCGCGGCCCGCGGGCCCGTATCCCCCTGTAGGAGCGGCGCAAGCCGCGACCGCGCCGTATCCCGCGGCGGCGCAACGCCGTCGTGGTCGCGAACGCCGCATATGCTGCGCCGCGCTTTCGCTCGTGGACGACTACCGCGGACAGCGGCTCGCGGAAGCGGCCACGGTTGGCCGGGCTTCGGCTGGCGACGTCGGGCTTTAACTTCTTCCCCTTCGAGTGGTCACATCCTCCGCGCAGCCCCCGTCTGTCATTCTTGAAGGCGCACCCGCCTTGGCGATGAGACACCGACCATGCATCGATTCGGAACTGGACACCGGCCGCGCTGCGCGGCCGTGGGATTGGCCGCGACGCTCGCGGCGCTGATTCTCGGCGGCTGCGGCCGCGACACCCCGCCCACCGCCGCGGGTGCGGCGAACAAGGGCGAAAGCACCGCCGCGATCAAGCGCCGTTACGGCCGGATCGTGTTCGACCCGTGCACGTTGTCGTCGCCGCAGGCGGCCGGCACCATCGCCGCGCAGTGCGCGCAGTTCGAAGTGCCGCAAAACGCGGCCGAACCCAACGGCAAAAAAATCAAGCTCAACCTGGCCTGGCTGCCGGCCACCGACGAAGCCGGGGTCGCGCCCGATCCGGTGTTCTTCCTCGCCGGCGGTCCCGGCCAGGCCGCGACCTCGTCGTGGCCGCTGGTCGACGGCGCGTTCCGCGAAGTGCGCAAGCACCGGCATATCGTGCTGATCGACCAGCGCGGCACCGGCCGCTCGGCGCCGCTGCTGTGCCGCGGCGCGGCCGGGGTGTCCGATGACGCATCGGGCGCGGCCCAGTCCGCGTCGTCCGATCCGCAGGCCGCGAACGACGCGATGCTGCGCGCGGTCGAGCGCTGCGCGAAGGAACTCACCGTCGACGCGCGCCACTTCACCACCACCGACGCGATCGCCGACCTCGACGCGGTACGCGCCGCGATCGGCGCCGACAAGATCGATCTGGTCGGCGTGTCCTACGGCACCCGCGTGGCCCAGCAGTACGCCGGCCGCTACCCGCAGCACACCCGCGCGGTCGTGCTGGACGGCGTGGTGCCCAACGAACTGGTGCTCGGCAGCGAGCATGCGCAAAACCTCGACAGCGCCCTGGCCCAGCAATTCAAGCTGTGCCAGCAGACCCCGGCCTGCCGCACGCGCTTCGGCAGCGAGCCGCGCGAGCAGTTGCGCAAGCTAATGGCGCGGCTGCAGGCCGAACCGGTCGAAGTCGATTACCGCGATCCGAACACCGGCGAGCAGAAGCACGAGCGGGTCACCGCCGGCCACGTGGCGACGCTGACCCGGATGTTCTCGTACGCGCCGCAAGCGGCCTCGCTGTTGCCGCTGATGCTCAACGAAGCCGACCAGGGCCGCTATGGCCCGCTGATGTCGCTGTCGACCATGATCGGCAGCCAGCTCGACGAAGACCTCAACTACGGCATGCAGCTGTCGGTGATCTGCGCCGAGGACGCCGACCTGTTCAAGCCCAACCCCGCCGACGCCGGCACCGTGATCGGCGACGCCATGCAGACCGTGCTGGCGGCGCAGTGCAAGGTCTGGCCGACCGGCCAGCGGCCCAAGCAGTTCCACGCGCCGTTCAAGTCCGACCTCCCGGTGCTGCTGCTGTCGGGCGAACTCGATCCGGTCACCCCGCCGCGCTACGGCGAGCAAGTGCTCAAGCACCTGCCCAACGGCCGCCACCTGGTGCTGCGCGGCCAGGGCCACGGCGCGCTGCGGATCGGCTGCACGCCCAAGCTGCTGGGCCAGTTCATCGAAACCGCCGACGCCAAGAAACTCGAAGCGCGCTGCCTGGATTCGCTGGGCTACGTGCCGCCGTTCGTTTCGTTCAATGGGTGGGAGCCCTGACAGCCGGGATTGGGGATTGGTGATTCGGGATTCGAACGCCCGGACGTCGCGATCCCGCCGTGCTGTTGCCAATCCCGAATCCCCAATCCCGAATCACGTGGAAAAACCATGATCACCGCCCACGACCTGCACAAAGCCTTCAAGACCAAGACCGGCACCGTCAATGCCGTGCAAGGCGTCGATTTCGAAGCGCACGACGGCCAGATCACCGGCCTGCTCGGGCCTAACGGCGCCGGCAAGACCACCACCTTGCGCATGCTCTACACGCTGATGCAGCCCGACCGCGGCGAAGTGCGCGTGGACGGCGTCGACGCGCGCAAGGACCCGGCCGCGGTGCGACGCGCGCTCGGTGTGCTGCCCGACGCGCGCGGCGTGTACAAGCGTCTGACCGCGCGCGAGAACATCGCCTACTTCGGCGAACTGCACGGCATGAGCCGCGCCCAGATCGAGCAACGCACCCGCACCCTGGCGCAGGCGCTGGACATGGGCGACATCCTCGACCGCCAGACCGAAGGCTTCTCGCAAGGCCAGCGCACCAAGACCGCGATCGCGCGCGCGCTGGTCCACGACCCGCGCAACGTGATCCTCGACGAACCCACCAACGGCCTGGACGTGATGACCACGCGCGCGATGCGCGGGTTCCTGCGCGGGCTGCGCGAAGAAGGACGCTGCGTGATCTTTTCCAGCCACATCATGCAAGAGGTCGCCGCGCTGTGCGACCGCATCGTGATCATCGCCAAGGGCCAGGTCGTGGCCGCCGGCACCGCCGACGAACTGCGCGCGCAGACCGGCGAAGACAACCTGGAAGACGCCTTCGTCAAGGCGATCGGCAGCGACGAGGGCCTGCACGCATGAAGACCGGTTCGTTTTCCGCCATGTGGGCGGTGATCCGCAAGGAACTGCGCGACATCTCGCGCGACCGCCGCACCTTGGCCATCGCCCTGCTGCTCGGTCCGCTGTTGTACCCGTTACTGATGCTCGGCATGGGCGCGCTGGCCGAGAACCGCGCGCGCACCCAGCTCGACACCGAACTGCGGGTGCCGGTGCGCGGCGCCGAACACGCGCCGAACCTGATCAAGTTCCTCGCCACCCAGAACATCGTCGCGATCCCCGCGCCGGCCGATCTGGACGCGGCGATCCAGCAGCAGGACTTCGACGTCGGCCTGATCATCGCCGCCGACTACGGCAAGCACTGGAAGGAAGGGCAGCCGGCCTTGGTCGAAATCGTCCAGGACAGCACCCGCCGCGATGCCGAGATCCCCAGCCGGCGCGTGCGCGCGGCGCTGGAGGGCTACAGCCGCCAGGTCGGCGTATTGCGCCTGTACGCGCGCGGCATCGCCGCCAACGTCGCCCAGCCGGTCAACGTCGGCGACCGCGACGTGGCCACGCCCGAAGCCAAGCGCGGCCTGGTGCTGTCGGCGTTGCTGCCGTACCTGCTGATCATGACCTCGTTCATCGGCGGCGCGTACCTGATCATCGACGCCACCGCCGGCGAGCGCGAACGCCAGTCGCTCGAACCGTTGCTGGCCACGCCGGCGCCGCGCGGCGCGATCGTCAGCGGCAAGATCGCCGCGGCCTGCATCCTCGGCCTGATCTCGCTGCTGCTGACCTTGTTCGCGTTCAAGCTCAGCGCGCAGATGAGCAGCGGCATCGGCCAGATGCTCAACGTCAGCTTCGCGGCGATCGGCAAGATGCTGCTGATCCTGATGCCGATGTCGTTCATCGGCACCGCGCTGCTGACCTATCTGTCGGCCGCGGCCAAGAGCCTGAAGGAAGCGCAGAGCCACATCACCTGGCTGATGCTGATGCCGCTGATCCCGACTTTCGTGCTGATGGTCAACCCGCTCAAGACTCAGCTGTGGCAGTTCACCGTGCCGTTCCTGTCGCAGAACCAGTTGCTGCTGAAGGTGATTCGCGGCGAAGCGATCTCGGGGCAGATCTGGGCGGTGTATCTGGCGACCGCGTTCGCGCTGGCGGGGTTGCTGTGGTTCGCGGCGGTGCGGCGCTATCACAACGAGAAGCTGGCGATTGCGGGGTGATGGGTTTGGGGGGATTTGGTTGGAGCTGGTGCTGGAAAGGCGAAGGCAGAAGCAAAAGCGAATCCCCCCCTGCCCCCTTTTGCAAAGGGGGAAAGTACGGCGCGGCACGGCACCGATGCTTTCATCGGTGCGCGTAAACCGGTGCCCACTTTAGAAAAGGGGGCACGCGCTTGCGAACCTTGGAGGCCGAAGCATCATTCGCTGCGCGGGGGATTCGCTTTAACGGCGCCGCCGTCATTCACGCCGTTACGTCGGTATCCATGGCAGTGCCGGCGATTGCAGACTGATCTCGACAAGTCCCGGCGACTCGGCGATCGAGTCGCCGCTCGACCCCAGCGCACGAATACCACTACGGCGCACGCATCGGCCTGGAGCCGTTCGGTGCCGGCCTCCCAATGCGACCACGCCTCGCTCATTCGTCGACGAACACAAACGCCCGCTGCAGCAATCGCGAAAACGATTCGGCGATGAAGTACACGTTCTGATACTTCGCTTCCGCCGGCATCGGCCTGCCGGTTTCCTCGCGCCAGTCGCTCTCGCGCCAGTCGCTCTCGTCCCACTCGCGCGACCGCTTCAGCGAGGTCGCCGCCCCGCGCGCCAGGCAGTCCAGGCGCGCACGAAAAAGCCCGGCTCGCGCCGGGCTTCTTCGTTTCCGTCGATCACCAACCCAGTCGATCAACCGCCCGGATTGAACCCGATCGTGCGACGCGTGGTGACCGGCGCCGGGACCGGCTGGAAGCGCCACTTGCGCACCGCGTTGACCGCTTCGCGATCGAACACGCGGGCCGGATTCGAACGCACCACGCGGGCCGCGGTGACCGAACCGTCGGTGCCGACGGTGAACTCCACCTGGACCTCGCCCGAGGTGCCGGCGCGCAGGGCTTCCGGCGGATAGCGCGGCGCCGGCGTCGACACTGCGCGCAGATCGCTCGGCGCGGTCGCGGCGGCGGCCGGCGCGGGCGCCGGGGCGGGCCGTTCCGGTGCGCGCTGCTCGCTGGCCCGCTGTTCGGCGGCGCGTTGCTCGGCCGCGCGCTGTTCGGCTGCGCGCTGGGTCGCGGCCTGACGCTCGGCCGCCTGCTGGGTCGCCAACTGCTGCGCGGCCTGTTGCTGCTGCGCCTGCTGCTGGGCCAGACGCTGCTTCTCCAGCTCGACCTGCTTCTTGGCCTGTTCCTCGGCGGTGAGCTTCTCCTGCTCGGCGCGCTTGGCCACCGCATCCTGCTGGGCGCCGATCGAGGCCTTCAACCGCGCCAGCGCCGGGTGCTGGGCGTCGGCGCGTTCGATCAGCGCGGCCAGGCGCTGGGCTTCGACGAAGTCCTCGCGGCCCACGCTCTGCTCGGTCGCGATGACCGTCATCGGCAACAGGTCGGTCAGCGCGCTGGAGGCCACGGCGTCGGCCGGGGCTTTTTCGCGCAGGGCCAGGTAGTACTCGACGGCGTTGTCCTCGGCCGGCGCGTACAGACGGTTTTCCACATACGCCTTGCGCGCCGCTTCGCGCAGCTGATCGACCGTCAGCGACGAGACCTTGGCCGAAACCGCGGTTTGCGCGGTCGGTGCCGGGGCGCCGGTGGCCGGTGCGGGCGCCGCATCCGTGGGCGCGGCGGCCTGTTCTTTCTTGCCGCAGGCGGCGAGCACGAATCCGAGCGCGAGCACCGCGGACACCTGCTTTACAACGGACAGCCGGCTGCTACGCCGATTATGAATAGCGACGATCATTGGTTTAAAACTCCCCTGAAATACGCGAGACCCGTCCGATACGGGGCCGGGCGCACGTCCGATAGGACGCGCTAGCGGGCCGCGTTTGTCAAGCGTTCAGGTAGTGATGGGCTGCGGGATAGGCGTCAGACACCGAGTGTGCCACCCATCGCGGCCGCTACCGATACCGGGTGTGTCGGTTTGCGCGGGCAGTCGCGATCGCGTCCACAGTTTTCGCCGGGTCGGCGACAGGCGGCGCGGGCGATGTCGCAGCGGTGAAACATGGCTGCGGGCCGGTCTGCGCCAGCCGCGGTCGGGCGGGGGTCGGGCGGGGGTCGGCCGGGGTCGCGGCGCGCGCCAAAGGCGTGCGTCCACTCACCTTCGCGCCGCCTACCAGCCCCGACCCGCGCCGGCGGCGATACCCGCGTGCTTGCCGCCACCCGTCGTGTTCTAGAATCCCCGCACCACAGGCAGGGAGCGGGACATGAGCATTCTGGGTTTCATCAAGGGCGAGTTGCTGGAAATCATCGAGTGGACCGATGACTCGCGCGACACCCTCTCGTTCCGCTACCCGGACGACGACAAGGAAATCAAGAACGGCGCCCAGCTGATCGTGCGCGAGTCGCAGCAGGTCCAGTTCGTCGCCGCCGGCCAGTACGCCGACCTGTTCAACCCCGGCAAGCACACCCTCAAGACCGAGAACATCCCGATCCTGTCGACGATTCTCGGCTGGAAGTACGGCTTCAATTCGCCGTTCAAGTGCGACGTTTATTTCCTCAACACGCGCCTGTTCACCGGCAACAAGTGGGGCACCTCCAACCCGGTGATGATGCGCGACGCCGACTTCGGCATCGTCCGCCTGCGCGCGTTCGGCACCTACGATTTCCGCATCGTCGACGCGGCCAGGTTCCTCAAGGAAGTGGCCGGCACCGACCAGAATTTCCGCCTCGACGAATTCGCCGACACCATGCGTTCGCGCATCGTCAGCGTGTTCACCGATGCGCTCGCCACCGCCAAGGTGCCGGCGCTGGATGTGGCCTCGCGCTACGGCGAACTCGGTGACGCGTTGCTGCCGATCATCAACCCGGCGATGACCGGCAAGTACGGCATCGAGATCACCGGCTTCGTGCTGGAAAACGTATCGGTGCCGCCGGAAGTCGAGAAGGCGATCGACGCGCGCTCGAGCATGGGCGCGGTCGGCAACCTCAACGACTACGTCAAGTTCCAGATGGGCACCTCGATGGCCAACGGCAGCGACGGCGGCGCGGCCGGCGGCGCGGCGCAGATGGCGATCGGCTTCGGCATGGCCCAGGAAATGATGCGCAGCATGCAGAACCAGGCCCCGCAGGCCGCGACCGGCGCCACGCCGCCGCCGTTGCCGGGCGCCGCCGGCGCGCTGGAGGTGCTCACGCCCGAACAGGCCGCCGCCACCCTGGGCGTGTCGGTCGAGGACGTCGAGGCCGCGATCGCCTCGGGCGACCTCAAGGCGCGCAAGATCGGCAACGCCACCCGCATCGCCAAGGCCGCGCTCGAAGAATTCCTGCGCGGCTGATGAACAACGCGACCGTCGGAAAACATCCCTGCCCGGAATGCGGCGGGGATCTGCAATGGAATGCGGCGAAACAGTCGCTCGCCTGCCCCTACTGCGGCACCGTGGTGCCGCTGGAACAAGCCGCGTCCGCGCCCGGCGACGGCAGCCCGGCGATGGTCGAGCACGACCTGCTCGAAGCGCTCAAGCGCATGCAAGAACCGGCCGGCGGTCCGCCGCCGCTGCCCGGGTCGGCGACGGCCGGCGGCGCTTCGGGGTCGCAGGACCCCGACCTCGCCGCGATCCACGCGGCGGTCGAGCAACTAGCGAAAACACCGGGTAACGGGCCGCGCACCGCGAGCAGCTGGAGCGTGCAGGCCGGCGACACCCGCCTGCAAGGCTCGCAAAACGGCGGCGTGCTCGACCTGCTGCGCAGCATGGCCGACACCCCGCAGGATCAACGCGGCTACGGCGCGCAGCGGCGCGAAGTGCAGTGCCAGAGTTGCCACGCGATCTCGGTGTTCGTCGACGGCAAGGTCGCCGACCGCTGCGAATTCTGCGGCTCGCCGTCGATCATCGAACACGAATCGCTCGGCGACGCGATCACCCCGCAGAGCGTGCTGCCGTTCAAGATCAGCGACGGCCAGGTGCGCGAATCGATCCGCGCCTGGTACGGCACCCGCTGGTTCGCGCCGAACCGGCTCAAGACCGCGGCGCTGACCGACACGCTCAAGGGCATCTACCTGCCGTACTGGACCTTCGACGCGCACGTCTCGGCGAACTGGACGGCCGAAGCGGGTTATCACTACTACGAGACTCAGAGCTACACCGAGAACGGCCAGCGCAAGACCCGCCAAGTGCAGCGCACGCGCTGGGAAGACGCCTCGGGCTCGCTGCGGCATTTCTTCGACGACGAACTGGTGCCGGGCACGGTCGGCGTGCATCAGGACCTGCTGCAGCAGATCGGCTCGTTTCCGACCACCACCGACCTCAAGCCCTACTCGCCCGAGTTCGTGCGCGGCTGGCTGGTCGAGCGTTACCAGGTCGACCTGCGCCGCGCCGCGCAATCGAACGAAACCCTGATGCAGGAACAGACCCGCGCCTTGTGTTCGGCGCAGGTGCCCGGCGACACCCAGCGCAACCTGCAAGTCGACGCGACCTTCCGCGGGCGCACCTTCAAGCACATCCTGGTCCCGGTGTGGCTGGTCAGCTACACCTACGGCTCGCGCAGTTTCCAGGTGTTGGCCAACGGCTACACCGGGCAGATCGCGGGCGAGCGGCCGTACAGCTGGGTCAAGATTTTCTTCGCGGTGATGGCGGCGTTGATCGCGGCGGTGGTGATTTTCGGGGTGTTGGGGCGGTAATCGTTGGGGCGGCGAGCTTCGCAGCGCCGCGCCGCTGATCGTGGCGGCGGTGATCGTCGCAGTGTTGCGGCCTAGATCGCGCAAGTGATGATTTTCGCGGTGCCGCGGTGCTGATCGCGTAAGCGGTGACCGTTGGAGTGCTGCGGCGATGATCTGTGCGTGGATCATGAGCCGCGCTGTGGATAAGGCGCGGTCATGACGATTCGCTCGGTGGTGGCGATCTGCCGGCTGTGGATATCCGGGATATCGGTGGCGCTCGATGCGGCCAACCGGTTCGATTTGCCGAACGCATGCGCTCGAATCTGACGCAACCCGAATCATCACCCAGCCTTTGTCGATTGACGGCTGCGGCTTGCCTCGCTCCTGCCCTTGGGCGACCAACAACTTCCATTGCATCGGTTGCTCCCTGTAGGAGCGGCGTGAGCCGCGACCGCGCCATAGCGTCAACTTCGCAACTTACACAGCGACTGAGTTTTCGCGGTCGCGGCTGGCGCCGCTCCTACAGGCAGGCCATGCAGTTTTTGCTTGAGCCTGAAGCAGCGCGGGTGGTGGAACTCGACATCGGGCGCAAGCCAGGGCGAGGCAAAAGCAAGCGACAGCGACAATTTCAGATTGAACAGCAATCCAAATATGGATTTCCGGCTGGTCGACGACGAAGCCGAAGTTATCCCCAAGCCGCTCGCCACGCCTACAAGCCAGCGATGCCCGTTAGCCAGGAAAAGCCTGACCAATCCCGACAACTATTGATTTCAGATCAAAAGTAATTCACCCAAAATCCCATTTTTCAGCAAGAACTATCCACCGACACTGCGCATCCCATCCACCGGATGCCCCCATGCCCCTCGCCCTCCTCGCCCTGACCCTCGGCGCCTTCGCCATCGGCACCACCGAGTTCGTCATCGTCGGCCTGATCCCCACCATCGCCGCCGACCTCGGCGTCGACCTGCCCTCGGCCGGCCTGCTGGTCAGCCTGTATGCGCTCGGCGTCGCCATCGGCGCGCCGCTGCTGACCGCGCTGACCGGGCGGGTGCCGCGCAAGACCCTGCTGGTCGGGCTGATGGCGCTGTTCACCGTCGGCAACCTGGTCGCCTGGCTCGCGCCGGGGTACGCCACCCTGATCGTCGCGCGCATCCTCACCGGCCTCGCCCACGGCGTGTTCTTCTCGGTCGGCTCGATCATCGCCACCAGCCTGGTGCCGAAGGACAAGGCCGCCAGCGCCATCGCGACCATGTTCAGCGGCATGACCGTGGCGTTCGTCACCGGCATCCCGATGGGCACCTTCATCGGTCAGCACTTCGGCTGGCGCACCACGTTCCTGGTGGTCGCCGCGTTCGGCCTGATCGCGATGCTCGGCAGCGCCTTGTTCGTGCCCAAGAAGATCGCCCACGCCGCGCCGGCGCCCTTGCTCAAGCAAGCCTCGGTGTTGTTGCAGCCGCGCTTGCTGCTGGTCTATGCGATGACCGCGGTCGGTTACGGCGGTTCACTGATCGCCTTCACCTACCTCGCACCGATCCTGCAGGACATCGCCGGTTTCAGCCCGAACATGGTCAGTCTGGTGCTGCTCGCCTACGGCGTGTCGGTCGCGTTCGGCAATGTGTGGGGCGGCAAGCTCGCCGATCGTCACGGCCCGATCAAAGCGCTGAAGACGATCTTCCTGCTACTCGCCGCGGTGTTGTTCGTGCTGAGCTTCACCGCGCACAACCAATGGTTGGTGGTACTGACTGCACTGGCCTGGGGCGCGGTCGCGTTCGGCAACGTGCCGGGCCTGCAGGTGTACGTGGTCAAACAGGCCGAGCATTACTCGCCGCAGGCGGTCGATGTCGCCGCCGGTTTCAACATCGCCGCGTTCAATCTCGGTGTCGCCGGCGGCTCCTGGGCCGGTGGCCTCGTCGTCGCCCACCTCGGTCTGGGCCACACGCCGTGGGTCGGCGCGCTGGTGGTGCTCGGCGCGTTCGGCCTGACCGCGTTGAGCGGCTGGCTCGATCGTCGCGACGGCCTGCCCGATCGCGCCAGCGGCGCCGTCGTCGTCGCGCACTGATTCTTTCTTCATCACTTGAGGATTTCCCCATGAACCTTCCCGCCTTCGGCCTCGGCACGTTTCGTCTCAAGGACCAGGTCGTCATCGACTCGGTGCGCACCGGCCTGGAACTGGGCTATCGCGTGATCGACACCGCGCAGATCTACGGCAACGAAGCGCAGGTTGGCCAGGCCATCGCCGACAGCGGCGTGGCCCGCGACGAACTGTTCATCACCACCAAGATCTGGGTCGACAATCTGTCCAGGGACAAATTGATTCCCAGCCTGCGCGAGAGCCTTGGCAAGCTGCGCACCGACCGGGTCGACCTGACCTTGATCCACTGGCCGTCGCCGGGCGACGCGGTGTCAGTGCCCGAGTTCATGACCGCGCTGGCCGATGCCAGAACCCAGGGACTGACCCGCGCGATCGGCGTGTCGAACTTCAATATCGACCTGATGCAACGCGCGATCGATGTCGTCGGCGCTGATGCGATCGCCACCAATCAAGTCGAACTGCATCCGTACCTGCAAAACCGCACGCTGGCCGAATTCGCGAACAGCCAGGGCATCGCGCTGACTTCGTACATGACCCTGGCCTACGGCAAGGTGCTCGGCGATCCGGTCATCGTCGAGATCGCGCGCAAGCACGACGCGACGCCGGCGCAGGTCGCCTTGGCCTGGGCGATGCAGCTGGGTTACTCGGTGATCCCGTCCTCGACCAAGCGCGAGAACCTGGCGAGCAACTTGCTGGCCACCTCGCTGCGCCTGAGCGACGACGACATGGCGCGCATCGCCACGCTCGACCGCGGCGAGCGCCTGACCGATCCCGACAGCCTTGCGCCCGCATGGGATTGATCGCGGCGTAATGCCTTCGATTACAGGCGCGGCGATCTGAAACCCCGCGGTCGCGGCTCACGCCGCTCCTACATGGGCTACCTGTAGGAGCGGCGTGAGCCGCGACCGCGAACCCTCACCGGCATCGTCATCGACCTACCGCAAACGACACCTCACCTAACGATTCTTGCCCCCACGGAAAAGATCGTTTGCTCCACACCCCGTTTTTCATCCGCACCCGCATCCCCACACTTATCCCACCCCGAATCCCCGAGACCCGCCATGCTGTTCACCTCCCACCGCCTGGGCGACTTCGACACCCGCAACCGCATCGTCATGCCGCCGATGACCCGCTCGCGCGCCGGCCGCGGCGATGTCGCCACCCAGCTGATGGCGCAGTACTACGCGCAGCGCGCCGGCGCTGGCCTGATCGTCAGCGAAGGCACCCAGATCAGCCGCCAGGGCCAAGGTTATGCGTGGACGCCCGGCATCTACAGCGCCGAGCAGATCGCCGGCTGGCGCAAAGTCACCGACGCGGTGCATGCGCAGGGCGGCCGCATGTTCGCCCAGTTGTGGCATGTCGGCCGCGTCTCGCACGTCGCCCTGCAGGACGGCGGCGCCGCGCCGGTGTCGTCGTCGCCGTTGACCGCGATCGGCGTGAAAGTGTTCGTCGATGTCGAAGGCCGCGGACCGGAAGCCGGTGTCGGCGAAATGCTCCAGCACTCCGCGCCGCGCGCGCTTAACGTCGAGGAAATCGCCGGCATCGTCGCCGACTTCGCCCAGGCCGCGCGCAACGCGCTCGACGCCGGTTTCGACGGCGTCGAACTGCACGGCGCCAACGGCTATCTGATCAATCAGTTCATCGACTCGCAGGCCAACGCGCGCAGCGACGAATACGGCGGCTCGCTGCCCAATCGCCTGCGCTTCCTGCGCGAAGTCGCGCAAGCGGTGTTCGACGTGGTCGGCCCCGGCCGCCTCGGCGTGCGCCTGGCGCCGTTGACCACCTTGCAAGGCGCGGTCGACGACACCCCGCAAGCGACATACCTGGCCGCGGCGAAGATACTCGACGATATCGGCGCGGCCTATATCCACATCGCCGAAGCCGACTGGGACGACGCGCCCGGCATGCCCGACGCGTTTCGCGAAGCGCTGCGCATCGTGTTCGGCGGCAGCCTGATCTATTCCGGCCGCTACACCCGGCAACGCGCCGAAGAAGCATTGAGCAAGGGCTGGGCCGACCTGATCGGTTTCGGTCGGCCGTTCATCGCCAATCCGGATCTGCCGTACCGGCTCGAGCACGATCTTCCGTTGAACGAAGGCGATCGCACCCGCTATTTCGGCGGCGGCGCGCAGGGCTATACCGACTACCCGCGCGCGGCGTGATCGCGGCGCGCGCGATCGCGCCGGGGTCGCGGCTTGGCCGCGCCCACGGCGCTATGACTTCACGATCTCCATCAATTGTCCGAAGCCGTCCACGACGTCGTACCTGACTTCCTCGCCGGCGTGACGCCGATTCATCTGCTCGAAAAATTTCCGCGCGCACTGGGTTTTCGTTTTCTCGACCGCGCGCAGTTGCATCGACGACATCGAACCCTTGGTCTCGGCGACGAAGTAGATGTGCTTGACGCTGCCTTCCTTGAACGCGATCGCCCAGTCGGGGGTGTAGTCGCCGACCGGCGTGGGAATCGAAAATCCGCGCGGCAGCTTGGCGTAAACCACCACGTCGGTGGCGGTGTCCAGTTCCTTCACGAACTCGCGCTCCACCCTCGAATCCGTCAGCGCGTAGTCGTAAATGTGCTTGTCCAGCTTGTCGCCGGCCTTGCTGAAGTCCTGCCGGCTCTGTCTGGAGGTAAAAATATCCAGATCGAACTTGTCTTCGATCGGATCGTAGCTCAGGTGCTCGACGATGACCGTGGCTTTTTGTTCGTTGATAAGCCGGATCGCCTCGGCGATGAAGCTCTCCGGATTGCTTCTGTATTGATCGAACACCGCGGCGTTCAAGCCCGTCAGGATCGCGGCCACCGTGCGGCGGGTCAGCCGGGTGCCCTCGGCAACCTGTCCGATCAGGTCGTAAGCCACCTGCGAATGCGCCGAGCGCCGGTCGTATTCGACTTCGGTCTCCATGACCCGGAAGCCGGCGCCGCGCTTGAGCGTGTCCAGTTCGATCCGGCTCAGCTGTTCGCCTTTCTCGATCGTGTAACGCAGCGGCGCGACCCGCAGCCCTTCGTCTTTGTGGTTGAGCGCGGCGACGGCTTTGCCGATAAGTTCATCGGAATCGAAATCGACACTGTAGGCGGCCTTGCGATTGATGCGCTGCCACAGCGCCTTGAACTCGCGCTTGTCGAAGTTCGAATTCAGCGGATTGGTCTTGGCGCGACGATCGTCGCCGATGTCGGGCAGTTGGCCATCGCTGAAGATGGTATCGATCAGTCTGAACATCTGTTCGGCATGCGGCTGCAACTCCGCCGGCAGCGACGCCAGCGAGCCGAGCTTCCTGGCCTGGCGATAGGCATCGGTGATGCGGTCGGCATCGTCGGTGTAATCGTTCTTGGCCAGGTAGCGGTAGATCTGCTTCGCCAGTTGCGGTGAAACCTCGAGATCGCCGCCTACCGTGCGCAACACCTTGCCCGCGAAATAATCTTCGCTCGCCTGCCTCGGCCGCGCCGACAAGGAACCGCTGATGTCCTTTTGCAAGGCGGCGACGAAATCCTTGTAGCTTTCGCCCGCCACCACGGTCAGCACGTTGATGTCGTGCACCGTGGCCGGATGGTCCATGCGCTCACCGCTCTGGTCGACCGACAGGCGCAGCCCGCGCCCGACTTCCTGCCGGCGCGAGATGGTGTGATCGCTGTGCTTGAGCGCGCAGATGACGAACACGTTCGGATTGTCCCAGCCTTCGCGCAGGGCCGAGTGCGAGAAGATGAAACGCACCGGTTCGTCCAACGACAGCAGCCGTTCCTTGCGCTTGAGGATCAGATCGTAGGCGTCCGCATCGCTGGACAAGCCGGCGTTCTCACCGCGCTTTTCCACCTCGGGATCGACCATGCGCCTGGTCTTCTTGTCGATCGAGAAATAGCCGCTGTGGGTATCTTCCGGCGCGATGGCCTTCAGATAACGCGTATACGCCGATTCCTCCGCCGCGAGCATCTCGTCGAGATACTGCCGATACTCTTCCTCGAACACGCGCGCGTATTCGCCTTTTTCGTCCTCGGCGGAATAGTCGCGGTACTTCGCCACCTCGTCGATGAAGAACAGGCTCAGCACCTTCACGCCGTGATGGAACAGCGCCTGTTCCTTGTCGAAATGCGCCTTGATGGCTTCGCGGATCTGGATGCGGCGAAGCAGCGTTTCGTCGACGTCGCCCATCGCTTCGCCCACCGCCAGCTCCACGCCGTTGGCAAAGCTCACGGTGTCGGCATTGGCGTCGATTTCGTCGACCACGAAGCCGCGGTACTGCTCCAGCGCGTTGGAAAATTTCGCCGACAGCAGATTGTCGCCCTTGCTCAGTTTCCTCACCACGCGCCCGATCGTGCCGTCGGCACGCCGGTGCTCGAGTTCTATCCGCGCCACCGGCGGCCGGTCGCTGGAGATCTCGATCGACTGCAGATACAGGTACGCGTTCGCGCCCGCCAGTCCCTTCACCGAAATGCCGCGCACCGCGATCTTCTTGACCAACTTGAGCTGATACGCGTCCAACGCGTCGAGGCGATGGATCTTGTTATGCACGGTCTTGTGCGTGGCCGAATAACGCAGAACCGCCAGTGGCTTGAAGTTGCCCAGCGAATCAAGCGTCTTGCCGCCTTCCATCTTTTGCGGCTCGTCGAGGATCATGATCGGACGCACCGCGCTGATCACGTCGATAGGACGGCGCGAGCCGAAGTCGTCCAGCTCTTCGTAGATCCGGCGCGCATCCTTGGCGGTGGCATTGAACGCCTGCGCGTTGATCACCATCACGTTGATGCCGGCGTCCGAGCAGAAGCTCTCCAGGTTATGCAGCTGCTTGGAGTTGTAGATGAAAAACCGCGCCTTCTTGTGATAGGTCTCGAGGAAATGCTCGGCGGTGATCTGCAACGATTGGGCGACGCCCTCGCGGATCGCGATGCTGGGCACCACGATGATGAACTTGCTCCAGCCGTAGCGACGGTTGAGCTCGAACAAGGTCTTGATGTAGCAATAGGTCTTGCCGGTACCGGTCTCCATCTCGACATCGAGATTGACCCGCGCGACCTTGGTCTGGATCAGGTGATCGGAGACGTCCAGATTCTGCCGGCGCTGCACCTGGCGAATGTTTTCCAGAAGTTCGTTTTGCGAGAGAACCAGTTCGGCGTTGCGATAGTCGGCTGCGTAATCGCCGAGCGGCAACGTCGCTTGCGGACCATCAAACCGGCTCGATTGCGCCACCGGATACTCGCAATGACGAAGCGTTTCCTGCGGCGCGGGCTGTCCCCGAAAACAGTCGACCACGGCTTCCACGGCCTGCGTCTGATAGTCCTGGGCCTTGAACTTGAGCTTCATGGCTTCGCGCATCCGCTCAGATGCATCGCACTTCGGTCGTCGGCGAAAGCAATTTGAAAAGCTGCTCGACGTTGATCTTGGCCGCGCTGTCCTTGAAGCCGGCATCGCGGAACACCGCGCGCAGCGGCTTGTGCGTCGTCAGCTCCTTGACGAAGGCCTCGTCGATGCCGCCCTCGGCATCGAAGCAGGCGGCCAACGCGGCGCCGTCGACGAAGAACACGGTTTTTTCCCGAATGATCGCGCGGCGAATCGGCAAGGTCAGTTGCAGGCCCCAGTCGACCAGCACCTGAAACAGCAAATCGTCGGCGCCGCGATCGGGCTTCACGTTATCGACGCTGTCGAGCAGATCCTGCTGAGCCGTCTGATCGGGACGATGGTGGACCGGCTTCATGTTGGAGCTGTCGACCTTCAACACTCGGAAGCCGACATCGCGGTTCCAGTCCGGATGGCAATCGCCCTGCAGGACCTTCGCACCGGAGCGCCGGATCCGCTCCTTCGACAATTGCGCGATATCGCCGAACCCTTCCTTGAACGCATCCGAATCGGGATCCAGGACTTCGGGCAGTTGAACCAGGATCGCGCGGCGATTTCCGCCGTCTTCGGCGTTGCATTCAAACATCGCCTGCGCGGTCGTCGCCGATCCGGCGAAAAAATCCAGCACCACGCCATCTTTCGGCATGCCCTGGCTCATCAGCGCCTTGATCAGCTCGACCGGCTTGGGGAAAGAAAACAGCTTCGCGTCGAACAGTTCCTTCAGCGCCTTGGTGGCCGAACTGTTCATCGGCGCCACGAGCGTGCTCTGGCCCGCGTTGCTGCCGGGCCGCTCGATCCACGAAGACACCGGCAGCGTCGACTTGATCGCTTCGGACGCGAATCGCTTGAGCATCGGCGTGCCGCCGGCGCTCTTGGGAAAGATCACTTTTCCTTCGGCGATCTTCCGCGCCATGGTGTGGCGGCTGTACGGCCAGTAGCGTCCCTTCGGTGGATAGAACTCGTTGCCCGTATCCGGATCGGTGATCGGGTAATGGGTGTCGCCACCGGGCTTGCCGGCGCTGAGGTTATCGGAGATCCACGGCCCGCGCGGGTCGTTATCGGGATTGGTGTATTTCTCGAAGGTGCGCTCCACGCCCTTGAGCACGGCCTGCGACTTCGAATAGATCAAAACGTATTCGTGGTCTTCGCTGAGGTTGGTCACCGCGTCCATCGCGCCGCTGCGCCGTTTCCAGACGAAGCAACCGAGGAAATTGTCGCGGCCGAATATTTCCTCGCAGACTTTCTGCAGGTTGGCCCGTTCGTTGTCGTCGATCGAGATGAATATCAGGCCGCCGTCGCGCAGCAATTGCCGGGCGATGCGCAGACGCGGATAGATCATCGACAACCAATCGGAATGGAAGCGCCCGTTGCTCGGCGCGTTATGCACCAATCGTTCGCCGAGCTCGTTGGTGTAGCCGCTCTTGCGCTTGAAGTCGCTCGCGGCCGACGCGTAGCGGTCCTTGTAGATAAGGTCGCTGCCGGTGTTGTACGGCGGATCGATGTAGATCATGTCGATCTTGCCCAGGTAACCCTCGCGCATCAGTTTCAACGCGTCGAGATTGTCGCCTTCGACAAACAGATTTCCGGTCGTGGCGAAATCCACGCTTTCGCTTTCGTACGGACGCAATGCCGCGTTGACCGAGGCATTGGACAGCGCCAGGGCTTCGCGCTTTCCGGGCCAGTCGAGTTGGTAACGCTCCTGCGGTCCTTCCACGGCGCAATCGCCAAGCAGCTGGCGCAACTTGTCGACATCGAGGCTGCGGCGCGGGCGCCCGTCTTCGCCCCGGGTTTCGGTCATCAGCTCCGGGAAGCCTTCGGCGAGGCGTTCGACCAGATCATGCGATGCGTCGTCGGGGGGCGTGCTCAACTTTTCTATCGCCATGATTCACCAGCCGCGCCGCGGAGTTCAGTTGTCGCCGAGTCGGTAGCCCGCTGCGACCAGGGCCCAGAAGAATGCTTGATTGTTGACACGGTATTTCAGGTGACCTCGGTACGGCCGCTGGCCCTGTTCGACCTCTATCTTCAGCGCCGCGAACTCATCCAGAAGGTCGTGCTCGCTGTTGAAGTAGATGCGGTACTCGCCGCCCCATTTATTCGGTTGATGCTGATAGTTCGGCCCGGATTCCGGCGTCTGTCCGGTCCTTTCCGCGTACTCGCTCTCGAAGGCCGGGGCGACGTCCGGGTTGATCTCGACTTCCAGCAGCACGTCACTGACGTTGTTCTTGAAAAATTCCAGATCCATTATTGCATTCCTTGCATTGATGGTTAGGTTGCGGGTTTCGGTCCGCTGCTGGTTCGGGTCGCCCCTTCGGGCGGATCGCCCGCGGCATCCGGACCTGGAATTTCGCGTCGATCGCGCCGGAGCGTCCGGCATCGGCCGAGTCTCGATCAATGGCTTATCGCGCGCGGCTATCGGCAGTATGTGGCCGTTCCCATCATTTGCCGATGCAGAAGCTCGAAAAAATATGCCCGAGCAGATCGTCGGCGCGCACGCGCCCGGTGATTTCGCCCAAGGCGTCGTGGGCCTGACGCAAGGCCTCGGCCGCGAGGTCCAGCATCTCGTGATCGAGCTGCGCGCGCGCATCGTCGAGTTCCTCGCGCGCGCGCAGCAGCGCATCGACATGACGCGCGCGCGCGGTGAACGCGCCTTCGCTGGCATCGGCCGCGTCGCCCTGCGCCAAGGCGCGCAAACGCGCGTGCAGGCGATCGAGCCCGGCGCCGCTGCGCGCGGAGACGAACACGCGGTCTTCGCCGCCGATGTCGACCGGCGTGGGCGAGCCGTAGTCGGATTCGATCAGATCGATCTTGTTGTAGACGTACAGGCAGACCGGTACGCCGGCGATCGCGTCGGCGACCGAGGCCAGGCCGCTGTCGGGATCGCGCGCATCCAGCACCACGATGGCGAGGTCGGCGCGTACCAGTTCGCCGCGCGCGCGGCGCATGCCTTCGCGTTCGATCGCATCGCCGCCTTCACGCAAACCCGCGGTGTCGACCAGGGTCAGCTCGACGCCATCGAGTTTGACGGTTTCGTGCAGCAGGTCGCGGGTGGTGCCGGCGATGTCGGTGACGATGGCGCGGTCGCTGCCGGCGAGCGCGTTCAACAACGAACTCTTGCCGGCGTTGGGCGGACCGACGATTACCGCGTGCAAGCCATCGCGCAGGCGACGGCCGCGTTCGGCGGCGGCGAGCAGATCGTCGAGCGCGGTCGAAGCCGCGGCGAAGCGCGTGCGCAACGCGGCGCCGCCAAGGGTGTCGAGCGATTCGTCGGCGAAATCGATCGCCGCTTCGACGTGGACGCGGATCGCCAGTACATCGTCGGCGAGCGCTTCGACCCGGCGCGAGAATTCGCCGTCGAGCGCGCGCCGCGCGGCGCGCGCGGCGCGCGCATCGCCGGCCGCGATCAGGTCGGCGACCGCTTCGGCCTGGGCGAGGTCGAGGCGACCTTCGAGAAAGGCGCGTTCGCTGAATTCGCCGGGGCGCGCCCGGCGCGCGCCCAACGCGCACACGCGCGCGAGCAATTCCTCCAGCAGCGCCGGTCCGCCGTGCGCCTGCAGTTCGACCACGTCCTCGCCGGTGTAGCTGGCCGGCGCGGCGAAGTACAAGGCGATGCCGTCGTCGAGGGTTTCGCCCTGGGCGTCGCGGAAATGCACGTAGTGGGCGTGGCGCGGTTGCAGTTGGCGCGCGGCGATGGCCTGGGCGATCTCGAGCGAGCGCGAACCCGACACGCGGACGATGCCGACGCCGCCGGCACCCGGGGCGGTGGCGATCGCGGCGATGGTGTCGCGGGCGGGGGAAGTGGTCATGGCCGCGATGATAAATCCCGGGGATGGGAGCGTGCGTGTTTGTCGGGTGGCGCAGGCAAACCCTGGCCCGACTGTTTCTTGCCTGTCATTCCCGCGAAGGCGGGGATCCAGAGACTTCAGAGTCATGCTTCGGTGGAGCCCTGGATCCCCGCCTTCGCGGGGATGACGGCTTGTGAGGACACAGGTCAAACAGACCAGGGTCGATGCGACTTACATGACCGTCATTCCCGCGAACGCCGGGATCCAGAGACTTCAGAGTCATGCTTCGGTGGAGCCCTGGATCCCCGCCTTCGCGGGGATGATGGCTTGTGAAGACACAGGTCAAACAGACCAGGGTCGATGCGACTTACATGACCGTCATTCCCGCGAACGCGGGAATCCAGTGACTTTGCGCCACGCCCAAGTGTTGTTACCTCGCCCACGCGAGTGGCGAACGAAGTCGCTGGATTCCCGCGTTCGCGGGAATGACGAGCAAGAGCAGGGCGTCGTGGTCGATGTAGCCAGTTCCTGGCGTCGTGCCGCAAGCGTGCGTACGACCCGCTCGTGTCCTGCTTCACGAAAACACCGCGTTCGCGAACGGTGCTCGTCACCCACGCGTTCCATCCCCACAAACACGAAGCCCGCCAAACGGCGGGCTTCGCATCCAATCAAGAACGACAACGACCTCAGTCCTTGTCTTTATCCTTGCCCGGCGTCGCCGAGGCCTCGGCATAACGCTTGGTCGTCAACCACTGCTGCAACAGGCCCAGACCGCCGTTGGCGACCTGATACAGCACCAGGCCGGCCGGCAGGAACGCCAGGATCACGCCGAAGATCAGCGGCATGAACTGCATCATCTTGGCCTGCGCCGGGTCCATGCCGGTCATCGGCGTGAGCTTCTGCGTGGTCCACATGATCGCGATGTTCATCAGCGGCAGCACGAAGAACGGGTCGCGCGCGGTCAGGTCGTGGATCCACAGCATCCACGGCGCATGCCGCAGCTCGACCGACTCGGCGAGCATCCAGTACAAGGTCATGAAGATGATCATCTGCGGCAGCAGCGGCAGACAGCCGCCGACCGGGTTGATCTTCTCCTTCTTGTACAGCTCCATCAGCGCCATCTGGAACTTCTGCTTGTCCTCGCCGTAGCGCTCCTTGAGCTGAGCCACGCGCGGCTGGAACTTGCGCATCTTCGCCGCCGACTTGTATTGCGCGGCCGACAGCGGGTACATCGCCAGCTTCAGCAACACCACCAGGCCGATGATCGCCCAGCCCCAGTTGCCGAACAGGTTGTGCAGTTTTTCCAGCAGCCAGAACAGGCCGTTGGCCAGGGTCGCGAAAATGCTGTAGCTGCTGAAGTCGACCGCGCGGTCCAGGCCCTGCACGTTCTGCGCTTCGATCGCCTTGACCAGCTTCGGGCCGATCCACAGGCGCGCTTCGGTCTCGGCCTTGGCGCCGGGGGCGACGGTGACGCCCGGACCGAGGTCGCGGATGAGGTATTGCGGCAGACCGCCGGCGCTGAGCTGCTCGAGCGAGAACTGGCCCTGGTCCTTCGTGCCCGGAATCCAGGCGGCGAAGAAGTGGTGCTGCAGCATCGCGATCCAGCCGCCGGTAACCTGCTTGTCGAGTTTGCCGTCGTCGGCGAAATCGTCGAACTTGCGCTTCTCGTACTTATCGGTCGGGCTGTACCACGCCGCGCCCTGGAAGCTGTACTGCTCCGGGCTGAAGGGGCCCTTGTGGACCAGTTCGCGCGGCACCCGGCTGAGCTGGCGGTAGACGAAACCCGACCACGGCGCGGCGCTGGCGTTGACGACTTCGTCGCGCACCTTCACCGCGTAGTCGCCGCGGCGGAAGCTGTAGGTGCGGGTGATGGTCACCCCGTTCGGGCCGGTCCACACGAACGGCACCGACAGGTCGCGCGCGCCGTCGGCGAGGACGAGGTTGCGCTGCGCGCCGGCGAAACGGAAACCCGACTCGTGCGTCGGCGCGGCGTTGCCCTGGCTCACCCAGCCGCTCTGGGCGACGAAGAACAAGGTCGAGTCGCTGGCCAGCAGCCGCATCGGCGGGCTGTTGGGCTCGGAGGTGATCGGGTACTTGAGCAGGTCGGCTTCGCTGAGCTCGCCGCCGCGCAGGTTCACCTTGAGCACGTCGGTGGTCACGGTGACGATGCCGTCGCTGGCGTCCGCGGTGGCGGCGGAGGCCGGCGCGGTAGGCGAACCGGGCACGGCCGGGGCGGCGCTCGGCACGCCGGGCACCGCGGCCACGGCGCCATTGGCGGCGCTGGGCACGGTGCTGGCCGGGGCGACGATCGCCGGCGCGGCGGTCGGCGGCGGCGCGGATTTCTCCTTGCCCCACTCCATCCACAGCAAGGTCGCCACCATCAGCCAGGCGAGGATCAGAAAAGCACGGGTCTGGTTCATGGGCAGCAGGCAGGCTCAGCCGGGACCGGGGTCCGGCATGGGGTCGGAAGGGGAAGCGGCCGGCATTGTGCCGGGCGCCGCAGTTGCGGGCAATGCGGGCGCCGGCCGGGGCGCGGCGCGCTTGAGCAGACTCAGGAAGGCCGCGCGGAGTTCCTCGCCGCTGCAGCGCGAGGCGCCGGGTCGGGCGACAAGGACGTAATCGCCGCGCGGAAGCTCGTCGCGCACATGGCGAAAGGCATCGCGCAGCACGCGCTTGATGCGGTTGCGGCCGACCGCGTGCGGATCGACCTTGCGCGACACCGCCAGGCCCATGCGCGGCGCGAGGTCCGGATCGGGCTGGAAATGCAAAGCGAGCACGGGCAGCGCCACGCGCCGGCCATGCTTGAAGATTCGGTCGAAATCGGAGCGCGCGCGTACCCGCGCGGTGCGCGGGAAGCGGGTCGAAGTCATCGGATGCGATCGGTGACGCGACGCGGGATCGGCACGACAGGTGCGATCAGACGCGGCGCGTTCGCCGGCAACGCTTAGGCGGTGAGACGCTTGCGGCCCTTGGCACGACGACGGGCGAGAATCTTGCGGCCGTCGGCAGTCGCCATGCGGGCACGGAAACCGTGGTCGCGCTTACGCTTGAGGTTGCTGGGCTGGTAGGTGCGCTTGGTGGCCATGATTCGGCTCGAATGTAGACGGCGTAGAGGACCGCGGATTCTATAGAACCGCCCGAGTCCGGGTCAAGCCTTTGTTTAGTTTGGGCTTTGCGATCCGTGACCCGCGCCGCCTTACGGCACCCCCAGCCTGTGCATGAACCTGTGGATTAGTCCTGTTCCGGACCCGGCCTCGATGGTAGTCTGACCGACCCCCCGGCCTTCTCCGTCGCGATGCGAGCATCGTGCGCGGGGCCGCTTTCGCCCGTCTCCGGCCGCGTCCCGCAGGGATCGCGCCGGCCGGTCGACCGAGTCAGCTACACGCACGCACAAGAAGACGCACTACAGATGGAAGCCTGGCCCCGCTGCCTCGAACGCCTCGAAGCCGAATTTCCGGTCGAAGACGTACACACCTGGTTGAAACCGCTGCAAGCCACCCAGCGCGATACCGTGACGGTGCTTTATGCGCCGAACGCGTTCGTGGTCGAGCACGTGCGCGAGCGCTACCTGGGCCGGATCCGCGAACTGCTGTCGTATTTCGCCGGCAGCGAGGAAGTCAGCCTGGAAGTGGGTTCGTTGCCGCGCACTGTCACCGCGCCGGCGCGCGAGGCCGACATCACCGTCGCCGCGCCGCGGCCGGTGGCGCCGCCCGAGCCGTTCCAGGGCAATCTCGACAATCACTACACCTTCGATAATTTCGTCGAAGGCCGCAGCAACCAGCTCGGCCGCGCCGCCGCGTTGCAGGCCGCGCAGAAACCCGGCGAACGCGCGCACAACCCGCTGCTGCTGTACGGCGGCACCGGCCTGGGCAAGACCCATCTGATGTTCGCCGCCGGCAACGCCATGCGCGAGGCCAATCCGGCCATGCGAGTGATGTACCTGCGTTCGGAACAGTTCTTCAGCGCGATGATGAAGTCGCTGCAGGACAAGACCATGGATCAGTTCAAGCGCCAGTTCCAACGCGTGGACGCGCTGCTGATCGACGACATTCAATTCTTCGCCGGCAAGGACCGCACCCAGGAGGAGTTTTTCCACACCTTCAATGCGTTGTTCGACGGCAAGCAGCAGATCATCCTGACCTGCGACCGCTACCCGCGCGAAGTCGAAGGCCTGGAGCCGCGGTTGAAATCGCGCCTGGCCTGGGGCCTGTCGGTGGCGATCGAGCCGCCGGATTTCGAGACCCGCGCCCAGATCGTGATCTCCAAGGCCAAGGAACGCGGCGCCGCGATTCCCGAGGAAGTCGCCTTCCTGCTGGCCAAGAAGATGCGTTCGAACGTGCGCGACCTGGAAGGCGCGCTCAACACCCTGACCGCGCGCGCCAACTTCACCGGCCGCGCGATCACCGTCGAGTTCGCCCAGGAAACCCTGCGCGACCTGCTGCGCGCGCAGCAGCACGCGATCGGCATCCCCAACATCCAAAAGACCGTGGCAGACTACTACGGCCTTCAGATCAAGGACTTGTTGTCGAAACGGCGCACGCGCTCGCTCGCCCGTCCTCGTCAGGTCGCCATGGCGCTGACCAAGGAGTTGACCGAGCACTCGTTGCCGGAGATCGGCGATGCCTTCGCCGGCCGCGACCACACGACCGTGTTGCACGCCTGCCGCCAGATCCGCACCTTGATGGAAACCGACGGCAAGCTGCGCGAAGACTGGGACAAGTTGATTCGCAAGCTCAGCGAGTGATGCCGGCTGGGCTGATCTAGACCGGTGACTTGGAAACAACGAAACACAAGTGAATAAGTAAGCGCAGCGAGTGATCGGCTTCAGGCCAGAGCGCCGCCGCGGTTGTACAAGCAGGAATGTAGAAACACGTCGATTGGCCTACCCGGCATCGAAGCGTACGTTCGCTACGAATCGCGACGTTGAGCCGGTGAACGAAACGACGATATTGCGGCACGTTGGAACGGTGGTTCGGCCGCTGCGTTTGCGCTCACCACAGACGGGATCGCAGGACGATGGCGGTTGAAGTTCGTTCCCAGCGCGGTTGGTTGTTAGCGCGGCAGCTCGTGGTTCGCGATGAAAGCGGATGCCCGTCATCCGTCGCCCATCGATCGGACCCGTCGCCAAGCTGCGGTTAGCCGGTATCGCTCGTTCGCCGCGGTGGTCCAGCGCGACGAGGGACAAGGTAATCCGTAAGCTGCGCTGGCGAAAGGCACAACTTGGGGGATCAAACTCGTACAAACTGTGGACAACTTCGAGGCCGCCGCGAGGCGCGCGATCTATCCACAGGTTGCACCCGCCCTACCAAGCCAGTTCTACCCGCTTTTGAAGTATCGAAAAAACCATATAGATCAAAGGTTTAAGGCAGTTCTCCAACGATTTTCGCTACACCACCGCCACTAAGCTTTTGATTTATACATCTCTTTTAGTGTGGGTTTTCGCCCACAGACGGCCAAGGGGTCCGCATGCGTTTCAGTCTGCAACGCGAAGTCTTTCTCAAGCCGTTGGCCCAAGTGGTCAATGTCGTCGAACGCCGGCAGACCTTGCCGGTCCTCGCCAATCTGCTCGTGCAGGTCAAGGACGGACAGCTTTCGCTGACAGGCACCGACCTGGAAGTCGAAATGATTTCCCGCGTTGCGGTCGACGATGCGAAGGACGGCGAAACCACGATCCCGGCGCGCAAGCTGTTCGAGATCATTCGAGCCCTGCCCGACGGCAGCAAGGTGACCGTCAGCCAGGCCGCCGAAAAGATCACGGTCCAGGCGGGGCGTTCGCGCTTCACCCTGGCCAGCCTGCCGGCCAACGACTTCCCGTCGATCGATGAAGTCGAAGCGACCGAACGCGTGCGCGTGCCGGAAGCGGCGCTCAAGGAACTGATCGAACGCACCGCGTTCGCGATGGCCCAGCAGGACGTGCGCTATTACCTCAACGGCCTGTTGTTCGACCTGCGCGAGAACAGCCTGCGCTGCGTGGCCACCGACGGTCACCGTCTGGCGCTGTGCGAAGCGGCTTACGAAGGCGGCTCGCAGACCAAGCGTCAGATCATCGTGCCGCGCAAGGGCGTGCAGGAACTGCAGCGTCTGCTCGAAGGCGGCGATCGCGAGATCGAGATCGAGATGGGCCGCGGCCACATCCGGGTCAAGCGCGACGATGTGACCTTCACCAGCAAGCTTATCGACGGCCGGTTCCCGGATTACGAAGCGGTGATTCCGATCGGCGCCGACAAGGAAGTGCGGATCGAGCGCGAAGTGCTGCGTGCATCGCTGCAGCGCGCGGCGATCCTGTCGAACGAGAAGTACCGCGGCGTGCGCATCGAGGTGACCCCGGGTCAGCTCAAGATCAGCGCGCACAACCCGGAACAGGAAGAAGCGCAGGAAGAAGTCGAGGCCGACACCAAGGTCGACGACCTGGCGGTGGGCTTCAACGTCAACTACCTGCTCGACGCCCTGACTGCGTTGCGCGACGAGCATGTGGTGATCGCATTGCGCGACGCCAACTCCTCGGCGCTGGTGCGCGAAGCCTCGAACGAGCGCTGCCGCCATGTGGTGATGCCGCTGCGGCTCTGATCCACGGCATCGGGCCGGGTTTCACGACTCGGTTCCACGTGGAACATCACACGCCCGGCTTGTCCGGGCGTGTTTGTTTTTGGATTCCGGGTTCCCGGCGACCTGTCCGGCGGACGCGATGGGTTCACCACGCGTTGAGGCGGCGATTCGGTTTGGGCCGGCTTGATCGGCTTGCCGGCAGTCTTTTGCTCGAGTGTGTGGTCGCAGAGGCTGGCATTCCTGGCATCCACCTACCCGATGGATAAGAGCTTTCGTCTTGCGGGGCGGCTCAAGTAGATGGCTCGTGCATCTGCGGACAGCGGCCAAGTCGGCTGAGCGTTTTGAAAGACAGGTTGTCCGGCTGCTGCAGCCAGCTGAGGCCTCTCCCCTCGTCCAACACACCGGATTTGCCGGTATCGGCATCGACCATCGCCCTGGCGACCCCGGACACGGCTTTTCTGCGATGATCCTGCTCCGCTCCTGCCCCGAAATCCCGCCGAAACGTGGTTTTCGAGGTCTTAGGCGCGGTCCGCGCCCTTCCCCGAGCCCTTCTGCGATGATCCCGCGATGCATGTAACCCGCCTGGACCTGCGCGGATTCCGGCGTTTCGCCGACGTCAGCCTGTCGCCCCAGCCCGGGATCAACCTGATCACCGGCGAAAACGGCGCGGGCAAGACCAGCCTGCTCGAGGCCCTGCACCTGATGGCGTACGGACGTAGTTTCCGCGGCCGGGTCCGAGATGGACTGATCCGAGCGGGCGATCCGGCGCTGGAGGTCTTCGTCGAGTGGCAGGAACTGCGCCGCGATCAGAAGCGCAAGGCCGGCATGCGACATTCCGGCCAGGATTGGACCGGGCGGCTGGACGGTTCGGCGGTGTCCCAGCTTGGCGAACTGTGCGCCGCCCTCGCGGTGGTCAGTTTCGAGCCCGGCAGCCACGCCCTGATCACCGGCGCGGCCGAAATCCGCCGTCGCTACCTGGATTGGGGTTTGTTCCACGTGGAACCGGACTTCACTCCGCTGTGGCGGCGCTACACCCGGGCGTTGAAGCAGCGTAACGCCCTGCTCAAGGCGCGAGCCCGCGATGGCCAGCTCGATGCCTGGGATCGCGAGCTGGCCGAGGCCGGCGAGCCGCTGACCCGGCGGCGTCAGCAGTATCTGGATCAGTTGCAGCCCAGATTCGCCGCGTTGGCGACGGATCTGGCCCCGGCGCTGGGCGAAGTGCGCCTGGATTACCTGCCCGGCTGGCGTCGCGACGAATTTCCGCTGTCCGATGCCCTGCTGCTGGCGCGCGATCGCGATCAGTTGGCCGGTTACACCTCGGTCGGTCCGCATCGGGCCGATTGGCGGATCGGATTCGGCGGTTTGCCCGGCCGCGAGGCGCTTTCGCGCGGCCAGGCCAAGTTGACCGCGTTGTCGGCGCTGTTGGCGCAGGCCGAGCATCATGCGGCGGTGCTGGGCGAGTGGCCGGTGGTGGCGCTGGACGATCTGGCCTCCGAGCTGGATCGCAATCATCAGCGGCGGGTGTTGGAGCGCTTGTTGGCGTCCCAAGCGCAGGTGTTCATCACCGGGACCGATGATCCGCCTGCGTTGGCTGGGATGCAGGTTGAATTGACTCGGTTCCACGTGGAACACGGGGAGTTGGTGGCCCCGTAAACGGGGGAGTTCCACGACGGGTTTCACGAGTGGCGGTCGAGAGCGGGTCTTGCCTCGCACTTGGGAGCTTCGCGAGCCGAGGTCTTTTTCGCTCGTTCCCCATCTCTAGTGGCGCTTCGGAAAACCGCACGGTTAGCGCCGACTGAGACATGAGGTGGCGCAGTTCTGCCGCTTGCAGCCCGGTTGCTCCATTGGTTCAGGGGAATCCAGCCTGCGAAGTCGCTTCATTGGCGCGGTCGCGGCTCACGCCGCTCCTACAGGGGGCGATCGTGTTCCACGTGGAACACGAACGGGTGGCGGGTTTAAAACGGCGCTTGAAGGCCGCATTTATGGGCAGGGACCGAATCGCTGGTCCGGCCTTCCGCGCAGCGCCTGCAGCGCGTTCCAGGCCGCCAGCGGGCCCCTTTCGAGGGCTCGGGTACCCCCGCCCGCCTGCTATACTTCAATCACTTATCTTCTGTGTCTCGACGCACCCGGCGGCCCCGCCGGAGCCCGCGTCGATCGGAGCCTGTTGACGCAATGACCAACACCGAGCACGACCCCTCGACTGAATCGGCCACCGGTTCGACCCCGCCGCAAAGCGCGCAAACCCCGCAGACCTACGACTCGAGCAAGATCACCGTCCTGCGCGGCCTCGAGGCGGTGCGCAAGCGCCCGGGCATGTACATCGGCGACGTCCACGACGGCACCGGCCTGCATCACATGGTGTTCGAGGTGGTCGACAACGCGATCGACGAGGCCCTCGCTGGGCACGCCGACGATGTGGTGGTGACGCTGCACGAAGACGGTTCGGTTTCCTGCTACGACAACGGCCGCGGCATCCCGGTCGATATCCACAAGGAAGAAGGCGTGTCCGCGGCCGAGGTGATCCTCACCGTGCTGCATGCCGGCGGCAAGTTCGACGACAACAGCTACAAGGTCTCCGGCGGCCTGCACGGCGTGGGCGTGTCGGTGGTCAACGCGCTGTCCGAGCACCTGTGGCTCAACATCTGGCGCGACGGTTTTCATCATCAGCAGGAATACGCGCTGGGCGAGCCGATCTACCCGCTCAAGCAGCTGGAGGCCTCGACCAAGCGCGGCACCCTGCTGCGCTTCAAGCCGGCGGTGGAAATCTTCACCGACGTCGAGTTCCATTACGACATCCTGGCCAAGCGCCTGCGCGAGCTGTCGTTCCTCAATTCGGGCGTCAAGATCACCCTGGTCGACGAGCGCGGCGAAGGCCGCCGCGACGTGTTCCAGTACGAGGGCGGCATCCGCTCCTTCGTCGAGCATCTGGCCCAGGTCAAGACGCCGCTGCACCCGAACGTGATCTCGGTGTCGGGCGAAATGAACGGCATCACCGTCGACGTGGCCTTGCAGTGGACCGATTCCTACCAGGAAACGATGTTCTGCTTCACCAACAACATCCCGCAGAAAGACGGCGGCACTCACCTGATCGGTTTCCGCGCCGCGCTTACGCGCACGCTGGCCAACTACATCGAAAAGACCGGCGCGGCCAAGCAGTCCAAGATCGCGCTGTCCGGCGAGGACATGCGCGAAGGCATGATCGCGGTGCTGTCGGTCAAGGTGCCCGATCCGAGCTTTTCCTCGCAGACCAAGGAAAAACTGGTCAGTTCCGAGGTGCGCCCGGTCGTTGAGAACACGTTCGGCACGCGTTTGGAGGAGTTCCTGCAGGAACACCCCAACGAAGCGCGCGCGATCACCAGCAAGATCATCGAGGCGGCGACCGCCCGCGAGGCCGCGCGCAAGGCGCGGGACCTGACCCGCCGCAAGGGCGCGCTCGACATCGCCGGCCTGCCCGGCAAGCTCGCCGACTGCCAGGAAAAAGATCCGGCCAAGTCCGAACTGTTCATCGTCGAGGGCGACTCCGCAGGCGGCTCGGCCAAGCAAGGCCGCAACCGCAAAACGCAAGCGATCCTGCCGCTCAAGGGCAAGATCCTCAACGTCGAACGCGCGCGTTTCGACCGCATGCTCGGCAGCGCCGAAGTCGGCACCTTGATCACCGCGCTGGGCACCGGCATCGGCAAGGACGAGTACAACCCGGACAAGCTGCGCTATCACCGCATCATCCTGATGACCGACGCCGACGTCGACGGCTCGCACATCCGCACCTTGCTGCTGACGTTCTTCTACCGGCAGATGCCCGAGTTGATCGAGCGCGGTCACATCTACATCGGCCTGCCGCCGCTGTACAAGATCAAGCAGGGCAAGAACGAGATTTACCTGAAAGACGACGCGGCGCTGGACCAGTACCTGGCCAACAACGCGGTCGAAGGCGCGGCGCTGATTCCGGCGACCGGCGAACCGCCGATCGAAGGCGCGGCGTTGGAAAAACTGCTGCTCGCTTACGCCGGCGCGCGCGAGACGATCGCGCGCAACTCGCATCGCTACGATCCCAACGTGCTGCAGGCGCTGATCGATTTCACCCCGCTCGACACCGAGCACCTGCTCGCCAACGTCGATGAGCGGCACGAACTCGACGCGCTGGAAAAGCGCCTCAACCAGACCGGTCTGGGCAAGCCGCGCTACGCGCTGCAGCTGCATCCGGCTAACGAGACGCGCCAGGCGGCGCTGCTGGTCACGCGCACCCACATGGGCCAGCAACTGATCCAGGTGCTGCCGTTGTCGGCGTTCGAAGGCGGCGAACTGCGTTCGCTGCGCGAAGCCGCCTCGATGCTGCACGGGCTGGTGCGCGAGGGCGCGCAGATCATCCGCGGCAATCGCAATCAGGCCATTCACAGCTTCGCCCAGGCGCAGGCCTGGTTGCTCGAGGAAGCCAAGAAGGGCCGCGCGATCCAGCGCTTCAAGGGCCTGGGCGAAATGAACCCCGAGCAGCTGTGGGACACCACGGTCAATCCCGAAACGCGCCGTCTGTTGCAGGTGCGAATCGAGGACGCCGTGGCGGCCGACCAGATCTTCAGCACCCTGATGGGCGATGTGGTCGAACCGCGCCGCGAGTTCATCGAGGACAACGCGCTCAAGGTCTCCAATCTCGACGTCTGAGCCCGGCGCGGGTCAGGACACCGGCGACGCGCGCGAGCGCGTCGCCCTCGCATCGTCGTCGGCTCCCTCGCCGCCGACCATGCCACCAGCGCAAAAAAGCGCCTCCACCCCACTGCCGTTGTTTGCCGGAGTTGGCGGTTTCCTTGTCGATCTTTTGCTATCCATCGTTCTGATGGCGGCTTTGTCGCTGCTCGGCACCGCGCTGTGGGGGTTCGCGCAGGGCCTGGGCGGGTCGAATTCCGCGCAAATCGGCGCCGACTCGGGCGCGATGATCGTCATCAGCCTGATCGCGACCGCCGCCAGCGCGCTGTTGGTCTACTACTTTCGTCGAAGGTCCGACGCCGCCGAACGGGCCGCGTCGTGGCGCGCGCTGTGGCGGATTTCGACCTGGGGCTGGATCGCCTTGGCGGTGATCGTCTGCCTGACCTTCAACGCGTTGATCGGCGGGTTCGCGCAGCAGCGCGGCATCGACATGACCCCGACCAACATGGTCCTCGGCGACGCGATCCGCGCCTATCCGGTGGCGTTGCTGATCTTCGCCGTGGTGCTCGCGCCGGCGTACGAGGAATTGCTGTTCCGCCGCGTGCTGTTCGGGCGCCTGTGGGCTGCCGGTCGGCCCTGGCTCGGCCTGATGCTCAGTTCGGCCGCGTTCGCGCTGCTGCACGAGCCGCCCGGACTGAGCGTGAGCCACGGTTGGAGCATGCTGCTGCTGTGGGCGGTGTACGGCTTCATGAGCTTGTGTTTCGGCTGGGTCTATTACCGCAGCGGCAGCCTGTGGGCGGCGTATGTGGCACATGCGATCAACAATTTGATCGCGGTGGCGGCGGTGCTCGCGAGTAGCTGAGTCGCAGGCCCGAAGCGGTTTCGCGGCGTTCGTTCAGCGGTCGCGAACCGGAATTGACGAAGTGTTAATCCACGCGGCGCTACAAGGTCTGATTGCTACGGGGAAAGCTCGCATGAAACGTATCCTGCTCGGGGTGTCGATCGCGCTGATCGCGACCGCCTGCGCCACCACCACTTCGCCGACCGGGCGAACCCAGCATGTCGGCGCGGTCTCGCAGGCCCAGCTCGACCAGATGGGCGCGCAAGCGTTCGCGGATGCGAAAAGCAAGCAGAAACTCAGCACCGACACGCGCAAGAACGCCTACGTGCGCTGCGTGGTCAGCTCGATCACCCAGCAGCTGCCGCCCAACTGGCAGGCGAACTGGGACGTGGCCGTGTTCGTCGACGAATCGCCCAACGCCTTCGCCCTGCCTGGCGGAAAAGTGGGCGTGAATACCGGCATTTTCACCGTCGCCAAGAACCAGGATCAGCTCGCGGCGGTGATCGCGCACGAGATCGGCCACGTCGTCTCGCGCCATCACGACGAGCGCATCACCCGACAGGTGAGCGCGCAGACCGGCCTGAGCATCGTCGGCAGCCTGCTCGGCGCGCGTTACGGCGAAGGCGCGGCCAGCGCGACCGGCCAATTGGGCGGCGCGGCGCTGCAGACCGCGTTCCTGCTGCCCGGTTCGCGCACCCAGGAAAGCGAGGCCGACGTGGTCGGCCAGCGGCTCATGGCGCAAGCCGGATACGACCCGCGCCAGGCCGTGAATCTGTGGCAGAACATGATCTCGGCCAGCAGCTCGCGGCCGCCGCAATGGCTGTCCACCCACCCCGACCCGCAATCGCGCATCCAGGAACTCAATGCCCGCGCCGGCGCCCTGATTCCGGTTTACGAACAGGCCCGCGCGGCCGGCCGTACGCCGAAGTGTGGATGAAAGCGAATTACTGAACAGTGGTTCAGACCCGTATCGCGTCGACCCGAGTTTCTGTTAGGTTGGCGGCCCCTTGGCCTTGCGCCGTTCCGCCGCAAGGCCCCCGGTCCGCGGCCGCTGAGTCTCTTAGAGGTGAGTCCATGAACAAGCAACCCACCCGCAACAGCACCCTGCTCGCCGCCGCTATCGGCGCGGTGCTGGTGTTCGGTGCCGTATCCCAGGCCACCGCCCAGACCGCCTCGGAGCGTTCGGCCCAGCGCCGCGCGGCACGCGAGAGCAACAAGACCGCCGGCGCGCCGGCCAAGGTCGAGAACCAGTACCCGAACGCGACGCGCACCGCGCCGGACGCCAAAGCCTCGTCCAAGGGCGGCGCCAAGCTGCAGAAGATGATGGACGCGTTCGACAAGGAGAAAGCCGCCGACGCGCGCGCCCAGGCCGACGCGATCATCGCCGACACCTCGCTCAACGCCTACGAGCGCTCCTTCGCCGCCCAGATCGGTTTCCAGGTCGCCTACGACGCGGACGACAACAAGGCCGCGATGGAGTACCTGAAGAAGGCGATCGAGATCAACGGTCTCGACAACAACAGCCACTTCGACCGCATGTTCGTGCTGGCCCAGCTGCAGTTGCAGGAAGAGCAGTACGCCGAGTCGCTGGCCACCATCGACCGCTTCCTCACCGAATCCAAGAGCACCAAGCCCGAGCACCTGATCATCAAGGGCAACGTGCTGTACCGCCTGGAGCGCTACCCGGAAGCCGCCACCGTGATCAAGCAGGCGATCGACGCCTCGCCCGAGCCGAAGTCCGAGTGGCAGAACCTGCTGATGGCCACCTACGTGGAGGGCAACCAGGGCGCCGAGGCGGCCAAGGTCGCCGAGCAGATCGCGGCCAAGAACCCGAACGACAAGCGCGCGCAGATGAACGTCGCCGCGGTCTATTCGCAGGCCGACATGCTCGACAAGGCCGCCGCCGTGCTCGAGAAGATGCGCGCCGCCGGCCAGTTCACCGAAGACAAGGATTACCGCCAGCTCTACTCCACCTACCTCAATCTGGATGGCAAGGAGAAGCAGGCGGCCAGCGTGATCACCGAGGGCCTGGAAAAGGGCGTCCTCAAGCCGGACTACCAGGCTTACGTCGCGTTGGCGCAGTCGTACTACTTCTCCGAGCAGTCGGCGAAGTCGATCGACGCGTACAAGAAAGCAGCCCCGCTCGCACCCGACGGTGAGACGTATCTGAATCTCGCTCGCGTGCTGTGGTCGGAGGACCGCATTCCAGAGGCTAAGGAAGCCGCCAAGCAGGCGATCGCCAAGGGCGTTAAAAAGCCCGACGACGCCAAGAAGATTCTCGCGCTGAAAGGCAAGTAATTTCGGCAAAGAGAGCCTGACCGCGCTTGGAACCTGTGACGCGGTTTGGTATATGCTAGGAGGTTCGCGCGACTGGAAACGGTTGCACGAACCGAACGATGGCCCGAGGCGCCCCGGCGTCCGGAAACACCTCCCGAGCTGACGGCATGACGCAAGACCTCGAACTCCAAGTTAGGAATGATGACGACCGCGAAGGTTTGAACTGGGCACGTATTGCCGGTATCACCTGTGCGATCGCCGTGCATGCCGCGGCGCTCCTGCTGTTGCTGGCCCCGATGACGCCGCCCGCACAGCAGCAGGAAGAAGAGCAGGTGACGATGGTCAACATCATCAAGCCGCCGCCGCCGCCGCCGCCGCCGCCGCCGCCGCCGCCGGATCCGCCGAAGCCGATCACGACGCCGCCGAAGGAACTGTCGCCGCCGCGACCGACTCCGACGCCGCCGCCGCCGGATCAGCCGCCGGTCGAGAATCTGGACCCCAGTCCGATCGATCCGCCCGCGCCGCCGCCGGCTCCGCCGTCGCCGCCGGCCGCCGCCAGCGATATCAATTCCGGCGTCGATCCGTCTTCGCGCCGCCTGAACCCGCCCAAGTACCCGCCGACTGAAGCCCGTCAAGGCGTGGGCGGCACGGTGGTCCTGGTGATCAGCATCGATGCCCAGGGCAACGTGCTGGACGTTCAGGTCGAGAAATCCAGTCGCAACCGCAACCTGGACCGCGCGGCCATGGATGCCGCACGCAAGTGGCGCTTCAACCCGGAAGTGCGCAACGGTCAACCGATCGCCAGCCGCGTCCGAGTGCCCGTCGATTTCGTCCCGCCGAACTGATCGGGTTCGGCGCGACCGCAAGCCCGCTACACGCTCATCGCTTTTGGTAACACCTTCTTTCCTTTCCACGACATTCAAAGGTAAGCGTCATGCTGCAGCAAACCACCACCGCCGCCGCCGGAGGCTCCAACGCTGAAGCGCTTCAGCAGATGAGCTTCTCGCATCTGTTGCAAAACTTCGACCTCGTCGGCTGGATCGTGTTCATCACGCTCACGCTGATGTCGGTTCTGTCGGTCTATTGGATCGTCATCAATTTCGTCAAGAATCTGCGTCTGCGCGGCTCCTCGGACCGCGTCGTCAGCACGTTCTGGGAAACCCCGAACGCGCAGGACGCCATCCGTTACATGGAAGAGCAGTCGCGCAGCGAGCCGTTCTCCAAGATCGCGCTCGATGCCGCTCAGGCCGCCGCGCACCACCAGCGTCACGAAGGCTCGCGCCTGGTCGAGTCGCTGAACCGTTCGGAGTTCGTCGACCGCGCCCTGCGTCAGGCCGTCACCCGTGAGAGCTCGCGTCTGGAAGCCGGTCTGACCGTGCTGGCCACCGTCGGCTCGACCGCTCCGTTCGTCGGTCTGCTCGGCACCGTGTGGGGCATCTACCACGCCCTGCTGCGCCTGGGCGCCAGCGGCGAGTCCTCGATTCAGGCCGTTGCCGGCCCGGTCGGCGAGGCGCTGATCATGACCGCGATCGGTCTGTTCGTCGCGATCCCGGCGGTGTTGGCTTACAACTTCTTCGTCCGCCTGAACCGCGTCACGAACAACAAGTTCGACACCTTCGCCCACGACCTGCACGACTTCTTCGCCACCGGCTCGCGCGTCGGCGAAGTGGCGAGCAAGCGCTAAGCAACACACGCCTTCACTTTTAGCGTAGTTGGAGTTCGGACATGGCCTTCAGTACAGGCAACGACAACGGCCCGATGGCTACCATCAACGTCACGCCCCTCGTGGACGTGATGCTGGTGCTGTTGATCATCTTCATGATCACCGCACCGCTGATGACCCATAAGGTCGAGATCAAACTGCCCGAAGCCACCCTCGCCAAGGTCGAGGACCAGCCCAAAGTCACGCCGATCACCTTGTCCATCCAGGACAGCGGCGCGATCTACTGGAACGACGAGCCGGTCACCATGGATCAGCTCGAAAGCCGTTTGTCGGTCGAAGCGCAGAAAACGCCGCAGCCGCCGATCAACATCCGCGGCGACCGCACCACGAAGTACAAGGTCGTCAATTCGGTGGTGACGGTTGCGCAGCGGCAAGGCATGCGCAAAGTCGGCTTCGTCGCGATCAAAGAACGTTAATCGGAGAACAGTCCCATGGCTTTCAGCTCCAACTCCGATAGCGGCGCGATTTCCGACATCAACGTGACCCCGCTGGTCGACGTGCTGCTGGTGCTGCTGATCATCTTCATGGTCACGGCACCGACGGTGTCTTACCCGATCGACGTCAACCTGCCCCAACCGACCAGCGTTCCGCCGCCCGTGACGCAAGAACCGCCGCCGCCGATCCAGCTGCGGATCGATGCGACCGGTCAGGTGTTCTGGAACAACAACCCCACGCCCATCGCGGCGATCCCGGGGATGATGAAGGAAACGGTGCAGCGCGATCCCACCAATCAACCTCTGCTAGAAATCGACACCAACGAGGATGCCGAATACGGCACGCTCGCCAAGGTGCTGGCTTACGCCAAGAACGCAGACATGAAAAAAATCGGTTTCGTCCAGAAGTAATTCCGTCCGGAACCGACGCTTACCGTCGTGAGAACGCCGCCCAACGGGCGGCGTTTTTTTTTTCGCCGACTTCGTGGCCGCGCGGCGGATCGCCGGCGTACGGGGTATGTCTTGCGCGGATAACTGTGACGGGATTAACGTAAAGCCGGGCACCCCGCCCATGGAGGGAGATGCATATGGCCGGCTCCACCTACTCCGCTTCCGCTTATTCCGGCGACGCGCCTGTCGCCGAGATCAACGTCACCCCGCTGGTCGATGTGCTGCTGGTGTTGCTGATCATCTTCATGGTTACCGCGCCGGTACTGACCGGCAATTTGCACCTCGGGCTGCCGGTGCCCGGGCCGCAACGGGACGCGCCGCCGCCGCGGTCCGAGTTGATGGTGCAGGCCAGCGGTGCGTTCACCCTCGATGGCCAGGCCCTGACCCGCGCGGAATTGCCGGCGGCGTTGAAGGCCTTGGTGCAGGCCGCGCCGAACACGGTGGTCGAGGTCGGCGCGAATGCCGATGCCGACTATCAGGCATTCGCGCACGCGCTGTCGGCGGCGCGCGAGAGCGGGGTGCAGAATATTTCCACCCGCTGAGCGATCGCGGTTTTCAACGCGGCGGCCGTCCCGGTGGGGCGGCCGTTGTTGTTTGGGGGGAGGCGATGAAGTCGCTGAAAGCAAGGCAAAAGCAAATCCCCCCCTGCCCCCCTTTTTCAAAGGGGGGACGCTTCGGGTTGGTTCGGGTGAGCGTATGAAGACGGTGCGCTTCGGGCGTGGTTAATGTCGAAAGCTCAGCTTGCTGACTGTCGCTGATGTTTATCCACAGCGCGACGATGCGAGGCGACCGATGGCTATGGGCTGCGGCTATAGCGAACAGGTTCGCCGTGGAACACACGCGAACGGATCATCGAGTGGTGAATGCCGAAGACTCGGCTTGCTGACTGTTGCTGATGGTTATCCACAGCGCGACGTTGCGAAGCGCTCGATGGTTATGAGCTGCGGCGATAGCGAACAGGTTCGCCATGAAGCCAAGCGAACGAAGCATCGAATCCGTGGTTAATCCCAAGATGACGGCGACAACGCCACGAACGCCCTGCCCGATCAGCGCCGCGGCAAGACGTTGACGCTCAAGCCGCCTGCGCGATCACATCCAGATACGCACGCACCGTCGCGTCGAGTCCGGCGTACAAGGCTTCGCCGATCAAGGCGTGGCCGATCGACACTTCAAGCACGTTCGGAACGCCTTGCAGGAAGGTGCCGAGGTTGGCCTGGCTCAGGTCGTGGCCGGCGTTGACGCCCAGGCCGGCGGCCTGGGCGCGCCGCGCGGCGTTCGCGAACGCCCGCAGCGCCGCGTCGATATCGCCTTGAGCAAACGCGTCGGCGTAGGGTCCGGTGTAAAGCTCAACCCGGTCGGCGCCGAGTTCGGCCGCGCGCTCGATGCCTTCGCGATCGGCGTCGGCGAATACGCTGACCCGGCAGTCCAGTTCATGCAACTGCGCAATCAACGGACGCAGCGCGTCGGCGTCGCGTTCGAAATCGAAGCCGTGGTCGGAGGTGAGTTGATCGTCGCCGTCGGGCACCAAGGTGACTTGCGCGGGCCGAGTGCGCCGGCACAGTTCGATCAGGCCCGGGTAGCCGGCGCGCGGCGGCGCGAACGGATTGCCTTCGATATTGAACTCGACCGCGCGCGCATGGGTGAGTTCGGCGAGCGCGTACACGTCGTAGTCGCGAATGTGCCGCGCATCGGGCCGCGGATGCACGGTGATGCCGTGCGCGCCGGCGTCCAGGCAGGCTTGCGCGGCGCGCGCGACATCGGGTTCGCCGCCGCCGCGCGAATTGCGCAGCACCGCGATCTTGTTGACGTTGACGCTCAGGACGGTCATGACTTCAGCCTAACCCGCCGGCTGCGATGCGGCGAGTGCGCAGTTTGGCCGCGCATGCGCGCGCGGCCGGTGAGTGAAAGCAGGCGGCTGACAGCAAGCGAATCGATCGCGGCCGACGCGCGGCCGCGCGCTCAGCGCTGGGTCGGCTCGGACTGCGAAGACGCGGCGAGCTTGCGCGCTTCGGCCTGCTCGCGCAGACGGCGCAGTTCGACCGGATCGATGATCACCGAGACATCGCGGCTGGTGCTGTCGAGGCGGCGCGCCAGCAGGCTCATGACGCCGGCGATCATCAAGCCGAGCGCCGCCAGCAGGCCGACGGCCATCAGTCCCGGCGAGGTGGTCTTCAGCGCCAGGCCGAAGGCGGCGATGGCCAGCAACAGATAAACCCAAGGCATTGCGGCGTGCTCCCTGACGAATTCGACGACCTCTGTGCGCGCCCGCTCGCATCGTGGCGGCCCGGCGCGTGGACCTCGGCGGGCCCGGTTCGAGTGTAGCGCGGCGCGGTGGCGGCGGCAGCTGGGGCGATCCCCGGCTGCGACGGTCGGCACAACGGCGGGTAAGAGCGGTTTGCCTGAACAGCCCAGGCCCGGGCCCGATGGCGCTTGAACGGGGGCGGGCCGCAGCCCGGTTGATCCGGCTCACATGGCTGGCGCGGCGCAATAAGCGATTTCGTCTACGGTTGGTCCCGTCTTGCTGGTGGTCTCGACCGGTGCCCCGGCTCATCGGCACGCCGGTACCCATAAGGACATCGACACAGATCGACCGAGCTCGGCCTAGAGATCCGCTGGTAGTCCGATGAGCCGAACAACCCACCACGCAGCCTGCCGCGCGGGTCCTGCGACCCGACGCTTCTCATTCCGCCAGACCACTTCGTAGTCCGGAAGTCTCTTGTGGGAGGGCTTTCAAGCCCGACGCTTTCCGTTCCGATCGCCGCGCCTGATACAAAAGCGTCGGGCTTGAAAGCCCTCCCACAAAAGACCTCGAAGCCCGCCGACTATTTCGAATCCCGAATCCCGAATCTCAAAGCAACGGCGACACCAACCGGGCCAACGCCTCAGGCAAGCGCGTGCGCCACAGCGAGCGCTCGCGATCGCTGCGCGCCCGCGGCGCGCGCGAGCATTCCTGTTCGATCAGCGCGGCCAGTTCGCCGGCCAGGGTCGCGTTGTAGAACATCACCGAAATCTCGAAGTTCAAACGGAAGCTGCGGTGATCGAAATTGGCGCTGCCGATGATCGCCATTTCGTCGTCGCACAGCAGCGCCTTGGTGTGCAGCATGCGCGGGCCGTACTCGTGGATCCTGACCCCGGCCTCGAGCAGTTCGTCGAAGTACGAACGCGCCGCGTAGGTCACCAGGCGGCTGTCGCTGAGTTTGGGCACCAGCAGGCGCACGTCCAGGCCGCCGAGCGCGGCCGAGGTCAGCGCCATGCGTGCGGCTTCGCCGGGCACGAAGTAGGGCGTGACCAGCCAGACCCGCTTGCGCGCGGCGTGGATCGCGCCGACATGGACGCGATGGATCGCTTCCCAGCTCGAATCCGGCCCGGAACTGACCACCTGCGCGGCGATCGTGCCCTGCACCGGCGCGGCGTTGACGTGGCGGATCGGCGGTTCGCCGGTGGCGTAGCACCAGTCCTCGGTGAACACCAGTTCGAGTTCGCGGACCACGTCGCCTTCCAGGCGCAGATGCAGATCGCGGTAGGCGTCCTCGCGCAGGCGTTCGTCTTCCTCGTCGGTGATGTTGATGCCGCCGGTGTAGCCGACCCGGCCGTCGATCACCACGATCTTGCGGTGGGTGCGCAGGTTCAGCCACGGCCGCCGCCACAACCAACGAAGCTTCATCGGATGGAACCACGCAACCTGGGCGCCGGCGTCGATCAGCGGCTGGATGAAACGCTGCTTGGTCGCGCCCGAGCCGACCGCGTCCAGCAGCAGCCGCACCGTGACCCCGGCGCGCGCGCGTTCGATCAGCGCATCGCGCAGCGCGGTGCCGGTGCGGTCGGGCTGGTAGATGTAGTACTCCAGGTGGATGCGTTCGCGGGCCTGGGCGATGTCGGCCAGCAGCGCGGCGTACTTGGCGCCGCCGTCGATCAGCAGACGTGCCTGGGTCGCGGTGGTCGGCGGCAGGCCGGTGGTCGCTTGGCCGAGCCGGGCCAGTTCGATCGCCTCGGGCGACGGGGTCAGCCCCGGCGGCGGTGGCGGCAGCGCCGCGCGGGCGCGCACCCGGCGCATGCGCTGGCGATGGATGCGCTGCGGGCCGAAGAAGTAATAGATCAAAAAGCCCAGGTACGGCAGCGCGGCCAGGCTGATCAGCCAGCTGATGGTCGCGACCGGCTCGCGCTTCTGCAGCACGATCCACAGCCCCAGCCAGACCAGATAAAGCGCCCAGCCGGCGGTGAGGTACACGCCCAGGTAGGGAATGCTGACCAGGGTTTGCCACAGCTCGGACACGTCGGGCTCCATCGGGCGATCGCTGCGGCGGTCGCCGGCGTGGGCTAAGGCTAGCCCGCCGGAGCATGAGCGCAAAGTGTGCAATCGGTCTGTCCGATCGGGTGCGCGCGCGGGCGCGCGCAAGCCAGGCGGCATCGAGTCGGTCTCGCCGGTGATCGAAGGGCAGCGTGGCTGATTCGAAACAGGCCCATATCGGCGCAGGCCGATGATCGCGCCTGCTTGGGCCGACAGGATCGCGCCCGCCCACAGGACTCGCGTCCATGGCCCGCTTGCGACTACTGTTGCGTCCATCCCGTCCGCGCCGCTCGCCCGCGCACCCACCCATGGAAGGCCCGATGAAATACCGCCTGCTGTTCGTCCTCGCCCTGGCCGCGTTGCCCGCCCTGCCCGCCTTCGCGCAGAAGGCCCATCGCAGCATCAGCGTCTCGGGCGCGGCCGAAATCAAGGTCGCGCCGGACGAAATCCTGCTCAATGTCGGGGTCGAATCGCGCCACCCGAAGCTCGAGGAGGCCAAGCGCCAGAACGACGAGAGCATCGCCAGCGCATTGGCCTTCCTCAAGCGCAACGGCGTGCCCGACAAGGACGTGCAGACCGACTTCATCACCATCGAGCCCGAGTACGAACGCGACGATTCCAGCCGCTCCGCGCTGGAGCGATCGCGGGTGGTGCCGCTGCTGTACGTCGTGCGCAAGAGCATCGGCATCCGCCTGACCCGCGTCGGCGATTTCGACGCCGTGCTGTCGGGCCTGCTGGGCAACGGCGTGCAGTACATCCACGGCGTCGAATTCCGCACCTCGCAGCTGCGCAAGCACCGCGACGCCGCGCGCGCGCTGGCGATCCGCGCGGCCAAGGAAAAAGCCGATGCGCTGACCTCCGAACTCGGCGTCCGCCGCGGCGAGGCGCAGACGATTTCGGAATCGCATTCGGGCGGTTGGTGGCGCAGCGGCGCCGGCTGGGGCGGCCGCAACGGGCAATTGATGCAGAACGTGGTCCAGAACGCCGGCGGCGCCAGCGGCGAGGACGGCGCGACCTTGGCGGTCGGGCAGATCAGTGTGAATGCGTCGGTGGATGTGACGTTCGCCATTGAGTAGTTGCGGTCGATCGCCATGGCATCGCGGCGCCGATTCTTCGTCGCTGACTCGTCTTAAGTTGCAGGTCGTCATTCTCGGGAATGCGGGCGCGCTTTTTTACTCGGCGAAGGCGGAGAACTACGGGCTAAGTAGAAACTCTAGAGTCGTCATTCCCGCTTTCGCGGGAATGACGGCCGTGTGGGAGGATTGGAATTGAAAGCGTCGTATGCGCTCCCCTAGCCCTTTCGCTTGAAAGGCATCGATTTATCCACCGCCCCATCGCCCCACCCCGCGTCGCACCCGCTGCGACACCCCCGCCCTACCCTGCCCCCATGGATTCGGCTCGCAAAACCCAGGTCTCGCTCCAGCCCACCGCGTTCAAGGGCCGCGGCGCGGCGTCCTACGTGCCGGGGCGTTATGCCGTCACCACCGCGCACGGCGAGGACGACGGCTGGGGTTCGGTGTACGCCGACGACGGCACCGGCACCCGCCCGGAAACCCACGTCACCGAAGAAACCGCGCGCGGCATCATCAGCCGCAACGATTCGCCCGATATCGCCTTCGGCCAGTCGGTCAATCCCTACCGCGGCTGCGAGCACGGCTGCGTGTACTGCTTCGCCCGGCCCTCGCATGCCTATCTGGAACTGTCGCCCGGGCTGGACTTCGAAACCCGCTTGTTCGCCAAGGTCAACGCCGCCGAGCGACTGCAGAACGAACTCGCGCGCCCGGGCTATCGCTGCGTGCCGATCGCGCTGGGCATCAACACCGATTCCTATCAGCCGATCGAGCGCCGCTTCCGCATCACCCGCGGGGTGATGGAAGTGCTCGATGCTTGCTCGCATCCTTTCAGCCTGATCACCAAGAACGCGTCGATCGTGCGCGATGTCGAACTGCTCGCATCGATGGCGAAGCGCGGACTGGTGTCGGTGTATTTCTCGGTCACCACGCTCGACAACCAACTGTCGGCGAAGATGGAGCCGCGCGCTTCGGCGCCGCACTCGCGGCTCAAGGCGATGCGAACCCTGGCCGAAGCCGGCGTGCCGGTCGGGGTGATGGTCGCGCCGACGATTCCGATGATCAACGACGGCGAACTCGAACACATTCTCGCCGCGGCGTACGAAGCCGGCGCGCGCGCGGCGGGTTATGTGGTGCTGCGCCTGCCGCACGAACTCAAGCAGGTCTGGCGCGAGTGGCTGCAACTGCACTACCCCGACCGCGCCGCGCACGTGATGAGCCTGATCCAGCAGATGAGCGGCGGCAAGGATTACGACAGCCGATTCGGCCAGCGCATGCGCGGCGAGGGGCCGTTCGCGCAATTGATCGCGCAGCGTTTCCAGAAAGCCTGGCGCCGACATGGCTTCGGTCGCCTGCCGGCGCTGGACACCAGCCGTTTCGTCGCGCCGCGCAAGCCGACGCCGCAGCTGGAACTGTTCTGACGATTCAAGCGGTCGCCGCGCGCTGGCGCCATCCTTGCCCGTTGCGTTCGCGCTGACGTCGATTCGGCAAGCGCGAGCTAGTCCGGGCTAATCCGGGGTCGCCCCGCCGTCGGCAGGCTCGCCACCGATGCCGACCTTGTCCGGCGTGCAGCGTTGCGCGTGGCCGAGCCGCTCGGTCAGTCGTCGCGCCCAGGGACTCGGCGCACCGTCGCCGCCGATGTGTTGCGCGAGCCGGGCCGGCAGATAGTCGTGCTGTTCAAGCTCGGACAGCGCCACGCGCGTACTCGCCGCGCAATCGCTGTCGGGCCCCAGGTTGCGTTCGCAATACGCCGATTGCTCGCGCAGCAAGCTCAGCGCTTGCTCCTTGCGGCACGAGCTCAACGCGTAGGAGGCGCGATACAACAACGCCTTGCTGGTCACTGAATGCATGGTCGGCCGGATGTGGTCGCCGCGTTCGATATGCGCGATCACATCGGCGAACAAGGCATCGGCCTGGGCGCCGCGCCGGCGCCGAACGAGCAACTGGGCCAGGGCGAAATCGCTGACCAGCCGGATGTTGGCGTGAGGCGGAAAATACTTGCGGTTCTCGATCTGGCCGTCGATCAGCAGGCGTTCGGCGTGCTGCTGCGCGGCCTCGCCCGGTTGTTCGGCGAAGGCCAGGGCCAGCTTGGTTTTCTCCAACGGCATCGGGATGTCGGTTTCCTTGCCGGTGCGGATCAGCTCTTCGAGCATGTTCACGCCTTGCTTGAATGTCTTGTTGTCGCCGCTCTCGCCGCTGAAGACCAGTTTGATCGCCAGGTTGTACTTCGCGCGCAGGCTGCGCTCGTGGGTGGGGCCGAGGGTCGTTTCCAGCAACGCCTTCGCCGCGCGCGCCTTGGCGATCGCCTCGCGGCCATGCCCGAGCACGGCGTCGTTCTGCGATTCCTGACGCAGCAGTTCGGCGTATTCGGGATGCTGCTCGCCGTAGGTCGCGACAATGATCGCGCGTGCCCGCGTCGCCGACCGCACCGCGGCGGACAGATCGCCGCACAGGTACTGCGCTTCGGACGCAAGCACCCAGGCGCGTCCGGTTTCCGGGTGCTGTTCGCCGAAGGCGCGGCGGCGATAGGCCAGCAGCCGCTCGGCCTGCGCTCTGGCCTGCAGGTCCATGTCGTTTTTCAGCAGCGTATGCACCAGCTGGAAACGCGCCGCGTCGGCGAGCAACGGATCGCCGCGTTCGGTCATTGCGATGGCCTGCTCCAGATCGCGCTCGGCGGCCCGAAGCTGATACTCGCGGGTGCGCCATTCGCCGCGCAAGGTCAGCAGTTCGGCGACCGAATCGCGCGCCGCCGGACCCAGCGATCGCGCGTCGGCCAGGGCCGATTCCAGCATCGCCATCGCGCCGTCGTCGTCGGCCAGTCCCCATTTGGCGCGCGCCAGTTCGGTCTGCAGCGCCAGGCGGCGCATGCGCGTAATGTCGTCGCGCGCGTTCTGCAAAGGCCGCAAGGCCTGGCTGGCGAGCACTTCGGCGCGGTCGTAGCGCGCCTGCAGATTGAGCAGCGACGCCGACGCGGCGTCGACGCCGGGATCGCTGGCGCCGTGGTCGCGCAACAGCCGCTCGGCCTCGTCGATCAAGGCTTGCGCATGCGGGTAGTCGCCGATCACCGTGTAGCCGCGGGCGAGCACGGCCAGGCCGCGCGCGCGCAGCGCCGGTTGATCGCGCGGACACAGACGGCGCAACGCGGCTTCGGTCGCGATCAGGTTCGCCCGCGACGCGAACGGCAAGCGGCCCAGCCCGGAGGTCGAGGCGATACCCAGGCGCGATTCGAACAAGCGATCCAGCGCCGCGCTGGCGCGCGCGGTTTCCTGTGCGCGCTGTTCGCGCCAGTGCACGTAGCCCCAGCCGGCGGCGAGCGCGAGGATCAGCAAGCCCAGCGCGATGACCATCGTTCGCGATCGGCGCGGCGATCGCGGCGCGACGCCGTCGTCGCGGGCGGAATCGCTCGCGTCGGGCTCAGCGCGCGCGTTGCGCACAAACATCATGCCGGTCGCCTGATGCGCGGACTTCGATAAGCCGATCGCTGATCCGACTGTGGTCGAACGAAGCATGATCGATCCGACTGCGGTCGAACCAACCGTGATCGAACCAGCATGGCTCGATCGAACCATCGTGGAACGAACATGCGGGCGAGCGCACGAGGTGTTTTTTAACATGCATACAGAAGAACTCGATTTGGCACGCATGCCTTGAACGGCTTTTTTATGCTGGATTCTCGCGACGAAAACGGCAATCACGACTAAAGAATAGGACGCACGCTGACATCGCGAATGCCGATGCCTGTTGTCGTAGGTATCGAGGTGAAAGCGGATTGGAGGACACCGCGGCGCCGGCGCCGCATCGCGATGCGGCACGCTTGCTCATCGCTTCAAGCATGTGTTCGTTATCGATGCGTTGGCGGAGATCGCGCGAATGCGCGATCGATCCATCACCCCACGCAGTCGCGAGCGAATACGGTTTCGTCGGTTACCGTTTCGCGATCGCCGCTGTCGTTGGCATCGTCGCGGGCCGCCGCCATCGCCGGCTCATGCGCCGAGGCATTGCCGAGCAACGCCAGCACCAGCGCGGCGATCGCGGTGGTCGCCGCGGCCAGGCCGTACATCAGCCACGCAAAGGCCTGGTCGTAGCCGCGAATGAGCTCGGCCGGATCCAGTCGCGGCAGCAAGCCGTGAGCGCGCAGTGCATCGCCGGTGGCCAAACGCTGCGCGGCTTGTGCCAAAACCGCGCCGTCGACCGTCGCCGTGGCGCCCAGGCGCAGTTGCAGCAGACCGGCTAGTGCGGCGGCTACGACCGCGATCGCGATGCCCTCGCCCGACACCCGGCTGGCGCCGAACACGCCGGCGGCCATGCCGGCGCGTTCCTTCGGCACCACGCTGATCGCCAGGCCGTCCATCAGGCCCCACGGCACCGCCGAGCCCGCGCCGATCAACAGCATCGGCGCGACCAAACCGGCGACCGACCCATCCGCCGCCAGCAGACCCATCCAGACCAGACCGGCCGCGGCCATCAGCAGGCCGATCGCGCACAAGCGCCCGGCGGCGATGCGATGGCTCAACAGCGCGGCGATGAGGGGCACGACCAGCATCGGCGCGGACAAGGCGATCATCATCAGGCCGGCGTCGAGCGCGCTGAGTCCGTGGATGCCGATCAGGCGCACCGGCAACACGATGATCAGCGCCAGATAGCAGAAGCCGGTGCCGATCGGCAGCAACTGCGCGCCGACGAAGCGCGGGTACTTGAGCAGGCTCAGGTCGAGCATCGGCCGCGCCGCGCGGGTTTCCACCCGCACGAACAGCGCCAGCATCGCGGCCGAACCGAGCAGGGCCGCGAGCACCCAGGGATCGCTCCAGCCGCGTTCGGGCGCTTCGAGCACGCCGATGGTCAGCAGCGCCAGCATCGCGGTCGAGCTGAGGCTGCCGGGCAGGTCCAGCCGGGCCGCGTCGGGGTCGCGCGATTCGCGCATGCGCGGCACGCCGAACACCGTCGCCAGCACCGCGATCGCCAGGCTCGACAGGAACACCGCGCGCCAGCCCTGAGTCTGGACCAGCCAGCCGGCCAGGCTGGGGCCGAACGCCAGGCCCAGCCCAAACGCGGTGCCGAGCAGGCTGAACGCGCGGATCCGCGCCGGCCCATGGAATTCCTGCGACAACGCGGCATTGCCGCCGGCCAGCGCCAGCGCCGCGGCGACGCCCTGCAGCACCCGCAGCGCATTGAGCGTGAGCAGATTCGGTGCCAGCGCGAGCAGCAGCGACACCGCCGCGTACGCGACGATGCCGATCGAGAACACCCGCTTGCGGCCGTAGGTGTCGGCCAGCGTGCCGGCTGCCATCAGGCAGCTGCCGAAGGCCAGCATGAAGGCGTTGGTCATCCAATTGAGCGCGATCGGGCTGCCGCCGAGTTCGGCGGCAATGGCCGGGATCGCGACCGGCGGCGCGGTGAAACTCAGCGGCAGCACCAGGCCGGCCAGGCACACGGCGCCGAGAATCAGGAAACGGTCGTAGCGGCCGGGCAGGGCGGCCGAAGGGAGCGGGGAGGGCATGGGAAGGTCGCGTCGGGGGCTGGAAACCAGGGTAGTCGCGCCGCAATCGGCGAAAAACACCGGCTTGGGCCGGTCTTTGTGGAATGATTGGCTTTAATCGGGATTCGAGATTAGGGATTCGGGATTCGCAAAAGCCCAGAGCCCAAGCCGGCCCGAACCGCCCTACCAATCCCGAATCCCCAATCTCGAATCCCGGCCTCACATGGACAAACTAGCCAGCCTGCAAGCCTTCATCCGCACCGCCGAGACCCGCAGTTTCGTCGCGGCCGGGCGCCTGATCGGGGTGTCGTCCTCGGCGGTCGGCAAGAGCGTGGCCAGGCTGGAACAGCAGCTCGGCGTGCGCCTGCTTCAGCGCAACACCCGCAACGTGCGCCTGACCGAGGAGGGCCGTCAGTTCTACGAGCGCTGCCGGCCCTTGCTCGACGAGCTGGCCGACGCCGAGGCGATGCTGACCCACGCCATGCAGGCGCCGCGCGGGCGTCTGCGGGTCAGCCTGCCGAACGCGGGCTATCGCTTCCTGCTGCCGGTGCTCGGCGAATTCCGCCGGCGTTATCCCGAGGTCGAGCTGGATCTGGATTTCAACGATCAGCTGGTCGACGTGATCGAAGGCGGTTTCGATCTGGTGATCCGCAGCGGCGACATGCCCGACTCGCGTCTGCGCGCGCGCCGGCTGGGACCGTTCTGTTTCATGCTGGCCGCCTCGCCCGAGTACCTCGCGCGGCGCGGCGAACCGCGCGCGCCGGCCGATCTGGAAGCCCACGACTGCATCCATTTCCGCTTCGCCAACAGCGGCAAGGTGCAGGAATGGTCGCTGCGTCTGGAGCCGGGCGAAACGCCGCCGCATCTGCCGGCCTCATTGGTGTGCAACAACAGCGAAGCCGCGGTGCTGGCGGCGCTGCATGGCTGGGGCATCGTGTATTCGGTGGATTTCCTGGTCCGCGATTACCTGGCCTCGGGCCAGCTGCGCCGGGTGCTGCCGGGGTTCGAAACCCAGCGCGGACAGTTCTGGGCGCTATGGCCGGCGCACCGGCACGTGTCGCCGAAGCTGCGGGTGTTCGTGGATTTTCTGGATGAGCATTTGTTTGTGCAGGGGGCGGTGAATTGAGGACGAAGGTCTTCGGCGTTGACTCGCCGTGCTTATCAACATTGGGCATGAACTTGATCATCAACTTGTCGATTTGCCCGCGTCCCTTTCAGTCGTCATTCCCGCGAACGCGGGCTCCGCTTTTCTTCGGCGAAGCCGAACATCCAGCGACTTTCGTGCGAAAGAATTTGAAGTCGAGTCGGTGTTGCGTATGCCTGTGTCGACCGCAAGTTCCATGGCGCATCGGCATCGCAAGTGCGCGAAAGTCACTGGATTCCCGCGTTCGCGGGAATGACGGCTTGGAGAGGCGAGGGCGGGTGAGGAGGCGACTATCGCCGTAAGGACGCGGCTGCCGACGAAGCCAAAGGCCCAACACCGCAGCGACAACATTGCGGCTATATCAAACGAATGCAGTAGCGACATTGATCCCGTCGCCTTATCAACAAGCGTCTACCCACGACGCAACTTGCATCCCCTCACCGCAACCGCCGCTCCGCCTCTTCCCCAAACCCCCGTCGATACGAGGTCGGATTAGTTCCCACCGAGCGCGCGAAGCGATCGCGGAAGGTCGTCGCCGAGGCGAAGCCGACCTGCAGCGCGATCTGCTCGACCGACAGGTCGGTGGTTTCCAGAAACTGTTGCGCGCGGCGGATGCGCGCGATCAACAACCACTGCAAGGGCGTGGTGCCGGTCTGTTCGCGAAAGCGCCGGTTGAGCGTGCGGGTGCTGATCGCCGCGCGCCGCGCCAGGTCGTCGATCAACAGCGGCCGGTCCAGATGCTGCTCCATCCAGCGCAGCAGCGGCGCCAACGATGCATCCGATTGCGGCGCCTCGTGCACCACCAGCGGCGAATGATCGGCGCCGCGCTCCATCGGCATCACCGCCCAGCGCGCGGCGGCGGCCGCGGCGGCCGCGCCGCAGTCGCGCCGGACCAGATGCAGGCACAGGTCGATGCCCGCCGCCGATCCGGCCGAAGTGAGGATCCGGCCGTTGTCGACGAACAACACATCCGGATCGACCCGCACCTGTGGATAACGCTCGGCCAGTTCGACCGTGGTCGACCAGTGGGTGGTCGCGCGCTGATCGTCGAGCAGGCCGGCCTCGGCCAGCACGAAGGCGCCGGTGGAGATCGAGGCGACCCGCGCGCCGCGGCGCGCGGCCACGCCGATCGCGGACAGGGTCGCTGGTGAGATCGGTGCGCGCCAGTCCGACAGGCCCGGCACGATCACGGTGTCGGCCCGATCGAGCGCGGCCAGGGTATCGGCGAGGATCAACTCCAGCGAGCGCGTCGCGACCCGTTCGGTTTCGGCGCAGATCCGCACCTCGTACGCCGGCTCGCCGTCGGCGCGGCGAACCGAGGGAAACACCAGGCCGGGAATCGACAGCTCGAACGGCAGGACACCCTCTACGGCGAGGACAGCGATTCGATGCATTAACGGCAACTTCGTGGGGCGGGGGATGCCCCGATTCTAGCCACCGCTCCGCGGCTGTACCGGGGCCACTGCCGCAGCTTGGGCGATGGCCGAAAGCAGGCGCAATCTGGCGGTTTTCACGCCATTGGCACGTCGCTGGCTGGTGCGCACGCGCGGGCTCGACCACAATGCGGTGCATAGGCAAGCGCGATACCGCGCTGTCGTCAGGAAGACCAGCCAACGCCCGGATGCCGCACCGCCGTCGTCACGCACGTATCCATCGCCGCCGCCCGCGCCTGTTTCGGGTCCCGGTCGCTGACGCCGCATTCGCACGCGACCCGGCATCGCGCCATGCCGCCGCGTCGATTCGAACCGGCGCCGGGCGACCGCCGATGCGCACGCCGTCTCACTCCATCCCGATCGATGCGGCCGCCGCGCCGCAAGGAATCCTCATGCCTTCTCGCTCCGCCGCGATCCGCCGCCTGTTCGGCCTGGCCCTGTTCGGTTTCGCATTGTTCGCCGGCGGCGCGCAGGCCGCCGGGTTCGACTGCAAGCACGCGCGCAGCACGGTCGAAATCAGCATCTGCGCCGATCCCGGGCTGTCGCGCCTGGACAGCGAAATGAACGACCTCTACCGCCAGATCCAATCCGAGACCGCCGGCGTCGACGGCGAAACCGGCCGCCGCGTCGATCCCATCGCCGCCGAACAACAACGCTGGCTCGCGCGCCGCAACGCATGCGCCGACCGCGCCTGCCTGGAGCGCGCCTACCGCGACCGTCTGGCGCAGATGAAGCGCGACTGGTCCGACGCGCTGGCACCGTCGGCGAGCGCGCCCGGCCCGGCGGTGTACCGCTTCGAGCGCCATGGCGATTTCAAGGTCTTCATCGCCGACTTCCGCCGCGCCGTGGCCGCCGGCGATCGCGCCGCGGTGGCGAAGATGACCGCGCAGCCGTTCCTCGACTACAGCCAGGGCGAGAGCTGCCTCGACCGCCCCGATCCCTGCGACGCCGAACAGCGCAGCCACGACGCCAGCGCGAGCAACGAACGCGAAGTGATCGGCCTGTACGACCGCATCATCACCGCCGCGGTGCGTTCGGCGTTGCAGGCCAACAAGATCCGCGCGTATTCGCAGCGCATCGACGCGGCCAAGGACGAGAACGGCGAGGTGCAGGTGCCCGGGCCGATCGGGCCGGGCGAGTACCTGCTCGACAGCGAGGACCTGCACGCGCAGCGCGTGTTCAAGAAGGTCGGCGGCGTGTACAAGCTGCAGCGCGTGCCGTTCTATTCGTAAGCGAACGCCGCCTCGCGTACGACCGAGTTCATCGCTTCACTCACTGAGTTCCAACGAGCCCGCCATGTCCGCAACGCCGAACCCGATTCGCCTTAGATCGCTTCTGAGCACCCGCGCCGTATGGCTGGCGCTGAGCCTGAGCCTGTGCGGCGCCGCGCAGGCCGCCGCGCCCGCCGTGACGACGTCGTCGTTCGATGGTTACTGGCAGACCTGCGAGCGCTACCAGGGCGAGGAATACTGCGAGAGCCTGCAACTGAGCCAGCAAGGCGCGACGATCCGCGCGGCTTGGAACTGGCGCGCCAGCCAGACCGGCGGCACCGACCTGCTCAAGGGACGCATCGAGAACGGCCGCGCCGTGTTCGACACGCCCGGCTGCGAAATCACCTCCGACAAAGAATGCCGGCTGCGGCAACAGGCGCGGCCGGCGCTGATGGTGTTGCTGCGCTGCGGGCGCGACCTGTACTGGGTGCATGATCGCAAGCGCGGCTGCGCCAACGTAAAACCGAGCGAGCGCTATCGCCGCGTCGAGCCCAAGGCGCTGTCCGCGGACGTGGTCGATTTCGCCGGCTACGACTTCTTCCGTCAGCCCTGACCGATGGCCACGCCCGCCGACACTCAGTCCAAGGACATCTGCGCATGCGTTTGAACCGCACCGCTCGCCATCTGGCGACCCTCGCCGCGATCGTGGCCTTGCACGGCACCGCCCAGGCCGCGTCGCCCGCGCCGCAGCCTTCGTTCGATTGCGCCCGCGCGAGCAGCGAGGTCGAACGCGCGATCTGCGCCGATCCGCGACTGGCGCGCGCCGACGCCGAACTGGCGCGGGTCTACCGCAGCAGCCTGGCCGGTCTGGATGCGCCGGCCGCCGCCGCGTTACGCGATGAGCAGCGCTGGTTCCTGCAGATACGCGACGCGGGCTACGCCGATGCGGCCGCGCCCGAGAAAGCCGAGGAGTTGCGCAGCACGCTCGACGATCGCCGCGAGTATCTGGGCCAGATTCAGGCGCATCCGGCGCCGGGTCTGGCCAGCCGTTGGCGCAACATCGCCGGCGAAATCGAAATCCGTCGCGATGAGAAAGGCCGCTGGGACGTGCAGGCCAACGCCGCGCATCCGCTCGACGGCCGCTGGGTCTGCGATGCCGCCGGCCGCGACCGCGGCGAAGCCGATACGGCGAGCGTGCATGTCGACGACGACGACAGCGTGCTCAAGCTGGAGCGCACGGGCGCGACGTTGCAGGTGACCGCGCTGAATGCGAAGGGCGAGCGCTTGACCATGCCCGATTACTGCGGCCACAACGGGTCGCTGGAAGGCACTTACTTCGCGATGCCGCCCGCCAAGCGCTGAGCCGTCTTCACCCTGCGCGGCCGCTGTCAGCGCGGTGATGCGTGCATCGGCACGCATCACCGCGTTGCGGTAGGTGATGTGGATGCAGAGCGAAGCGGCTTGCTCGCTAGCGCAGGCTTGCAAGGCAGGCGTGCAGGTCACGCAATCCCCCCTGTAGGAGCGGCGTAAGCCGCGACCTCGACCTCGCGGCAGCGACGGATGCGGGTTTCGCGGTCGCGGCTTACGCCGCTCCTACAGGGGCTTTCGGCCGTATTCGACGCGGTTGCAACGAGCGCAAACAAAAAGACCCCCGCGCCGCAGCGCGGCGCGAGGGTCGCAACAACCACCAAGCTTGCTCAAACGAGCTCGCTGAAATCAGAGCACGGGTAACGCTCAGTTCTTGCAGCGCGCCGCGGTCGAGCCTTCCGGCAGACCGACGTTGACCGCTTCCCACGCGCACGCCACGGTCTTGACCGCGCTGGCCTTGAGCAGGCCGCGATCGACCAGATCCTGCGCCGCGGTCTGGGTCGCCACGCGCGCATCCGGGTAGCTGGCCTGCGAGGTCAGGTACAAGGTGTTGGCGCGGTACCAGATCTGGCCGGCGACGGTCGGGGTCAGGCCCTTGAGGCCGGTCGCGCCGTTGCACACCAGGTCGGACGGCAGCACGGTCTTGCGATGCGACTTGGGCACCTTCTGGCCTTCGGCCAGCAGGTAGAAGAAGTGATTGCCCACGCCCGAGGTGTAGTGCGGGTCTTCTTCGGTGAAGCCGCCGGCCGGGTAGCAGTCGAACGAACCGTTGCCTTCCTCGTCGGCGTCCAGGCTCGGCTTGAACATGTAGCGCAGCGGCACGCCGCTGAGCATGACGTTCTCGCCGATCAGGTAATCCGGCGGATCCTTCGGGCTGTTGTCGAAGAACTCGACCAGGGTGCCGTGGATGTCGGAGGTCGCTTCGTTCAAGCCGCCGGCATCGCCCGAGTACATCAGGCCCGAGGTCGCCTGGGTCACGCCGTGCGACATCTCGTGCCCGGCCACGTCGAGCGCGACCACCGGATTAGACACGCCGTAATCGCCGTTGCCGTAGACCATGCGCTTGGCTTCGCCGTCCCAGAACGCGTTGGTGCCGCCCACGTCGATGAAGAAGAAGTAGGTGAAGGTGACATTGACGAAGCTCTGCACGCCGAGGCTGTCGCCGAAGATGCCGACGCGGTCGTAGAACTTCTTGTAGTAGTCCCAGGTCTTCGACACGCCGTAATGCGCTTCCACGCCGGTGCGCTCGATGTTGGTCATCTGCTCGTTGCCCCAGACGTTGTCGGCATCGAACATCGGCGGCGCGGTGAAATCGCCGCCGCCGAAGATCAAATCGACGACGGTGCCGCCGGTGTTGTGCACGGTGCCGCCGCCGCGCGTGTGGTCGCGCAGCAGATAGCCCGCGCCGCGGCCGTCGCTTTCTTCCGCGCCGACCTTGCTGGTGGAGATCGGCACCTTGCCGCGGGTGATGGTGAAGCCTTCGCCCTGCGCCGCTTCGGCGGTGTAGATGCGGCTGTCGCGGCCGAGCAGGCCGCCGTTGTCGGCATCGACGTAGATCAAGTCATGGACCGGCCGCTGCGCCTTGTTGAGGCCGCGGAAGGTCACTTCATAGGCGAGCTTGGGCTCGTTGTTCTGAGCGAAATACACCATGCGCGAGGATGGCTTGTCGATGAAGCGGCCGGCGAAATGCACGCCGGCATCGGCGATCGCCTGAGCCGGCGACAGCTTCGGCGTGGCCGCGCCGCCCTGGCCGAGCTTGAGGTCCATGGTCTTGCTGACCGAGGTCAGCAGGCCGCCCTTGAGATGCGCGACCAGATCGCCGCCGATCACTGGCAGGCCCTGGTAATCGCGGTTGAAACGCACGTGCTGGCTGCCGTCGGCTTCGACGATCAGATCGCGCGGCACATAGCGTTCGGCTTCGATCGCGGCGCGATCGGCGCCGGCCAAGGCTTGCGCGCCCGCGCTTTGCAGCTTTTGCGCCTGCAGCAGTTCGCGCGCGCGCGCGACCGCTGGGCTGAGTTCGAGCTGAGCCGACGGCGTGCTGCCCGAGGCGGTGGAATAGGCGCTGCGCGCGGCGGTTGACGATGAGGTGTTTGCGTTGGCCTGCGACGCGGTCTGCGCGGTGGCGCTGCCTTGGTTCTGCGCGTTGGAGTTGGCGGTATTGGCGTTGCTGTCGCGGTGCGCGGTGACCAGCGCGGTGGCGGTGGTGCCGGTGATCGCCAACAGGATCGAGGCGGTCAGGATGCGTTGTTTCATGGACATGCGTAGCTCTCCGAGTCATGCAACAAAGAAGAAAAGACAAGCAAATCGCCGCGGCGCGATCGTGGTCGCGCGCGGCGGCACTGCACAACGGCAGGGGTCTTGATGTGACTGCGAAGATGCATCGACGGCGGTATTTGCCGTCGCTTCGTCAGCATTCCCCATGCATCCGAACGCTGTCCGAGCGCACACCCCCCACCTTTTCCACACGTGATGTGGCCATGGGATGTGCGAAGTGGGATCTGCGTCAGAAGTCGTCTAGCGCGCATGCGCGTGGATGAAACTTAGTAACAAGTCTCGATGCGCGAGGTGCGGCGATGGATTGAGCGTGGGTGCGCGCATGCGCGATCGCGCTGCGTAAAGAATGTTTAAGACGTTAGGTGAAGGATGTTCACGGCGATGACGAATCGCGTGCGTGCGCGCAGCTTACCGGTTTCAATAAGTTGCTCGCCAGATTCGAGACGAAAGCCATGAGCGCGACTTAAGAAAGCGCGCCGCTCAAGGCCGCGGCGAAGATTGGCGGACGGTTCGAGCAGGCTCGGACAGCGTCGCTCTTCAGCGGCAGGCGAGGGCGTTCATATCGTTGCGATGCGAGCGGAGCGAACAACGTTGGAGTCGAACGCCCTTCCAATTAGAAGCGTTCACGGCGCATGTCTAAAGCGCCGGCGCGCATGCCTTGCGCCATGCGCCTCAGCGCGGCGGCGCCGGCATGATGTGCGACAGGTAGATGCGGCTGTCTTCGAAGATGCGGATCGCCACCGGCAGGCCGAGCTGCACCGACAGATGGAAGGCTTCGCTCTTGGCGGCGGCCGAGGCAGCGGCCGGGTTGTCGAAACGTTCGTCGGCGACATCGCACGACAAGGTGCGGCCGAGGTAGGTGGATTCGTTGAGTTGCACGGTGTACGGCATCACGGTCATCAGCCTTGTCGAACGAATCGGAGTTGCCCCGGCCCAGCTTGACCGCTTGCTCAAGGCGGCGACCCATTCCTTTGCTGAGCGGCGTCCGTTGCCGGCGCATAAGTCGTGCTGCCGGGGCGGAGATAAGGTGACTTAACCACTTATGGTTTGCCCTAGGGGGACCACGAGGCGCGGCGTAGGAAATTTCCTACGCTGGGGTAGGGTGTTGCGCGGCGTCGCAGGCGCGCGGATCCGGCGGTGACGCCGCGAACAGGTGACTGCGCGGTCGCGACTCGCGTCGCTCCTACAGGGAGCCCATGCAGGAGCGGCGCAAGCCGCGACCGCGCCACATCGACCACCGCGCAACCATCAGCCGATCGGCACGCCGCGCCGTTCGCATGAACCGCGGCTGTAAGCCGCCGGTCACCCACGACTTTCGACGGATACCGTCGTCCGATCGATCGCCTAGCGTCGCAGCACGCTCTCACGCGATTGCGATCAGGACGGCCCCGATGCCCGCCACCGCCAGGATCAAGACAGCTCCGCGCCGCCTGCCCGCGTTACGCGGCCGCCTGCGCGGCTCGCGCCGTTGGCGTGGTTGGCGCCTGCGTTTCGCCTGCGCCGCGCTGCTGTGGTCGGTCGGCTGCGCGGACATCGTGATTGCCCGCGAAACCCCGCCGTCGCGATCCGCATCGAAGCCATCGCATTCGTCCGCGCCGATGCCTCGTCAGAGCCGCGATCCGGGCCGCGCAGTCCAGCGTCGCCCGAGCGCCACGCTCGACGATTCCGCCGCGGCGCGGCGCGAAGCCATGCATTGCCCCGGCCTGTCCTCGCGCAGCAGCGAAACCCAGCGCCAGTCGCGCCGCGGCGCCTGTCTGCGTCGGGCTCAGGACAGGGCCGGCCAGAACGGACCGTCGAGCCACAGCCAGCGCGCCATCCAGGCGCTGACCAAGGCGATCAGGGTGGTCAAGGGCAAGCCGATGCGCAGGAAATCGCCGAAGCGGTATTGACCCGGGCCGAGGATGAGCAGATTGCCGTGATGCCCGATCGGAGTCAGGAACGCGACCACCGCGCCCAGCGCGGTGCACACCACGAACGGGGTCGGCGGCAGGCCCAGCGATTGCGCAAGCGAGATCGCGATCGGCCCGAGCAGCACCGTGGTCGCCGCGTCCGACAGGATCTGGGTCAGCAGCGCGGCGGCGGTGAACATCACCAGCAGGATCATCAGCGGCGACCAGCCCGCGATCACGTGCAGCATCCCCTGCGCCAGCAATTGCGCGGTGCCTGTCTGTTCCATCGCCACGCCCAGCGGGATCACCCCGGCGATCATCACGAAGATGCGCACGTCGATCTCGCGGTAGGCCTGTTCGACATCGACGCAGCGCGTGGCCACCATCGCCACCGCGCCGAGCAGGAACGCCAACGGCGCCGGCAGCCATTCGGTCGCGGCGGTGAGCACGGTCAAGGCCAGGATCGCCAGCGCCAGCGGCGCGCGGACGCGCCGGCGCGCTTCGCCGGCGAACGGCACCAGCATCAGGAAGCCGTGGTGCGCGGCCAGTTCGGTGAAACGCGCCGGCCGGCCCCACAGCACCAGCAGGTCGCCTTCGCGCAAGCGCGCGTCGGACAGGCGCGGCGCGACCGCGCCCTGCTGCCGCCACAGGCCGGCGATCACCGCGTGGAAGCGGCGGGCGAAATCCAGCTCGCGCACGCTGCGGCCGATGAACTCCGAACCCGGCGCGACCACCGCCTGGACCAACTGCGGTTCGCCGTCGCCGTCGGCGTGTTCGCCGAAACGCTTGATCGCGTTGAGGTCGAGGCCGGCGTCGTCGTGCAGCGAGGCCAGCGCATCGGCCGAGGCTTCGACCAGCAGGATGTCGCCGCTGATCAACGGGCTGCTCGGGCCGAGGTCCTGGCGGCGCTGGCCGTCGCGCAGCCAGCCGGTCATCACGAAGCGGTCGCCGAGCGCCTTCTGCAACTCGGCCAGCGGCCGCGTGCTCCAGCGCGAGCCCTCGACGATCACCAGCTCGGTGCGGTAACGGTCCAGGCGCAGATAGCCGTCGTCGCCGTGCTCGCCGCCGCGCTTGGGCAGGAACCAGCGCGCCGCCAGCATGTACAGCACGCCGATCGCGACCAGGGCCAGGCCGATCGGGGTGATCGAGAAAATGCCCAGGCCCGGCGAACCGGTGCGTTCGAGCAGGTTGTCGGCGAGCAGGAAGGCCGGCGCGCTGACGAGGGTGAGGGTGGTGCCGAGCGAGGCCGCGAACGACATCGGCATCAGCAGGCGCGAGGCCGACAGCCCGCGCGACTTCGCGAACCGGGTCAGGATCGGCAGCATCATCGCCGTGACCATGACGTGGTGGGTGAACGAGGACAGCGCCGCGACCGCCGGCATGGTGACCGCGATCGCGCGGCCCTCGCTGTGCCCGGCGGCGCGTCCGATCCACTGACCCAGCCGTTCGGTGATGCCGGTCGCGGCCAGGCCGCCGGAAATCACGAACACCGCCGCGACGATGATCGCCGGCTCGCTGGCGAACCCCGACAGGGCCTGTTTGGAATCGAGTACCCCGGTCAGCACCAGCGCCAGCAGGGTCAGCATCGCGGTGACGTCGACCCGCAGCCGCTCGCTGACGAACAAATACAACGCTGCGCCCAGGATCAGCAGGAAGGCGATTTGCGAAAAGTCCATTGCCGCATTGTGCAAGACTTGGCCGTGTCGATGCCGTATGTGTCATCCACCGAGCCGTCACCACCGGTTTGGCTACACTCTGCGGTCACCCCGTCCGAGCCATGCCGCTGCATTCGATGAGCCTGCCGCCTACCCCGAGCAACGCCCTCAAGGCCGGAGACGACCGTTTCCGCCTGGCGATGACGGCATCGAACATCGGCATGGCGATCGTGTCCACCGACGGAATCTGGCTGGAGGTCAATCCGGCTCTGTGCGCGATGCTCGGTTACCGCGTCGACGAATTGCGCGGCCATCATTACAGCGAAGTCACCCACCCGGACGATCTGGCGATCAGCCAGCATCTGGTCGCCGCGCTGGTCAGCGGCGCGCTGGCTTCGGTCGACGAACACAAGCGTTACGTGCATCGCGACGGCAGCGACGTGTGGGTGCAGCTCAACGTCGCGGTGATGCGCGACGAAGACGGCACCGCGCAATATTTCATCTCGCACATGCGCGACATCCGCGGCGAACGCGAGGCCGGCATGGCGCTGAGCGCGCGCGCCGAGGAACGCAGCGCAGAGCTCGACGCCTCGCACCGCCAGCTGCAGCTGTTCGCCGACGCGGTCGCCCACGACCTGCGCGCGCCGCTGCGCTCGATCGAGAGTTTTTCCGCCCTGCTCCACGAACGCGCCGCCGAGCGTTTGAACGAAACCGACCGCGACTATCTGGCGCGGATTCGCGCCGCCGCCTCGCGCATGACCGGGCTGCTGGCGGCGTTGACCGAGCTGTCGCACGTGACCCGCACGCAGATGCGGATCGCGCCGGTCGACCTGAGCCTGCTCGCCGACTGGGTCGGCGCCGAGCTGCAGGACGCCGACCCGCATCACCGCGCCCAGATCAGCGTCCAGCCCGGCCTTCAGGTCGAGGGCGATGAGCGCTTGCTGAAGCTGATGCTGAACCAATTGATGCACAACGCCTGGAAATTCACCTGCGAACGAAGTGCCGCCCGGCATGCTGCCGCGCAAGCTTCAGCACCGCCGGCCTCAGCGGCCGACGAGCCCGAGCCGGTCCGCATCGAGGTGTTCGGTGAACGGTCCGGTGACCGGCTGGTGCTGTCGGTACGCGACCAAGGCACCGGATTTGACATGCGATATGCTCACAAATTGTTCGAACCGTTCCAGCGCCTGCACGGGCCGGATCAGGGCGGCGGTCACGGCCTCGGGCTGGCGATCGCCTGGCGCATCGCCGAGCGTCACCGCGGCCGGCTGAGCGCTCATTCGCAGCCCGACATGGGCAGCACGTTTACCGTAGAACTGCCCGTCGTGTCCGCGGGCGAGGACGCCCCGAATGCATAAGGAAATCCTGCTGGTCGAAGACAACCCCGACGACGTCGAGCTGACCCGGCTCGCCTTCGACGAGGCCAAGATCGCCAACAGGCTGGTGGTGATGGGCGACGGCGCCGAGGCGCTGGACTACCTGTTCGCCCGTGGCCGCTATTGCGATCGCGATCCCAACGATCTGCCGTCGATCGTGCTGCTCGACCTCAACCTGCCCAAGGTCGACGGTCGCGAAGTGCTGCAGGCGATCCGTGCGCACGAACCCACCCGCACCCTGCCGGTGGTGGTGTTGACCACCAGCACCGAGCCGTTCGACGTCGAGGCCAGCTATGCGCTCGGGGTCAACAGCTATATCCAGAAGCCGGTGGATTTCGAGCAGTTCGTGTGGGCGGTGAAGCAGGTGGGGTTGTATTGGCTGGTGTTGAATCATCCGCGCAACCCGTGAGGGCTTGGCCGGATGTGGGGCGTTGAGAGCGAAAGCTGAGAAGCAAAAGCGAATCCCCTCCCCTCCTTTTCCAAAGGGGGAACAGCAAGGGCAGGGACGTATCCAAAAAAACCGCCGCCTCGCGGGTTTTTTTGTTGCAGGGGTTTTAGCCTTTCCCGATTCCCGATTCCCGATTCCCGATTCCCGATTCCCGATTCCCGATTCCCGATTCCCGATTC
>NZ_JBDGLR010000011.1:0-204297 GCF_057655755.1 Lysobacter sp. Soil_N_51 | reverse complement strand
CGTCCGCAAGCGGCCGAGTTACTTTCTTTTGTCAAAAGCGACAAAAGAAAGGTAACCAAAGAAAAACGCTTTTTTTGAATCAAGGGCCCGCGCGTGCGGTGCATACGCGGGCATGCGCCACACGGGACATCCTGTCCCGGTGGCGCACGGCGCACATCCATGTGCGCCGCCCTTCGGGTGTCCTTTTGCTGACGCGAGTTGGTAGCTTCGCAGCGCTGGACATTAAGTAGGAAATCGGGGGCTTAAGGCAAGGGCGAAAGCGAAGCTATATCCAGTGAAAACGCGACAACTATCCTCCGCAACGCGATGCGACCACTCCAGCGACTACGCCACCGCCACGAAACTCCCAAACTTGTCCGCGAACACCCCCGACACCCAATCCACGAACACCCGCACCCGCGGCGACAACTGCCGATGCTGCGGATACAACACCGACACCGGCACCCCCGGGCTGGCGAATTCGCTCAACACCTCGACCAGGCGCCCATCGCGCAGATAGGTTTCCACACCGTGCCGCGGCAACTGGATCAACCCGCAACCGCGCAGCGCCGCGGCGGCGTAGCAGGCCGCGTCGTTGACGCTGATCCAGGAGCTAAGTTGATACTCGCGCAATTGCCCGTCGACGGTCAGTTCGAACGGATAGCGCAGGTCGCGGTTGCTCGCGAAAAAACCGACCGCCTGATGCGCCGACAAGTCGTCCGGATGCCGCGGCGTGCCGAAGGTCTGCAGGTAATCGGGGCTCGCGCACACCACTTCGGGCATCGTCGCCAGACGCTTGGCGATCAATGAAGAATCGCGCGGGTTGCCCGAGCGCACCACGCAGTCGATGCCCTCGCGGACCAGATCGACCAGACGATCGCCGCTGCTGATGACCAGGTCGATGTGCGGATAGCGAGCGCGGAATTCGTTGATGCGCGGCAGGATGATGCCGGTCGCATGGGTGCCGTGCAGGTCCAGGCGCAGGCTGCCGCGCGGGTTGCTCGCGAGCGAGCGCAGCGCCGACTCGGCGTCGTCGAGTTCGGCCAGCACGTGCATGCAACGTTCGTAATAGGCCTGCCCGTCCAGGGTCGGGCGCACCTGACGCGTGGTGCGTTCGAGCAGGCGCACGCCGAGGCGGGCCTCCAGTTCCTTGATCGCGTGAGTCGCGGTGGCGCGCGGCAAATCCAGCACCGCCGCGGCGCGGGTGAAGCTGCCCAGTTCGACGATGCGGGTGAACAGGCGCAAGGCTTCGAAACGGTCCATGACGGCTCCGGCGCCGCCATCGGGGCGGCTATTGTTTGCAATTATTGAATTGTATTGCCAATCCATCCTTATTTATCCAGAAATCCGCAACCAGCAGACTGTCTCCACCGCGGATTCCCTGGCATTCCGCCAGCGCCGCCCGACCTGGAGAGCCGTCATGAACAATCAGTCGTCCACTCGAACCGCGACCACCAAGGCTGCCGTGGTCACCGGCGCCTCGCGCGGCATCGGCCGAGCCATCGCCCTGCGCCTGGCCGCCGACGGCTATGCGGTGGTGGTCAACTACGCCGGCAACGCGGCCTCGGCCGACGCCGTGGTCGCGCAGATCCAGGCGGCCGGAGGCCAGGCCATCGCCGCCCAGGGCGACGTCGCCGATCCGGCCGACATGCAGCGCGTGTTCGAACTCGCGCTGCGGACCTACGGCCGTCTCGACGCGGTGGTCAACAGCGCCGGGGTGATGCCGTACGTGCCGATCGCCGGCGGCGACCTGGGCGAATTCGACCGCGTCATCCACACCAACCTGCGCGGCAGTTTCATCGTGCTCGGCTTGGCCGCGCAACACCTGAGCGACGGCGGCCGCATCGTCGCGGTGTCGACCAGCGTGATCGGCAAGGCGTTTCCGAACTACGGCCCGTACATCGCCTCCAAAGCCGGTGTCGAAGGCCTGGTGCACGTGCTCGCCAACGAACTGCGCGGACGCAATATCACCGTCAACGCAGTCGCGCCGGGTCCGGTCGGCACCGAGCTGTTCCTCAACGGCAAGACCGAGGAACAGATCGCCCATTTCGCCAGCCTGGCCCCGCTCGAACGCCTCGGCCAGCCCGAGGAAATCGCCTCGACGGTGGCGTTTTTGACCGGTCCCGACGGCAGTTGGGTCAACTCGCAGGTGCTGCGGGTCAACGGCGGCTATGTGTTCTGATCGATCTTGCGGTCCGGCGTTCGCACGCGCGTGGATGCGGGCGCACGTGTCTTCGCGCATCGCTTGTTGATCCATTGATGTAGCAAACCATCGACACCGCGCGCGGCCGCGATCCGAAAGCCGCCATCGCAGCATCCGGTGTCGCGGTCGCCACGCCGCCTTCTCCTTCCGATCCCTCATCCCGGACGTCCTCGCGACGTCCGTCAGCGGAGCATTGCCATGAACCAGCAGCAGATCGTCCTCATCACCGGCGCCTCCAGCGGTTTCGGCGCCCTCGCCGCGCGCGCCCTGGCCCACGCCGGCCATACCGTCTACGCCAGCATGCGCGAAACCCGCGGCCGCAACGCCGCCCAAGTCGAAGCGGCGCGCCGCTACGCCGACGATCATCGCGTTGACCTGCGCACGCTTGAACTCGACATCGCCTCGCAGACTTCGGCCGATGCCGCGATCGCGCAGTTGATCGCCGCGCACGGTCGCCTTGATGTGTTGATCCACAACGCCGGCCACATGGTGTTCGGCCCGGCCGAAGCGTTCACGCCCGAGCAGTTCGCCCAGCTCTACGACAGCAACGTGATCGGCGCGCAGCGGGTCAACCGCGCCGCGTTGCCGCAGTTGCGCGCGCAACGTCGCGGGCTATTGCTGTGGGTGTCGAGCAGCAGCAGCCGTGGCGGCACGCCGCCGTACCTCGCGCCGTACTTCGCCGCCAAGGCAGCGATGGATTCGCTCGCGGTCAGCTACGCCGGCGAGCTCGCGCGCTGGGGCATCGAAAGCTCGATCGTGGTTCCCGGTGCCTTCACCTCGGGCACCAACCATTTCGCTCACGCCGGCACGCCCGCCGACAGCGCGCGGCTGGCCGATTACGACACTGGCCCGACCGCCGGATTCGGCGATGAAATTCTGAGCAAGCTTGCCGGCACCGTGCCCGAGGACGCCGACGTTGCGAGCGTGGCCGACGCGATCGTCGCGATCGTTGATGCGCCTTACGGCCGTCGTCCGTTCCGTGTCCACATCGACCCGGCCAGCGATGGCGCCGAGGTGGTCAACGCGGTGGGCGATCGGGTTCGCGCGGAATTCCTGCGTCGGGTTGGTCTGGGTGACTTGCTTGCGCCGCGGATGGATTAAGCCGCGGTCGCGGATTTCGATGCAACGTGACGCACGCCGTTATCGGACTTTGTATTTTCCATCGCGATTGCGGCCACTCCAAAATCCAGGCTTTGCTCTGATCTGCCTTGGCTGAGCTTGAAGCCGTGCCTGCCTTCCAGACTAAAGCCAAAGCCAACGCCGACGCTGGAAGCGGCGCCGGCGTCACAGCCGTGTGGTCGACTATCGGACACCACAGCGGCATCCCGACCCGCGGTGTGGTCACCCTCGCCACATCCACTGCGACCGGCAATCGGCCGGCACACGCACTCAAACGCAATCGCTTCTATGATCCGCCGATCACCTCGACGGAACGATATCGACCATGAGCGACACCACCCGACACGGACGCATTGTGATCTGGCTGCTCGCCCTGGCCGCGACCGCGGCCGGCATGTACTACTGGGGACGCCACAGCGGCGAAGAACGACTCGACGTCCGCGGCCCGGCCGCCGAAGCCGTCGCTGAGGGCGGCAGCCGCACCGCGCCAACGAGCGCCGCCGGATCGGCGCCGGCGACGATCCCCCGCTACACCGGCACCGCCGCGCGGCCGCTGCCCTCGCTCGACACGCCGCTGCGGCTGGTGCTGCCGGAACTGCAGCGCCGCGCCGCCGACGAACCGGCCGCAGCCTGTCGTCTGGCCGCGGAAATGGAGTATTGCGACGGACTGCGCCAGCGCCTGTCGGGCGCCGAGAACAATCTCGACAATCTCGAACGCCAACTCGAACGCATGCCCAACGACACCGCGCAGCAACGCGAGCAACGTCAGCGCATGGCCGACGGTTATCAGTCGATGACCGAGAAGCTGTTGACCCAGTCCGAACACTGCGCGCAGGTGCCGCCGATCTCGCCCGAACAGCGCACCGCTTATTGGCGCCGCGCCGCGCTCGCCGGTCATCCGGCGGCGATGCGCCACTACGCCAGCGGCAACGCGTTCCGCTTCGCGCAGTTGCTCGACAATCTGCCGGCGCTCGCGGTGTACCGCAACGAGGCCGAATCGGTCGCGCGCACCGCCGCGCAGCGCGGCGATTCGCGCATGCTCGCGTCGTTGGCGTATGCCTATTCGCCGGGGCGCGACGGGGGACGGCGCAGTTTCCTGAGCCAGGTGGTGCAGCCGAATGCGGTCGAATCGCTGAGCCTGTTCCTGCAATTGCGCGATTCCCTGCCGGCGCCGCAACCCGGCGCGACGCCCGAGCCGGTCTCGCCGAGCAGCGGTTGGCGCGGCGGTGGCGGGCGGCGCGGGTTCGGCCCGGGCAGCGGCGGGTTGCCGCCGCGCGAGGCGATCGATGCGCAGATCAATGCGCTCAGCCGCGATTTGCCGCCGGAGCAGGCCAGTCAGGCGCGCGAGCGCGCGGCTGAACGCGCTCAGAGTTGGACTGCGCCGGCTGCGGGCGGTACGTCGGCGGGGGTTGGTGGGGCGCCTTCGCCGGTGTTTTTGTTTCAGGGGGCTGTGCCGGATGTGCAGCGGCAGGAATGTGGGCCTACCTGAGACGCGATGCCTAATATCGCTACTCGCGCTGGAGCTTTAAAGCTTCAAGCAGGATTAAAGGCTTCCCCCGCTGAAGCGGCGGGTTACTTTCTTTTGTCTAAAGCAACAAAAGTCCGTCTGGATTCCCTTCGGTCAAAAGGCAACCAAAGAAAAATGCTTTTTTGTGAATCAAGTGCCCGCAAGTGCGGTGCTCACGCGGGCACGCGCCACACGGGACATCCTTGTCCCGGTGGCGCGCGACGCGCATCCCTGCGCGTCGCCCTTCGGGTGTGCTTTTGCTAATGCGAGTTACAAGCTTCGCAGCGCTGGACGGTAGGCGCGGCTTCGGACTCAGGCCAAGCAAAAGCTTCGCTGATCGGCTTGACTGTGCGATCGCCTCGGTGACGGTAACGACCGTGACTCAAGACTTGTCCGCGGACGCATCGCGTTCGTAGCAATGATCGCCGGCCGGATGCCGCCACTGCTTGTCACCCAATTGCATCGGATCGCGCATCTGGGTCGGTTCTTGCGCGGTGTCGGTGGCGAATCGGGCGCACAGGCGGAAACGGCCGTTCTGGCCCGGTTGGTAGGCATACGGCGCGGTCGTGTCCGGGTCGTTGATGGTCAGCGCCAGACCTGGCTGCGCGGCCAGTTTGGCCAGGTCCGGCGGCAAGGCCTTGTGTGCGTCGAAATAGCCGCGCAGTTCCTGATCGATGCGGCTCAGATCCTGCACGCGTCGTTCGTCCAGGCGCATCTGCCGCTGCGCGCCCGGTCCGCCCATCTTCACCACCGCCATCGCGCTCGCCGCGACGATCACCACTGCGGCCGCGATCAGCAGCCCACGTCCGACCGATGCGCTCATGCCTGACTCTCCTCGCGACGCAGATCCCACAGGTAGTAGCCGAACACGGTGCCGGCGATCACCGCCACCACCAGCACCTTCAGCACGAAGCGCTCGCTCAATTCGCCGCCGAGCAGGTTGTAGACCAGTGAAGTCATATCGCCGATCAACACCGTCGCGGCGATGAACAAGGTCAGGTAGGTCAGCCATCGCCGCACCGGCGACAGGCGCTTGATCGGGTATCGGGCGACATCGCGCGCGACCCGGTGCGAGACGAACGCGAACACCGGGAACGAAATCACCAGCGCCGAGACCGACCAGCGCAGCGAATCGGCGACATTGCGATACCACAAGCCGTAACTGTGGTCGGCCGGGTCCGGCCAACTCAGGTTGATCAGGTCGAACAGCAGGCTGCCCAGGTGATAGGCGACGAAGTACAGGGTCGAGAACATCACCAGATAAGCGAAGGCCTCGCGCGCCGACAACGAAGCGCGCGGCTTCGGCACCGGCACCGCGAAATCGACATCGGCGTAGGCGTCGAGCGCGCCGCGGGTTTGTTCGGGACTCCAGCCCGCCGCAGCCAGCGCCTGCGCGGTCGCCTGTTTCGATTGCCCACGTAACAAGGCTTCGCGTACGAAGCCGTCCAGTTCCAGACTTGCCGAGGCCATGCGAGCGACTCCATTGAGTGACGCCCGGAATCTAACAGCAAGCCGCCGCGGTTCGCAGCGCGTCGTCGAGGTAGCGCGGAACGCTACCCGGTGGATACGCGGGGCACTACGTCGCGCAAGCGGCCACTGCGTCGCGCGCCTCGCGCCAGCAAGCTCTTCGCACAGTCCGCCATGGTGATCGCCGCTGGCCGCGGTGTTAAACCGAGCAGGTCGCTCGCTTTCTGCGAGGCCACCGCGTTCTTGCGCCCCAGCAAAGGCGTCATCGACTTCAAGTGCGGCAGGAACCACCGCCGGCATGCGGACCAGCGCATCGGGAAGCGCGCGCGTCGGAACCCGGCGGGCCCGCGCGCCCAAACTCGCACAAGGCCGCGGCGGCCTCTTTCATCCAAAGGAACTCGCCGGTCGCCGCGATCCGCACCGGATCGGCGGCCCAACTGCGCAGGAACGGACGGTCGGACGCTACGCACACGGCGTTGAATCGGAGACCTTCAAAAACGCGGTTCCCGCCCCACTCCGGCCAGCCGGATCGACAGCCCGTTCGCCACGTTCGATGGTAAAAATGAATACGGACGGGCTGTGCTATGTTCGCGCCCAGCCGCACTTAACCCGGATCGAGGCGGCCGCGAATGTGACAAGGACCCCGTTGACTACTCGCCAGTTCAACCGCGCCGACACGACCGTGCCGGGCGCGACGCCTAATGCGCGATCGCGACAAGCGACGTCTTTCCTGCAACTCCACCCGGTGCGCGCAAGCGCGCTGCGCTGCGCCGTACTCCTCACTCTTTTCCTATCGGCCTGCACCATGCAAACGACTAGCTCATTCGATTCCGCCAGTTGGAAATCCCAACGCGGCGCCGACGCCCAGCAGAACCGGCGCGGGACCATGGTCGCCGCGCTGGAAAAATCGATCGATGTCGGCATGCCGCGCGAGCAGGTCATCGCCCTGCTCGGCGAACCCGATTCCACCGACGCCGCCACCTCGACCGACATGTACGAACTCGGCGTGGCCCAGTACGGCGTCGACGAAGAGTTCTACCAAATCCAGTACCAGGACGGGAAAGTCGCCGCCCATCGCTGGGGCCGTCGCTGAGCCGCGCCGCCCCTCACACGACCGACGCATACGACTGAAGAATCAGGGAGCCTGCCATGCCGACCCGGCCCGATCTGGCGAACGTGCGCACCACTTACCAAGTCGCCGACGATCAGATGATCGATTACCGGCCGCGCGTGTACGGCGCGGTCGATATTCCGTTCACCGATTCGGTCAAGGTCACCAAGACCGAGGGCGCCCTGCTCGACAAGCTCACCCAGGATCACGGCCTGATGGGGCTCAGGGATTTCGACGGCATCCGCAAGCTCGCTTTCAGCGAAGGCGTCGCGCGTTTTCCCGACAATCCGCTGCCGGCCAACATCCCGCCGGACCGCGCGCGCGAATGGCAAGGCAACGACGGTCATCGCGATGCCTTCCGTCACGCCTACTGGAATGCGCAGATGGCGCAGAAGTACGGCTCGCAATGGTCCGAGGCCTTCGCTACCGCGCACGAAGGCGTGCCGGGCAACACCGCCAATCGCGAGGCGATGGATCTGTACAACAACCAGATCGGGCGCTCGATCGGCGCGAGCCATCCCAATGCCACGCCGAAGCAACTCGCCGATCTGGTCGAGCAATCCTTGAATCAGGGCAAGCTGGTGGTGATCGATCGCAACGGTCAGCTCGAATGGAGCGACCGGGTCGCCAAGGGCCAGCACGGACTCGCGCCGGACGAAGTGATCGGGCCGCATCTGCGCACGCCCGGGGTCGTGTCCACCGATACCTCGATCAGCGCCAACACCGCGCCGGCCGCGCCCGGTCAGCCCGAAGCGCGTCTGGCCGCGGCCGACCCGTCGGGCAGCGTCGAGCGGATGCGTCAGGACCCGCTGTACGCGCAAGTGGTCGCGGCGATGGAGGCCAAGGGCCTGCGCGACGAAGGCCTGGCCGCGAACTTTTATGCCGGCGCGAGCCGCGAAGGCCTGTCCGGCGTGGCCAGCATCGAGATCGGCAAGCCGGTCAGCGACGCCAATGGCCAGCCCGACCGCAACTACTTCGTGATGGAAGGCGGCACCGGCCCGCTCGGCCCGGCGCACGCCCGCGTCAGCGAGAACGAAGCGCGCGGCACCTCGGTGCAGGTGGCGGCGAACAACGCCGAGCAGGCGCGTACCCAGCAGGTCGCGGTCACCGATCAACAGCAAGAGCGCAAGCCGGTTTCGATCAACGTCTGAGGGCGCTGGAGCCGATCGGCCACGTGTTACCGCGTGGTCGGTCCGACTTCTCAAGCCGCGCCGCGGCGGCAGCATGGTCGCCGCGAAGTCCTAGTTGAATACGCTGCCCGACTGCGCATTCAACTGGCTGTCCGCATAACCCGACCCGCGCAATTGCGCATACGAGGCCGGCGCCATGTCGGCGAAGGTCGCTATCGGCTGGGCGCAGCCGGGACAGGCGAATGCGATGACCTCGGGCCGTCGTAGATCGACCATCTCACCGCTTTCATCGCACACAGCGAACAGCGCGCGACACCGCGGACAGCACGCGAGGATCAACGCGCCTTCGCCGCGGCAGCATGGGCAGCGCGGTCGTTTCAGAGTGTAGTGGGTGATTTCAGACATGAGGCTCAAGTGGATTTGCGGAACGCGGTCGATACCAGTTCGGTCGCGCGCGACCGCTTGCGTCGGCGGCGAAAGGCCATACGAGCTTGCTTACGCAGCGATTCATCGCTTGCGCGGTGGCGTGATCCACTGCATCGGAATGCTGGCGCGGATGGCGGTGAAACAATCCGAACCTTCTCGCCCGGAAACAAACGTATCCAGACATGAGGCCGATCGCTGTAGCGCACCGCCGATGGATCGATGGGCTGCAGATCCTCGGAGAAACGATTGTTCAGCAGAACCAGCGCCGCACCGACCAGGGCGACGCACTCGGGCATGATCGTCGCCGCTGGCGGTCTGTCGAAATGCATCGGACAGTCGACGGCGATCGCGGCGTCGTTGGATCGCAAGTCCCGTTCGGACGCGGCGGCAATGTCGTAGACGTCGCAGAACTCGCTGTTTTCTTTGCTGCATGCCCCGCTGGAATCGAGGTCCTGCGTGGTGGCGCAACCTGAAACCAAGAGCATCGCAGGCAGCGCCCAGGGCCTGCTAGCGCGCATCGTGGCAACCCCGGTCCGGCCGACGCGCAAGCGAGCGATCAGTCGATTCCATCGTGCCGGACCAAGTGTAGATTTCATGGATGCATTCCGATTGCATGAACCGCGATCAATATCAGTCCCACCAGGTTATGACAACCTGATCGCCCTCACTCGCCGCCGCATAGAATTTTACGAGTGCGGACGCATACTGCTGGATATACGCGGGAAAATCGTTGGGCAGCTCACGACCAGGGTGAGCGGCACGCACTGAAGCGCAGGTTTTCGTCATCGGCGCGATGGGCAGACGCGACAGTTCGGTCGCGATCTTCTTAACCGTGCCGTGCTGATGCATTGTGATTTCACTGTAAACCTCATGGGGCGGCGTTCCGTCCGGGTAATCGGCATTGAGCAGTTCCGCACCGTCGAACGCCTGTTCCACTACCGCGGCCAAATCCGCTTCGTTTATGGCAAGCAGCGACCAATACAGAACCTGCGGCGACCAGTCGAAGTCGGCGAATGCGTCGTTCTCGCTTATGTCCAAGGACACGATGGACTCCAAAGCGACCGCGCTACCGCGTGCGCAAGACGCTCTGCGGGCACTGATTCGAGCCAACTGCTGGGTAACGGCCATTGCCGATGATCCTTGAATCGGTTTCGCGGGCAAGTCGAACCTGCGTGCTGCAAACCCTGGTCGATTTAGACTGCCGTCGATTGCCGCGGTCGCTCAATACGACGAAGCCGGAAAGATCAGACCGCTCCGACACTCACCGCGACCCCGTGCGCGAGCGCATGCGCCAGGAACGCCGACTCCAATCCCCAGCGCGCATAGAGCATTCCGAACACAAACCCGGGCACGGCGTTGCCGACGATCGCGTAAGTCACCACCTCAGGATCGAGCCGTATGCCCATCGCCGAGATCGCCGGAAGGTGACCGATCCCGAACAGCAACGCGGCCACCAACGCGGCGCTCCACAGATGGACCGGCCGCGGCATACCCGCGCCGCGGGTAACGATTCGCCAGCCCAGCCAAGCCAGTAGCGTCATCAATCCCCAACGCATCAGGATCTCTTCGGTGATGCCTCCGTAGAGCAGCCGAGCGGCAAGCGGGATCTTCAACATGGCGCCCGCATCGCGCAGCGCCGCGGGCGCCAGGTTCACCGCCGCCACCAGCATCGCGCCAGCGACGAGGCCGCCTATCAGGCCCGGAACGATTTGCGGCTTTGCCGCGCTCCACCAACCCGACCGATCGGCGATCGCTTGCAAGACAGGCGCCCTGAGCCCCAACGGGCGCGACAGTGCGACCCCGGCCCAAACCGCCAGTGCCAGCAGCACGCCGCTTTGAATCAGGCTCGCGGTGAGGATCAACCATACCGGCACCGGAACCGGCGTCTTGAGCAAAAGCTGCGGAACGACGGTGAGCGTCAGCACGATCACCCCGACCATGCCGACCAGCCAGATCACGCCACCCAACCGCATCCCGGGGCGAATACCCATCCTGCGCATCTCAAAAATCCGCGATGTCGCCAGTCTAACTCAGGGTATTTCGCGGCGACCCCGGTTCCGTCGCGCTCAACGCCGGCTTCATCGGAATGTCTTCGAGACGCCAATCGCGCGACAGCCGCGGCGCTCGTGCCGCTGCGGCGACGCTCATGGGCTCAGACCCGCGAAAGCTCGACCGACGCGCAGATGATCGCGTCGCCGTACCGATCGCTTCGCGGCTTACGGATATTCACCACCGGCAGACGCTCGATACCGTTCGTATTCATCGGCGCGAGTCTGGGCGAACGCATGGACTTCATGCCTCCATCGCATGCGCGGTTGGACGTGGCGACGATCGCCGCCACGTCCCTTCCGCCCTGCTCGCCTCACCCGATCAGTTCACCTGGCAATCGAAGCTCAAGGTCGCGCTCTGCCCCGCCGCCAGCGTCGCCAGCACGATGCCGGTGGCGCCGGTCAGATCGGCGACGGTGAACGCGCCGGGCGGAACGCCGTTGCCGGTGATGGTCACCGGGTTGCCGGGCGCGCAGGTGATGCCCGCGGTCGGCGCGTCGCGTACCACCGCGCCGGTGATCGGGGTTGCATCGTTGTTGGTCGCGACCAGGGTGTAGGTCGTCGTCTGCGCGGCGTTGACCGTGTCGCCGGCCTGATCCAGCGGACCCGCCGCCGGGGTATTGGTCTTGGTGATCGACAGGTCGGTGCTGCGGTGGGTATTGGTGTAGGTGCACACGATCGCCGTATCGGCCACGTCGACGCTCAGGCCGTCGGCCGGATTGGTATCGGCGGCGCCGGTACAGGCCAGGGTGGTGTCGTACAAGCCGCCGTTCGCGGCCGCCAGGGTCTCGGCCAGGGTCAGGCTGTCGCCGACGAAGCTCACGGTCGGCGTGGCGTCGGTGTCGAGTTCGTCGGCGACGCCGGCATCCGAATCGAAGGTGTCGATGACCGCTGCGCCGCGCGAGGCGGTGATCGTCGCGTCGTCGCCGACCACCGCGGCGACCCATTGCTTGCGCAAGGTCAGGTTCACCGCGCGCGGCGCGTTGGTGAAGGTGCACTGGATCTGACGTCCGCCCGTGGTCACCGACAGGCCGGCGAACGGCAAGGTCAAGGTGCGCGTGGCGGCCGTGTACGTCGCGCTCTGCCCGGCCGCCAGGCCGGTGCAGTCCGGCGTGCCGCTGACGTCCCAACCGGCCGGCAGCGTGGTCTCGGTAACCGTGGTGTTCGCGGTCAGGCTCGCGATCGTCAAGGTCTGCGCCGCGCCCGCCGTGCCCGGCGCGCCGGCCGCGGTGGTGACGATGGTGTGGTTGGCGATGCCGTTGTTGCCGCTGAAGCTGAAGCTGCCGGTGGTGTCCTGCGAGATCTTGGTGACGGTCAGGCGGTTGACCACCCATTCCATCGGCACGGTCTGCAGGGCCAGGTTGAGGCCGGTCGAGGTAGTGATGTTGTCCACCGCGCCGTCGCCGTTGTTGACCACGTTGTTGAACACGCCGGCGGTGTTGCTGACCACGTCCACGGCGATCGTGCAGGCGGTGGCGGTGCCGCCGGCCGTGCCGGCGGGCAGGTTGCCGGCGGTGACGGTCAGGGTGCTGCCGCCGGCGGTGGCGTTGGTGGTGGCGGCGCAGCCCGCCGTACCACCCACCACGATGTTCGGCGTGGCGGCGATCGTCACCCCGGCCGGCAAGGTCTCGGTGAAGGCCCAGCCATTCTTGAGCAGGTTGTCGGCCGGGGTATTTGTGATGGTGAAGGTGATGCGCTTGGTCTGGGTGACGTAGTCGATCCCGTCCACCGCCTTGGACAGCGTGGGCGAGACGTCCACCGCGGTGAAGTTGTCCCAGGCCCAGTCGTTGCCGGCGCCGGCGGCCTGCCGGTTGACGACGCTGAAGGTCATGGGGCCGGTAACCAGTCTGGCTCCGCCAGTGGCGCCGCCCGGAAAGAACGTCGCGACTCGAACACTGGTCGTCGTGTTGACCGCCCCGTGGGGGGGAATGTTGTAGTTTCTGACATCCGAGCCCATGGTGCACAAATTGCTATTGCCGACGCCGAGCAGGGTGCCGTTGAGCGAGAAGGTGACCAGAGGTGGGTTTACTTGGCAGTTCATTGCGGACGCAATGAAGCTGAAGGTCACGAAGCGGCTGGTGCCGCCAGGCGGAAGCGCTGGCAGTGCGATCGTCTGCGCGTTCTGAATAATGGTATTCGGTTGCCCCGGATCGCCGCCGGTAAAAGCGGTCAAGGCCAGGTTCTGGGTCGCCGCGGGGCCTGCGTTGGTGGCGTCCTGGTTGGCTGGAAGATTGGCCCCGTAAGCACCCAAGGCAAGCGCAAGGCCCTGCACCTGATTCCAGATCACTTGGTTGCCGCAGGCAGTAACGCCCGTGGCATTGTTGCTGGTCATCGCCCAGGACGATACCCGGCCGTTGCAATTATTGGCCGTCCCTGACCAGGCCGGGTTGTTGGCCGTGTAGGTCATGTTAGTGGGCGGGGTGCCGGTGAAGTTGCTGATCGACGCCGGATTGCCGGTCGGCGTGACCGCGGCGCCGGTCGAGGTGACGGTGCCGCCGGTAAACGTCTCCTGGAAGATGATCGCCTGCGCATAGACCGGAGAGGCCATGCCCAGGCCGCAGGCCAGCAGCACCGCGAGCGTTGCCCGCCGCGGGCCCGCCGGCACCGGCGCCCGCCGCGCGGAAATCGCCGCGCCGCGGTCCACGCCCGCCATCGAGGCCGCGACACCCGCGCGCAGCCTCACCTTCCCCGATCGCTTACCCATTGCATCCCCTGAGCATTGCCGAGGCGAAATCCGCCTTATTGCTTGCTATCGCCGAAAGCCCGGCGACCCGGACATGGCGTGGCCGATCGCATCGCTCGCCGCCGATCGCAGACGACGGCGAGTTGGCCTGGTGGACGCGGACAGCGCCCGATGAGCGCAGGCAATGCGGAACGCCCGCCGCCCGTTCCGGCATCGACGGCCGCAAACGAAAAAACGGGCCGAAGCCCGTTTTTTCGAATCCGACGATGACGCGCGGCGATTACTCGGCCGCGACGCCCTCGCCTTCTTCCACGGCCTTGATCGACAGGCGGATGCGGCCCTGCTTGTCGACTTCCAGCACCTTGACCTTGACGATGTCGCCTTCCTTGAGCTTGTCGCTGACCTTCTCGACGCGCTCGCTGGAGATCTGCGACACGTGGACCAGACCGTCCTTGCCCGGCAGGATCGTCACGAACGCGCCGAAGTCCATGATCTTGGCGACCTTGCCCTCGTAGATGCGGCCCGGCTCAACGTCGGACACGATCTGGTCGATGCGCGCCTTCGCGGCCTGCGCGGCGGCGGCGTTGACCGAGGCGATGACGATGGTGCCGTCGTCCTGGATGTCGATCTGGGTGCCGGTTTCCTTGGTGATCGCCTGGATGGTCGAGCCGCCCTTGCCGATCACTTCGCGGATCTTGTCCGGATGGATCTTCATGGTCAGCAGACGCGGCGCGTACTCGGACAGCTCGGTGCGCGACTCGGTGAGGGCATGCGCCATCTCGCCGAGGATGTGCAGACGGCCGGCCTTCGCCTGGTCCAGCGCGACCTTCATGATCTCTTCGGTGATGCCCTGGATCTTGATGTCCATCTGCAGCGCCGAGATGCCCGTGGCGGTGCCGGCGACCTTGAAGTCCATGTCGCCGAGGTGATCTTCGTCGCCCAGGATGTCGGACAGGACGACGAAGTTATCGTCTTCCTTGACCAGGCCCATCGCGATGCCCGCGACCGGGGCCTTGATCGGCACGCCGGCATCCATCAGCGCCAGCGAGCTGCCGCAGACCGAGGCCATCGAGGACGAGCCGTTGGACTCGGTGATTTCCGAGACGATGCGGATGGTGTACGGGAATTCTTCCATCGTCGGCATCACCGCGAGCACGCCGCGCTTGGCGAGGCGGCCGTGGCCGATTTCGCGACGCTTCGGGCCCATCATGCGGCCGCACTCACCGACCGAGTAGGGCGGGAAGTTGTAATGGAACAGGAAGTGTTCCTTGTACTCGCCCGAGACCGCGTCGATGATCTGACCGTCGCGCGCGGTGCCCAGGGTGGCGACCACGATCGCCTGGGTCTCGCCGCGGGTGAACAGCGAGGAGCCGTGGGTGCGCGGCAGCACGCCGACGCGCGAGGCGATCGGACGCACGGTGTCGAGGGCGCGGCCGTCGATGCGGACCTTGGTGCTGAGCACCGAGTTGCGCATGGTCTGGTACTCGAGCTCGCCGAATTCCTTCGACAGCTCGGCGCTGTTCCAGCCGTCGGCTTCGGCGCGGCCGGCGAGGCTCTGCAGCACGTCCTTCTTGATCGCGCTGATGGCGTCGCGGCGCTGCAGCTTGTCGCGGACCTGAAAGGCCTGGTCGAGCTGGCTGCCGACGGCTTCCTTCAACGCGCCGATCAGCGCGTCGTTCTTGGCCGGAGCTTCCCACGACGACGGCTTGGTGCCGGCTTCGACGACCAGCTCGTTGATGATGTTGATGACCTTCTGCATTTCGCGATGGCCGAACATCACCGCGCCGAGCATGACCTCTTCGGACAGCATCTTGGCTTCGGATTCGACCATCAGCACCGCGTTGGAGGTACCGGCGACGACGAGCTCGAGCTCGGAGTCGGCCAGTTCGGTCGCGGTCGGGTTGAGCAGGTACTGGCCGTTCTTGTAACCGACCTTGGCCGCGCCGATCGGGCCCTGGAACGGGGTGCCGGCGAGCGCCAGCGCGGCGGACGCGCCGATCAACGCCGGGATGTCGCCGTCGACTTCCGGATTCATCGACATGACGGTCGCGATGATCTGGACTTCGTTCTTGTAGTCTTCCGGGAACAGCGGACGGATCGGACGGTCGATCAGACGCGAGATCAGGGTTTCCTTCTCGGTCGCGCGGCCTTCACGCTTGAAGAAGCCGCCCGGGATGCGACCGCCGGCGTAGAACTTCTCCTGGTAATCCACGGTCAGCGGGAAGAAGTCCTGGCCCTCGCGCGCGCTCTTGGCGGCGACGGCGGCCACCAGCAATACGGTGTCGTCCATCTTGACGATCACGGAACCGCCGGCCTGACGGGCGATTTCGCCGGTCTCCAGGGTTACCTGATGGTTGCCGTACTGGAAGGTCTTGGTAATTTTTGCCACGTTGGGTTCCTTCGGTATCTATGCGTTCCGGTCGGGGCCCTTGCCCCGCTCCGGTCGGCCGCCGGCGCAGCGACCTAGGGTTGGTGTGTCTCGCGCGCGTCCCGGTGCGCAGCGTCGCACGTGGCCTCGTGGGGCCGGTCCAGTTCGACGGTCGCGCTTGCGTACCGGCGCTGGCGGCGCTGCATCCTGCAGAGCCTGCGGACTTTCATGCCCGCCAAAACAAACCGCGGCGCATCGCTGCGCCGCGGTTGGGTGTCCGATTAACGGCGCAGACCGAGCTTCTCGATCAGGGCCTTGTAACGCTCGGCATCTTTGCGCTTGAGGTAATCGAGCAGGCTGCGACGGCGGTTGACCATCATCAGCAGGCCACGACGGCTGTGGTGATCCTGCTTGTGCTGCTTGAAGTGACCGGTGAGCTGCTCGATGCGAGCGGTGAGCAGAGCGACCTGGACTTCCGGCGAACCGGTGTCGTTGGCGCCGCGCTTGTTGTCTTCAATAACCTTGCTGGTGTCGATCGACATGACGTATGTTCTCTGTAGATGCGGGGCCCGCAGAAGCGAATCGGTCGCGGAGTTACCGCCCCGATGCACCGCCTGGCCCGCCGCTTGCTTTAAGTGAGGATTGCCGTCCAAGCGGCCTTCGAACCAAGGGCCGGTGCGAAGTGCTTGAAAAGCGGCGGAATTGTAACAGCCCGCGGCTACGATTGCGACCGTGGTTTGGTGCGGATCGGCTATCGCGGACGTGTATCGCCACGACTCGCGTCACGCCGACCGCCCCCGTTCAGGACCGATCAACCGCCCTGCGCGGCCCAGCGGAACAGCCGCTGCGGCTGCAGCCGGCCGTCGGCCTGGCGCAGGCCCAGCCCGAGGCAGCGCCCGGCTTCGCCGAAGATCGCCACCTGCCCCGGTTCGCCGGCCTCGCAGGCCACCGCCTGGCCCTGGCCGAGCCGATGCGCGGCGGCCAGGTCGATCGAGACCCGGGCGAATTCGCTCAGGCCGGCTTCGATCGGCAGCAGGTGGGCGTCCAGAGCGACATCGCTGCCCTGCTCGGCCAGCGCGCGCAGCTGCTCGAGGGTGATCATGCGTGGCTGCATGAACGGCTCGACCCACAGCCGCCGCAGCACGCTGACATGAGCGCCGCAGCCCAGGGTCTCGCCGAGATCGCGGACCAGGCTGCGCACGTAGGTGCCCGAGCCGCATTCGATATGCAGCTCCAGGCGCGGGCCGTCGCGGCCGCTCAGGCGCAGCCCATGCACGACCACGTCGCGCTCGGGCGCTTCGATCGCTTCGCCGCGGCGGGCCTTGGCGTACAGCGGTTCGCCGCCCTGCTTGAGCGCGGAATAGATCGGCGCGCGCTGGCGGATCGGGCCGCGTAAAGGCGCCAGTGCGGCTTCGATCGCCGCATCGTCGAGGTCGGGCACGGGGCGTTCGAGCAGCGGCGCGCCGTCGGCATCGTCGCTGTCGGTGGTCAGGCCGAGCACCGCGGTGGCGGTATAGGCCTTGCGCGCGCCGAGCAGCAGGCCGGCGATCTTGGTCGCCTCGCCGAAGCACAGCGGCAACAGGCCGGTGGCCAAGGGATCGAGACTGCCGGTGTGGCCGCCTTTCTCGGCGCGGAACAGGTGGCGCGCCTGTTGCAGGGCCTGGTTGGAACTCAGGCCCTGGGGTTTGTCGAGCAGCAGGATGCCGTCGACGTTGCGCCAATTGCGTTTACGCGTCGTGTTCAAGCAAGCCGTCCACCCCTGCCTGCGCGATTTGCGCGTCCTGGACCGACTGCATCCCGGACACGCCGATCGCACCGATCACCTCGCCGCCCACGATCAGGGGCAGCCCGCCATCCAACGGCAACAGATTGTCCATGCCGAGCAGTCGCATGCCCAATCCGCCGGCAGCGACCGCGTCTTCGAACACCTTGGTCGGGCGGCGGAACCTCACTGCCGTCTCGGCCTTGGCCTGGGCCACGGGAATGCTCCCATATTGCGCCTGATCGAGCTTGTGAAGCATCACCAGATACCCGGTGCTGTCCACGATGGCGATCACCATCGGCCAGCCTTCGCGCTCGGCCCGCGCCTGCGCGGCGCGCATGACCCGGCTGGCGGTTGCGAACGAAATCGGGGCGCCGTAACGCGGGGGCAGCGTGGACATGCGGGGGCTCCTGGGAGAGAACAGACGGCGGCGCGAACGGCGGCCGGTGGCACGGGTTTGCGGAAACTCGGGGCAAACGGGGATAGCGATCGGCCGGATGGTAGTCCCGCTCGGCTCGGCGCGGGTATGCAGGAACTGCTGGGTGGTCGTCGCGGGCGCGGTTTCGAGTCGGGGCCGAAGCTCCTTCTGCAAAAGACGTCTAAGCCACGAGGTTTGTTGTGGGCAGGGCTTCAACCCCGACTCGGGTCACCGAGCTGCCGAGACAAACCCCGACAGGGTCGCCACCACGGCCTTGATCGATCACGGGAGTAGCGCGCCCATCGGCCACCCGCATCGGACGCTCACGCGGCCGGGCAGGCGAAGCCGCCGATCACTCCGGCTTGCCGCCGCCCTCGCCTTCGCTTTCGTCTTCGCGATCGACCAGATCGGGATGATCGCGCAACAGGTTGTCGATGCTTTCGCCGCGATCGACCGAGTCGTCGTAGTGGAAATGCAGCTCCGGCACATGCCGCAGCTTCATCGCCTTGCCGAGCTGATAACGCAGGTTCGGCGCGAGTTCCTTGAGGTCCTTGACCGCCTCGAGCGAGCGCTCGGGCTGCAGCGCGGTGACGAACACCTTGGCGTGAGCCAGGTCGCGCGAGATTTCCACGTCGGACACGCTGACCGACGGCAGGCCGTGCTCGCGCACGGCTTCATGCACGATCTTGCCCAGCTCGCGACGCAGCTGAGCGGAAACGCGATCGGTGCGGTGGAACGATTTGCTACTTGGAGGCATGGGATTCGTGATTCGTGATTCGGGATTGGTGGAGCAAGCAAAGCGGGGCTTCGAAAAGATTCGGGACCCGCTGGCGCGAATCCCGAATCCCCAATCCCGAATCCCGGCTTGTTACAGCGTGCGCTGCACTTCGATGCGCTCGAAGCACTCGATCTGATCGCCCGGCTTGACGTCGTTGTAGGCCTTCACGCCGATACCGCATTCGGTGCCGTTGCGGACTTCGTCGACGTTTTCCTTGAAGCGGCGCAGCGATTCGAGTTCGCCTTCGAACACGACCGCGTTGTCGCGCAGCACGCGGATCGGCTTGGAGCGCTTGACCACGCCCTCGACCACCATGCAGCCGGCGACCGCGCCGAACTTGGAGCTGCGGAACACGTCGCGAACCTCGGCGATGCCGATGATCTCTTCGCGGATTTCCACGCCGAGGATGCCCGACGCCACCTGCTTCACCTGGTCGATCACGTCATAGATGATCGAGAAGTAGCGCAGGTCGACGCCGTTGCCTTCGATGATCCGGCGAGCGGACGCGTCGGCGCGGACGTTGAAGCCGATCACCGTGGCCTTGGCGGTGGCCGCGGCATTGGCGTCGGACTCGGTGATGCCACCGACGCCCGAGCTGATCACGTTGATGCGGATCTGATCGTTGGACAGCGCGACCAGGGCCTGACGCAGCGCCTCGACCGAACCCTGCACGTCGGCCTTGATGACCAGGTTGAGACTCAGCTGGCCCTCGCCCTTGCCCATCTGGGCCATGATGTCTTCCATGCGGTTGCCGGCGGCGGCGACCAAGCGCGATTCGCGGCGCTTGGCGTCGCGCTGCTGCGCCACGTCCTTGGCCAGACGCTCGTCCTCGACCACGACGAAGTCGTCGCCGGCATCGGGCACGCCCGACAGACCGAGCACCTGCACAGGAATCGACGGACCGGCTTCTTCGACCTGCTTGCCGGTTTCGTCGAACAGCGCGCGCACGCGGCCGTACTGCACGCCGCACACGAGGTAGTCGCCCTTCTTGAGCTGACCCTGCTGGACCAGCACGGTGGCGACCGGGCCGCGGCCCTTGTCGAGCGAGGATTCGATCACCGTGCCGATGGCGCGGCCGACCGGCACCGCGCGCAGTTCCAGCACTTCGGCCTGCAGCGAGATCGCGTCGAGCAGATCGTCGACGCCGTCGCCGGTCTTGGCCGACAGCTCGACCATCTGGGTGTCGCCGCCGAAATCCTCGGCGACCACTTCCTCGGCCAGCAGTTCGTTCTTGACCCGCAACGGGTCGGCGCCGGACTTGTCGATCTTGTTGATCGCCACGATCAGCGGCACGCCGGCCGCCTTGGCGTGCTGCACGGCTTCGCGGGTCTGCGGCATGACGCCGTCGTCGGCGGCGACCACCAACACGACGATGTCGGTCAGCTTGGCGCCGCGCGCGCGCATCGAGGTGAACGCCGAGTGGCCCGGGGTGTCGAGGAAGCTGATCACGCCGCGAGCGGTTTCGACGTGGTACGCGCCGATGTGCTGGGTGATGCCGCCGGCTTCGCCCGAGGCGACCTTGGTGCGGCGGATGTAATCCAGCAGCGAGGTCTTGCCGTGGTCGACGTGACCCATGATCGTGACCACCGGCGGACGCGCGACCTTCTCGCCCTGCACTTCCTCGGCGTGCGCGATCAGCGCGTCCTCGGCGGCATTGGCGTTGGTGCGGACCACGGTGTGGCCGAGTTCTTCGGTGACCAGCGCGGCGGTGTCGAAGTCGATGCTCTGGTTGATGGTCGCCATGACGCCCATCTTGAACAGCGCCTTGACCACGTCGCCGCCCTTGAGCGCGAGCTTCTGGGCCAGATCGGCGACCGTGACGGTGTCGCCGATCGCGACGTCGCGCACGATCGGCGCGGTCGGACGCGAGAAGCCGTGCTGACCGCCGCCGGAGCGCGCCTGCTCGTTGGAACGACGCTGCTGCGGACGGTTGCCGCCCTTGCCGCGCGAATTGGTGGTGCGACGCGCGCGATCCGACGGGCTCAGGTGCAACTGGCCGGCGAAGCGGTTGGCCGCATCGTCGTCCTCGACCCCGGCGACCATCGCGTGCGAGCCGCGGGTCTTGTTGCGCGGCGCGTTGTGGTCGACGCGCGCCGGCGTGGCCGGCGCGGGCGGCTTGGGATGGCCGTGACCGTGCGCCGCCGCGGGCTTGCGCACCGCGGCCGGCGTCGCCGCCGTCGGCGTATCGCTGACGCTCGGCGCGGCCGCGCTGGCGTCGGCGAGCTTGAGCTTGTGCTCTTCCTCGGCCTTGGCGCGCGCGGCGTCTTCGGCCGCCTGTCGCACCGCCGCGGCGGCATCGGCGCGACGCTTGTCGTCGGCGGCCAATTTCTCCTGCTCGGCGAGGTTGCGCTGCTTGGACTCTTCGAGCTTGCGCAGGATGTCGGCGCGCTCATCGCTCGGCGACATGGGGCCGTCGTTCGGCTTGACCAGCGTCACCTTCTTGCGCACGACCACATCGACGGTGGTGCGGTTCTTGCCGCCACCGACGGTGATTTCCTGCTTGCGGCTGCGATTGAGCGTGATCTTCTTCGCCGCTTCGTCGGTTTCGGCCGGTTTATCGGCCTTGCCGTGCGAGCGCTTGAGGAAGCCGAGCAGCTTGACTTTCTCGATACTGGTCACGACCTGATCGGGGCCGCTGAACTTCATGCCGGCCTCGGCCAGCTGTTCCAGCAACTTCTCGACCGGCGTGTTCACCAGTTCGGCCAGCTTGCGGATGGTGGTTTGCTGCGACATTCGGTTTTCCGTGTCCTTCTTGGCGCGGGACGCATCCCGCGCGTGATGGCGCCATTCTAGCCCCGCGCGCGCCCTTGCACCGGCTCGCGCAAGCCTTCCGGCCTGCCCGCGGACCGGGCCGATGCCCGATCCTGCGAATCCGGGACCGGCCACTGGCCGATTCCCGGTTTGCCGCAAGACGCCTCGCCGGGCCTCTTGCGACGCATCTCACCTCATTCGAACCAGTGCTTGCGCGCTTCCATGATCAGGGCGGCGGCACGTTCCTCGTCCACGCCTTCGATATCGGTCAACTCGTCGGTCGCCAGATCGGCCAGGTCGTCGCGCGTGACCACGCCGCGCGCCGCCAGGGTGAAGGCCAGCGCCTCGTCCATGCCGTCCAGCGACACCAGGTCGGCGGCGGGCTGGTGCTCGTCGAGCTCTTCCTCGGCGGCCAGCGCCTCGTTGAGCAGGGCGTCGCGGGCGCGGGCGCGCAGTTCCTCGACGATGTCCTCGTCGAAGCCCTCCACCGCCAACAGCTCGCCGACCGGCACGTAGGCGATTTCCTCGACCGTGCTGAAGCCTTCCGAGACCAGGATGCCGGCGATTTCCTCGTCGACCTCGAGCTTGTCCTGGAACAGCTGGCGGGCCGAATTCTGCTCGGCTTCCGACTTGGCCGTCACCTGGTCCTGGGTCATCACGTTGAGCTGCCAGCCCGACAGGCGGCTGGCCAGGCGCACGTTCTGCCCGCCCTTGCCGATCGCCTGGGCCAGACGGTCCTCGGCGACCGCCAGGTCCATCGAGTGCTTTTCTTCATCGACGATGATCGACTGCACTTCCGCCGGCGCCATCGCGTTGATCACGAACTGGGCCGGATTGTCCGACCACAGCACGATATCGACGCGCTCGCCGTTGAGTTCGTTCGACACCGCCTGCACGCGCGAACCGCGCATGCCGATGCAGGCGCCGATCGGATCGGTGCGGTTGTCGTGCGCGAGCACGGCGATCTTGGCGCGATCGCCCGGATCGCGCGCGCAGGCCTTGATCGAGACCAGGCCCTGGCCGACTTCCGGCACTTCGAGCTTGAACAGCTCCATCATGAATTCCGGGGCGGCGCGGCTGATGAACAGCTGCGGGCCGCGCGGCTCGGTGCGCACGTCGAACAGGAAACCGCGCACGCGGTCGCCGGCGCGCAGCACGTCGCGCGGAATGCCCTTGTCCTTCGGGATGATCGCTTCGGCGTTGCCGCCGAGGTCGACATAGATGTTGCCGCGCTCCACCCGCTTGACGATGCCGGTGACCAGCTCGCCGACGCGATCCTTCCAGCCGTCGACGACCTGCGCGCGCTCGGCTTCGCGTACGCGCTGCACGATCACCTGCTTGGCGGCCTGCGCGGCGATACGGCCGAAATCGGGGTTTTCGATCTGCTCTTCGATGTAGTCGCCGACTTCCACGCCCTCGACTTCGTCGACCGCGTCCATCAGGCGGATCTGCCGGTCCGGCGATTCCATGACCACGTCGTCGGCGACGACTTCCATGCGGCGGAAGGTTTCGTAGTTGCCGTCTTTCTGGTCGATGCTCACGCGCACCAGCACGTCTTCGTCGTGGTAGCGCTTCTTCGCGGCCGACGCCAGCGCCGCTTCGATGGCTTCGAAGATGACCTCGCGCGGCACGCCCTTTTCGTTGGCGACCGCATCCACCACCAGCAACAGTTCCTTGCTCATTTCGTCACTCCGCACGGGTCGGCTCGCGGCCGCCGGCTATTCGGGTTGGTAATAGGCTGAAGCTTGGTATCGCTCTAAATTCTGGTACTGCTGAATTCTTGTCGGGAACTTTATTTCTTTCGCGAAGCTCCCGGCTTCGAGGGTTTGTGCTTGCCCGGGCGGGCTTTCGGCTTGGGTTTGTCGGCGCGGGCCGGAGGCGGTTCGCCCTTGCTCGGCGCGAAACCCAATGCGGCCCAGTCCGGCACGATGCGGCCCTTGTCGATATTGCTGAACGGCACGGTGAACTGGCTGCCGTCAGGCGTGCCTTCGATCGCGAACGTCACCTGCTCGCCTTCCACCGAGACGATCTCGCCCTGCAGACGGCGGCGGTTTTCATGCGGCAGCTTCAGCGTGACCTTGGCGGTCTCGCCGACGAAGCGGCGGTAGTGCTCGAGCGTGAACAGCGGCCGGTCGATGCCGGGCGAAGAGACTTCGAGGGTGTAGTTGCTGCTGATCGGGTCTTCGACGTCGAGCTGGGCCGACACTTCGCGACTGACCGCTTCGCACTCCTCGATGGTGACCGAGCGCGGCTGCTCGCCTTCGGCGTCGACATGCGCGGCCGGTACGTCGATGTAGATGCGCAGGGTCGCGTTGCCCGCCGCCGGCAGATATTCGATGCCGAGCAATTCCACGCCCAGCGACTCGACCGTCGGGGCCAGCAATGCGGCGATTTGCGTTGCCTTATCCGTCACTCGCCAGCTCTCCGTTAGCGCTTATAGGTAGGTGTGTAGCGTTGTTGGATCGGGGTGCGACTGGTGGTGCAACCCATCTTCGTTACGCGAGGTTTCCGGAATGGTTGCGTGCTCCGGCGCAATCGAAAAAGCGACTGCGCGGTACGTAGCAAATTGCGGAAACCGAAAAACAACAAGGGGCCCATTGGGCCCCTTGTCCGTACAACTGGATTTCGGTGTGTTCGCGCGAGCAGAGCGCGATCACAAAGCCCAAGCCTGCGGCCAAAAAAGAAAGCCTCGTGAGAGGCTTTCCATCAGCCGAAGCTGGTAGCGGGGGTAGGATTTGAACCTACGACCTTCGGGTTATGAGCCCGACGAGCTGCCAGACTGCTCCACCCCGCATCAGGCCGACCACTATAACGGCCGGCGGAACTTCCTGCAAGCGTTTAATCAGATTTACTTGATTCGCGCCTGCCGCTTCGAGACCGTTTGTTTCCGCGAGAAACTGCGTGAAAACGATGTCGTTGCGTGAGCCCGCAATAATAGAGCGTGTTCAAAATATTTCAAGTCTTTTTTCGGTAACGGCATGCGCGCGAAGAATCGCGAGGCGCTGGGCGCGTCAGGCGCGCGCGTCGCCGTCAGCGCGGCGATCATGGCATCTACGCTGCAGCGACCTGGGTAGGAGCGGCGTGAGCCGCGACCGTAGGGTGTCCAATCACGCCGAACCTGCACCGTATCCAGCGCACCGTAACCTGCGCCGCAAACGCGGTATCGCGGTCGCGGCTTGCGCCGCTCCTACATGGGGCTGCCCCCACTGCATCGCGATTGCAGCCAGCTACGCCGCACTTCGGCCGCCCCTGTAGGAGGCAGCGCTAGCCACGACCGCAGGGTTTGCGATCGGGCCGTAACTGCGTCACGAGCGAAGTATCGCGGTCGCGGCTCACGCCGCTCCTACAAGTTCACTGCCCAAAAACGCATCGGGCCGGCATAAAGCCGGCCCGATGGCGAATCAATACGCTTGGCCCGGATCAGGCCTGGAACGCACGCAGGCACCATTCCATGATCGGATTCCAGGTCAGGCCCAGGGTCAGCAGCGCAAGCGCATTGACCGCGAACACCACCCGCAGCGGACGGTCTTCGCTCGGCGCCGGCATCTTGCCCTCGGGCTCGTCGAAGTACATCGCCTTGATCACGCGCAGGTAGTAGAACGCGCCGACCACCGCGAACACCACGCCGACGATCGCCAGCCACAGCATGTCGCCGTGCAGCGCGGCCTTGAGCACCGCCAGCTTGGCCCAGAAGCCCAGGAACGGCGGCAGGCCGGCCAGCGAGGCCATCACGCACAGGATCATCGCGGCCAGCCACGGGTTGCGCGCGTTGAGGCCCTTGTAGTCGTCGATCTTGTCGGCCTCGAAGCCGCGGCCCGACATCACGATGATCGCGCCGAACGCCGCGGCGGTCATCAGCGAATAGCTGATCACGTAGAACATCGCCGCGGCGAAGCCCTGCGGGCCGCCGCCGGCCATGCCGATGAACAGGAAGCCGACGTGCGAAACGGTCGAATACGCGAGCAGTCGCTTGATATTGGTCTGGACCAACGCGCTGAGGTTGCCGATCGCCAGCGAGATCACCGCCAGCCCGGCCAGCAACAGGCGCCAGTGGTCGTCGAGGCCGGCGGCGCCGACATCGAGCAGGCGGTAGGTCATGCCGAACGCGGCCAGCTTGGGCGCGGCGCCGATGAACAAGGTGATCGGAGTCGGCGCGCCCTGGTAGACGTCGGGCAGCCACATATGGAACGGCGCGGCGCCGAACTTGAAGGCGATGCCGGCGACCACGAACACCACGCCGGTGACCATCATCAGCGAGGACGGACCGACCGAGCCGGCGATCGCGATCTGGTCGAGCATCAGGCTGCCGGTGGCGCCGTAGATCAGCGACAGGCCGTACAGCAGCAGGCCCGAGGCCAGCGCGCCGAGCACGAAGTACTTGATCGCCGCTTCCGAGGCCAGCGGGCTGTCGCGATCCACCGCGACCAGCGCGTACGAACACAGCGCGAGCATTTCCAGGCCGACGTAGACCATCACCAGGCTGCCGGCCGAGACCAGGAACATCATGCCGGCGATCGCGAACAGCATCAGCACCGCGACCTCGCCCTTGTAAAGGTTGCGCGCGCGCAGGTAGGGCCAGGTGTAGATCAGCGACAGGATGCCGACCACGCCGATGCCGAGCTTGAGCCCGTCGGCGGCGGTATCGCGCACGAACATGCCGCTGAGCACGGTGCCCTGCCCGCCCACGTCGAAGGCGATCAGCGCGGTCGCGATGGCGACCACGACGATCGAGGCGACGTGGGTGACGATGCGATTGCGCTCCTCGACGAACAGATCGAGCATCAGCAGCGCGAACGCGCCGATGACCACCACCAGTTCGGGCAGCAGGGGCATCAGGTCGGCGAAGGTCCGTACGGGCATGTTCATTAGTGAATCTCTTGGCGGATCAGGCCCGGTTCGAGCCTTGCTCTAGGAACGAGTGGAGAGGAGTGAGAAGTGAGCTGCGGTGCCCGCGCTTCCTACTCGTTCCTCACTGCTCGCTTCTACTCACTTCTCTGCCGCGCGGGCCGAAGCCCCCGCAGCGCTTACAGTTTGCTGGCGACGATCTGGGTGGCGAGATTGGCGATCGCCGGTTCCATCAGGTCGGTCAGCGGCTTGGGCCACAGGCCGAGCACCAGCACGCCGGCGGCGAACACACCCAGCACGAAGGCTTCGCGCGGGTTGATGTCTTCCAGCTCGGCGACGTGCGCGTTGCCCACTTCGCCCCAGATCACCCGCTTGACCAGCCACAGGGTGTAGCCCGCGCCGACGATCAGCGTCGTCGCCGCGCCGAAGGCGATCAGCGGATGGGCCTGGAACGAAGCCAGGATCACCATGAACTCGCCGACGAAACCCGAGGTGCCCGGCAGACCGGAGTTGGCCATCGCGAACAGCACCACGAACGCGGCGAACCAAGGCATGACATTGGCCACGCCGCCGTAATCCTTAATCATGCGGCTGTGCATGCGGTCGTACAGCACGCCGACGCAGGTGAACATCGCGCCCGACACGAAGCCGTGGCTGATCATCTGCACCATCGCGCCCTGCAGGCCCAGGCGCGCGGCATCGCTGCCGTGGACGTCGCCGTTGTGGACCAGGGTGAAGGCGATGAAGGTGCCCAGGGTGACGAAGCCCATGTGCGAGACCGACGAATACGCGATCAGCTTCTTCATGTCTTCCTGGACCAACGCGACCAGGCCGACGTAGATGATCGCGATCAGGCTCAGGCCGATCACCAGCCCGGCGTATTCGTGGCCGGCATCGGGCACGATCGGCAGGACGAAGCGCAGGAAACCGTAGCCGCCGATCTTCAGCATGATCGCCGCCAGGATCACCGAACCGGCGGTCGGCGCCTCCACGTGCGCGTCCGGCAACCAGGTGTGGACCGGGAACATCGGCACCTTGACCGCGAACGCGATCAGGAAACCGAAGAAGATCCACATCTGCTCGGTCGCGGTGAGCTGCAGCGCGTACATGTCCGCGAGCTGCCAGCTGCCGCCCTTGAGGTACAGGTAGATCAACCCGACCAGCATGAACACCGAGCCGAGGAAGGTGTACAGGAAGAACTTCACCGACGCGTACACGCGGCGCGGACCGCCCCACACGCCGATGATGATGAACATCGGGATCAGCATGCCTTCGAAGAAGACATAGAACAGCAGCGAGTCCAGCGCCGAGAACACGCCGACCATCAGGCCTTCGAGGATCAGGAACGCGGCGTAGTACTGGCTGACGCGCTTGTCGATCGAGGTCCAGGCGCTGATCAGCACCAGGGTCGAGGTCAGCGTGGTCAGCGCGATCAGCGCCGCCGAGATGCCGTCCGCGCCGAGGTGATAGCGGATGTCGTAGCTGGGAATCCACGCGCGCTGCTCGACCAGTTGCATCGTCGCGCTGGTGAAGTCGCCATGGGTGAACATCGTCAGGCTCAGGCCGAAGGTGACGATGGCCACGATCAGCGCGAACCAGCGCGCGGCGTTGGCGCGTTCGTTGCCGAACGCGAGGGTGGCGAAGCCGCCGAGAATCGGCAGCCAGATCAGGAGGCTAAGCAAGGGCACGGGGCTCACGTCTCGGGTCCTTGTGTGGTTATTGCCAGAACCGGATGACGACGGCCAGAAGCACAATCAGGCCGATAATCATCGCGAAGGCGTAGTGGTAGAGGTAACCGGACTGGACCCGGCGGGTCAGGTTGGCGATGAAGCCGACCAGACCGGCGCTGCCGTTGACGATCGCGCCATCGATCAGCTTGCTGTCGATCGCGCGCGAGGCCTTGCCGACCTGCACGCCGCCGCCGGCGAAGCCGTCGATCCAGAGATTGTCCATGCCGTATTTGTTTTCCAGGATGCGGATCGGCAGCTTGAACAGCTTGGCGGCCTTGGCCGGAAGTTCCGGTTTCCACAGGTACATGATCGTGGCCAGCGCGAAGCCGGAGAAGGCCAGCCAGAACGCCGGCGCGGTGAAACCGTGCAGGGCGAACTTGATCGGGCCGTGCCAGGCTTCCGCGCCGACCTGGGCGATGGTGTCGCGCGCGGCCGACAGGTCGATCGCGCCGAGGAAGAACGGCAACTGCTTCTCGTGACCGAGCCAGTCGGTGCCGAACAGCATCGGGCCGGCGGTGAAAAAGCCAATCAGTACCGACGGGATGGCCAGCAGGATCAGCGGCAGGGTCACCACCCACGGCGATTCATGGGGTTCGTGCGCGCCGTGGTGACCGTGGTCGTCGTGCTTATGGTCGTCATGTGCGTGCGCATCGTGAGCATGCTCGTCATGCGCATGAGCATCGTGCGCATGATCGTCATGACCGTGCCCGGCATGCGCGTCGCGGAAACGTTCCTTGCCGTGGAAGGTCATGTACAGCAGGCGGAAGCTGTAGAACGCGGTCACGAAGGCGCCCAGCAGCACCGCCCAGTAGGCGTACTGCGAGATCCAGCTGGCGTGTTCGCCGTGCGCGGCATGCGCGGCGGCTTCGATGATGGTGTCCTTCGAGTAGAAACCGGCGAAGAACGGCGTGCCCACCAACGCCAGCGTGCCGAGCAGGCTGGTCCAGTAGGTGATCGGCATGTACTTGCGCAGGCCGCCCATCTTGCGCATGTCCTGCTCGTGGTGCATGCCGATGATGACCGAGCCGGCGGCCAGGAACAGCAGCGCCTTGAAGAAGGCGTGGGTCATCAGGTGATACACCGCGGCCGAGTACGCTGACACGCCGAGCGCGACGGTCATGTAGCCCAGCTGCGACAGGGTCGAGTACGCGACCACGCGCTTGATGTCGTTCTGCACGATGCCGATCAGGCCGGTCCAGAACGCGGTGGTGGCGCCGATGAACAGCACGAAGTTCAGCGCGGTCTGCGACATCTCGAACAGCGGCGACATGCGCGCGACCATGAAGATGCCGGCGGTCACCATCGTCGCGGCGTGGATCAGCGCCGAGATCGGAGTCGGGCCTTCCATCGAGTCGGGCAGCCACACGTGCAGCGGCACCTGCGCCGACTTGCCCATCGCGCCGATGAACAGACAGATGCAGATCGCGGTCGGCGCCGACCATTCGACCGGCTGGTCGAGCAAGGTCCAGGTGTGGCCGAACAGGCTCAGGCTGCCGCTCCAGACCGGAATGGTCTTGTCGGCCAGCGTGCCGGCGTTGGCGAACACGGTGCCGTAGTCGAGCGAACCCAGGATCGACAGCACACCGGCGATGCCGAGCAGGAAGCCGAAGTCGCCGACGCGGTTGACCAGGAACGCCTTCATGTTGGCGAACACCGCGGTCGGCTTCTTGAACCAGAAACCGATCAGCAGGTACGACACCAGGCCCACCGCTTCCCAGCCGAAGAACAGCTGCAGGAAGTTGTTGCTCATGACCAGCATGAGCATCGAGAAGGTGAACAGCGAGATGTAGCTGAAGAAGCGCTGGTAGCCCGGATCATCGGCCATGTAGCCGATGGTGTAGATGTGGACCAGCAGCGAGACGAAGGTGACGACCACCATCATCATCGCGGTCAGCTTGTCGACCATGAAGCCGACGTGGGCCTCGTAGCCGCCGATCTGGAACCAGGTGTAGACGTTCTCGTTGAACGGCGAGGCGCCCTGCCCGGCCAGTTGCCACAGCACGTACATCGACATCGCGCAGCTGGCGGCGACGCCGAGGATGGTGATCGTGTGCGAGCCGGCGCGGCCGACCTTGCGTCCGAACAGGCCGGCGACGATGGCGCCGAGCAGCGGCGCCAGCACGATCGCGAGCAGGATGGACTTGGAGATTGCGGGTTCCATGCCGGATCAGCCCTTCATCGTGTCGATTTCAGCGACGTTGATCGTGCGCCGGTTGCGGAACAGCGTGACCAGGATCGCCAGGCCGATGGCGGCCTCGGCGGCGGCGACGGTGAGGATGAAGAACACGAACACCTGACCGGCCGGATCGGCCAACTGGCGCGAGAACGCGACGAAGTTGATGTTGACCGCGAGCAGCATCAGCTCGATCGACATCAGCAGCACGATCACGTTCTTGCGATTGAGGAAGATGCCGGCGACGCTGATGCAGAACAGCACCGCGCCCAAGGCCAGATAGTGGCCGAGCGCTAGACCCGACCCGATGAATTCGTTCATGGCTTGGCCTCCTGCGCGGCGGGCTCGGCGGGCGTGGGTTCAACCACGGCCGGCTTCGTCGCGTCCATCTTGATCATGCGCACGCGGTCGCTGGCGCGGACCCGCGACTGCTCGCTCGGATTCTGGTGCTTGGCGCCGGGACGGCGACGCAGGGTCAGCATCACCGCGGCGATCACCGCCACCGTCAGGATCACCGCGGCGACCTCGAACGGCAGCAGGAAGTCGGTGAACAGCGCCATCGCCAGCCACTTGGTGTTGGAACCGCCCGAGGCGTCGGCGGTCAGCGGCGCGACGATGCTGGCCTTGACGCCGATCAGGGTGACCATCTCCACCAGCATCACCACCGCGACCAGCAGGCCGACCGGCAGATAGCGAACGTAACCTTCGCGCAGCGGCGCGACGTCGATGTCGAGCATCATCACCACGAACAGGAACAGCACCATCACCGCGCCGACGTAGACCAGGATCAGGGCCACGCCGAGGAATTCGGCGCCGGCGATGATCCACACGCAGGCGACCGAGAAGAACGTCAGCACCAGGCTGAGCGCGGCATGGACCGGGTTCTTGACGCTGATCACGGCCACGGCTGAAAGCGTGGCCGCGGCGGCGAAGACGAAGAAGGCGATCTGGGCGAGATCCATATCAGTACTCAGCGGAAGGCGGCGTCGGCGGCGCGGCGCTCGGCGATCTCGGTCTCGAGACGGTCGCCGATCGCCAGCAGCTGCGGTTTGGTGACGATGTTCTGTCCGCGCTGTTCGAAGTGGTATTCGTGGATATGCGTTTCCACGATCGAGTCGACCGGGCACGACTCCTCGCAGAACCCGCAGAAAATGCACTTGAACAGGTCGATGTCGTAACGCGTGGTGCGGCGGGTGCCGTCGGCGCGCTTTTCCGAGTCGATGGTGATCGCCAGCGCCGGGCACACCGCCTCGCACAACTTGCAGGCGATGCAGCGCTCTTCGCCGTTGGGATAACGACGCAGCGCGTGGATGCCGCGAAAACGCGGCGACTGCGGGGTCTTCTCCATCGGGTACATCAGCGTGTACTTGGGCTTGAACAGGTACTTGAGCGTCAGCCCGAGACCCTGCATCAGCTCGATCAGGAGCAGACTCTTGAAGTAGGAAACGATGCGATTCATGTCGAGGATGCCTGTCCTTACACGTTCGGCAGGAACACTTTGTAGTACGCCATGACGGCGACTACGCAGATCCAGGCGATGGTCAGCGGGATGAAGACCTTCCAGCCCAACCGCATGATCTGGTCATAGCGGTAGCGCGGGAACGAAGCACGGAACCAGATGAAGCAGCTGGCGAAGAAGAACACCTTGGCGAACAGCCACCACCAGCCGTCGACCGACAGGAACGGAATGCCCAGGCCCTGGAACGGGCTCAGCCAGCCGCCGAGGAAGAACAGCGCGGTCAGGAAGCTGATCAGGATCATGTTGGCGTATTCGGCCAGGAAGAACAGCGCGAACGCCGAACCCGAATACTCGACCATGTGACCGGCGACGATTTCCGACTCGCCCTCGACCACGTCGAACGGCGCGCGGTTGGTCTCGGCCACGCCGGAAATGAAATACACCACGAACAGCGGCAGCATCGGCAGCGCGAACCACTCCAGCGCGCCGGCGTTGCCGGACTGCGCCATCACGATGTCGGTGAGATTCAGGCTGCCGGCACCGACCATCACGCCGACCATGGCGAAACCCATGGCGATTTCGTAGGACACGACCTGCGCGGCGGCGCGCATCGCGCCGAGGAAGGCGTACTTCGAGTTCGAGGCCCAACCGGCGAGGATGATGCCGTACACGCCCAGCGAGGTCATCGCCAGCAGATACAACAGGCCGGCGTTGGCGTTCGACAACACCGCTTTCGCATCGAACGGCACCACCGCCCAGGCCGCGAACGCCGGCGCCAGGGTCAGCAGCGGCGCGAGCTTGTACAGGAACGACTCGGCCTTGGTCGGCTGGATCACTTCCTTGAACAGCAGTTTGAACACGTCGGCGAAGGCTTGCAGGATGCCCATGCCGACGTACATCGGACCGCGGCGCACGTGCATCCAGCCGATCAGCTTGCGCTCCCAGACCACGTAGAACGCGACGGTGATGATCACCGGCATCGCGATCAGCAGGATCTTGAGCACGATCCAGGCCACCGCGCCGGCCATGCCGAACGACAGGAACCATTCGCGCGTCGGGTCGACGACCTGGGTGAAGAACATTCCATCGGCCATGGTTTAAGCCCTCCCCGCCTGCACGCGGCCAGCACCGAGCGGTGCGGTGGCGCCATGCCCGCTTTCGATCCATATCGTGCCCGGCGCGACCTGCGCGCTGAGCACGACCGGCAATGTCGCCGTGCCGGCGTCGGCGCTGAACTTGCCGACCATGCCGTCGCCGAAACCGAGCGCGGCCGCATCGTCGGGATTGAGCACGGCGCGCGGTTCCAGGTTGAGCGGATGCGATTGCAGCGCCGGCGCGCGGCGCACGGTGGCGTCGCTGCGGTAGATCGCGGTCGACACCGCGACTTCCAGCCCCTCGCCCGCCACCGTGGGCGCGCGGCCCGCGACCGTCTTGACGGCTCGCGGCGCGATGCTTGCGCGCAGACCGGCCAGATCGGTGAAGCTGAAACCGTCGGCGTTCAATTCGCCGCCGAGCGCGCGCAGCACGCGCCAGCCCGGGCGCGCTTCGCCCGGCAGTTTGCCGCCGGCCGACGCGTTCTGGGCGATGCCGTCGAGATTGGTCAAGGTCGCATCGACCTCGGGCAACAGACCGATCGGCAGGATCACGTCGGCGACGGCCTTGGTCGAACGGCAGGCGTAATGGCTGAAGGCCACGACCTGGGCCGCGCCCAATGCGCGCAGCGCACTTTGGGTATCGGCGAAATCCAGACCCGGCTCGATGCCGTAGATCACATAGGCGCCGCGCGCATCGCTGAGCATGCCGCCGGCGTCGCGCGAACTCGGCAGCACGCCGTGCTGGGCGAGGCCAACCGCGTTGGCGCCCTGCGGAATCCGGCACAGCTTGGCGCCGGTCGCATCGGCGAACGACGCGGCCGCGGCGCGGATCGCAGCCGCGTACGGGCCGTTTTCGGCCAGCGCGCCGACGATGATCGCGACGTGGTTGCCGGCTTTGGCGAACTCGCGCAACGCGTCGTCGCCGAGCGCGCCGGCGAGCTGCGACGGCGCGACGATGCGCTTGCTGGCGATGTCGAAGGTGAAATCGAAATCGACCGGGTTGACTACGTGAATCTTGGCGCCGCGAGTGAACGCCTTGCGGATGCGCTGATGCACCAGCGGCAGCTCGTGGCGCAGGTTGCTGCCGACTATCACCACCACATCGGCCTGGTCGAGTTCGGCGACCGGCATGGCGAAGGTCGCCGCCACGGCGGCGTCGGACAGATCGTGCTGCGAAATGCGGTGATCGATGTTGCCGGTGCCGAGCGCTTCGGCCAGGCGCGCGAGCAGCGCGCCCTCTTCGTTCGAGGTCGCCGGATGCGCGAGCAAGCCCAGATTGTCGCCGGCGTTGTCGCGCAGGATCTTCGCGGCGCGGGCCAGCGCTTCGTCCCACGACGCCTCGCGCCAATCGCCGTTGTCCTTCACCAAGGGACGCTGCGCGCGATCTTCCGCGTACAGGCCCTGGTGCGAATAGCGGTCGCGGTCCGACAGCCAGCACTCGTTGACCGCTTCGTTGTCGCGCGGCACGGTGCGCAGCACGTCGCCGCGGCGCAGATGCAGGAACAGATTGCTGCCGAGCGCGTCGTGATAACCGAGCGACTCGCGCGCGGTCAGTTCCCACGGACGCGCCTTGAACTGGAATACCTTGTTGGTCAGCGCGCCGACCGGGCACACGTCGATGACGTTGCCCGACAGTTCGGTGGTCAGCGGCTTGCCGTCGAAGGTGCCGATCTGCAGGTTCTCGCCACGGTACATGCCGCCGAGTTCGTAGGTACCGGCGATTTCGGCGGTGAAGCGGACGCAGCGCGTGCACTGGATGCAGCGGGTCATCTCGGTCGCGACCAGCGGACCGATGTCCTCGTCGGGCACCACGCGCTTGCGCTCGGAGAAACGGCTGACCGAACGGCCGTACCCCATCGACAGGTCCTGCAACTCGCACTCGCCGCCCTGATCGCAGATCGGGCAGTCGAGCGGATGGTTGACCAGCAGGAACTCCATCACGTTGCGCTGCGACTTCAACGCCTTTTCGCTGCGGGTGACGACCTTCATGCCGTCCATGACCGGCGTGGCGCAGGCCGGCGCCGGCTTGGGCATCTTCTCGACTTCAACCAGGCACATGCGGCAGTTCGCCGCGATCGCCAGCTTGTCGTGATAGCAAAAACGCGGGATCGGAATGCCGGCCTTGTCGGCGGCCTGGATGATCATCGACCCCTTCGGCGCGGCCATCTCGACGCCGTCGATGAAGACGGTGACATGATCGGGCGGCAGATTGGGGTTTACCGGTTGAGCGCTCACGGCGAGCTCCCCATCAAAGCGGTGAACAAGCCCCTTGAGTCAAGGGGCGCATTGTTCGAACGCAACGCGCTCGAACAATGAGGGATATGGAAGGATGCAGCGCTCATGCAGCCACCTTCTTCTCGACCACGGTGCCCGCGGCCTGATCGTCCACCAGGAATCGCTTATTGACGATCGCGTACTCGAACTCGTCCCAGAAGTGATGCAGGAAGCCCTGCACCGGCCACGCCGCGGCTTCGCCGAACGCGCAGATGGTGTGGCCTTCGATCTGGCCCGCGGCGGCGCGCAGCATCTGCAGGTCTTCCAAGGTCGCGTGCTTGTCGACGATGCGGGTCAGCATGCGGTACATCCAGCCGGTGCCTTCGCGGCACGGCGTGCATTGCCCGCAGCTTTCCTTGAAATAGAAGCGCGAGATGCGCTGACACGCGCGCACCATGCAGGCGGTTTCGTCCATCACGATGACCGCGCCCGAGCCCAGGCCGGAACCGGCCTTCTGCAGCGAGTCGTAGTCCATCGTGCAGGCCAGCATCTGCTCGGCCGGCAGCACCTTCATCGACGAACCGCCGGGGATCACGGCCTTGAGCTTGTTGCCATTGCGCACGCCGCCGGCCATCTGCAGCAGATCGGCGAACGCGGTGCCCAGGCGGATTTCGAAATTGCCCGGGTTATTGACGTGGCCGGAGACCGAGAAGATCTTCGGGCCGCCGTTGTTGGGCTTGCCGAGGTTCAAGAACCATTCCGCGCCATTGCGCAGGATCGCCGGCACCGAGGCATAGGTCTCGGTGTTGTTGATCGTGGTCGGCTTGCCGAACAGGCCGAAATTCGCCGGGAACGGCGGCTTGTAGCGCGGCTGGCCCTTCTTGCCTTCCAGCGATTCCATCAGCGCGGTTTCTTCGCCGCAGATGTAGGCACCGGCGCCGAGCGCGCCGTAGATGTCGATGTCCACGCCGCTGCCGAGCACGTTCTTGCCCAGCCAGCCGTTCTCGTAGGCTTCCTTCAACGCCTGTTCGAAATGCTCGAACGGCTCGTGATGAAACTCACCGCGCAGGTAGTTGTAAGCCACAGTCGAACCGGTCGCGTAGCACGCGATCGCCATGCCCTCGACCACCGAATGCGGATTGAAACGCAGGATGTCGCGATCCTTGGCGGTGCCCGGCTCGGATTCGTCCGAGTTGCACAGGATGTATTTCTGGGTGCCGCTGCCCTTGGGCATGAAGCTCCACTTCAGGCCGGTCGGGAAGCCCGCGCCGCCGCGACCGCGCAGGCCCGAGGCCTTGACCGCGTTGATGATCTCGTCCTGCGGGGTCTTCTCGGTCAGGATCTTGCGCAGCGCGCTGTAGCCGCCGGTCTTCAAATAATTTTCGTACGACCACGGCGTGTCGTAGTGCAGGGTCGTATAGACGACCTGGTGCTCCTGCGGAGCCGGGCCGACCGGGCCGTAGCCCTTGGAATAGTCGTGGTGACCGTGAGCCATCTCGCCCGACCTCACTTCAAGCCATCGAGCAGCTCGTCGACTTTCGTCGCGTCGAGCTTCTCGTGGTAATGACCGTTGACGACGACCACCGGCGCGCCGCAGCACGCGGCCAGGCATTCTTCCTCGCGCTTGAGGAAGACCCGGCCATCGGCGGTGGATTCGCCGAGCTTGCAGCCCAGCTTCTTTTCGGCATGCGCGACCAGTTGTTCGGCGCCGTTGAGCCAGCAGCTGATATTGGTGCAGAACGCGACGTTGTTGCGACCGACCTTCTCGGTCTCGAACATCGAGTAGAAGCTCGCGACCTCGTAGGCCCACACCGGCGGCAGGCTCAGGTACTTGGCGACCGCGGCGATCAGCTCATCGGTCAGCCAGCCGCCGTTCTGCTCCTGCGCCGCATGCAGACCCTGCAACACGGCCGAGCGCTTGCGGTCCGGCGGAAACTTGGCCAGCCAGTGGTCGATGTGCGCGCGCGTGCCGTCCGACAGTGCCACCATCGGATCGACGTGCTGTGCGGCCTCGAAATTGCCTGTCGCTTTCATAGGGGTAAAGCCGGGAATCGGGAATTGGGAATCGAGAATCGGTTGAAGCGGAACGCGGGAACCTGAGACATCCGGATCGGGTATCGCCCGGCGCGCGCTCGCGCAGCCTTGGCTTTACCGATTCCCGATTCCCAATTCCCGATTCCCGCCTTCACCGATCGATCTCGCCGAACACGATGTCGTAAGTACCGATCATCGCCACGACGTCGGCCAGCATGTGGCCCTTGACGACTTCGTCCATCGACGACAGATGCGCGAAGCCCGGCGCACGCAGCTTGCAGCGGAACGGCTTGTTGGCGCCGTCGGAGACCAGGTAGCAGCCGAATTCGCCCTTGGGCGCTTCCACCGCGGCATAGGTCTCGCCGGCCGGCACGCAATAGCCTTCCGAGAACAGCTTGAAGTGATGGATCAAGGCTTCCATGTCGTCCTTCATCTCCTCGCGCTTGGGCGGGGCGACCTTGAAGTTGTCGACGATCACGGGGCCTGGATTGGCGCGCAGCCACTTCACGCACTGCTTGATGATGCGGGTGGACTCGCGCATTTCCGCGATGCGCACCAGATAACGGTCGTAGCAGTCGCCGTTGACGCCGACCGGGATGTCGAAATCGACTTCCGCGTACTTGGCGTAGGGCTGCTTCTTGCGCAGATCCCAGGCGATGCCCGAACCGCGGATCATCGGACCGGTCATGCCCCAGGCCAGGGCCTGTTCGGGCGGAATCACGCCGATGCCGACGGTGCGCTGCTTCCAGATGCGGTTGTCGGTCAGCAGGGTCTCGTATTCGTCGACGCGCTTGGGGAAGTCGTCGGCGAACGCATCGAGATAATCGAGCATCGAGCCTTCACGCCAGGCGTTGAAGCGCTTGAGGCCGGCGCCCTTCTTCCACGGCGATTCCTTGTACTGCGGCATGCGCTCGGGCAGGTCGCGGTAGACGCCGCCGGGGCGGTAATACGCCGCGTGCATGCGCGCGCCGGAGACCGCTTCGTAGCAGTCCATCAGCTCTTCGCGCTCGCGGAACGCGTACAGGAACACCGCCATCGCGCCCAGATCGAGCGCGTTGGAGCCGACCCACATCAGGTGATTGAGGATGCGGGTGATTTCGTCGAACAAGGTGCGGATGTACTGCGCGCGCGCGGGCGCCTCGATCCCCAGCAGGGTCTCGATCGCGCGCACGTAAGCGTGCTCGTTGCACATCATCGACACGTAGTCCAGGCGATCCATGTAACCGATCGACTGGTTGAACGGCTTGGACTCGACCAGCTTCTCGGTACCGCGATGCAGCAGGCCGATATGCGGATCGGCGCGCTGCACGACTTCGCCGTCCATCTCCAGGATCAGGCGCAGCACACCGTGCGCGGCCGGATGCTGGGGACCGAAGTTGAAGGTGTAGTTGCGGATCTCGGCGTTGTTGAGGCCGGAGGTGCCGCTGTTGACCAGCGGCATGTCGGTAGCGGGGTTGCTCATCACTTCACCTCGCCACGCTGGGCGGTTTCGCCCTGGGCGGTCTGGTAGCGCGCGTCGTCGCGGATCACGCGCGGCACGCCGACCCGCGGGTCGATCGACACGGGTTCGTAGATCACCCGGCGCTTTTCAGCGTCGTAACGCACTTCGACGTTGCCGATCAGCGGGAAATCCTTGCGGAACGGATGACCGACGAAGCCGTAGTCGGTGAGGATCCGGCGCAGGTCCGGATGGCCTTCGAACACGATGCCGTACAGGTCGAACGCTTCACGTTCGAACCAATTCACGCCCGGCCAGATGTGGCACAGCGAACCAACCACCGGCAGGTCGTCATCGGCGGCGAACGTCTTCAAACGCACGCGCTGGTTGTGCTGGCACGACAGCAGATGCGCGACCGCCGCGAAACGACGCGCCGGCAGCGAATCGGCGGCGCCGTTGGGCGACTCGCCCCAACGGAAACGGCCGGCGCTCTTGCCTTCCACGCCGCGCGAGAAGCCTTCCGAGGACACGTCGGTGTCCCACTCGTCGCTGCCGTAGCTCAGGTAGTCCACGCCGCTGACGTCGACGCACTGTTCGAAACCGAATTCGTCGCGCAGCGCGAGCGCCGCCGCGAGCCATTCGGTGGGCGCGACTTCCAGGGTGATCTCGCCGCGCGGCTGCGCCACGATGACGGAAGCGCCGGCGAAGCGTTCGTTCAAGCGCTGGGCAAGCTGCGCGCTGCTCGGAGCAACGCCGCTCATTCGCGTACGCCCTGCTTGTTGTCGCCGAAGTTGGTGCCGCGACGGATCTTGCGCTGCAACTGCAGGATGCCGTAGACCAGCGCTTCGGCGGTCGGCGGGCAGCCCGGCACGTAGACGTCGACCGGGACCACGCGGTCGCAGCCGCGCACCACGGCGTAGGAATAGTGATAGTAGCCGCCGCCGTTGGCGCAGCTGCCCATCGAGATCACCCACTTCGGGTCGGGCATCTGGTCATAGACCTTGCGCAACGCCGGGGCCATCTTGTTGACCAGGGTGCCGGCCACGATCATCACGTCGGACTGGCGCGGCGACGGGCGGAACACCACGCCGTAACGGTCCAGGTCCAGGCGCGAGGCGCCGGCGTGCATCATCTCGACCGCGCAGCAGGCCAGGCCGAAGGTCATCGGCCACATCGACCCGGTACGCGCCCAATTCCACAGCGTGTCCAGGTTGGTGGTGACGAACCCCTGCTGCAGCAGCGGGTTTTCGCCTTCCGGGCGCAGGATGTCGTCGAGGCGTCCTTCCGGAATCGGGTTGTGCATCAGGCCCGACACGGTGTCGCTGACGGTTTGGATCACTCCCATTCGAGCGCTCCCTTCTTCCAGACGTAAACGAAGCCGAGCAGGAGCATGCTGGCGAAAATGCCCATCTCGATGAGCCCGATCGGACCGAGGTCGCGGAACACGGTGGCCCAGGGCACGATGAAGATGATTTCCAGATCGAAGATGATGAACTGGATGGCGATCAGGTAGTAGCGCACGTCGAATTGCATGCGCGCGTCTTCGAAGGCTTCGAAGCCGCATTCGTAGGGAGACAATTTCTCCGCGGTCGGGCGCTTGGGCCCGAGCACATTGCCTACCACCAACAGGGCGACGCCGATACCACCGGCGACGATCAGGAACAGCAGAGTCGGCAGGTATTCGGCCAGCACGCGGTGTTCTCTCGGCTACTTGTTCGGCTACATGGGCGCGTTTCCGCGACCTTGGCTTGGCGCCACAGCGCCCAGTCGTGTGGACACGCGGCGCGGCCCGCCGTGCGTGCCGCACCTGCGTACCGTGGTGCGAGTTGCGAATAACTCGATAAAGCTGACAGTTGGATGTGGTGCCCAAAGGGGGACTCGAACCCCCACGACCTAAGTCGCTACCACCTCAAGGTAGTGCGTCTACCAATTCCGCCATCTGGGCACTGCTACCAACCTGCGGCCATCCTGGCCTGGACTTCGTAAGCGCTTTGCGAAGCCGCTTGGTCATCGCTGACCGATCCTGCCATCCGAAGCAGGATACCGGAACTCTATTTTAACCTGTTTATCTCAGCCGCCAGTAGCCGGCTGCTTTGCCGGGACTGCCTGCTGAGCCGGCGCCTGCGCGGGCGTCGCCGACGGCGCGGCCGGAACCGTGCCCGCCGGTGCCTGGGTCGCCGGAGCGGCCTGACCCGAGGGAGCCTGCGGGGTCGCGCCGCTCGGCGCGGTGCCGGCCGGAGCGGTACTCGTCGGAGCGGCCGGGACGCCAGTCGCGGGCGCTGCCGGAGTACCGGTCGCCGGAGCGGGCTTGGTCGCCGGGATCTGCTGGTTCATCAGACTCTGATCGAGCTTGCTGCTCGGCGCGGCGGTGGTGACGCGGCTCGCCTGCCAGGCCATGAACAGGCTGATCACGAAGAACGCGATCGCCAGCCACTTGGTGGCCTTGGACAGGAAGTTGGACGAGCCACGGGCGCCGAACACGGTCGCCGACGCACCGCCGCCGAAACCCGAGCCCGCCTGCGCTCCCGCGCCGCGTTGCATCAGGATCAGCGCGATCATGGCGATCGCGATCAACACATAGATGACGTTGAGGAACAACAGCATCGTTAGGGATTCTTCGCTGGGTGGAACTCGTTACGACCGCGTCGGCCCGGACAGGTTCGCCGGAACGTCGCGATCAGGGTGCCGCCGCTGCCGCGATGGCGTTGAAGTCCGCTGCGACCAGAGAGGCGCCGCCGACCAGGCCGCCATCGACGTCGGGCTGGGAAAACAGCGCGGCGGCATTGTCGGCTTTCACGCTACCGCCATAAAGGATCGGTAGCGAGCCAGCAATTCTAGCATCGTGCGCCGCGATTTCGCTACGGATGAATGCGTGCATTTCCTGGGCCTGCTCGGGGCTGGCGGTTTTGCCGGTGCCGATCGCCCACACCGGTTCGTAAGCCACGATCGCGCCATCCAGGCCGAGCACGCCGACCAGTTCGAAGATCGCCGTGAGCTGTTCCTGCAAGCGCCACTGCGCCTGGCCGTCCTCGCGTTCGGCCAGGGTCTCGCCCACGCACAGGATCGGCACGAGTCCCGCGGCCTTGGCCGCGGCGAACTTGCGCGCGACCAGTTCGCTGCTTTCGTTGTGGTACTGGCGGCGCTCGGAATGGCCGACCAAACCGTAGACCGCGCCGACTTCCTTGAGCATCGTCGCGGAGACTTCGCCGGTGTAGGCGCCCTTGACGTTGCTGCTGACGTCCTGCGCGCCGAAGTTCAGGCCGCGCTCGCCGTAGTGTTCGACCAGTTCGCCCAGATACGGCAGCGGCGGCAGGATCACCCGCTCAACTCCGGCCGGCGGCGTCTGCGCCGCGACTTCGTCGAGCAGGGCGAATGCGAATTCGCGGCTGCCATGCAGTTTCCAGTTTCCGGCGACGATTCTGCGGCGCATGGCCACTCCCTTGGTGCGAAGACGGCGCAGTCTAGCGGCTGGGCGGCGTTTGGGCGAACCCGATGGCGGCGCGGCGAACCGCGACGCAGTCGACGGGCGCGCTCCGCGACCGGCGTCACGCTCGCGGCCGAGCGCCCTGCCCGCCTTTGCCGGGCGCGGTTCCGTCCCCATTGCATGGTCATGAGTCCGACCTCGAATTCGACCGTGCTGCACAGCTTCGCCCCGATCCGATCGCCACAGGCGCGGGTGCTGATCCTCGGCAGCATGCCCGGTGCGGCCTCGCTGGCCGCCGATCGCTACTACGCACATCCGCAGAACCGGTTCTGGCCGATCATGGGCACGCTGATCGGCGCCGGGCCGGAACTGGAGTATCCGCACCGGATCCAGGCCCTGCGCGCGGCCGGGATCGCGCTGTGGGACGTGCTGGCCCAATGCGAGCGCGAAGGCAGCCTGGATTCGGCGATCCGCGACGACACCGCGGTCGCCAACGACTTCGCCGGCTTCTTCGCCGGCCATCCGCGGATCGCCACGGTGCTGTTCAACGGCGCCAAGGCCGAGGCCAGCTTCCGTCGGTTCGTGCTCAAGCCGCTGGCGCGCCCGGACCTGACCTTGGTGCGCCTGCCCTCGACCAGCCCGGCCAACGCCTCGCAGCGTTACGAGGCCAAGTTGTCCGCCTGGCGCGAGGGGTTGCGCGCGGCCGGGGTGGTTGTGCGCGAGGCCTGAGCGGCCGGATCCATCGCAACACTCCCGTACTTTGGGTTGTCCATGGCGGCTTGCCGGACCCGAGGTGCATACCGGGCAAGCGAAAAGCTCAGGGGCTGAAGCCCACAAAAGCCGCCGCCCACATCGGCCCGATCTCGTATCAGCGCCCAAAATCGCGTTGCATCGATGAAACATCGCGGCCTCGCGCCTCGGTCCCGCCAAACGAACTCAAACCCTTGCCGGCAAAGGCTTTGCGGCCGATGAACACGTGTCCGACCGCGGCCCAGCGCGGCCGCGATCGCCGCTTTTCTTCGCTCCCGCGCTGTCCTGCGACCGCGCGCACCGCCGTTTCCTGGGGTTAGCCGCCCGCAAGGCGGCCGCCAATCACCGAACGATCGCTTGCGCCGCTCTTCAGGCGGCGTGGGAGGCCGGGCTGTTGCCCGCCACTCGGCAATCGTTCGTCGATCGGGGTTTCAACGCCGGCGCGCCGCTCGGGTCGAGCGCGCCGGACGCCACCGTCGTCGACCCGTCAATCGCCAATGGAAGCGATACCACAAGGAGCTCCACCATCATGAAGTCGCATCGCATCAATCCCCCGTGCCGTCTGTCCCGCAAGCTCGCCTTGCTCAGCGGCATCGCGCTGCTCTCCTCCGCCGCCCTCGCGATGGCCGGCGAAAAAGTGATCCGTACCGCCTACGGCGACGTCGCTTCGATCGACGCGCCCAAGTCGCAGCAGCTCAACGCCAAGAGCGCCCAGGCCCATCCGTTCGCGACCGCGCGCCAGCGCGCCGCGGCCAAGCCGGTGATCTGGGTCGACCGCGACAGCAAGGCCGGCCCCGCCGCTTCGGCCGAACTGACCGACAAGCTGATCCGCACCGCCGGCAGCGCGCCGGGCGGCGACGCGCCGGCGTTCGGCAACTACCTCGCACGCACCCATTTCCGTGCCACCTGGGACAAGCTCGACGCGCTGGATGCGCGCCGCGGCGCCGCCGCGGACGTCTCGATCTCGCAGGAGAAGGACGGCGCGCACTACGGCTACACCCGCACCCTGGGCAACTACTACACCACCCAGTGGAAGGCGGCGCCGTGGAACAAGATCGGCAAGCTGTACTTCACCAAGCCCGACGGCAGCGGTTCGTACTGCACCGCGCAGGTGTCCAGCGGCACCGCGGTGCTGACCACCGCGGCGCATTGCGTCTACACCTTCGGCTCGGGCTGGAACTCCAACTTCCTGTTCGTGCCGGCCGAGCGTTACGGCGAGGCGCCGTACGGCAAGTTCGGCTGGAGCACCGCGCGCGTGCCGACCAACTGGATCAACCAGGGCACCCGCCGCTGGGACGTAGCGGTGATCAAGCTGACCGGTGAGCAGGTCAGCGGCATTCCGGTGACCAGCTACGTCGGTTGGCTCGGCCGCGCCTGGAATCAGCCGTATTCGTTGTTCACCTACTCGCACGGCTACGCCAGCAACCTGAGCACGCAGTACACCCACATCTGCGCCGGCCAGACCTACGACTCGGCGTCGGAAGGCACCAACGTGGTGGTGCAGGGCTGCGACATGACCTACGGCGCCAGCGGCGGCGCATGGCTGATCAACTACACGCCGAACTCGAGCGCCGGCAACCAGGTCAACAGCGTGGTCAGCGGCCCGCACATCGGCGCCTTCGGCACCGCGTGGGTCGGCGCTCGCTTCAACGACGACAACATCGTCGCGCTGTGCACCGCGATCGGTTGCTGATCGCGGCGTGACCGCCTGACGGCGGCGGGCGCGAGGGACCGTGCCCGCCGCCATCACGGCGATCGCGCTTGCGGCCGAGGGATCGGCCGACTTATCGGGCCCCGGAGACGGGCTCGCCGCGCGGCCCACTATCGAGGCCGCGGGCTGGGGCAAGGATGCCCGCCATACCTCGACGAAGCCGGCCTCAGCGCCGGCTTCGTCGTATCCGCGGCGGTGAAATCCGGTAGCCTCGTGGCCATAGCGCCCGACCATCGGCAAAAGCACCCGGTCAGCGACGATCCACACGCCGGACACGCTTGCGGACGATCCTGCGTACAAAGGATGCGGCGTTACGTCGCAGTATCGACGCAAATAGAATGCCGATCCGGCGAGCGGCGGTAAGCGCGTGGTTAGAGTGGACAGCATGAAACCGATCCCGCCCCGCCCGCTGCTGCCGATCCTGCCTTATCGCAAGCCGACATCGGGCCGCGACTACTGGGTCGTCGACGACGTCCTGCCCGACCCCGACGGCGTGCGCGCCCGTTTCCTGGCCAAGACCGACTGGAGTCAGGGCTACCCGTACAAACCCGAAAGTTGGCCCGGGCAGCGCGCCATGCCTGGCTTGAGCGACGACGAACTGGCGATCGTCGAGACCCGGGTGCGCGACGCGCTCGGCGCGACCCGCCTGTGGGTCGGCGCCGCGCCGGACGGCCAGACCCTCAATCACAACTGCGTGCAGGTGGTCGGCATCGACGAATGCGAGCCGCGCCCGCACACCGACTCGCGCACGATGTGCCGCTATGCGGCGGTGCTGTATCTGAACCCGTCGGTGCCGGACCACTGCGGCACCGGTTTCTATCGCCAGCGCCTGGGCAACGGCCAGCGCGGCGGCAATACCGTGTCGCCGCCGCACGCCAACCTGGTCGAAGCCCTCGGCACGCGTTTCGTCGCGCCCGATGCCTTCGTCGAGGACGTGATGGTCCCGCACCGCTACAACCGGCTGCTGCTGTACCGCGCCAACCTGATCCATAGCGCCAGTGGCTATTGGGGCCGGACCCTGGACACCATGCGCATGGCCGCGGTGTTCTTCTGGATGGTCTGAGCCGGGCGCGAGCGGCTTCGCTCGGGACCGCACAAGACGAAGCCGGCGCAAGGCCGGCTTCGCGACGAACGCAATCGCTGCGCACGCTTACTTCAACTTGATCTCGCGCAGGCGCTCTTCCAGATAGCCCTGGGCGGTGATCGGCTCGGGATAACGGCTCGGGTTGTCGGCGCTGATCGTCGAGGGCAGCACGTCGATCAGGAAATCCGGATTCGGGTGCAGGAAGAACGGGGTCGAATAACGCGGCTGGCGCGCCTTCTCGCCGGGCGGGTTGACCACGCGGTGGGTGGTCGAGGGGTACACGTGGTTGGTCAGGCGCTGCAGCATGTCGCCGATGTTGACCACGATGGTGTCGGCGTCGGCGGTGAACGGCACCCACTCGCCCTTGCGCGACTTCACTTCCAGGCCGGCGGCGCTGGCGCCGACCAGCAGGGTGATCAGGTTGATGTCCTCGTGCGCGCCGGCGCGCTCGTTGGGGATGTCGTCGGCGGTGATCGGCGGGTAGTGGATCGGGCGCAGGATCGAATTGCCCGAATCGGTCTTGTCGGCGAAATACGTCTGCGGCAGGCCGATGTGCAGGGCCAATGCGCTGAGCACGCGCGAACCCAGGTTATCCAGCGTGGTGTACAGACCATAGGCCTGCTCGCGGAACTCGGGGATCTCGTCGGGCCACAGGTTGGCCGGCATCTCGGCGGCGTACTTGGAGTCGCGCGGGATCTCGCGGCCGACGTGCCAGAACTCCTTGAGGTCGAAGTGCTTGGCGCCCTTGGCGGTCTCGACCCCGAACGGGGTGTAGCCGCGCGCGCCGCCGCCGCCGGCGACGTGGTACTTGCGCTTGACCTCTTCGGGCAGGGCGAAGAAGCGCTTGAACACGTCGTAGGACTGATCGATCTGCTCGGCCGGGATGCCGTGGCCGTTGATGCCGGCGAAGCCCCATTCGCGGTAGGCCGCGCCGAGTTCGGCGACGAACGCCTCGCGGTCGGTGTCGAAGCGGCGAATGTCCAGGGTGGGAATCTGACTCACGTGATAGTCCTGTTGGTGTCTCGTCCGAATAGGCCGCTATCTTCGCTCAAAGCCGCCATCGGCGCGCAAGCCCGACCTGGCGGCACATCGAAAGCGGTCGGCTGGGCGGCCCGAGGATGAACCAAATCGCCCGAGCCTGAACCAGTTGGCACATAAGCCGTGAACAGATCGACCCGCCCGTCCAAAGGTGGTGTTTTAGCGCTGTGCGACAGGCTAAAGTCGCGCCCCCGACCCGGCGATGCCCGCCGGTTGCAACACTGCCCGCCGAGGCCCGCACCGCATGCAAGACCCCGCCGCTCGCCCCGCCACCCCGGCACGCCGTGCCCTGGCCTGGTTGACCGGCTTCACCCTGGGCAATGCGGCGGTCGCTATCGCGATCGCCGCCTCGAACATCCCCTTCGCCCACCTCGCCGAGCACTGGAAGGCGGCGTTCTTCCTGACCCTGGCCCTGCCCGGTCACTTCGTATTCTTCGGCGCCCTGCTCGGCCTGATCCCGTTGCTGTTGGGCCGGTTGAGCCGGCGCGCGAGTTGGATGACGGTCGCCGCGGTGATCCTGCAGACCGCCTGGATCTGCCTGCTGGTCGCCGACGCCAAGGTGTTCGCGCTGTACCGCTTCCACCTCAACGCGATGGTCGCCAACATGGTGTTCGGCGGCGCGATGCAGGACCAGGTGGTGTTTTCCGGCACGGTCTGGGGCCTGATCGCGCTGGCGATCGGCACGGTGCTGGCCCTGGAAATCGCCGCCGCCTGGCTGTGCTGGCGCTGGATCGAGCGCCGTCCGGGCGCGGTCAAGATCCTGCGGGCCTGGTGGGTCGCGCTCGCGGTGATGCTGTTCGGCCAGGCCATGATCGCCTACTACGATGCGCGCGGCGATCGCGCGGTGCTGTCGCAGTTGCCGTACATCCCGTGGGCGCAGCCGATCACGCTGAAGGATTCGCTGCACCGCTTCGGGGTCAAGAGCAATCCCAACTCCGCCCTGCCCGTGCTCGGCTCGGGCCTGCTGGCGTATCCGCGCAAGCCGCTGGATTGCCAGGCCGCGCCCAAGCTCAACGTGGTGGTGATCCTGCTCGAATCGCTGCGCCACGACGCGCTCGATCCGACCGTCATGCCGAACACCTGGCGATACGCCCAGCAATCGCAGTGGTTCGACGATCACTACAGCACCGGCAACGCGACCCGCTTCGGCCTGTTCGGCCTGCTGTACGGCCTGCCCGGCGGTTATTGGCATCCGATGCTGGCCGAACAGCGCGGCTCGGCCTTCATCGGCCAGATGAAGAAAGACGGTTACGCGATGCACATCTACGGCAGCGCGCCGCTGTACAACCCGGAGTTCGACCGCACCGTGTTCTCGGAGGTGCGCGACCACGTCGTCAACGGACCGCGCGAACGCCGCAGCGCCGAACGCGACCGCGCCATCATCGACCGCCTGCGCGGCGACATCGCCGCGACCCGGCCCGGGCAGCGCTTCTTCGGCTTCGTGTTCCTGGATTCGCCGCACCAGCCCTATTACATGCCCAAGGGCTATCCGCCGCTGTTCAAGCCGATGGCCGATTCGATCAATCCGCTGGAATTCGGCCCGGATCACGACCCGATACCCGACTTCAACCGCTATCGCACCGCGGTGCATTACAGCGATTCGCTGATCGGCGATTTCCTGGCGAGCCTGCAGGCCAGTCCATTCGCCGACAACACCGTGGTGCTGATCACCGGCGATCACGGCGAAGAGTTCAACGACCTCAAGCAAAACTACTGGGGCCACAACGGCAATTTTTCCGATTACCAACTGCGCACGCCGTTCGTGCTGCATTGGCCGGGCAAGCCGCCGCGCAAATTCAGCCACACCACCTCGCATCAGGATTTCGTGCCGACGGTGATGCAGCACGCACTGGGCTGCCGCAACGATCCCAACGACTACAGCACCGGCCGCGACCTGTTCGGCCCGGCCCAGAACGCGCGCCCGCTGCTGGTCGAAAGCTGGTCGCAGCGCGGCATCCGCCAGGGCGACCGGATCTACCTGTTCGACAACTACGGCGCGGCGACGGTGGTGGATCGCAACTATCTGCCGCTGCCGGGCGCGAAGGTCGATCCGGCGGCGGTGAGTCAGTCGTGGGAGATGCTGACGCGGTTTCAGCAGCGCTGAGGTTGGGGGCGGCCGAGGCTGCTGTTGGGAGCTTCGGCGTTTGAACGGCGCGCCCTACGTTTTGGTGCGATGCGTAGACTCGAGTCGCCCATCGCGTCGCCCATCGCGCGGTTAACCGACACCTGTTACGCGCCCGGTGATGGCGCGATCCGCGAACTCCATCGCCCACTTTGAAAAAGGGGGCGAGCGCCCGGCGTGAGTTCGTTTCGAAGCAAAGAATCGGAGCGCGGGGGATTTGCTTTTACGCACGACGCGGCGCGCTTGCAGGAAAAAGCAAATCCCCCCTAGCCCCCCTTTTTCAAAGGGGGAATGCATTTGGGCGATCGGGATGTGCTGCCTGGCAGGACACCCTTTATCGAAGCAGCGATACATGCAGCTGACCTACGCGACCGCGACGGCTCCGCGCGCCCCACCACCACCCCACCTCAAACCGCCGCGCGCACCGCCGCCGCCAGACTGTCGAGGGTGTTCTGCATCAGCGTCGCATCGTCGGCTTCGACGGTGACGCGCACTACCGGCTCGGTGCCGGAAGGACGCAGGAAGGCGCGGCCATGGCCGGCGACGGCCGCTTCGGCTTGTTTCAACGCGTCTTTCACCGAAGTCGCCTCGGTGGGCTTGGACGCCCCCTCGAAACGCACGTTGACGGTCTTCTGCGGCACCCGGCTCAATCCGTCCAGCGCCTGGCGCAGGGTCAGGCCGGTGCGGCCCAGCACTTCCAGCACCTGCAGGGCGCTGACGATGCCGTCGCCGGTGCTGGTGCGGTCCAGGCACAGCAGATGGCCGGAGGCTTCGCCGCCGAGGGTGCCGCCGTGGGCGATCAGTTGCTGGTGCACGTAGCGGTCGCCGACCTTGGCGCGCAGGAAACCGATGCCGCGCTGTTCGAACGCGCGCTCCAGGCCGTAATTGGTCATCAAGGTGCCGACCACCGGCCCCTGCAGGCGTCCGCTGCGCTGCCAATCGGTCGCCAGCACGTACAGCAGATCGTCGCCGTCGCAGATGCGGCCTTCGCCGTCGACGAACAGCACCCGGTCGCCGTCGCCGTCGAAGGCGATGCCCAGATCGGCGCCGGTGGCCTGGACGCGTTCGACCAGGGTCTGCGGATGGGTCGATCCGACCCCGTCGTTGATGTTCAAGCCGTTGGGATCGATGCCGATCGGATCGACCCGCGCGCCGAGTTCGCGCAGCACCAGCGGGCCGGTCTGGTAGGTCGCGCCGTTGGCGCAATCCATCGCGATGCGCATGCCGCTGAGGTCGAAACCGCGCGGCACCGAGTTCTTGCAGGCTTCCAGATAGCGGCCGATCGCGTCGCGGGTGCGCACGGCCTTGCCGAGGCGTTCGGAGTCGACGGTGCGGAACGGTTCTTCCAGCGCGGCCTCGATCGCCAGTTCGGTTTCGTCGTCGAGCTTTTCGCCCTCGGCCGAGAAGAACTTGATGCCGTTGTCGTAATGCGGATTGTGCGAGGCCGAGATCACGATGCCGCCGTCGGCGCGCAGCGAACGGGTCAGGTGCGCGACCGCCGGGGTCGGCATCGGCCCCATCAGCTGCACGTCCACGCCGGCGGCGACCAGGCCGGCTTCGAGCGCGGCCTCGAACATGTAGTTCGAGATGCGCGTGTCCTTGCCGATGATGACCATCGGGTTGCGCCAACCGCGCCGGATCAGCGCGTGGCCGTAAGCGTTGCCGAGGCGCAGGACGAAATCGGCGGAAATCGCGCCTTCGCCCACGCGTCCGCGGATGCCGTCGGTGCCAAAGTATTTACGAGTCATTGAGGGGGGCTCGGGATTGGGGATTAGAGATTAGGGATTGGTGAAGCGATACGCCGCGAACTCGGGCATCGGGAGAAAACCGTGATCAGCAACTACCGAACCGCGCATGCCCCCTCACGCGCACGGCTCTTACCAATCCCGAATCCCGAATCCCGACTCCCGAATATCGGCCGTCGTCAGGCCGCTTCGACATCGTCCTCGGGCTGCGGCTGCTTCATCATCATCGCCAGCAGATGGGCGAGACGATCGCGCAGTTCGCGCCGGTCGCAGATCTGATCGACCGCGCCGTGATCGACCAGGAACTCGCTGCGCTGGAAGCCGTCGGGCAGTTTTTCGCGCACGGTCTGCTCGATCACGCGCGGGCCGGCGAAGCCGATCAGCGCCTCGGGCTCGGCCATGTTGATGTCGCCTAGCATCGCGAACGAGGCCGACACGCCGCCGGTGGTCGGGTGCGTCATCACCGAGATGTACGGCAGGCCCGCCGCGCGCAGGCGGCCGAGCGCGGCCGAGGTCTTGGCCATCTGCATCAGCGAGAACAGGCTTTCCTGCATGCGCGCGCCGCCGCTGGCGGAGAAGCACACGAACGGGCTGCCGATCTGCAGCGCGGTCTCGGCGCCGAGGGTGAAGCGCTCGCCGACCACCGAGCCCATCGAGCCGCCCATGAAGGCGAAGTCGAACGAGGCGGCGACCAGCGGCCGCTGCTTGAGCGTGCCGCGCATCGCGATCAGCGCGTCGCGCTCGCCGGTGGCTTTCTGCGCGGCCTTGATCCGCTCTGAGTACTTCTTCTGGTCTTTGAACTTGAGTACGTCGACCGGGCCCAGTTCGGCGCCGATCTCGACCGTGCTGCCCGGGTCGAACAGCGCGTTCAGGCGGACCCGGCCGCGAATCGGCATGTGGAAGCTGCACTTCGGGCAGACCTCGAGGTTTTCCTCGAGCTCGGGGCGATACAGCACGGCGCCGCAGCGGTCGCACTTCTCCCACAGACCCTCGGGCACGCTGCGCCGCTTGGCCGCGACCGTTTCGGTGCGGATGCCGGACGGCATGAGTTTCTTTAGCCACGACATGCGTTGGGGGTTTCCTATTCAAACGTGTTCAGGCGGTCCCGATGCTGCGGACCGGAGCGCCGCGAGCCATGCTCGCCGGCACGTAATGGGTTCAGTCTAACGCAGCCGGCCGCGGCGCCCGCCGCGCCCGCGTTCAGCCGGCGGCGCCGTCCAGGGCCTGGCGCAGCGGCGCGAGGAACGCGCCGGCCGCCTGCGCCGCCGCGGCAGCGTCGACGGTTTCGGCCAGCACCGCGACCAGCGCGCTGCCGACCACCACGCCGTCGGCCTCGCGGGCCATGGTCGCGGCGCTGGCGGCGTCCTTGATCCCGAAACCGGCCACCACCGGCACCTTGCTGCGCGCACGGATGCGGTGCAGGCGGTCGTTGGCCGCGCCGGTGTCGAGCAGGTCGGCCGCGCCGGTCACGCCGGCGAAGCTGACGTAGTACAGATAGCCCTGCGCGTCGTCGCACAGCAAGGCGATGCGTTCTTCTGTGGTGGTCGGCGAGGCCAGCAGGATCAGCGCCAGTCCGGCCGCGGCGAAGGCCGCGCGCAGTTCGGCGGCTTCTTCCGGCGGCAGGTCGACCAGCAGCACGCCGTCGACGCCGGCCGCGACCGCGTCGTCGGCGAAGCGGGTCGAACCGCGGATCTCGATCGGATTCAAATAACCCATCAGCACCACCGGCGTCTCGGCGTCGCGCGCGCGGAACTCGCGCACCGCTTCGAGCACCCAGCTCAATCCGGCGCCGCGCGCGATCGCGCGCTCGGAACTGCGCTGGATGGTCGGGCCGTCGGCCATCGGATCGGAGAACGGCACCCCGAGTTCGATCACGTCCGCGCCCGCTTCGACCAGTGCGTGCATGACCGGCACGGTCGCGTCCAGCGACGGATCGCCGGCGGTGACGAACGGGATCAGCGCCTTGCGGCCGGCGGCGTGCAGCTGTTGGAACTTCGCGTCGATTCGATTCATTGGGCGAGGAATGAGTTCAGAAGAGTGAGGAGTGAGTCAGTCGGAAGCGGAGTCGAGTGGTGAGAGACGGCCAGTGGCGGCCTCTGCCCTTTGCTCGCTCTTGCGTGCTGATTCCTTGCCTCGGAGAGGAGTGAGTTGAGAAAACTGAGGAACGAGTAACAGCGGAAAGCCGAGCAGCGCGATAACGGAAAAGCCGTGACGGCTCTCACTCACTCCTCACTCCTACGCACTCGTTTCCCGCTTCAAAAATGCAGCCCCTCGCGCCCGGCGATCGTATGCACGTCCTTGTCGCCGCGGCCGGACAGGTTGCACAGCACCACCTGATCCTTCGGCATCGTGCGCGCCAGCTTGATCGCCTGCGCGATCGCGTGGCTCGACTCGAGCGCGGCCAGGATGCCCTCGGTGCGCGCCAGGGTGCGGAACGCGTCCAGCGCTTCCTCGTCGGTGATGCCGAGGTACTCAGCGCGGCCGGTGTCTTTCAGGAACGCATGCTCGGGGCCGACGCCGGGGTAATCCAGGCCCGCGGAGACCGAATGGGTCTCGATGATCTGGCCGTCGTCGTCGCACAGCACATAGGTGCGGTTGCCGTGCAGCACGCCCGGGCGTCCGGCGGCGAGCGAGGCGGCGTGACGGCCGGTGTCGATGCCGTCGCCGGCCGCTTCGGCGCCGACGATGCGCACCGAGGGGTCGTTCAAGAACGCATGGAACAGGCCGATCGCATTGCTGCCGCCGCCGACGCAGGCGGTGATCGCATCGGGCAGGCGGCCGTATTCGGCCAGCATCTGCGCCCTTGCCTCGCGACCGACCACGGCGTTGAAGTCGCGGACCATGCGCGGGTACGGATCGGGACCGGCGACGGTGCCGATGATGTAGAAGGTGTCGCGCACGTTGGTGACCCAGTCGCGCATCGCTTCATTCAGCGCGTCCTTCAAGGTCTGCGAACCGCTGGTCACCGGCACCACGGTCGCGCCGAGCAGCTTCATGCGGTAGACGTTGATCTTCTGCCGCTCGATGTCGGTCGCGCCCATGTAGACCACGCATTCCAGGCCCAGGCGCGCGGCCACGGTGGCGCTGGCGACGCCGTGCTGGCCGGCGCCGGTCTCGGCGATGATGCGGGTCTTGCCCATGCGGCTGGCCAGCAGAGCCTGGCCGATGGTGTTGTTGATCTTGTGCGCGCCGGTGTGGTTGAGGTCTTCGCGCTTGAGCAGGATCTGCGCGCCGCCGACTTCGTCGCTGAGGCGCTGGGCGTGGTAGATCGGGCTCGGCCGGCCGACGTAATGGGCCAGGTCGTTTTCGAATTCCTTGATGAAGGCCGGGTCGACGCGCGCGGCGTCGTAGGCCTTGGCCAGTTCCTCGATCGGCGCGATCAGGGTTTCGGCGACGAAGCGTCCGCCGTAGCGGCCGAAGTGGCCGTTGGCGTCGGGATAGGCGTGGAAGTCGATAGGCGGGGCGATCGGTTCGGCGGACATCGGCTGGCGTTCGTTCGGCAGACGCCACGCGGCGCGCGGCGGAAGCGCCAGTTTAGGGCATCGCGACGCCGACCGTACGCATCCAGGCGTGCAGGAATGGGCCGCGCGGTCGGGTTGTGATCGGGTGGGCAGGCGTGGATTCCTACCGACGCCTCGCTTTCACGCTTCGAACGTATCCAGAAGGACAGCGCAGTTGGCCTGTCGCTGTGGCCCGCGAACTTCATCGCCCACTTTGGAAAAGGGGGCGAGCGCCCGGCGTCGGTAGGTTTCGAGGCGAAGAATTGGAGCGCGGGGGATTTGCTTTTACTCGGATGACGCGGTGCGCTTGGAGAAAAAGCGAATCCCCCCTGCCCCCCCTTTTCCAAAGGGGGGAAAGCTAGGTTCGACGCCGCCGCGACGCGACGTTCAATCGACGTGGCAATCGGCCTTGCGCACTTCCTCGACGAAGTGACGCATCCTGTCGCCGTCCTTCAGGCCCGGCGCGCTCTCGATGCCGCTGGACACGTCCACGCCCCAGGGCAAGGTCGCCAGGATCGCTTCGAACACGTTGTCCGGAGTGATCCCGCCGGCTAGCACGAACGGTTTCTGCACGCCGACCGGGATGCGCTTCCAGTCGAAGGTCTTGCCGCTGCCGCCGCTGCCGCCGCGGGCATGGCTGTCGAACAGGAAGCCGGCCGCGCCCGGGTAGCGCATGTGCAGCGCCGAGGGGTGCTGGTCGGCCAGTTCGCCGCCCATCGGGATCGCTTTCAGGTACGGCACGCCGAAGCCGCGGCAGAACGCGTCGTCCTCGTTGCCGTGGAACTGCAGCAGGCTCGGCCGGACCTGGCGCACGACTTCGCGCACCTCGTCGACCGGGTTGTCGCTGAACAAGGCGACCGCGTCGACCAGCGGCGCCAGGGCCTGGCGCATGGCGCGCGCTTCCTCGGGCGCGACCCGGCGCTTGCTGCCGGCGGCGAACACGAAGCCGATCGCGTCGGCGCCGAGCTCGCAGGCCAGGCGCACATCGCCGGGACGGGTGAAACCACAGAACTTGATACGGGTGCGGAACAGGGTACGGGGCTGGCTCAAAGGGTGACCTCGGCAGGCAACTGACACTCGACGGGGTAGCGCGGCCCGACGAACACCAAGCCCGACGAGGGCGCCGTCGGGCCGGCGACCGTGCGGTCGCGACCGGCCAGCAACTCGGCGATCCAGGTTTCGGGTTGTTCGCCGCGGCCGACCAGCAGCAAGCTTCCAACAATGTTGCGCACCATATGGTGAAGAAAGGCATTCGCCTGTACTTCCATCTCCACCACTTCGCCGTCGCGGCGCAGGCCGATGTACTGCAGATCGCGGCGCGCGTGCGGGGCCTGACAGTGCACGGTGCGGAACGCCGAGAAGTCGTGTTCGCCCAGCAGGGCCTGGGCGGCGCGGTGCATGGCGTCGGCGTCGAGCGGGCGGCGCTCCCAGGTCAGGTACTGACGCTGCAGCGCCGGCCGCACCGGCCGGTTGAGGATGCGGTAGCGGTAGCGGCGCGCGCGCGCCGAGAACCGCGCATGGAATCCGGGCGCGACCGGCACGCACCAGCGCACGCACACCGACGGCGGCAGGCGCGAGGTGGTGCCCAGCACCCAGCCGCGCGGCTCGCGTTCGACCGGGCTGTCGAAATGCACGACCTGGCAGGCCGCGTGGACCCCCGAATCGGTGCGTCCGGCGCAGGTCACGTCGATCGGCGCGCCGGCGACGAAGCTCAGCGCCTGCTCCAGGGTGGTCTGCACGGTCGCTTCGCCGCGCAGGTCCGGCTCGCCGGGGCGCACCAGGCGCTGCCAGCCGGAGTATTCGCTGCCGTCGTATTCCACGCCCAGGGCGTAGCGGCGCACCGGTGCGTCGCCGTCGCTGGTCTGGGACTGTTGCTGCTCTACCGCCATCGGTGCTTGCCCTGCCCGCTCGCCGCGCTGATGCGCTTCAGCTGGACGCCTCGATCTCGCGCAGCAGACGCGCGGCCTGCTGGCGGGCGGCGTGGTCGCCGTTGATCAGCACTTCGCCGAGCAACTGGCGGGCGCTGCTTTGATCGCCCAGGTCGAGGTAGGCACGGGCGAGTTCGATCCGCTCTTGACCGGGATTGGCCTGGCCCGGGCTGGTTGGGGCCGGGGCCGGGCTGGCCGGAGCCTCAGCCGCAGCCACGGCGGCCGCGGGCGCAACCGCCGGCTCGACCCGCGCCGGGGCCGCGCCGCTGCGCGCCGCGCTGGTACCGACTTCGCTGGAATGCCAGGTCGGCACCTTGGCCTTGTTTTGCGGCTCGGCCTTCGGCGCGGTCCAGAACGGCGCGCTGGCCGGTTCTTCGGCGGCCGCCGAGGCGGCGGCCGGGACCGGTTCGACCGGCTTGGCCGGTGTTTCGGCCTCGGGTTCGCCGAGCAATTGCGCGACCGGATCGACCAGCGGCGCGGCCGGCTCGGGGCGGCGGCGCAGCGAATCGACCGGATCGGCCAGCGGCTCGGAGCGCTCGCCGGTCGCGTCCGAAGCCGGCAGCGGCGCGCGGAACGCCGGCTTCTTCGGTTCGCGCCGGCTCATCACCCAGCCGCCGACCAGCAGCGCCAACACGCCCAGGCCGCCGAAGATCCACGGCAGCGGCGAACCGCCGTCGCTGCGCGCCTGCTGTTCGGCCAGACGCTGCTGGCTCGCGGCCAGCTCGCTGTCCTTCATCGCGATCAGCTTCTGCTGCTTGCTCTGCAACTGCTCCAGATCGGCGACCTTGCTCTTGAGCTCGGCCAGTTCCTGCTCGCGCGCGGCGAGGGTCTCGGTGGTCTGTTGATTGTCCTGACGGACCATGTCGCCCTCGCCTCCGGCGCTGATGCCGGACTGTGCTCCGGCCTGGGTCGCGCGGCTGGCGCCCGGCGGAACGATTTCCAAACGTGCGTCGTCGCTGCGCGCCGCGCCGGGCGCGTTGGCCGCCGGCGCGACCGGCGCCTTGGCGACCGCGTCCGACTCCAGCCCGATCGGCTGCGGCACCGGCGCGCTGGCCACGCCCTGGCGCCACTGCTGCACCTGGACCCGGACCAGCTCGCTGGCTTCGCGCGGATCGAGCGTGGCCAATTCGTTGGTCGGCGGCAGGCGCAGCACCGCGCCCTGCCTGAGCCGGTTGATGTTGTTGCCGATGAACGCCTCGGGGTTGGCCCGCAGCAACGCGATCATGGTCTGGTTGAGCGTGTGCGGGCCGCTCAGGCCGGCGGCGATGCCCGACAGGGTCTGTCCGCCCTGCACGGTGATATCGCCTTCGGCGGCGACCTTCGGCGCGGCCGCGACCGGGCGCGGTTCGCGCGGCTCACGCGCAATCTTGCCGGCGTTGGGACGTTGCGGCGCCGCTTGCGCCGGCGCGGCGGGGACCGGGTCGGCCTGGACCGCGATCGGTTCGGCCGGCAACGGCTGCGCCTGCGGCTCGCCCGGCGCGATCACGCTGCCGGGGTCGTAGCGGTCGAGCTGGTTTTCCACCGCCAGCGGATCGGTCGCCGCCGGCTGCGCGCCGAACGGCAGCGGCGCCTCCAGCGGACGTTCGATGGTGTTGGGGTTGGCGCCGGTCGCGGACTGGATCGGCGGCTGCATCGGCGCGGACACCGTGCGCGGTGCGTCGATCAGCGCCGAGTACTCGCGGGTCAGACGGCCCTGACCCCAATCGACTTCGATCAGGAAGGTCAGCGCCGGCTGGGTGACCGGCTGGGTGCTGGTGACGCGGATCACCGGCTTGCCGGCGGCGTCCAGCGCCAGGGTGAAGCGCAGGTCGGTGACGATGCCCTGCGGCGCGTCCAGGCCGATGCGGCGGAAGGTTTCCGGCGAGGCCAGGCCGGCGCGCAACTGCGCCAGTTCCTCCGGTCCGGTGGAGATCACCGGGATTTCCGCCAGCAAGGGATGGCCCGCGCGCGACTTGACCTCGATCTGGCCCAGACCCAGCGCACAGGCCGCTCCGCTGGCCAGAGCCAGCGCCAGAGCCAGGGCGGTGCGTGCGAAACCCGATCTCACGGACGACATCTTGCGGACGATCCCCATTAACCCAAAGTCAGGCGGCGACTCTAGCGGTCCGTGGGCGTGATGCGCAACGCGGAGTGAAGATTTCGTTGCGAACGCCGGGCAATCCAGGCATCGCGGCGCGGTTTTGTCGGCGGCGATCACGCTATCGCAACGCGGCCGCATGCGATGCATCGAAGTCCGCGCGGGCGCGGCGTCGCCATCGCCGACATTAAATACGTTCGCGCCGCAAACAAGATCGGGCCCCGCGGGGCCCGATCTTCAATCACGACAGCGAGCCCCAGCGGGGCGCCTGGCGATCAGCGCTCGTTCCAGACCAGCTCGGCCAGCTGCACGGCATTGGTCGCCGCGCCCTTGCGGATGTTGTCCGACACCACCCACAGCGACAGCCCGCGCGGGTGCGAGATGTCCTCGCGGATGCGGCCGACGAACACCGGGTCCTGCCCGGAGGCATGGGTGACCGGGGTCGGGTAACCGCCGTTGACCGGTTCGTCGACCACCACCACGCCCGGCGCCTTTTCCAGAAGCGCGCGCGCGTCGACAGCCGAGAGCTTGTCGCGGGTTTCGATATGCACCGCCTCGGAATGGCCGTAGAACACCGGCACCCGCACCACGGTCGCGTTGACCCCGATGCTGTCGTCGCCGAGGATCTTCCGCGTTTCCCAGACCAGCTTCATTTCCTCGGTGGTGTAGCCGTTGTCGGTGAAGTCGCCGCCGTGCGGGATCACGTTGAAAGCGATCTGCACCGGATACACCTGCGGATCGATCTGCTGGAAGCTCAGCAGCGCGGCGGTCTGCTTGCCGAGTTCTTCCATCGCGCGCTTGCCGGTGCCCGACACCGACTGGTAGGTCGCCACGTTGATGCGCTCGATCTTGGCCTGACGATGGATCGGCGCGAGCGCGACCAGCATCTGCATGGTCGAGCAGTTGGGATTGGCGATGATCCCGCGCGGACGGTTGCGGGCCGCTTCGGGATTGACCTCGCTGACCACCAGCGGGATGTCGTCGTCGTAGCGGAACGCCGAGGAGTTGTCGATCACCACCGCGCCGGCCGCGGCGAACTTGGGCGCGTATTCCTTCGACACCGAGCCGCCGGCCGAGAACAGCGCGATGTCCACGCCGGTCGGATCGAACTTCGCCAGATCCTCGACCACGATGGTTTTGCCTTCGTACTCGAGTTTCTCTCCCGCCGAGCGTTCGCTCGCCAACACATGCAGCTTGCCGATCGGAAATTTGCGCTCGGCCAGCACCTTCAGCATGGTTTCACCGACCGCGCCGGTAGCACCGACCACGGCGACATTGCAGGACGTCTTGGCGTTCATCTGTTCTCAGTTACCTGACTTGTGGGGACCGCCGGACCCATTTCCGGCGGTTTGAAGCGGGGATTCGGGATTGGGGATTCGGGATTCGCAAAAGCGCGTTCGCTTTCGAGGTATCCGCTTCCCAATCCCGAATCCCTAATCTCGAATCCCGGCATTCAACAACGACGGCGGTTTGCCCGCGTTCGGGCCATGGCCCAATGCGGCGATCAGATTGTCGACCGCCAAACTCACCATCGCCCGGCGCGTGGCCAGACTGCCGCTGGCGATATGCGGCGTCAGCACCACCCGGCGCTGTTCGAGCAGGCGCGGATTGAGCCTGGGCTCGCCTTCGTAGACATCCAGCCCGGCCGCGGCCAATCGCCCTTGCTCTAGCGCATCGCACAGCGCGTTCTCGTCGACGATGCCGCCGCGCGCGATATTGGTCAGGGTCGCATGCGCCTGCATCTTCGCCAGCGCCGCCGCGTCGATCAGATGATGCGACTGCGGCGAATACGGCAGCACCAGGATCAGGTGATCGGCGTGCGCGAGTAGATCGTCGAAGCCGACGTATTCGGCGCAATGCAGGCGTTCCACCGTCGCCGCCAGGCGGCTGCGGTTGTGGTACATCACGCGCATGCCGAAACCGGCCGCGCGACGCGCGATCGCCTGGCCGATCCGGCCCATGCCGAGAATGCCCAGGGTCGAACCGTGCACGTCGCCGCCGAGCAGGCTGTCGAAACTCCAGCGCTGCCAGTGGCCTTCGCGCAACCAGCGTTCGGCCTCGGAAATCCGCCGCGCGGTCGCCATCATCAGCGCCCAGCCGAAATCGGCGGTGGTCTCGGTCAGCACGTCGGGCGTGTTGGTGGCGAGGATGCCGGCCGCGCTCAGCGCCGGCACATCGAGATTGTTGTAGCCGACCCCGACGTTGGCGATCGCGCGCAGTCGGGCGGCGCCGGCGATCTGCGCCGCGCCGATCGGATCGTTGAGCGTGACCAGCGCGCCGTCGGCCTCGCGCAACGCGGCGGCGACGGCTTCGGGCGCGTGCTGAGTCACCGCGGTCGTCGCCGACACCTCGAAATACTGGCCCAGCCGCGCGATCACATCGTCGAACAGCGGCTGCGACACCCACACGCGCGGACGCTCAGTCATCGTGGCCCGACTCGTGACGGTCGAAACCGGGGTCGGCGGGAATGCGCGGGGTGATCGTGCCGACGTCGCCGCACTGGGCGCGATGGCGCAGGGCCTGATCGATCAACACCAGCGCGACCATCGCCTCGCAGATCGGGGTGGCGCGAATGCCGACGCAGGGGTCGTGACGGCCGGTGGTGATTACGTCGACTTCGTTGCCATGGATATCGACACTGCGACCCGGCAAGCGCAGGCTCGAAGTCGGCTTGAACGCGGTCGAGCAACGCAGCTGCTGGCCGGTGCTGATGCCGCCGAGGATGCCGCCGGCGTGGTTGCTGGCGAAGCCGCGCAAGGAAATCTCATCGCGATGCGCACTGCCCTTGGACGCGACCGAGGCGAAGCCGTCGCCGATCTCCACGCCCTTGACCGCGTTGATGCTCATCAGCGCCGCCGCGAGCTCGCCGTCGAGCTTGCCGTAGATCGGCTCGCCCCAACCCGGCGGCACGTTGTCGGCGATCACGTCGACGCGCGCGCCGACCGAATCGCCGGACTTGCGCAGCGCGTCCATGTAGGTTTCCAGCTCGCCGACCTGGGCCGCGTCGGGCCAGAAGAACGGATTGCCTTCCACCGCAGACAGGTCGTATGCGTTCGGCACGATCTCGCCGATCTGCGACATGAAGCCGCGCACGACCACGCCGTAGCGTTCGGCCAGCCACTTCTTGGCGATCACGCCGGCGGCCACGCGCATGGTGGTCTCGCGCGCCGAGGAGCGTCCGCCGCCGCGCGGGTCGCGCAGGCCGTACTTCTGCCAATAGCTGTAATCGGCATGGCCGGGACGGAATTGTTCGGCGATCGAACCGTAGTCCTTGCTGCGCGCATCGGTGTTGCGGATCAGCAGCCCGATCGGGGTGCCGGTGGTGCGGCCTTCGAACACGCCGCTGAGGATTTCGATGTCGTCGGTCTCGCGCCGCGCCGAGGTGTGGCGGGTCTTGCCGGTGGCGCGGCGGTCCAGGTCGCGACGGAAATCTTCCGGCGCGATCGACAGCCCGGGCGGACAACCGTCGACCACGCACCCGATCGCCGGACCGTGGCTTTCGCCGAAGGTCGTCACGGTGAAGAGCTTTCCGAAGCTGTTGCTGGACACGACGGGGTTCCTGGTGCGTGCCGGTCGAGCCGGCGTGTGGGGCGAGCAGAATGTTCGGTGGCGCGCGCGTGTTTTTTATGAAGTAGTTTGTGGCTTGGGCTTGCGTCGCGCTTGTCGCTTCGATGGTATGACGCGGCGTTCGCTTGTGGAAATGAGCATTGGTGCGGGCTTAGAACCACGGTTGATGCAGTCGTCGCGGCTGGCGTTGGCCCTCACCCCGGCCCTCTCCCGCAAGCGGGAGAGGGAGCGGTGCATCAATGCTTGAAGCGGCGCGGAGATTCGGCTCGCCGCGTCTCGGCTCCCTCTCCCGCTTGCGGCGACCGAAGGGAGTGCAGAGCTGAGAGGGCTGGGGTGAGGGCCGAAGGCTCAAGCCATGACCGCTTCCGCCAACACCCGCAAACCACCGCCACGAACGCACCACCGACCCGACCCACGATAGCCGACATGCCCGGTTTCCGCTGTAACGAAGGTCCCACGCGCAGCCGCCACGGAGGCTGAAACCCGCGGGCATTCGACGGAAAAGATCGCTTCCGGCGCTCACCCGCTCGCGACAGGCCCGCTAACCGCAGGCCCACCGGCAACAGATAAGTTCCGACCGGCTTGGCGCCGGGACGTAACGCTGGCGATCAGCGCAACGCGCGGCGCGGCGAAAGGCGTGAACCGCCTTTCGCTACCGGCCGCCGACGCGCGTGGCTCAGGCTCGCGCGTCGGCGAGCCGTTTAATGGCGTCGTGGTGTTCGACCAGATCGTGGCGCTGGACCACGAAGATGCCCATCTGGCCGACCTTGAATTCGATCCAGTCCAGCGGCAGCTGCGGCAGCAGTTCGACCAGGGCGCGCTCGGCCTCGCCGACTTCGCAGATCAGCACGCCATGTTCGCTGAGGTGATCGGGCGCATCGCGCAGGATCTTCAGCGCCAGGTCCAGGCCGTCGTCGCCGGCGCGCAGGCCCAGTTCGGGCTCGTGCGAATACTCGCGCGGCAACGCGTCGGTTTCGTCGTTGGTCACGTACGGCGGATTGGTCACGATCAGATCGAAGACCTCGCCCTGCAGGCCCTGGAACAGGTCGGACTTGCGCAGCTCGACGTTGCCGGTGTGCAGGCGTTCCTTGTTCTCGGCCGCCAGCGACAGCGCCGCGTCGTTGATGTCGGCGCCGATCACCTGCCAATCGGGGTTGTAATGCGCGGTGGCGATGGCGATGCAGCCCGAACCGGTGCACAGGTCCAGCACGCGCTCGACCTCGCCGCCGCCGAGCCAGGGCCCGAAGCCGGACTCGATCAGTTCGGCGATCGGCGAACGCGGCACCAGGGCGCGTGGGTCGCTCTTGAAGCTCAGGCCGGCGAACCAGGCCTCGCCGGTCAGGTAGGCGGCCGGGATGCGCTCTTCGATGCGGCGTTCGAACAGCGCCAGCACCGCGTCCTTCTCCTCGCTGGTGACCTTGCCCTGACCGTAGACCGGGCTCAGGTCGTGCGGCAGGTGCAGCGCGTGCAGGACCAGTTGGGTGGCCTCGTCCAGGGCATTGTCGTAGCTGTGGCCGAAGGTCAGCCCGGCCGCGCTGAAGCGGCTGGCGCCGTAGCGGATCAGGTCGACGAGGGTCAGCGATTCGAAGGAGACGGAAGCGGGCACGGTGGGTCCAGGGCGAAACAAGGCGCGCAGTATACCGGCGGCCGGGGGCGTTATCGCGGGGGTTGCGCGGTTTTGAGGTGATTTGGCTTGCGTTTGCGTTGGTTTTCGCGCGGCTTGGGGGTCGCGAACTTGCAACTCCCGGTTGAACCCACTCGATGGCCTCCCCCTTTGCAAAAGAAAAGGGGGAAAAGCATGGCCCGTCAAAGGGCAATCGGCACGGGCCGCTGGGCTGATGGCGCTTCGGCACACCCAAACCCGCCTCGCCGGCCATCGCCGGTATCATGGCCCGGCACACACGCTGGAACCGCCATGTTCAATCGCACCACCGCCATCGTCCTCATCGCCGCGCTCGCCGCCGCGCTCGGCCTGTGGGCCTCGCAGAAGTATTTCGGCAGCGTGCGGCACGCGTCGCTGCCGCAGACCGAAGCGGTCCGCCTGATCGAACCGCGCCGCACCCTGCCCGCGTTCTCGCTGCGCCAGTCCGACGGCACCCAGCTGATTCCCGGCGAGCTCAAGGGTCATTGGACCTTGGTCTTCCTCGGCTTCACCCACTGCCCCGACGTGTGCCCGACCACCCTGGCGCAGATGTCGGTCGCGCAGAAAGCCTGGGAATCGATTCCCGAAGCGACCCGGCCGCGGGTGCTGTTCGTCTCGGTCGACCCCGAGCGCGACACGCCGGACAAGATCGGCGAGTACGCCCACGGCTTCCATAAGGACACCCTGGCTGCCACCGCCGATGTCCCGGCGCTGGAGAGCTTCGCCAAGTCGCTGAGCATGGTGTTCGCCAAGGTGCCGGCGCCCGACGGCGCCCCGGCCGACCAGTACACCCTCGATCACAGCGCCAGCATGGTCGTGCTCGATCCGCAGGGCCGCATGGCCGGCCTGCTGCGTCCGCCGTTCGACCCGAACGTGATCGCCAAGGACATGGCCGCGCTGACGGAGGCCGCGCCTTGAGCCTCGTCACCACCCTGACCTACGTCCTGCCGCACCGCCTGATGTCCTCGCTCGCGCGCGCGCTGGCCTATTCCGAAAGCCCCGGCGTCAGCCGCTGGCTGATCGACACGGTGACGCGCAAGTTCGGCGTCGACCTGGGCGAAGCGGCCAACTCCGATCCGCGCGCGTACCCGACCTTCAATGCCTTCTTCACCCGCGCGCTCAAGCCCGGCGCGCGCGTGGCCGATCCCGATCCACGGGTGCTGCTGATGCCGGCCGACGGCCGCATCAGCCAGTGCGGGCCGATCCGCGACGGCGAGATCTTCCAGGCGAAGGGCCAGTCGTTCACCGCCACCGAACTGCTCGGCGGCGACGAAGCCGCGGCCGCGCCGTTCCGCGATGGCGTGTTCGCGACCGTGTACCTGTCGCCGAAGGACTATCACCGCGTGCATATGCCGTGGACCGGCACCCTGCGCGAAACCGTGCATGTCCCGGGCCGCTTGTTCAGCGTAGGCCCCGACGCGGTGCGCAACGTGCCGCGCCTGTTCGCGCGCAACGAGCGCCTGGTCTGCCACTTCGACACCGAGTTCGGGCCGATGGCGATGGTGATGGTCGGCGCGCTGCTGGTCTCGGGCGTGGAGACGGTCTGGAGCGGCGTGGAGATTCCGCGCTACGGCGACATCGTCACCACCAAGGACTACCGCGGCGAAACCGTCACCCTGGAGCGTTTCGCCGAAATGGCCCGCTTCAACTACGGCTCGACCGTGATCGTGCTGCTGCCGCCGGGCGTGGCCGCGCTGGACCCGGGCCTGGGCGCGGAAACCGCGGTGCGCCTGGGCCAGGCCCTGGCCCGACGCGGCGACTGAACCTCATCCACGCTTTCCTAAGGAAGGGACCATGCCCTCGACCCACCGCCCGGCCCTGCGCCGGGCTGCGCTGACCGCGACCGTCGCGTTACTGACGCTGGCCCTGGCCGCGTGCGGCAGCAAGAGCGAAACCGAACAACTGGCCGAACTGCGCGACGGCATCACCTACACCCAGTACCGCCGGTTGTCCGAAAACGGCCTGCCCAGCGGCCTGACCGCTTACCAGAAAGGCCTGCATTGGACCGGCGAAAACTGGGCTTCGAACAATCCCACCGCCGACCTGCCCAAGGGCGATTTCAGCGAAGCGCAGTTGTGCGTGGTGCATGTGCTGATGGCCTACGGCGCGTTGATCGCCAACAAGAACACCATCGCCCTGGCCGAAAGCGACATCGTCGAGGCCCAGTCCTGCGGCGCCTTCGACCGCGCCGCGGCGGCGTCGTTGCGCGCGGTGGTGTTCCAGCGCGAGCAATGGCCCGGACTGGCCAAGCTGGAGGGCGAGAAGGCCTGGGCGCTGCCGACGCAGGCCGGCGAAGACCTGCCGCCGGCCGAGCACGTGATGGTGCTGCACGCGGCGCTGGCGTACTTCGCCGCCAGCGAGCAGGAATGGGAGCGCGCGCAGGTGCATTTCGACGCGCTCGGCCATTTGCTGGGACAGCCGTGGTTCGCGCAGATACCGCCGGTCGGCATCGCGTTCAAGGAAGGCCGCACCCGCGACGGCCTGAGCGCGATCAAGAAACTCAGCGTCGATCCGACCGCGCCGGCGGAAGTGCGCAAGGAACTGGTCGCGTTGATCGCGAAAGTCGAAGCCAAGGGCGGCGATGTCGACTCGGCGATCTTCATGCCGCGCCTGGTCGCGACCCTGACCTGGGAAATGATCGCCAGCGAAGGCCCGCAACTGCTGCGCACCGCCACCGGTTTCGCCGAGCAACAAGCGCAGTGGGCGGCGATGAGCGACACGGTCAAGGACGGCACCGGCAAGGCCAAGGCCACCGCGGCGCAATGGTGGAACAAGGCGCGCGAGGCGGTGTCCTCGCCGGACGAAACGCCCGCGGACGAAACCAGCGACGGCAAGAGCGAAGCCGACACCCGTTCGCGCTGACTGTTCGCACGCGCGGCGGCGGCGGTCGCGGGTGGATGCCGCGCCGATGCGGTCGCCGCACGCTTGCGGTGCGGCGTCGAGCGATCCGATTTGCGGGCCCGACAACAACGGTTCGATTGAACGCCGCTGCGATCCGATTGGTCGCTACGCTGCTTGCCTATCCACTGCGATCAAGGCGGCCCGAGCGGACCGCCCGCCGCGGTATTGATGGATGCCTGACTGAAAATCGACGCCCGGATTCGCGCTTCGAACCAGCGATCGCAAGCCGGCATGACGCCGACGCCGTCAAGCTCGACCAACGCCATCACTTACCGACGAAACCTTCGGCGATTCTTGCAACCGGGATCATGCGCGTCCGCACGCGACGCAGTTCGCCGGGACGCAGTTCGCCGCCATGCCGCACGCCGCACGCCGCATGCACAAGGTGACTGGCACACGCCTGTCAGCAATAGATGAGTGGTGAAAGCTCACTAATTTTCCACCCGACAAGATAGACAGACGATCAATACCCGGCATTGAACCCAATAACGTCCGTGCGCGTCGGCGTTCGGCCACTGAGTTCCGCCCGCACACCCACCCGGCACACCGCATGCACGAGAGCCGCGGACGAACGCTCGCTCGATGCATCGACGCGCTTGACCGATCCGAGCGGCCGCGTACCATCGGGCCAGCCCCGCGATGCGCGTCGACCGAACCCGAATGCGGGGGCGCAACATACGAAGAGGCGTGCCATGTTGCAGGGGATCTACAGCGAACACCTGGTGGCGATCTCATACGTCGTCGCGGCGCTCGCTTCGTATGTCGCGCTGCACCTGGCCGGTCGCGCGACGAATGGCGACGGTACGGCGCGCTGGTGGTGGCGGATTGGCGGCGGTTGCGCCATGGGGTTCGGCATCTGGTCGATGCATTTCATCGGCATGCTCGCCTTCCAGTTGCCGATTCCGCTCGGCTACGACCTGCCCCTGACCTTCTCCTCGCTGATCGCGGCGTGCATCGCCTCGAGTTTCGCGCTGTGGCTGGTGACCCAACCGGAACTGCCGCCGCTGCGGCATGCGCTGGGCGCCGTGCTCATGGGCGGCGGAATCGCCGCGATGCACTACACCGGCATGGCCGCGATGGAGATGAACCCCGGCATCGTCTGGGATCGATTCTGGTTCGTCGTGTCGATCGTCGTCGCCGTCGTCGCCGCCGGCACGGCGCTGTGGATCGCCTTCAGGCTGCGCGGCGAAAACCGCAAGGCCTGGCGCATGCGCGTCGTCGCGGCGCTGGTGATGGGCCTGGCAGTGACCGGCATGCACTACACCGGGATGGAGGCGGCGGGGTTCCCGGAAGGCAGCATCTGCACGGCCGCCGGGCCGAACGGCATCCCGGTGAAGTGGCTGGCCACCTTGGTCACGATCGCCGCCTTCGCCATTCTCGCGATCGCGCTGACGACCGCCGTGCTCGACCGGCGCCTGGAAGAGCGCACCTCCAGGCTGAGGTTCTCGCTCGGCAAGGCCAACGATCAACTGGTGTTCCTCGCCCTGCACGACAACCTGACCCGGCTGCCCAACCGCGTGCTGCTGGAGGACCGCATCGACGAAGCGGTGCAGAAGAGCGCCCGCTCCGGCGCGCGCTTCGCTTTGATGTTCATCGATCTGGACGGCTTCAAGGCCGTCAACGATGTGTATGGCCACCACATGGGCGACCGGCTTTTGCACGAGGTCGCCTCGCGTTTCACCGGCACGCTGCGGGCGCAGGACACCGTGGCGCGCATCGGCGGCGATGAATTCGTCGTATTGATGGAACTGAGCGAACCCGCCGACGCGGCGATCGTGGCCGAAAAACTCATCGGCGTCATGAGCGCGGATTTCCAGATCGACGGCACGCCGATCCGGGTCTCGGGCAGCCTCGGCATCGCGATCCACCCCGAGGACGGCGCGGATGGACGCGAACTGCTGACCAACGCCGATGCCGCGATGTACTACGCCAAGGAACACGGCCGCAACGGCTTCAGATTCTTCGAGCCGTCGATGAACGAAGGCGTGCGCGAGCAACTGAGCCTGATGCAGGATCTGCATCATGCGATGGAGCGCAACGAGTTCGCCTTGCACTACCAGCCCAAGTACGGCGCGCCGAACGGCCCGCTGATCGGCGCCGAGGCGCTGCTGCGCTGGTATCACCCCACCCGCGGCATCGTGCCGCCCGAGCGTTTCATCGTGCTGGCCGAGAAAAGCGGAACGCTGGTCAAGCTCGACGCCTGGGTGCTCGACGAGGCCTGCCGGCAGTTGCGCGTCTGGCGCGATGCCGGATTGGACCTGGCGGGGATCTCGGTCAACCTGTCGCCGGCGCAATTCGAATCGACCGAGCTGTTCGACTTGGTGCGCGAGGTCCTGGCGCGGCACCAACTGCAACCCGGCGCGCTGACCCTGGAAGTGACCGAATCGACCGCGATGAAGGACCCCGAGTCGAGCCTGGTGATCCTGCGTCGCCTGAGCGATCTGGGCGTGCGGATATCCATCGACGACTTCGGCACCGGCTATTCCAGCCTGCTTTACCTCAAGCGCCTGCCGGCGCGCGAACTCAAGATCGATCGCGGCTTCATCCGCGACTTGAGCCACGGCACCGAAGACGCGGCGATCGTCTCGGCCATCGTCGAACTGGGCCGGATGCTCGATCTGAACATCATCGCCGAAGGCGTGGAAACCTCCGCGCAGGCCGGACTGCTGGCCGACCTGGGCTGCGACTCCCTGCAAGGCTATCTGTTCAGCCAGCCCTTGCCCGCGGACGATTTCATGGCGCTGGTCGCTCGCGAACCGGGGCTTTGAACACGCATGCGCGGGGCCGGTTCGAGCGGCAGGCGCGTATCCGCAGCTTGAGCGTCGCGGTGATCGCTCAGGTCTGTCTCTCGCTGGTCGGCCGCACCGACGAGCCGATCAGCATCTGGGCGATCCAGTAAGTCGCCAGCACCAGCGCCGACGCCGCGCCGAACGGCGCGGCGAAGCGGTCGATTGCCAGGGTGGCGTCGGAGGCGACGAAGAACGCACCGCCCAGCGCCGCGAGCGCGGTCGAATGCGAGCGCCGGCATCGCCACGCCACCGCCGCCTGCGCCGCCATCGCCGCGAGCACCACGACGTAGACGATCACCGGAACGCGCAACTCGCCCGGCAGATGCGCCCACAACACGCTCAGCACCGCGCCGGCCAGCAGCGCGTAGGCCAGGTACGGCCAGAGCCGCGCGAACAGGCGCGCGCGCCGCGCCAGCCCGAGCAGATAGGCGATGTGCGCGCACAGGAACGAGCCCAGGCCGAACACGAACCAGTCGCCGGGCAGCATCAGGAACACGTCGCCACAGGTCGACAGCAGCAGGCCGGCCACGATCGCGCGGCGATACGCGGGCTCGGCCGCGCGCCCGTGGCGCCAGACCATGGCCACGATCAACAGCGTGGTCAACGGTTTGAACAGGTAATGCAGCCACGGCGAAAAATAGGCGCCGGCGATCGCGAGCAAGGCCGACGCGGCCACCGCCGCCCACCATGCGCGCGGCGCGGTCACGGAATCGTCGATCGTGTGATTCATGCGCTTGCATCCTGAGTGATCGCAACCGATCCGCGTACCGGCGCCGCGCCGACTGCGATGCCGGCCTCGTCGATTATGGCCTCGATGCATTCGCGCGAACGTGTCTGGCTCGCCAGCATCGCAGCGAAGGCCGAGTTGTCTTCACAGCATCCGGAACGCGGCAATGGCGCGCGCGCGTCGGCCCGGTAGCCGCGCATCGCGGCGAATACGCACGGCAGGCCGTGTTGGTGTCGGCTTGCAAATGCCACAAGCCGGGATCGATCCCATCGGCAGGATCGATGCGCCGATGCGGCTGGAGATCCAGGTCGACCGCCGCGACCGGCGCGACGACAGATCGCCGGACCCGCACGCCTCGCCAGTCCGGCAGCGAAAGGCTCAGTCGCCGTAGCGACGAAGCCGTCCCGATCAGGGCTGTACGCATCCATGCGTCAGCCCGCGGCGGCGCGCGCCGTGCGACTCAGCCCCCGCAGCCGCTCAACTTCAGCGTCTGCCCCGGCTTGACCATGTAACGCGGGCCCTTGATGCCGTTGGCCTTGGCCAGCTGCTTGGTGTCGCACTGGAACTTCTGCGCGACCTCGGTCAGGGTCTGGCCGCGCTGCACCTTGTGGGTGCGCGGCGCGGCGGCCTTCTTGGCCGGCGCCGGCTTGCCGGTGGCCACCGTGGTCGGCACGCCGGTGGCGACGGTGACCGGCAACGTGCCGTCTTCGCCGGCGGCCTCGGCCGGCAATACCGTCAGCGGGCCGGTGCGCACGATCGCGGTGGTCGCATCGCTCATCACCAAGGTGCGCGCGAGTTCGGCGCGCTTGCCCTGCACGCACCAGCGGTTGTACAGGCTCACCATCTTCGGCGTGGCGTTGAGCGTGGTGCCCGCGGCCAGGTAGCTTTCGCCCTTGTAGCGTGGGTTGAGGTTGCGCAGCGCGCGCATGTAGCCCTCGCGGCTGCCGCTGCTGCCCATGCAGATGGTCAGTTCATAGATCGAGGTCGGCTTGACCAGGCGCATGGTCGCCGCCTTGTTGTCGACTTTCGGAAATTGCAGACCGTATTCGCGCGGATGCAGGAACAACCAGGCCGCGGCGATCACCATCGGCACGTAGTCGCGGGTTTCGGCCGGGAACTGGTTGTAGACCGATTCGTCCCAGAAATTGCGCCCGCCGCTGGCCTTGTTGATGCGCAGCGCGCGGCCTTCGCCGCCGTTGTAGGCGGCCAGCGACATCTCGATGCTGTTGTTGAGCTGGCCCAGGCGTTCGTTCAAATACTCCGCCGCGGCCTGCGAGGACGCGCGCGGGTCGTAGCGGGTGTCGAAACCGCTGCCGTCGTCGCCCAGGCCGAAGCGCTTGCCGGTGGCGAACATGAACTGCAACGGCCCGGCCGCGCCGGCGCGCGAGACCGAATGCACGCGGCCGTTGGATTCCTTGGCCATGATTCCGAACAGCAGCGCCTCGGGCAGGCCTTCGCGCTGGAACGAGGGCCACATCATCTGGCGCATGTACTGGTAGTTGTCGTAGCTCTGCATCAGCGGGCCGCGCATGTCGGTCAGCCAGCGGCGGATGCCGGCCTGCACCGCCGGGTTGTACTGGACCATCTTGACGAAGCGCTGGCCGTCGTCGCTGAGCAACGCGGCCGCGCGCGCGGCCTCGGGCACGTCTGCGGCGAAGTTGTCGCTGTCCAGGATGGTGGCGTCGTCGCCGTCGTCGTTGCTCGCGGCCGAGGCGTCGGCGTTGGCTTTCAACAGGCGCTTGTAGCCGGCCAGCATGGTGTTGACCTGGCAACCCTTCTGCTTGAGGCAGGCCGCGATCACGTCCTCCATGTCCTCCAGCGCGGCATCGCTGTCCTGACGGCCGCTGGGATCGGCGTTGCGGATCTTGACCAGGGCCGACTGGTAACGGGTCTCGGCCGATTGCATGCGCTGAGTCAGCGCATCGACCGCGGCCTGATCGCGCTTGGACAACGCGGCGGCTTCGGGAGCGAGACTGCACAGGGCCAGTGCGGCGGCGAGCGGCGCGAACAAGGCGCGGCCATTGAACGAAGCGAAGCTAAAGGAAACGGGCATGAGGGCGCGCGGCAGGTCCTTGTTGCGGGGGGCCAGGGTAACGGCGCGGGTCCGCGCGCGGCAAGAACTGCGACGCGATCGGGTTTTCCGTGCGTGGCGAGTGGCTCGGCGGTCTTGACGGCCATTCACACGCCGCCAGCGTTCACGAACCACCCACGCCTGCCGCTAGAACACGCCTGCCGGTAGAATCAGCGGCTTGCTCCCCACTCGAACCACGGACGCGGACATGGCCCCGACCCCCGACGCACGCCCGAACGACATCCTGCTCGGCAAGGCCGTGACCACGCCCGACAGCGGCTTGGTCTACCTGCACACCAAGCTCGGCAACCGTCACGGCCTGATCGCCGGCGCCACCGGCACCGGCAAGACCGTCACCCTGATGACTCTGGCCGAAGGCTTCTCGCGCCAGGGCGTGCCGGTGTTCCTGGCCGACGTCAAAGGCGACGTGGCCGGCCTGGCGATGCCCGGCGCGGCCAACGACAAACTGCAATCGAGGCTGACCGAGATCGGCATCGCCGACTGGGCGCCGAGCGCCAGCCCGGTGGTGTTCTGGGACCTGTTCGGCAAGCTCGGTCATCCGGTGCGCACCACGGTCAGCGAAATGGGCCCGACCCTGCTCGCGCGCATTCTCGAACTCAACGACACCCAGTCCGGCGTGCTCGACATCGTGTTCAAGCTCGCCGACGACCGCGGCCTGCTGCTGCTCGATCTGGAAGACCTGCGCGCCCTGCTCGGCCTGGTCGCCGACGAGCGCAAGGACATCTCGACCAGTTACGGCCTGGTCAGCACCCAGTCGGTCGGCGCGATCCAGCGCTCGCTGCTGCGCCTGGAACAGGAAGGCGGCGATCATTTCTTCGGCGAACCGGCGTTGCAGCTGGCCGATCTGATGCGCACCACCACCGACGGCCGCGGCGTGGTCAACGTGCTCGCCGCCGATTCGCTGATCCTCAAGCCGCGCCTGTATTCCAGCTTCTTGTTGTGGCTGCTGTCGGAATTGTTCGAACAGCTGCCCGAAGTGGGCGATATCGACAAGCCCAAGCTGGTGTTCGTGTTCGACGAAGCGCACCTGCTGTTCGACGATGCGCCGGCCGCGCTGCAGCAGCGGGTCGAACAAGTGGTGCGGATCATCCGTTCCAAGGGCGTGGGCGTGTACTTCTGCTCGCAGTTCCCCGACGACATCCCCGACAACATCCTCGGCCAGCTCGGCAACCGGGTGCAGCACGCGCTGCGCGCGTTCACCCCGCGCGACCAGAAGGCGGTCAAGACCGCGGCCGAAACCTTCGTGCCGAACCCGGCCTTGAACGTGGCCGAAGCGATCTCGCAGCTCGGCACCGGCGAAGCGCTGGTCTCGACCCTGCAGGACAAGGGCGTGCCGATGCCGGTCGAACGCACCCTGATCGCGCCGCCGCGCTGCCGCATGGGCGCGATCACCGAGGCCGAACGCGCCCAGGTGCGTGCGACCAGCCCGATCGGCCCGAAGTACGACACCGCGATCAACCGCGAATCCGCCGCCGAAATGTTGCTGCAACGCGCCCAGGCCGCGACCGAACAGGCGCAAACGCCGCCGGCAAAGACCCGCGAACAGGACGATCAGGAAGAAGGCGGCTTCGGTCAGGCGGTCAAGGACGCGGTGTTCGGCACCAAGCGCCGCCAGGGCATGGTCGAGACCATGGCCAAGCAGACCGCGCGCACCGTCGGCAACCAAGTCGGCCGGCAGATCCTGCGCGGCCTGCTCGGCGGCATTTTCGGCGGCAAGCGCTGAGGCCGGCGCGCGACCGCATCGATCGTTTCAACACGACACCGTTCGTTTCCACTCATTGCACAGGAAGCCGCACATGAATCAGAAACTGCTCGCTCTCGCCTGCCTCGCCGCGCTCGCACTGAGCGCCTGCAACAAGCCCGCCGAAGCGCCGGCCGCGCCGGCCGACGCGCCGAAGGCCGCCGAACCCGCGCCGGCGCCGGAACCCGCCCCGGTCGCCGAAGCGCCCAAGGCCGGCTTCGACGTCGCCGCCTTCGCCGGCAGCTTCAGCGGCACCCTGCCCTGCGCCGATTGCAGTGGCATCGACACCAAGATCGAATTCAAGGCCGACGGCAGCTACGCGGTCGACGAGACCTACCAGGGCAAGAAGGACGGCGCCTTCAAGGGCGACGGCACCTGGACCGCCGAGGAAGACGGCAAGCGCCTGCGCCTGGACCCGAACAGCAAGACCGATCCCGATCGCCTGTTCGAAGTGGTCTCGCACGAGGAAATCCGCCAGCTCGACACCGAGGGCAAGGCGATCGAATCGCAGGCCAACCTCAGCCTCAAGCGCGCAAGCGCGGCGCAGTAAGGCCGCTATGGGCCGCTGGCGTCCTCCCGCCGAAACCGGCACCGCCCTGATCACGCGGGAGGGCCACGCGCGGCTCAAGCACGAACTCGACGACCTGTGGCGGATACGCCGCCCGGAAGTCGTCAAAGCCCTGGCCGCCGCGGCGGCCGAGGGCGATCGTTCGGAAAACGCCGAATACACCTACCGCAAGAAACAGCTTGGCGAGATCGACCGGCGCGTGCGTTACCTGAGCAAGCGCCTGCCGCTGCTGCGGGTGATCGAGACCACGCCGAGCGACCCGCAGTCGGTGTTCTTCGGCGCCTGGGTCGAGGTCGAAAAAGTCGCCGACGGCGAGCTGGCGCGGTATCGGATCGTCGGCCCCGACGAAACCGACGCGCGCCTGGGCCACATCAGCATCGATTCGCCGCTGGCGCGGGCGATGCTCAAGCGCCGGGTCGACGACGAATTCGAAGCGATGCTACCCGGCGGCATGGCGCGGTTCGCGATCGTGCAGGTCGATTACAGCGGCGCGGGTCCGAACGTTTCGGACTGAGCGCGGCGGACCATCGCATCGGGCCAAGCGCATCGCGCCAGGCCGGCTCACCCGCGCATCAAGCGCTCATCGCCGACGCGGCGAAACCACGCCGACGAAATCGGTCGGCACCGCGAAGCCTTCCTTGCGCATCCACGGCGAATGCACCGGGCTGAGATCGCAGCGGAAGTCGCGCACCATCATCGCGCAGAACAATACCAACTGGGCATGCCCGACTGAGGCGCCGACGCACGAGCGCGGGCCGAAACCGAACGGCACGTAGGCGCCCTTGGCCTCCTGCCGCCGCGACGACAGCCAGCGGTCGGGATCGAACACTTCCGGCTCGTCCCAGTACTCCTCGGAGTGATGCAGGATGTACGAGCTCAACTCGTAGATCTGGTCTTTTTTGACCGACACGCCATCGAGATCGATGTCGCGCTGAGCGACCCGCCGGGTCACGAACGGCGTCGTCCACAGCCGCATCGCTTCCTTGATGAAGCGCATGGTGTGCGGCAGCTTGCGGATCGGCAGGGTGTACAACTCCTCCCACTCCAGCGCGTCCATTTCCTCCTGCAAGTGCTCGCGCCAATCCGGGTACTGCGACATCGCATACACCAGGCAAGCCGCCATCATGCCGGGCACGCCGGAGATCGCGATCATCTGCACCGTCACCAAGTAAGTGACGCGATCGACCCCGATGCGATCCACCAACCCGAGCAAGGGTTGAGTGAAATCGTCGCGCGACTCGCCACACGCGACGCGTTGCTTGATCTGCCGCGTGATCGCCCGCGTCGCCGCCCGATGCAGCAGGAAATCCGGAATCCGCCGCCACAGCGGCACGTGCTGTTCGAGCTGGATGCGAAAACGCAGTTCCTGTTCGTCGATCAAGGTGCGCAGATCGCGGCCGTCGATGCCGTCGATCGCCAGCGGAATCAGCGCGCGCGACACCGTGCGCCACATCAGCTTGGTCAGGTCTTGCTCGCGCCCCGCATGTTCGCTGAGATACGCCTGCATGCGCCGGTGCAACGCGAGCATCTGCTCGGGCGTGACCAGCGCGCCGCTGCGCTCGGTCAGCAGGGCGCGCACTTCGCGCCAGGTCACCGGTTCGGACTTGCGCATGCCGAGCACGTCGGCGAGCGAATCGATGACCTTGAGGTCGTCGGAATTGATCTTGTCGACCTTGTTGGCCAGGGCCGGGCTGAAAATGCCGACGACACCGCCGGGCAAGGGCAGCACCGGGCCTTCGCGACGCACGCGCTCGAGCAGGCGCGCCGCGGGGTCGTCCGCGGGATCGGGCTGGATGGTCAAGGAGCGCCTCGTTCTGATCGGAGGGCGACCGGCGATCGGCCGCCCTCCTGCTTACATGGTCCTGCCCGCATCGTCCTGACCACGTCAGGCGAGCGTGCGGATAGAGCCGAGGATCAGAATTCCACCCACAGCGGCCACGTCTTCCACAGGCTGCTGGTTTCGTTGGGATGGATGTTCATAGCGACACGAGCAGCGCGAAGCAACCTTGCCATCTCTCATCTCCTTGTCTATGAGTGCGTATCAGTACGCAACGGTGGACTGTGCGGCGAAAACCGCACAGTACCGGCCTTATAGCACCGCGTTTCCGGCAGGGTCCAGCTGTCAGAAATACGCTCGCCACGGCATGTTGCGACACTGAAAATCTTCGTGCGCATCACAGAAAACAACTAACGACGCGATTACTTTTATCGACTGTCCGCTCGCCTCACGCCGCCTTGAGCTGACGGCGCAGACCGAAGAACTGCAGTTCGGCGAACACCGCCACCGCCGCCGCCTGCGCCAGCACGAAGGTCAGCCCCAATGTGTTCGGCGTGATCGCGCCCTCGACCAGCACCAGCACCGAGCCGGCGACCCAGGCGAGGTTCACCCCGATCACCGTCCACGCCAGCGCCGGCGCGATCGGTTTGCGCGTCGCCACCCAGCCCACGAACAGCATCCAGGCGAGCAACACCGCGCCGCCGCCGCGCAGCCAGCCCGGATCGATCGCGAGCAAGCGCGACAACGGCGCGGTCGCGGCGAGCTGCAACAAGCCGGCGGCGCCGGACACGCCGGCGTCGAGCACCAATGCGCGGCGCAACAAGGTGGAAGCCTGCGGTTGAAAGGTAATGGCCATGGTCTTCTCCAGTGGGTGATCGTCGTGATCGTTCGTGTTTGCTTGACGCCATCACACACCCACACCCGCGGCCGGTCGATTACGTGCCAGGTAATGCCAATGCACCCCGCCGCTGGGCTATCGTGTCCGGCATGAACGATCAACGCCCCGTGGGCGAGCTGTTGCGCGATTGGCGCCAGCGCCGCCGTCTGACCCAACTCGATCTGGCCGATCTGGCGCAGATCTCGACCCGCCATGTCAGCTTCATCGAAACCGGCCGTTCGCTGCCGAGCCGGGCGATGCTGCTGCGCCTGGCCGACCGCCTCGACGTGCCCTTGCGCGAGCGCAATCAGCTGATGACCGCGGCCGGCCTGGCGCCGATGTATTCCGAACGCAGCCTCGACCATCCGGCCCTGCACGAGGCCTACGCCGCGATCGAACTGGTGCTGTACGGACACGAGCCGCACCCGGCGCTGGCGGTCGACCGGCATTGGAACCTGATCGCGCACAACCGCGCGGTCGCGCCGCTGCTCGCCGGGCTGCCCGACTTCCTGCTCGCGCGGCCGGCCAACGTGCTGCGCGCCAGCCTGCACCCCGAAGGCCTGGCCACCCGCATCGTCAATCCGGGCGAATGGCGCGCGCATATCCTGCACCGGCTGCGCCATCAGATCGACACCACCGGCGACCCGGTGCTGCAGGCGCTGTACGAGGAACTCGCGGCCTACCCCGCGCCCGAGGATTACGACGAAACCGAACTGCCGTCGTCGCTGCACGTCGCCGTGCCGTTCCGCCTGCGCAGCGAACTGGGCGAACTGGCCTTCATCAGCACCACCACCGTGTTCGGCACGCCGATGGACGTGACCTTGTCGGAACTGGCGATCGAATCGTTCTTCCCCGCCGACGCCGCCACCGCGCAGGCGATGCGCGCGTTCGGCGCGAGCCTGGCGCCGGACGATCCGGCGCAAGGCCGCATGCGCGACGGGCACTGAGCGCGCGATGCACTGGAGGTTCGATCCCGAAACCCGCGCCGCGCTGCAGCGGCACGGCTGGCGCGCCGACCGCGACGTCGAGGTCGGCGCGATCCAACGCGCCTGGGAGAACGACGGCTACCGCGTGCTCGCCAGCGGCCTGCGTTTCGCGCGCGCTTTCGCCGGGCTGCGCCTGCGCCATCCGTCGTGGTCCGGCGCCGATACCGATGAGTCCTTGTTCGACCCGGTCCTCGCGATCGCGCGTTTCGACCGCGCCTGGGCCAGCGAGCGCTACGAACCGGCGGCGCGACAGCGCCTGTTGCCGATCGGCCAGGGCTACAGCGCGCATCTGACCTATCTGATCGGCGATGACGGCGCGATCTTCGGCGGATACGACGACAGCCTGCGCCGCTTCGGCGACAGCGTCGAAGACGCGCTCGGCAATATTCTTCTGCGTCGCAATCAAGCCATCCTTGCGATCGCGCTGGATTGAGCGCGCATCGGCGTCCGCACGGCAACCGAACCGCTTGCCAAGACCGCGGCGCGCGCTTAGCGGCTAAGCTGTAAACCCGTCATCGCCAAACCGAGGCCGCGCGTGTCCTTCGTTCCTGATTTGTCCGCCGCTGCAAACCCGCCGGCCCGCCGTCTGCGCTCGGTGCTGCGACGCGGCGCGTCCGCATTGCCGCTGGCCTTGGCGCTGGCCGCCGCGACCGTGAGCCTGAGCGCCTGCAAGCGTCCGGCCGCGCAAGAAGAACACGCCGCCGCGCCGAAGGTGTTCAGCGGCCGCATCGCCCAGTTCCAGACCATCGACGAACGCCCGGGCACCGGCGCGGTCGCGCAGCCGGGCCAGGAAGTGATCGTGCAGTACACCGGCTGGTTCTACGACGAAAAGGCCGCGAACAAGCGCGGCAGCAAGTTCGACAGCTCCTACGATCACGGCAAGCCTTTCAGCTTTTTGCTCGGCGCCGGCCGGGTGATCCGCGGCTGGGACGACGGCGTGGCCGGCATGCGGGTCGGCGGCAAGCGCGTGCTGATGGTGCCGCCGGACATGGCCTACGGCCGCGACGGCGCCGGCGGCGGCGTGATCCCGCCGGATGCCTCGTTGGTGTTCGAAGTCGAATTGCTGGGCGTGCAGGCGCATTGAACCGGCGCGTGGGCCGCGTGCCCGCGCGCCAACTCCCTGACTGCGACGTTCGCGACGGTAGGAGCGGCGTAAGCCGCGACCACGAAACCTCATCTGCATCGATACCACCGCCGTAGGCCTGATCCCGCGGTCGCGGCTCACGCCGCTCCTACAGGGAGCAGCCCTGAATCACGGCGATCCGGATGCAACGTTCGCGACTGTAGGAGCGGCGTAAGCCGCGACCGCGAACCCTCATCTGCATCGACGCCCGCGCCGCAGGCCTGATGACGCGGTCGCGGCTCGCGCCGCTCCTACAGGGAGCGGCCGTGAATCACGGCGATCCGGATGCAACGTTCGCGACTGTAGGAGCGGCGTAAGCCGCGACCGCGATACCTCATCTGCATCGATACCACCGCCGTAGGCCTGATGACGCGGTCGCGGCTCACGCCGCTCCTACAGGGGGCGGCCCTGAATCATGGCGATCGGGCTGCGTTGTTCGCGACTGTAGGAGCGGCGTGAGCCGCGACCGCGATACTTCATCTGCATCGATACCTCCGCCGTAGGCCTGACGACGCGGTCGCGGCTCGCGCCGCTCCTACAGGGGGCGGCCTCAAATCACGGCGATCAGGCTGCGACGTTCGCGACGTGCTGATGCATGCCGACGCTCGCGCGACGCCAACCGATCGCCGCCCGAACGAAACTTTGCCTATCCGGTCATTAACGAGCGACTGCGAAAACTGACAGTGGGGCAGTAGTTCCTGCCGACCACTTGCCCTACACTGTGACGCAATGCATATTTTTTTGTGATTTATTACACTAATTAGTCACAGCACAATCTGTATCAAGTGTGCTCAGGGGATCGCAAAGACATGCAGCAAACCACGGTGGAGTTGTTACTGGGGCGACTGGAATCGTCCCACCGTACCGAGAACTCGCTCGGCGTACTGCTGACGGAGGAACTCGCTCGCTGCAAGCAACGGCTGCCGGACCTGCGCACGATCTGCGTGTCCACGGCCGACGGCCGGCCGCTGGCCGAACTCGAATCCGGCGAGGCCGACGCGCGCCGGATCGCGGCGATGGCCAATTCCTTCCTGACCCTCGGCGAGACCCTGGCCAAGGAGCTCAAGCTCAGCGGCGCCGATTACGCCACGGTGTGCACCTCGCGCGGCAACATCGTGCTGTTCCGCATCGACGCGCCCAAGCCGCTGACCCTGCTGGCGATGGCCGGCGCCGACACCAACCTGGCCTTGCTGCTGGTCGCCACCCGCGACTGCGCCGCCCGCATCGGCGCCCTGCTCGCCCGCCGCTGACCCGCATCCGCCCTGCCGCGCGCATCCGTGCGCGCGCGGCGATTGCGCGAACCCGTTTCAACCGCGCCATCCGCTACACGCGCCAACCACCGCACTTCCCATCGAACCGCAACGGAGCCGCACATGTCGAAACTGCAACTGGACGAACTCAACAACCTGGCCGGCTTCGTCGGCGCCGCGCTGGTCGACAGCGACAGCGGCATGGCCATGGCCACCTCCGGCGGCGGCAACGTCGATCTGGAAGTCGCCGCGGCCGGCAACTCCGAAGTGGTCCGCGCCAAGCGCCGCGTCGCCGAGCAGCTCGGCCTCAACGACACGATCGAAGACGTGCTGATCAGCCTGAGCAAGCAGTACCACCTGATCCGCCCGCTCGAAAGCAACCCGACCCTGTTCCTGTACGTGGTGCTGGACCGCGCGCGCGCCAACCTGGCGATGGCCCGCCATGAACTCAAGTCGTTCGAAAAGACCCTCGACTTCAAGTGATGGCCGCGCGGCCGCGCGCCATGACCGCCACCGGTTGATGCGAGACACGCGCATGCCATCGTCCCAACGCTATCTCGTCGTCAGCGCCGATCTCGACAAATCGCGGCATGCGCGTCTGCATGCCGCGTGCGTCGGCTTGCGCGAGCAAGGCCTCGACATCGACCTGCAAGCGTGGAGCGATCGCCCCGCGCACCTGCTGATCACCGGCACCGAGACCAGCCTGAGCCGCAACGCGGTCGAGCAGGCGATGCGCCGCGGCATTCCGGTGCTGCGCATCGGCCGGTTGCCGTGGGATCCCGATTCGGTGCATTCGGTCGACATCAACATCGAGGCCGGGGCGCTCGGCCGCAGCGTGCGCGAGCGCCTGCGCCACGGCCGCGAAGAATCCGAGGCCGACAACGCGACCGCCGCCGACGCGCTGCCATTCGTGCAACACCTGTTGAACGCGCCGAAGGGCCTGTATCTGTTCGAATCGGGTTTGTTCCGTCTGGTCGCCGACCTGGGCGCCTCGCGCATGCACATGATCCGGCGCATGCCCTACCCGGAACTGGTCGCCGAAGCGATGAGCCCGAACTGGTTCATCACCGCGCTGACGCAAAAGCAGTACGTCGAGAAATACCAGCAGGACGTAACCCAGAGCTATTCGCTGGAATCGTTGCTGTGGGACATCGCCATCGGCCACGACGCGCCGCTGGCGCAGGTCGATCCGTTGCGCCCGCTGCAACTGCGCGGCTGGCCGCTGATGCCGTCGACCGCGTTGCCGACGCAATGGCTTTTGCCGCTGGGTTGCCTGTTGCGCAGCCCGTGGTCGCTGCCGGCGCTGGCCGAGGCCACCGCCACGCCGCACGCTGAATTGAAGCGACTGTTCGCGGTCGCCCTGGCCACCGGACTGGCCGAAGCCGCACCCGCCGCGATGCCCGCGCATCGTCAGGGCGGATCGTCCGAACTGGGTCTGATCCGGCGCCTCGCGCGCCGCTTCGGCCTGAATTTCCTGGGAGCCGGCAGTGGCCAGTGACGTGATCAAACTCGCCTTCGTCGGCGGCATGGGCGCCGGCAAGACCACCGCGATCCGCGCGATCTCCGACGTCGAACCGGTCAGCACCGAAATGCCGATCAGCCATGCGCTGATGGGCGAGAAGACCCACACCACGGTGGCGCTGGACTACAGCACCATCGAGCTGGACGGCGGCGAACTGCTGCACGTGTACGGCGTGCCGGGGCAGCGCTATCTCAACTTCATGTGGCCGCTGGTCTGCGACGGCGCGGTCGGCATCATCGTGCTGGTCGCGGCCAACGCCGGCGACATGGTCGCGCAGACCGACATGCTGCTGGTCGAGTTCGCCAAGATCGCGCCGCAGGCCTCGTTCGCGGTCGGGGTCACCCATACCGACGTGAGCAACGACTTCGGCCTGCTGCATTTCCGCGACGCGCTGACCCAGCTCGGCCACAAGCTGCCGGTGGTGCGACTGGACGCGCGCGACGGGTCGCAGGTCGAGGCCTTGATCCGGATTCTGCTGTCGTATCGCTACGCCGAGTCGGTGGTGAATCAGCGCGCGTCGACGTCGGTCTGAGCCGACGACAACGACAACGCGGGGCTCGCCGCGACGAGCCCCGCGTCTTTCCGCAGTAACGACTAAACGCTCGCCCGAAACGCCTGCGCCGCCAGTTCGAACGAACGCAGCCGCGCGCCGTGCTCAAACACGTTCGCGGTGATCATCAATTCGTCCGGCCGATGCCGGTCGATGAAGGCGGCGATGCCGTCGCGCACCTCAACCGCATCGCCGACCACCGCGCAGGCCAGCGCCTGGGCCACGCCGGCTTTTTCGATCGGGGTCCAGAAAGTCTCAATGTCGTCGATCGGCGGCGGGATCAGCCCGGGCCGGCCGCGACGCAGATTGACGAAGGACTGCTGCTGAGTAGTGAACAAGCGCCTGGCGTCGGCGCTGTCGTCGGCCGCGACCACGTTCAAGGCCAGCATCGCGTGCGGCCGTTGCAGCCGCGCGGAGGGTTTGAAATCGCGCCGGTACAAGGTCAACGCTTCGTCCATCGCGTCGGGCGCGAAATGCGAGGCGAACGCGAACGGCAGGCCCATCGCCGCCGACAGGCGCGCACTGAACAGACTCGATCCGAGCAACCACACCGGCACTTCCAGCCCGCCGCCGGGCACGGCCTGCACGGTCTGGCCCGGCTGCACCGGGCCGAAGTAATGCAGCAGTTCGGCGACGTCCTGCGGAAAGCTGTCGGCGCCGTCGTAATAGCGGCGCAGCGCACGCGCGGTGGCTTGATCGGTGCCGGGCGCGCGGCCCAGGCCCAGATCGATGCGGTCCGGGTACAGCGACGCCAGGGTGCCGAACTGCTCGGCGACCTGCAGCGGCGCGTGATTGGGCAGCATGATCCCGCCCGCGCCGACCCGGATGGTCGAGGTGCCGCCGGCGATATGGCCGATCAGCACCGCGGTCGCGGCGCTGGCGATGCCCGGCATGTTGTGGTGTTCGGCCAGCCAGTAGCGGTTGTAGCCCAGCGCTTCGGCGTGACGGGCCAGATCCAGGCTGTTGGCGAAGGCCTGGCGGGCGTCGCTGCCCTGGGTGACGGGGGCGAGGTCGAGCACGGAATACGGCAGCATGCGGGGGTGTTCCGGGGAGAGTGCATACGATCTGGGGGCCGCGGCGCGCGATTCCAGCGGCGTATTCGGTCCGGATCGGCGCTTCTGTGTTGCCCTGGTGGCCCTTATCGCAAGATCCAGCGTGGTCGCGCCCTCACCCCAACCCCTCTCAGCCGCGCACGTCCTACGGTCGCCGCGCGCGTGAGAGAGGTTTGAATGCCGCGCTCAGAACAGATCGAAACTCAAGCCATCGCGCTCGTTGTCCCAGATCGTGCAGAACACCCACCAGCGTCCGTGCTCATGGCACAGCTGGATGCTGTTGGCGCCGCGCTTGAGCAGCGCCGGCGAATCGGGACTCGGGCGCGCGTCGTACTTGCTCCACACATGCGCGATCTGGCCGAAGCGTTCGATCCGCTGGTCGGTTTCGACCTCGTAAAACGATTGCGTGGCGAACAGCGCCTCGACGTCGGCGATATAGCTTTCCACGTCGAACACCACCGCGCGGGTCGAGCCGTCGGGCTCGACCACGGTGCGCAGGCTCAGGCCGCGCGGGTGGTACAGATAACGGAACCGCGCCCAGTCGCGCGGCGCCCCGGCCGGGCCGGAAATGCATTCGTAGATCGCGCGGACCAGGCGCCCGATGTCCTGGGTGTCGGCGATCCATTGCGCCGGCACGGCTTGATGCAAGTCGTTCATGACGCGGCACTCTCCTCGGTGATGGTCGAAACCCGAACCCACAGCCAACCCAACGTCCTGCCCGACCTCAGCCCGGCATCGGCCAGCCCGCAAGCGGCGCGATCAGCCAGTACAAGCCGCCGATCACCAGCAGCCACATCGCGCCCTTCAACAGCAAGCCGACCAGTTTGAACGCCAGATACAACCCGACGACGACGACGAGGATGGCGACGATGTCCATGCAGACTCCAGCAACAAAACGGCCCCGAGCTTAGAACGTGCGGCGGTGGCCGACCAAGTGCCATCGGCGGGGTATGTCGCCGCGGTCAGCAGGTGTCAGGCGAGGAATGTCGCCATCGGCAAAGTCCGGCGCAGGCGAAGGCATCCACCTGCCAGCTTTGTCAGGTCGCGGCGCGAAAGCGCGCGAGTTGCTGTCACTATCAAGACCTTGCCAGGACCAAAACGGCCCGGCCATCGGGTCGGTCGGCGCGTTCGAACCCCGGCATTCGACCCGCCGCCAAACCGCCGCCGACACCCAGCAATAAAAAAATCTCGACAAGCCGACGAACGGCAGGAACAATTTCCTAACATTTGGGTCTACCGCATCGATCGATACGCGTATGTGCCGCAAAGCACACCCCGCGCGCTCGAAATGCAGTCGAAAACTCTTGGGGACCGGCCGGGCAGGATCGCCCGGCCCGGCACTAGCCACCGCACCACGGATTGGAATCTCCGCAATGCAAACCTCTGCCCCGCCCCCGCAACCGGCTCCCGCCACGGAGTCCGGCGACGCCGGCCGCCCGAAACCGTGGACCCGCGCCAGCCGCGCCGTGTTCGGCGACATAGCCTGGTCGCCGCCGTCCTGGCTCGCCGCGCTGTTCGCGCGCATCCGGCAAAAACCCCGCCTCTACCTCGGCAGCCTGCTCGGCCTGATCGTGGTCGGCTCGCTGAGCTACTGGCTGGTCACCCGGCCCAAGCCGGTGATTCCCGGCGCGCTCGCGGTCGAACTGCATACCCCCGAGCTCACCGATTACGACCGCACCCCGCCCAAGGTCGACAGCCTGCGGCTGAGCTTTTCCGACTCGGCCGCGCCGATCAAGCAAGTCGGTTCGGCGCCGATAGGCGTGACGATGACGCCGGAACTCAAGGGCGCGTGGACCTGGGAAGACGACAAGACCCTGGTGTTCACCCCGTCGGAAGACTGGCCGGTCAAGACCCAATACTCGATCGAACTCGACCCGAAGCAGACCCTCGCGCCCAAGGTCGCGCTGCAGGAGAACGCGTTCGAATTCGAGACCGCGCCGTTCAAGGCCGACATCGCCAACAGCGAGTTCTATCAAGACCCGCAGGATCCGGCGCTGAAGAAAGCGGTGTTCGAACTCAAGTTCTCGCACCCGGTCGATGAAACCGAACTGCAGCGGCGGATCACCCTGAAGCTCGCCGATGGCGCGTCCACCGCGCTGGCCGCGCCCAAGTACACCGTCACTTACGACGAACGCCGGCTCAAGGCCTGGGTCCATTCCGAACCGCTGACCCTGCCCGAGAACGGCGGCACCGTCGTGCTCGACCTCGCCGCCGGCGTGCCGGCCAAGCGCGGCGGCACCGGCAGCGCCGACAAGCTCAGCGCCAGCGTGCGCCTGCCTTCGCTGTACAGCGTCAACGTCAGCGACGTGGCCGCGACCCTGGTCGAGAACGAACGCTTCGAACCCGAACAAGTGCTGGTGCTGACCTTCAACAACGCCATGCGCGACACCGACGTGGCCGGCGCGGTTCGCGCCTGGCTGCTGCCGGCCAAGGACCCGCGCCGTCCGGCGGCGCAGCAGAGCGGCAATTACAGCTGGTCGCAGAGCGATGTCGACGAGGCCGTGCTCAAGGCCGCCACCGCGTTGCCGCTGAGCGCGATGCCGACCGAACGCGAATACATAGAAAGCCACAGCTTCAAGTTCCAGGCCCCGCCGGGCCGGCGCATCTACCTGCGCGTCAACAAGGGCCTGAAGGCCTTCGGCGGTTTCATGCTCGGCGCCAATTACGCCACCGTGCAGACCGTGCCCGAGTATCCCAAGCTGCTGCGTTTCGTCGGCGACGGCGCGCTGCTGTCGCTGCGCGGCGAACGCCGGATCAGCGTGGTTTCGCGCAACGTGCCGGCCGCGCGCCTGGAGATTGCACGCGTCCTGCCCGATCAGATCCAGCACCTGGTGTTCAACAACAACGGCAGCTACGACAAGCCGACCTTCTACAACCTCAGCGCCGACAGCCTGGTCGAACGCGAGGAAAAACGTCTGGTGCTGCCGGCCGAGAACCCGGCCAAGGCCCATTACGAAGGCGTCGACCTGGGCCAGTACCTCAAGCCCAGCCGCCGCGGCGTGTTCCTGCTGAGCCTGCGCACGATGAGCGAGGACGACAGCAAGCGCAGCGCCGCCGACACCCTGGCCGACGACGCCGGCAGCGAGGAAGACACCCGCCTGATCGTGCTGACCGACCTGGGCATCGTGGTCAAGCAGGCGATGGACGGACGCCGCGACGTGTTCGTGCAATCGCTGGCCAACGGCACCCCGGTGGCCGGCGCGCGCGTGCGCGCGGTGGCCCGTAACGGCGAGACCCTGATCGAAACCGACACCGACGCCAGCGGCCGCGCGCAGCTGCCGTCGCTGACCGGTTTCAAGCGCGAAAAACAACCGGCGATGCTGACCGTCAGCCAGGGCGAGGATTATTCGTTCCTGCCGATCGACGACTACCAGCGCAAGCTCGATTACTCGCGCTTCGACATCGGCGGCGAACCCAACGACCTGGAAGCCGGCGCGCTCAACGCCTTCCTGTTCTCCGATCGCGGCCTGTACCGGCCGGGCGACACCATCAACATCGGCATGATCGTGCGCGCCGCCGACTGGAAGCGTCCGCTGACCGGCCTGCCGCTGGAGTGGGAGTTCACCGATCCGCGCGGCAACGTGGCCAAGCGCGAGAAGCTCAAGCTCAGCGAACAAGGCTTCGAGAGCGCCAGCTTCGCGCCCAGCGACAGCGCGCCCAGCGGCACCTGGCAGATCCAGTTGTTCCTGCTCGGCCGCGACAACCAGCGCACCACGATCGGCTCGACCTCGGTGCAGGTGCGCGAGTTCGCGCCCGACACGATGAAGGTCAGCGCGAAGCTGTCGTCGGATAACCCCAACGGCTGGATCAAGCCCGAGCAATTGTCGGCGACGGTCGAGGCCGAGAACCTGTTCGGCACCCCCGCGCAGCAACGCCGGGTCGAAGGCACCATGGTGCTGCGTCCGTACTTCCCGAGTTTCGCCCAGCACCCGGGCTATCAGTTCTTCGACCCGCAGCGGGCCAAGGAAGGTTACGACGAAGCGCTCAGCGACCAGACCACCAACGCCGACGGCAAGGCCGAGTTCAAGCTCGACCTGACCAAGTACGAACGCGCGACCTATCAGCTGAGTTTCCTGGCGCGCGCGTTCGAACCCGGCAGCGGCCGCAGCGTCGCCGCGCAGACCACCGCGCTGGTGTCGAACAACGACTTCCTGGTCGGCATCAAGCCGCTCGACGATCTCAACTACGTCAAACGCGGCGCCAAGCGCGCCCTGCAATTGCTCAGCATCGGCCAGGACGGCAAGGCCAAGGCAGTCGACGGCCTGCATGCGGTGGTGGTCGAGAAGCGGTATGTGTCGGTGCTGACCAAGCAGGATTCGGGTCTGTACCGCTACGTCTCGCACGAGCGCCGTTACGACCTGCGCGATCAGCCGGTCGCGATGGCCGGCGGCCGCCAGACTGTGACCCTGCCGACCGACCAGCCCGGCGATTTCGTGCTCGAAGTGCGCGGCAGCGACGGCAAGGTGCTCAACCAGATCGGCTACCGCATCGCCGGCGCGGCCAATCTGAGCCGTTCGCTGGAACGCAACGCCGAACTCAGCCTCACTTTGTCCAAGCCGAGCTACAAGCCGGGCGAGACGATCGAGGTCAGCGTGCGCGCGCCGTACGCCGGCAGCGGCCTGATCACGCTGGAGCGCGACAAGGTCTACGCCCACGTGTGGTTCCGCGCCGACAGCAACGCCAGCGTGCAGAAGATCACCGTGCCGGCGGATTTCGAGGGCAACGGCTATATCAACGTGCAGTTCCTGCGCGATCCGAACTCCGACGAGATCTACATGAGCCCGCTGTCGTACGGCGTGGCGCCGTTCGCGGTCGATCGCAGCGCGCGCACCCAGCCGCTGACCTTGACGCTGCCGAAGGTGACCAAGCCCGGCACGCCGATGACGGCCGATGTCACCACCGACGGCAAGGCGCGCGTGGTCCTGTTCGCAGTCGACGAAGGCATCCTGCAGGTCGCGCGCTACAAGGTCGGCGAACCGCTGGATCACTTCTTCCGCAAGAAGGCGCTACAGGTCGACACCGCGCAGATCCTCGACTTGCTGCTGCCTGAGTTCAGCCGCATCGCCGCTTCGGCCGCGCCCGGCGGCGACGGCGAAGGCGGCATGTCCAAGCACCTCAATCCGTTCAAGCGCAAGTCGGAGAAACCGGCGGTGTGGTGGTCGGGCATCGTCGATGTCGACGGCGCCCACCAGTTCAAGTTCACCCTGCCCGATCACTTCAACGGCAAGGTGCGGGTGGTCGCGGTGGCGGTCACGCCCGAACGCATCGGCGTGATCCAGCGCGATGCGATCGTGCGCGGCGATTTCGTGCTGACCCCGACCGTGCCGACCCATGTCGCGCCCGGCGACGAATTCGACCTGCCGGTCGGCGTGGCCAACACCATCGAAGGCGCCAAGAGCGCGGCGCAAGTCGCGGTGAGCCTGCAACTGCCACCGTCGCTGACCCTGGTCGGCGCGGCGCCTGCGGCGGTCTCGATCGCGCCGCGCAGCGAAACCACGGTGCGGTTCCGGGTGCGCGCCGGCAATGCGCTCGGCGCCTTGCCGATCGGCATCCAGGCCGCGTCGGGCACGGCGTATAAAGCGCAGCGACGGATCGAACTGTCGTTGCGGCCGGCATTGGTCGCACGCCAGGACCTGATCGCCGGTCGCGCCGACAAACGCACGATCGTCCAGCCGCTGCGTTCGATGTACGACCAGCACGCCACCCGTCAGGTTTCGGCCTCGGTGTCGCCGCTGGTGGCGCTGGACGGGCTGACCGCCTACCTCGGCGATTACCCGCACCAGTGCAGCGAGCAGTTGCTCAGCGGCGCGTTCCCGGCGCTGGTGCTGCAATCGCATCCCGAACTGGGCAAGGTGATCGGCCCGGGCGCGGGCAATCCCAAGCTCGGCATCATCGACGTGCTGCGCTCGCGCCAGAACAGCGAAGGCGGCATCGGCCTGTGGACGGCGACGCCGGACGCCGACGATTTCGTCACCGGTTACGCGGCGCTGTATCTGCTCGAAGCGCGCGACCGCGGCCAGGCCGTACCCGACGATCTGCTGCGTTCGCTCAATAGTTATCTGGAACAGATGGCCGCCGACCGTTCCGGCAACGATCTGGCCTCGCTGCGCAGCCGCGCGCTGGCGGTGTACCTGCTGGTCCGTCAGGGCCGCACCGCGAGCAACCTGCTCAGCGGCGTGCATGAGCAGATCAAACGCGATCAGCCGAAGACTTGGGAAAACGACGTGGCCGGGCTGCTGATCGCGTCGAGCTATCAGTTGTTGCAGCAGGACAAGGCCGCGCGGCCACTCGCCAACAAGGCGCTGATCCGTGCCAACCGCACCGCGCCAGCCGCGGCGAGTGCGTACGCGGACTACTACGACAACGGCATCGACCAGGCCTGGACGGTGTACCTGCTCAATCGCCACTTCGCCCCGCTGGCCAAGGACCAGCTCAAGCCGGCGGCGCTGGAACGTCTGCTCGATCCGCTGCGCAGCAACAGCTACAACACCTTGTCCTCGGCGCTGACCGTGCTGGCGATGGACGCCTATGCCGGCGCCCAGCCGCAGCAACCGCTGCCGGTGCTGGAAGCGGCCGGCAAGGACGGCAAGTCGCGGCGCATCGGCGCGGCCCAGGGTTCGATCGCGCGCGGCGGTTTCGCCGGCGGCGATCTGCGCCTGTGGATCGCGCCGGGTGGCCCGGCGCCGGCCTGGTATCTGGTCAATCAGAGCGGCTTCGATCGCGCGCTGCCGAAGGCCGTGCAGGACAAGGGCCTGGAAGTGATCCGCGATTATCTCGACGACGCCGGCAAGCCGATCGCCGCGCTCAAGCAGGGCCAGGAAGTCACCGTGCGCTTGCGGGTGCGTGCGCTGGGCGCGCAGGCGCGCGGCAACATCGCGGTCGTCGACCTGCTGCCGGGCGGTTTCGAACCGATCATGCAGTACGCCGCCGTGCCGACCGCAAGCGATACGAGCAGCAGCGATTCGGAGGAAGAAGGCTGCGAGGAGGAATGCGGCGACAGCGAAGGCGGCGACGAGGACGGCCAGCCCTCGCGCGACGGCGCGGACCCGAACGCCGCGCCGCAGCAGACCCTCGCCCTGCCCGGCTCGACCTTCGCGCCCGAGCACGTCGAACAGCGTGAGGACCGCATCGTCCTGTACGGCGACGTCGGCAATGCGATCACCGAATTCAAGTACAAGGTGCGCGCCAACAACAGCGGCAAGTTCGTGGTGCCGCCGGTGTATGCCGAATCGATGTACGAGCGCTCGGTGTACGCGCAAGGCGGCCCGGCCGGTGAGTTGCAGGTGACTGTGCCGACGCCATGACCGTGCGCGCAAGCTTGCGCCGCGGTCTGCGGCGATGGCGGTGGTGGCTGCTGAGCCTCACCGTCCTCGCCGCGGCGCTGATCGGCGCGCGGTGGTATCCCCACCCGTCCTTATCCGAATCGATCCCGCTGTCCACCGTCGTGCGCGATCGCGAGGGCCGGCTGTTGCGGCTGACCCTCGCCAGCGATCAGCGCTACCGGCTGTGGGTGCCGCTCAAGGACATCTCGCCGCAACTGGTCGAAGCGGTGATGCTGCAGGAAGACGCCTGGTTCCGCTGGCATCCGGGCTTCAACCCGATCAGCCTGGTGCGCGGCGCGTGGTCGACCTACGGCAGCGGCGAGGCGCGTATCGGCGGATCGACCTTGACCATGCAGCTCGCGCGTCTGCGCTGGCGCCTGCGGACCCGCGACGTGCGCGGCAAGCTGGTGCAAATCGCGCGCGCGCTGCAACTGGAGCTGTTCTATTCGAAAGACGAAATCCTCGAGGCCTACCTCAACTTCGCGCCCTACGGCGGCAATATCGAAGGCGTCGGCGCGGCCAGCCTGATCTATTACCGTAAACCAGCCGATCGCCTGACCCTTCCGGAATCGCTCGCACTCGCGGTGCTGCCGCAAGCGCCATCGCGCCGCGGCAAACTCGCCGCGCGCGACGACGACGCGTTCTACATCGGCACCGGTCTGGAAGCCGCGCGCGCGCGCCTGTACGCGCGCTGGCGCGAACGCCATCCCGAAGACCTCGCCGAGGACGCGCTGCTCAATCTGCCGCTGCGCCTGCACAGCGCGCGCGAACTGCCGTTCCGCGCGCCGCATCTGGTCGATCGCGTGTTGGCCGAACGCGCCTGGCATCCGCAGGCCGGGCCGGAACTCAAGACCACCCTCGACGCGCGTCTGCAACGGCTGCTCGAAGAACGCGTGCGTAATCATCTGCAACGCGAGCGCAGCCGCGGCCTGCGCAACGCCAGCGCGATCCTGATCGACACCCGCGACATGGGCGTGCGCGCGCTGGTCGGCTCAGCCGATTACTTCGACGCCTCGATCCAGGGCCAGGTCAACGGCAGCGACGCCAAGCGTTCGCCCGGCTCGACCCTCAAGCCCTTCATTTATGCGCTCGCCCTGGACCAGGGCGTGCTGCATCCGCAGACCGTGCTGCGCGACGTGCCCAGCGCGTTCGGACCGTACACGCCGGAAAACTTCGACGGCCGCTTCATGGGCCCGGTGACCGCGACCGAAGCGCTGGTGCGCAGCCGCAACATCCCCGCGGTCGGCGTCGCCGCGCAGCTCAAGCAACCCACGTTCTACGATTTCCTGCGTCAGGCCGGGGTCAGCCGCATGGCCAGCAAGGATCACTACGGTCTCGCGCTGGTGCTCGGCGGCGGCGAAGTGACGATGGAAGAACTCGCGCGCATGTACGCGATGCTCGGCAACGACGGCCGCCTGCGCCCGCTGCGCTGGCGCGAGGACGATCCGCAGGAAGAAGGCGCGCGCCTGCTCAGCGCCGAGGCGTCCTACATCACCCGCGACATGCTGCGGCAGAATCCGCGCCCCGATGCGGGTTCGCAACCGGCCTCGCGGCCCTTGCCGGTGGCGTGGAAGACCGGCACCTCGTGGGCGTTCCGCGACGCGTGGAGTGTCGGCATCGTCGGCCCTTACGTATTGGTGGTGTGGCTGGGCAATTTCGACGGCTCCAGCAATCCGGCGCTGATCGGTGTTGAAGCCGCCGCGCCGCTGTTCTTCGACATCGTCGACGGCCTGCAGGCCGCGCGCGTGGATCTGGCCGAACCGGTGCGGCAATGGCCGATCAACATCAAGCGAGTCGAAGTGTGTCGCGCCAGCGGCGATCTGCCCAACGCCTGGTGCCCGCAGCGCGGCATGACCTGGTTCATACCGGGCAAGTCGCCGATCCGGATCAGCACCGTGCATCGCGCGATCGCGCTGGACCGCGCCACCGGCCGACCGGTGTGCGGACGTTTCGACCCGAGCACGATGCGCACCGAGGTATTCGAATTCTGGCCGTCGGATCTGGCCCAGGTGTTCGTGCAGGCCGGCATTCCGCGGCGACGACCGCCGGCCGGCCACGACTGCGGCGGCGCGCAGGATTGGCTGGGCTCGGCGCCGAGCATCACCTCGCCGTATCGCGCCACCCGCTACACGATGCGGCTGTCGCATCCCGACCAAGTCAACCTGAGCCTGACCGCGACCGTCGATGCCGACGTATCGAAGGTGTTCTGGTTCGTCGGCAACACCTTCATCGGCAGCGCCGACGCGGGCAAGGCGCTGGCGTGGACGCCTGACCGCACCGGCCAGTTCCGTCTGTCGGTGGTCGACGACCACGGCCGCAGCGACGAACGCGAGATCGAGGTGGCGGTGGTGCAATGACGCGCGCGGCTCGCTGAACCGTCGGCCACGACGAGGCGCCGAAAACCCGGGATCGGCGGCGCGGACGCTTAAGATCGAGCCCGGTCACCTTCGCGAGAATCCCGCATGGCCCGCTCATCCGCTGCCCGTCGCTCGCTGCGTTTCGCCGCGCCGCTGCTGTTCGCGTTCGCCGCCTTCGATGCCGCGGCCACAACGTCACCGACTCCGCCCACGTCACCCGCAGCACCGGTCAACGCGACGGCCGATATCGACGCGGTGCGCGGCTGCTGGATCCAGAAAGTCGAACCCAACGGCCGCGCCACCTTGCTGCTGCGCCTGCTGCCCGACCGCGAACGTTCCGATTGGCTCACCGGCCAGTTGCAGCGCGCCGACGGCGACGATCCGGACAAACGCCTGCGCCTGATGTTCTCGCGCGACGGCCAGCACGCGGCGATGGCGACCGCGCCGATCGTGTCCGCGCCGACGACCGCTCACGCCGACGCGCCGGTCAAGACCCTGCGCTCGGCCAAGGCACGCAAACCCAACCCGGATGCGATGCCGACGATGATCGCCAATCCCAGCGGACAAATTGAATACGTCCGCTCAGCGACGAGCGCGCCACCGGCGAACAATGCCGCCGCGGGCACGCGGGTGATCGAATACCTCGAACGCGGCGGCGGCAAGCGGCTGCGGGTCGAGGTCTCGGCCGAACACCTCAAACTCAGCGTCAGCGCCGCCGGGTTACGCCCGCAGGCGGCGAAGGCGCAGCAAGCGGTGCTGTTCGACGGCGGACGCGACGGCTGCGATTGATCGCGCGTCCGCGTCGAACTCCGTGGCTTCGATCGCTCACTTCGCCGCCGTCACCCGCCACACCTTATTGCCGACGTCGTCGCTGACCAGCAAGGCGCCGTGCTTGTCCAGGCGCACGTCCACCGGCCGCCCTTGCGCGTCTTCGTCGGCATTGAGGAAGCCGGTCAGCACATCGACCGGCGCGCCATCGGGCTTACCGTTCTTGAACGGCACGTAGATCACCTTGTAGCCGCTCTTGGGCTTGCGGTTCCACGAACCGTGCTGGCCCACGAACAAACCGTTCGCGAACGCCGCCGGCAGACTGGTGCCCTGCGAAAATGCGATGCCGAGCGACGCGGTATGCGGCCCGAGCGCGTAATCCGGCACCAAGGCCTTGGCGACCAGTTCCGGGTTCTGCGGTTTCACCCGCGAATCCACATGCTGACCGTAGTAGCTGTAAGGCCAGCCATAAAACCCGCCGTCCTTGACCGAAGTGATGTAGTCGGGGACCAGGTCGCTGCCGATCTCGTCGCGTTCGTTGACCGCGGTCCACAGCGCGCCGGTGCCCGGCTCCCAGGCCAGGCCGTTGGGATTGCGCAGGCCGGTGGCGAACAAACGCTTTTCGCCGCTGGCGCGATCGAGTTCCCAGATCGCCGCGCGTCCCTCTTCCTTGTCCAGCCCGTTCTCGCCGACATTACTGTTGGAACCGACGGTGATGTAGAGCTTGCCGCCGTCGCGGCTGGCGATCAGGTTCTTGGTCCAGTGATGATTGAGCCCGGCCGGCAGGTCGGTGACCTTGCTGCCCTTGTCGACGATCGTGGTCTCGCCGTCGCGATACGGAAAACGCCACACCGCATCGGCGTTGGCGACATACAACTCGTTGCCGACCAGGGCCATGCCGAACGGCGAATGCAGGTCCTTGAGCAGCACCGTGCGCAACTCGGCGACGCCGTCGTTGTCGGCATCGCGCAACAGACTGATCCGATCGGCGCTGGGCACCGTCGCGCCGGCCTTCTTCATCACCCGGCCCGCCACCCAGGCCTTGAAACCTGAGGGTTTCTCGCCGTCGGACGGCGCATTGCTCTCGGCGACCAGCACATCGCCGTTGGGCAGCACTTGCAGCCAGCGCGGATGATCCAGCCCGACCGCGAACGCGGTCACCGCCAATCCCGGCGCCGGCGTCGGCTTGGCGCCCTGCGGCCAACCGATCGCGGGCGCGATGTTGACGGTCGGCAGCGTGGTCGGGTTCGGCGACGGCAAGGTCGGCGACGCGCCGGTGCCGTCGGAGACCTGCAGGGTCGCGCTTTCGCCGCAGGCGGTGAGCGCGATTGCGGCGGCGATCGATAACGCGGTCACGCGCGGCGAGCGGATCATGGTCGGACTCCTGGGGGCGAGCGATGCTTGCGGCGAGGATGCGGCGCAGGAAGTAAAGCCGGCGAGAAACGCGGCGAGTCGATACTCGTAATGTGAAGCACGCCGGTTTTGCACGACCGCTTGCGCTCTGCGAAGTCTTTTGTGGGATGGGGCTTTAGCCCCGACGTTCTTCGGTCAATTTTCAGGGGAGTTTCGATGCGACCGGAGCCAACAGCGTCGGCGGCTCAAACTCGCTGCAAAAGAGCCGTCAGGGTCACCGTCCGCCTCGTCAGCACTCTTGCTCGCAGGGCAGACCATCGTCATCACCATCCATCTTCGTATTGGGGCAGTGCTGCAGAAAGAACCTCGCCTCTGCGCAGGAAGTCATTTGCGAACAATGCTCGCGGCCGTCGCAAACGAATGCCGGACGAGTGCGGGATGCAGCGGCCGCAGATTCCGCCGCCGACGCGGGTATCGCAGCACGACTATCCGACACGGTAGCGACCGGCCCGGGCGATGCACGACGGCTGCCGGATAAAGCGGCGCCAGCGGATTCGGCCATCGGCGCGTGCGAGACATCGCGACCGCCGAAATAACGGTCGTAGCCCACCCAGCCGATCGCGACAACGGCGGCGATGCTCAGCGCGCTTGCGATCAACCCAGGACGCGGCGCGGCTGTATCGCGTGACGATCGGCGATGCGCCGGCCGCCGCGCGGCTTCGCCGGCACGCATCACGTTAATCGCTTCTTTCTTGCCGTCGGGCTTGGTGCGTATTTCGAACGACACCAACTCGTTTATCTGCGGCCGGGCGCCGCCGCGCCGGAACGCCGACACATGCACGAACAGTTCGTCGCTGCCCTGCGCCGGGGCGATGAAACCGAAGCCGCGCTCGTCATTCCATTTGACCAGGGTTCCGTGGGTTCTCATATGCGGCCAAGGCAAGAGAGGTCGTCCCAGTATTCGCCGGCAGGTGTCGCCAAACAAGGCCGGTAGCGCAGCGCGGCGCGGGCGGTCTGCCTAGAATGCAGGCATGAAAATCACCCTAGACGAATTGCTGGCCTTCGCCACCGTGGTCGACACCGGTTCGATCACGGCCGCGGCCGAGTCGCTGGAGCAGACCGTGTCCGGGGTCAGCCGCGCCCTGAGCCGGCTGGAGGAGAAGCTCGGCACCACCCTGCTGCGGCGGACCACGCGCCGGCTGGAATTGACCGAGGAAGGCCAGAGCATGCTGGCCCGCGCGCGCGCGATCCTGGCGTCGGTCGAAGATGCCGAGGAGCAGATGGCGCTGCGCCGGCAGCAGCCGGCCGGGCGCTTGCGGGTCAATGCGGCGTCGCCGTTCATGCTGCACGCGATCGTGCCGTTGATCGGCGATTTCCGCATCAGCTATCCGCAGATCGAACTCGAGCTCAACACCAACGACCAGATCATCGACCTGCTCGAGCAACGCACCGACATCGCGATCCGGATCGGCGCGCTTGCCGATTCGACCCTGCACGCGCGGCCGCTGCCGAGCAGCCGTCTGCGCGTACTGGCCAGTCCGGCGTATCTGAAAAACCACGGCACGCCGCGCGAGGTGGCCGAGCTGAGCGCGCACACCCTGCTCGGTTTCGCGCCGACCGCGACGCTCAACCGCTGGCCGCTGCGCGACGCGCACGGCAACGAACTCGATATCGCGCCGCACCTGCATGCGTCCAGCGGCGAGACCTTGCGCCAGCTCGCGTTGGCCGGCGAAGGCATCGTCTGCCTGTCGGACTTCATGACCCGCCGCGACCGCCACGACGGCGCGCTGGTGCAGTTGTTCGCGCGCGAGACTCTGGACGTGCGCCAGCCGATCAACGCGGTGTATTACCGCAACACCCAATTGGCGTCGCGGATCGCGTGCTTCCTGGATTTCGTCGCTCAGCGGCTGACGCCTAGCGGTGGCGAGGCGGCCTGGGAATGAGGCTGGCTCGTTCGTTCTGAGTCAGGCCGCTCGAGGTCTGTCGGAGCCGAGCTTGTCGGAGCCGCGTTTGCTTGTAAGCGCCGGGCTTGCCACAGCCGAACTTGCCAGAACCGGGCTGTAGAGCAGCGCTCGCCGGGATCGCGCATCCGCCGGCCCGCAACGAGAAAGCCCCGCACCGCGTAGCGCCGCGGTGCGGGGCCGGAAGTGGCGAGCGGGCACGGTCCCGCCCGGCCACGAGCGGCCGCCGGCGTCCTGGAGCCACGCCGACGGGCGGACCGGACCGAAGTCCAGTCCTAGACAACAACGACGCGGGCGGCGCATCTCCCTACCCCGTCGCGGGCCGCGATCGTGCGATCGGCCAAGGCTGGTGCTTCGCGGTCTGGGGATCGGGTCCAAACCGGTATCGCGAACACTTGCCCGGGCCACGCGCAGGTCCAGTGAATTCCGATCACGGACTGAAACACTACAGACAGCGCGGCTTCGAAATCATTGGCTGGCGGGACTTCAGCCCCGCCCCACAGTCACCGCGCCAAGCGAAGCTCGCGCGAAAGCACCACCCAAGGCCGCGCGACGCAGCCGAATCCCTCACCCCGCCTTCTTGCCCGCATCCGGCATCGCCACCGGCGTCAGGCGTAGATCCTGAAAATCGAAGCTGAAATCGGTCAGCGGCGAGATCGCCTCCATCCGCACCTCGCGCACCTTGCCGTCCGGGGTCAGCGAGAAATTGACGAAGGCGTCGGCATTGAGCCAACGCTGATCCCAACGCACCACGAAGGTGTCGTGCTGCCACGGCGTGAGTTCGCCGATCAAATCCTTGGTGCGGCCGAAGCGCAGACGCAGTTTGCCGCCCGCGGCCGCTTCAACATAGACATCGCCATACCACGGGTCGCGGTACGTGCCGGCGTAGCCCGACAGCGGCAGCGACGGTTTCGAGTTCGCATCGCGCGCCTTGAGGTGCTGATTCCAATCCTCGTCGGCCTTGCCGCGGCTCTTCGCCAACGCCGCGCCGTACGCGGCGTTCCAATCGGTCTTGGGCGCGCCCAGATACGCGTCGAGCGCGCGCATCGTCACCGCCTGGAACGCGCCGCCGAGTTCGGCGTTGGTCAGCACCACCACGCCGAGTTTGTGTTCCGGCACCAAGGTCACCCGCGACACCATGCCGGGCCAGCCGCCGGTATGCCACACCAGCTTCTTGCCGCGATAGTCGGTGAGCTGCCAGCCTTCGCCGTAACCGGAGAAATTCGGCTTGACCGGCGCCAGTTCCGGCACCGCCGGTTCGGCGATCGGCATCGGCGTGACCACCGACCACATCTCCTTCTGACGCTTGGCGCTGAACAAGCGTTGTTCCTTATCGCCCTGTCGCGCGTAGACGCCGCCGTCGAGCTGCACGCGCATCCACTTGCTCATGTCGTGGACGCTGGAATACAGCCCGCCCGCGCCGGCCACGTTCGACCAGGTCATCCGCGGCGCGGCCTGCAGATCCTTGAAATCGGCCTTGGCGTGACCGCTGGCGACGTTGTCGCCGGCGCGCAAGGCATCGGAGTTATAGCGGGTCTCACTCATTCCCAGCGGCTTGAAGATGCGCTGGGCCAGGAACTCGCGAAAGCTCTGGCCGCTGGCCTTTTCGATCACCAGTTGCGCGACGCCGTAAAGAATATTGTCGTAGGCGTACTGGCCGCGAAACCCGCCGCTGAGCGGCACTTCGGCCAGGCGCCGCGCGACTTCTTCGTTGCTGTAATCGGTGCCCGGCCAGTACAGCAGATCGCCCGCGCCCAGGCCGAGGCCGCTGCGATGCGCGAGCAGATCGCGCACACGCATTTCGCGGGTGACGTAAGGATCGGCCATGCGGAACCACGGCAGGTGATCGATCACCCGGTCGTCCAGGCTCAGCTTGCCTTCGTCGGCGAGCATCGACAGCGAGGCCGAGGTGAAGGCCTTGGTGTTGGACGCGATCGCGAACAAGGTATGCGCGTCGACCGCCTCCGGCTTGCCGAGTTCGCGCAGGCCGTAGCCGCGTTCGAGCACGATGCGGCCGTCCTTGACGATCGCCACCGCGATCCCGGGCACTTCGAACTGTTTGCGCACTGCGTCGACGTAGGCGTCGAAGTCCTGCAGTTGTTCCGGCAACGCCTGCTCCGGCGCGATGCTCGTTTCGGTCGTTGCCGGCGCTTGCGCGGCCGCGCCGGCCGCGCTCATGCAGATCAGCAGGCCGGCGCCGTGCGCCTTCCAGTCGGTGGCTCGCATCGTGTCTGTATCCCTGGTCAAACCGTCAAGGCATCACTGTCGGCGATCGCGGCGGCGGATGCCAGAGGCTCGCCGTGCGTCCAGGCCGCATAATGTCCGACCGTTCCGCACGACCGCCTGTCCGAGCATGTCCGTTTCCACGCCTCAACCGCCCGACACGGCCCTGCCCGGCCTCGCCGTGATCGGCGGCGGCCCCGCCGGCCTGATGGCCGCGCAGGTCGCGCGATCGCTGGGCGTGCAGGTCGATCTGTTCGAGGCCAAGGGCTCGGTCGGGCGCAAGTTCCTGATCGCCGGCAAGGGCGGGCTCAACCTAACCCATGGCGAACCGAGGCCGGCGTTCGACCAACGCTACGGCGCGCGCAGCGACGCGGTCGGCCAGTGGCTGGACCGTTTCGACGCCGACGCGCTGCGCGAATGGGCGCGCGGTTTCGGCGTGGACACTTACATCGGCAGTTCCGGCCGGGTGTTTCCGATGGACCGCAAGGCCGCGCCGCTGTTGCGCGGCTGGGTGCGGCGCTTGCGCGAGGACGGCGTGCGCTTCCATGTGCAACACCGCTGCCTGGGCTGGAGCGAGGACGGCGCGCTGCGTTTCGAAACCCCGCACGGCGAAACCCGCATCCGCGCGCGCGCCAGCGTGCTCGCGCTCGGCGGCGGCAGTTGGCCGGAACTGGGCTCCGACGGCGCCTGGACCGCCTGGCTGGGCGAACGCGGCATCGACATCGCGCCGTTGCAGCCGTCCAACTGCGGTTTCGACATTGGCTGGAGCGAACATTTCGTCGCCCGCCACGCCGGCGCGCCGCTCAAGGCGGTGATCGCGCATTGGCTCGACGAACGCGGTCAGGCGCAGGCGCTGCAGGGCGAATGCGTGGTCAGCGCGGACGGGATCGAGGGCAGTCTGATCTATGCCTTGTCGGCGGCATTGCGCGAGGCGATCGCGACGCACGGCCACGCCGACCTGCAACTGGATCTGGCGCCGGGACGCGAACTGGATCGACTGGAGCGCGACTTCGCCCAGCCGCGCCGCGGCCGCAGCGTCGGCGAACATCTGCGCCGGCAGACCGGGCTCGACGCGGTCAAGACGGCGCTGGTGTTCGAAGTGCTCGGCAAGGACGGACTGAACGATCCGGCGGTGGTCGCGCGCACCATCAAGCGTCTGCCGCTGCGCCTGCTGCGCGCGCGCCCGATCGCCGAAGCGATCAGCAGCGCGGGCGGCGTGCGCCTGGAGGCGATGACCGCCGAACTGGAACTGCGCTCGTCGCCGCGCGGCGTGTTCTGCGCCGGCGAAATGCTGGACTGGGAAGCGCCGACCGGCGGTTACTTGCTGACTGCGTGTTTCGCCAGCGGGTTGATCGCGGGAGAGGCGGCGGCGCGGCATCTGCTGGGCTGATCGGGCAGTTGATCTACCAAGAGCAACAGCAAATCCTCAGCGCACTCGCACCAGCGACATTAAACAGATGCGCAGGCGCCAGCCACTTCCCAAAGTGGGCTGATTGACGCGTGCTTGGGTCGTCGCGATAGGCCTATTGCGGATCACGTAACTGGATTCGCGAGTACATGAACTCGGGAACTCACATCAGTGCGCGCAATAACCAACGGCGGCGCTAGGCCGCCAAACCCCGTCGCCTCAAGCCGGCGCCTTCTCAGCCGCCTTGCCCATATAGAACATCGATGCGCACAAGCCCACGCCCTGCGCGGTCGCCGCGGGCAGGTCGCTGCCCTGCAACGCGATCAGCTTGACCACGTCGCCGGTCGATTCGCTGACCTTGGCCAAGGCGATGAAACCGGTCGGCACGGTGCCGCAGAACGCGTTGGCCGGGGTTTCCTTCGGCGGGACCTGCTCGATCACGCGGCGCAGTTCGACGGTCTGGCTGGCCTCGACCTGCATGGTCGCGCCGTAGGTCTGGCCGGCCGAGTACTGGTCGCCGCCACGCACGATCGCGACCCGCTCGGTCTTGTACAACGAGCCGTTTTCGCCCTTGAGCTCCAGTTCGTCGATGGTCAGCTTGCCGGTGGTGGCCTGGGCGACCGGGTTGCCCGGTTCGAACGTGCCCAGCGCGACCGGCGTCAGCGTCGGCGGCGACGCGCGCGCCACCGGATCGGCGCCCGGATCGGGCACCGACTGTTGCGGCGGCGGCGGGGCGGCGGTGGTTTCCTGCGGGGCGGCAGTGTTGACCGGCGCGCCCTGGCTGCACGCGGCGAGCGCCAATACGGCGAGCGCGAGCACGGTCGGGGCGGGGAACAAGCGTCGGTTCATTCGGGGTCCTCGTAGCTGATCGACTGGGCCTGCGCGGACGGCACCATACCGGTTGCCGCTGGAACGCGAGGCCTGGCTGCATTCGCTGCGCGCGGGGGGATCGGCGCGGGGGCGCCGGCGCGGTGCGAACGCGCAGCCTAACCGCTGGACCCGTTTGGACGGGTTAATAGTTTGTAATAAATGGCAAAAACGCCGAACGCTCAGGCGTCGCGGTCGTGCAGCGGCTGCAATTGCGGATCCAGCGCGACCCGCTCGTCGAACACGAAACAACGGCCCTGGTAATGCTGGCCGCCGACCTGTTCGAAGTAGCCCAGGATGCCGCCGTCGAGCTGCAGCAGGTTGTCCATGCCATCCGCGCGCAGCCATAACGCGGCTTTTTCGCAGCGAATTCCGCCGGTGCAGAAGCTGACCACGGTGGCGTCGCGCAAGGCCTCGCGGTGCGGAGCCAGCGCTTCGGGCAGGTCGGTGAAGTTGTCGATCGGCAGGGTCAGGGCATGGTCGAAACTGCCGTAGCCGACCTCCTCGCGGTTGCGGGTATCGAGCATCACCACCGGCCGGCCATTGTCGTCGCTGCCGCGATCGAGCCAACGCCTGAGTGTGTCGGGCGTCACGCTTGGCGCGCGTTCGCGCAGCGGCGAGGCGTGTTCGCGCCGGAACGCGATGATCTCTTGCTTGAGCTTGACCTTGAGCCGCGCGAACGGCTGGGCCCGGCTGTGGCTGTACTTGACGCTGAGCCCGGCGAAACGCGGCTGCGCGCGCAGGCCGTCGAGCAGGGTTTCGATCGCGGCGGCGGCGCCGGCCAGGAACAGGTTGATGCCCTCGCCCGCGACCAGCGCGGTGCCGCGCAGTTCCAGGGCTTGCGCCTGTTCGCGCAGGTGGGCGGCGAGCTGCGGCGGATCGTCGATGACGGTGAAGTGGTAGGCGGCGATGTTGACGATCATGCCCGCCATTCTAAGCCAGCGCCGTCGCGGCCCGGCCTCGCGCCCGCGCTCAGGGGGCGAACCGGCGGCGCCTTTGCGAGCCTGACACGACCCGGCTGGGCCGGACCTGAACCGTGCCGCGAACCTTTCGACGGCCCGCCTGTCCCAATTTCTGCATGGCCGCCAAGCGAATACGCGAGCCGCGCAAGGTGCCGCAGCGAGGGCCGACGCCCGAGCTTGCGGGCATCGTCCTGATCTCACGCCATAAGGAGGCGTTTGCATGAAGGTACAGCTCAACACCGATCACCATCTGCGCGGCGACGCGTCGCTCAGCCAGCACGTCGCGGGCGTGGTCGATCATTCCCTGGCGCGTTTCCGCGATCAGGTCACCCGGGTCGAAGTGCATCTGCGCGACGTCAACGGCGCCAAGGCCGGCGGCGGCGACAAGCACTGCACCATCGAAGCGCGGCTGGAAGGCCGCCCGCCGGTGGCCGCGACCGAGGACGCCGACACCATGCGCGCGGCGATCAGCGGCGCGGCGCGCAAGCTGCAGCGGGTGCTGGACAGTTCGCTGGGGCGGTTGTCGAGCTGATGGTTGTGGTTCGGCCGGTGATTCGTGCGGTCGGGCGGGTAGCCCGCAAGTAAATACGCTCAGTTGGAGGCCTCGGTGAACGGAGCAAACCGACCCGATACCGCTACGAACGAGCCACCGTTTCACGAATTCGCGAACCGATATTTCGTGTCGCGACAACGCCGGCAAAGGTAACGGCCGGCGCGTACAAACCCGATCCGATCGCATCGGACTCGCCAGGCTCCAAGCGAGCCTGGCGATTACGGCAACTTTGATGCAGAAGATGATCGGCGCGGAATTTCGACACCCGCGCGCAACGTGTCGATCGGCAAATCGCGGGCGCTCGGAGATGCAAATTTCGCGCGATTGCGCCGGCGCCAGACCGCCCGCGTCGGTCCTGGATCGAAATTCGCCAGCGTGCATCAGAAAAAATCGATCAAGCCACCCAGCCGCGCGAGCCGCTGCACACGGCCTTGATCGCACGATGATTTTTTCACCAACCCGGTGCATGCGGACGACGCTCCGGCACCGATCGCAACACCGCCATGCGCGTTCCGTCCACGCACAATATTTTTGATACCAATCAGCCATTTACAAACGAAAAATCGAATCCGAAGCTGACCATTCCTTCAGCACCGCGGATGCCTGCCGTGTCGCAACTGGCCCACTTTCGTCTGTTGTCGATGGCCGCCCTGGGCCTGATCGCTCCCACCGCGCAGGCCCTGGACTGGGCGACCACGGAACTGCAGTGGCAGCGCGGCCGCCTCGACCTGCCCTATTCCGCCAACGCCAGCGCGCAGACCAGCGTGTTGACCTTGCAGCACGCCGACGGCTGGAAATACGGCGATAACTTCGGCTTCATCGACGTCAGCCGCGGCCATGGCGAGCTCGACGCCTACGGCGAGTACTACGGCCATTTCAGCCTCGGCAAGATCCGTGGCGCGAAAACCGGTTGGGGCCCGATCAAGGACATCGGCCTGCTGGTCGGCGTCAACGCCGCCGAAGACGCCAAGGTGCTCAAGTATCTGCCGGGCGTGCGCCTGTCGCTGGATGCGCCGGGCTTCGCCTTCCTCAACCTGGACATGACCGCCTATATCGACGACAGCCGCGGCGTGCGCCACGGCGGCGCGCCGAAGGAAGGCGACAGTTGGATGCTCGACCTCAACGGCGCGCGCCCGTTCAAGCTCGGCAAAGCCGGCTTCAGCATCGAAGGTCACATTGAGTACGTGGCCTCGCGCCGTAACGAATTCGGCCAGCGCGTACCGGCGCATGTGCTGGCCCAGCCGCAGATTCGCTACGACCTCGGCGAACAGCTGTTGGGTCGGCCGAATCAATTGTTCGTCGGCGTGGAGTATCAGTATTGGCGCAACAAACTGGGCGATGCGAACACCGACGAATCGGCCGTGCAGGCGCTGGTCGTCTGGCGTCTGTAAGCGCGGCTCAGCGCTTGGTGGTGATCGAACGGCGCAGGTTGTTGCGCGCGGCCGCGTCGAAGCGTTGGTGGTAATAGTCGCTGAGAAAGATCCGTTCGCGCTTGAGCAGCGCTTTCAGGAAGCGGCGGCGATTGAGCCGGAACAAAGGGCCGGGCACGTGACCGCGGTATTCGGCGGCGATGCCGCGGTCGTAGGCGTCGAACGCGGACGGTTCGGCGCCGAGGATGGCCATGTCGCCGTCGAGGAACAAACGGGTTTCTTCGTCGACATCATCGCGCGCGATCGCGCCGTGGCGCGCGGTCAGCTCGATCAGTTCGGCGACGCGGTCGGCGTCGATGCCCTCGCCCGCCAGCCAACGCGCGATGTGGTCGCGCGCCAGTAGCGCCGAGCGGGCCTCGTTGTCGCGCCGGCCGGCCGCGTAGATCGCGTCGTGGTACAGCACCGCCAGCGCGACTTCGCACGGCTGGCGCCAGCCCGGACCGGCGGCAACATCAGCGTAGTGACGCAGCACTTCGGCGACGTGGCCGATGTTGTGGTACGCGCGCGACGGGGTGGCGTAGGCGGCTTCGAGCGCGGCGCGCTGTTCCGTCGGCAGGGACAGCGGCAACGACGTCAGCGCTGTCTCGGGCAGGCGGCCTTGGGGTTCGCTGGCGGGATCGGACATTGCGGGATGCACGCTTGGGGCGGTGCGGGCATCTTGGCATTTTTGCGGTTTTGGGGGTTTGGGCTGCTTGCCGTGATTGCGGCGTCCGTCAGTTCCGTCCGTACCGATGACGCCGCCGATGCCGTTGGTTGGAGCGGTTAGTTTGGTGCCGTTGGTTTGATGTCGCTGATGCCGCTGATGTCGCTTGCTGTTGGTAGCGACGAAACTTCAAGTCGTCATCCCCGCGAAGGCGGGGATCCAGGGCTTCATCGCGACATGACTCTGAAGTCTCTGGATCCCCGCCTTCGCGGGGATGACGGTATTGGGAGAGTCGCGGATGGGCGATGGATGTGTCGGTGCCGTTTCGACGACCCGGCGGTTGCGGATGCAACGCGGCCAGCTGGCGGCATCGCGGAAAGTCGCTGGATTCCCGCGTTCGCGGGAATGACGATCCGAAAAAGTAGCGGCGAAGAATGGGATGCGTCGTTGTTGTTGTCGCGAGTCGAGCGGTTGCGGATATGTCGCGATGAAGCCCTGGATCCCCGCCTTCGCGGGGATGACGAGCAAGAGCTGACTCGGCAAAGCCGATTCCCGATTCCCGATTCCCGATTCCCGATTCCCGATTCCCGATTCCCGATTCCCGATTCCCGATTCCCGATTCCCGACTCCCGACTCCCGATTCCCGATTCCCGACTCACGGGCGCGGCCCCAAGGCCGCGCCCAGTCCATCGATCAGTACTTCTTCTCGAGATTGATCATGAAGCTGTTGTCGTCGTCGTTGCCGCTGCCGAACAGGCCGCGGTATTCGAAGCGCAACACCCAGTCGCGCTCGGTCTGCAGGATCGCGCCCAGGCCGAACACGAAGCGGTTGCGGTCCAGGCCGTCGATGCGGGCACGGTAGAACGGGCCGCCGACCATGTCGGCATAGCTCATCGTGGCGAAACTGTCGTCCTGGAAGTCGTGCTGGTATTCCAGGCGCAGTTGCGGCGCGAACGTGCCCCAGCGGACCGGGTAGCTGTAGTCCATGCGCAGGCCCAGGCTGGTGGTGGTGGTGTCGATGTCCTGGTCGCGATAGTTCAGCACGTACTGCGCGTCGCCGCGTTCGGTGTAGCCGTCCAGGCGCGCGCGGGCGACGTCCAGGCGGGCGTACGGGGAGACCCGCAGGCGGTCGCGCTGGTAGTCGGCGCCGGCCGAGATCGAGGCGAACCACTGATTGCCGTCGCGCGAACCGGTGACCATGCCGCCGGTGTCGGTGACGAAGCGGCGCGAGTCGAACGACAGCCATTGATAGCCCAGCAGACCATCGAGGTAGAAGCTCTTGCCCGGGTGGTAGCTGGCGTACAGCACCGCGCTGTAGCCATCGGCCTTGCTGCGGCTGCCGCGCTGGCCGACTTCGGTGTCGTCGCGGCCGTAGCCGATGCCGCCACCCAGGGCGAAGTCGTCGCGCAGGCGGTAGTCGGCGCCGGCGCTGATGCCGGTGGTCTCGAAGTCGATCCCGCTCGCACCGCCGCTGCGGCCGTCGCGGTTACCGCTGTTCAAGGTACCGCCGGTCCACAGGCCGTAACGCGAGCCCGTGCCCTGCACCGGCGGCTTGGACTCGATCGCGGCGCGTTCGTCGCCGAGCATCGGCTGACGGCAGTCGTTGCCCGGGGTGCGCGGCGCATCGTCGCGGCAACGCGGGTCGATCGAGAAGCTCAGGCCGTTGTCGAAGCGCGCGCCCTCTTCGCCGCCGCCGTGCAGGCCTTCCAGGCGCTGCTGGAAGTTGCCGATCTGGGTGGTGGCGAAGCGACGCGTGGCCGAGGTCTGCGCCGACAGCACGCCGAGCACTTCGGCGTCCTTGGACGGATCGCTGCGCGGCATGACTTCGACCTCGATCGTCGCCACCGCCGAGGTGGCGAAGGCGTTGTTGAGGGTGAAGCTCGCTACCGCGATGCCGGAATAGCCGATCACCGGGGTGTAGGTCAGCTGATAGCTGCCGCCCGAGCCGCTGACCGCCGCGCTGCCCGACGACGCCGGGGTCAGCGAGACCAGGTTCGCGCCGGTGAACGGACCGCCGGTGGCGCCGGCGACCAGGTCGACGGTGATGGTCGCGCCGGCGACCGTGCGCACCCGCCGCGACTGCGCGACCGGCACCGCGTTGACGGTGATGGTCGAGGTGATCGGCGCGGACGGGCCGAAGGCGTTGTTCAAGGTGTATGTCAGGGCGATCGCGCCGACGGTGGTGGCCGCGGGCGTGTAGACGATCTGGGTGCCCTGCACCACCGCGGTGCCCGAGCTCGGCGGATTGAGCAAGGTCACGCCGGTGAACGGCGAGCCGGTGGCGCCGGTGGCGGCGTCGAGGGTGACCGGCTGGGTCGACAGCGTGGTCGCGGTCTGCGGCTGGCCCTGCGGAACCGGCAAGGCGTTGACCGTGATGGTGACCGTGGCCGGCGCCGAGGTGCCGCCGGGGCCGCTGGCGGTGTAGGTGAAGCTGTCGCTGCCGAAGTAGTTCGCGGCCGGCGTGTAGATCACGTCGGTGCCGCTGAGCGTGGCGGTGCCGTGCGCCGGCGCGGTGGCGAGCGCGATCGAGGTGATGATGCCGGTGTCGTTGGCGGTGACATCGATCGTCACCGGCGCGTTCGACAAGGTGCTCGCGCTGTCGTCGACCGCGACCGGGACCGCGTCGGCGATGACGATGGTGTACGGCACGCTGGTGTTGTAGCCGGCGTCGTCGGTCGAGCGGATGTTGGCGGTGTAGCTGCCGGCGGTGGTCGGAGTGCCGCTGAGCACGCCGGCCGAGCTGAAGCTCAGGCCGATCGGCAGGTTGCCCGAGACGATCGCGTAGGTGTACGGGGCGATGCCGCCGCTACTGCTCAGGCTCTGGTTGTAGGTCACGCCGACGGTGCCGCCCGGCAGGGTCGCCGGAGCGATCGTAACGATCGCCGGGTCGATGGTGAAGGTGTAGACCTTCGACGCGGTCTGGCCGTTGTCGTCGGTGGACTGCACCGTGAGGCTGAAGTTGCCGTCCGAGCGCGGCACGCCGGAGAACACGCCGGCCGAGCTGAAGCTCATGCCGATCGGCAACGCGCCGCTGAGCAGCGAGTAGCTGTACGGCGCGACGCCGCCGGTGCTGCTGAGGCTGGCGTTGTAGGCGACCGCGGCGGTGCCGTTGGGCAGGGTCGGCGGATCGATCGTGATGACCGGCGTGCCGACCACGATGGTGTAGCTCTGCTGCAGGGCGAACGGCGCGCCGGCGCCGGTGCTGGAATCGAGCACCCGCACCGCGATGTTGTAGTTACCCGGCACGGTCGGCGTACCGCTGAGCACGCCGGCCGAACTGAACGACACACCGATCGGCAGGCTGCCGCTGGCCAGGCTGAAGCTGTACGGCGCCGAGCCGCCGCTGGCGGCGAAGTTGATGGTGCTGGCGACGCCGTAGTTCATCGGCAGGTTGCCCGCGGCCGGGGTCATCGCCAGGGTCGGCGCGCCCACGGTCAGGGTGAAGGCCTGCGACGTGGTGAATGGCCCGTTGCCGGTGCTGCTGTCAGCGGCGCTGGCGTTGAGGGCGAAGCTGCCGGCCGCGCTCGGCGTGCCGCTGACGGTGACACTGTCGGCGGTGGTGCCGGTGACGCTCAGGCCCGCCGGCAGACCGGTGACGGCGAAACCGGTGTACGGCGAGGTGCCGCCGGCCCAGGTGAAGGTCTGCGAATACGGGCTGCCGACCTGCGCAGTCAACGGACCCGAAGCGGTCACGGTGATGGTCGGGTCGCCGACCGTGATCGTGACCGTCGCCGGGGCCGAGGTGCCGGCCACGTTGGTCGCGGTGTAGGTGAAGCTGTCGGGACCGGCGTAACCGGGCGTCGGGGTGTAGCTGATCGTGGTGCCGCTGGCGGTCGCGGTGCCGTGCGCCGCTGCCGTCGCCACCGCCACCGAGGCCGGAATGCCGCCGGTGATGTTCAAGGTGATCGGATTGGCGGCGCTGTTGAAGGCGACCGTGGCCGAGACCGGATTGGCGACCGGGACGATGTCGTTGACCTGCAACGAATAGGTCTGCGGCGCCGAGGTGTACGGACCGGTGCCGGTGCTGCTGTCGGTCGCGCGCAGGCTGAAGCTGTAGTTGCCCGGCGCGGTCGGCGTACCCGAGATCACCCCGGCGCTGCTGACGCTGAGGCCCGGCGGCAAGCTGCCGGCGCTGATCGCGTAGGTGTACGGCGCGGTGCCGCCGTTGGCGGGGTTGATGGTGGCGCTGTACGGATTGGTCACCGTCGCCGCGGCCAGGGTGGTCGGCGGCAGGATTACCGTCGAGGCCGCGATGGTCAGGCTGTAGGCGCGCGAACCGGTGTACGGGCCGCTGCCGCTGCTGCTGTCGGTCGCGGTGACGGTGAAGTTGAAGGTGCCGCCCGCGCTCGGCGTGCCACTGAGGGTGCCGTTGCTGGCCAGGCTGAGGCCGGCCGGCAAGGCGCCGGCGGTGATCGCGAAGCTGTAGCCCGCGGTGCCGCCCGAGGCGGTCACGGTCTGGCTGTAGGGCTGGGCCACGCCGCCATCCGGCAGGGTCGCCGGTGCGACCACGACGGTCGGCGCGCCGACGGTCAGCGAATAAGCACTCGAGCCACTTTGCGCATTGGCGTCGGTCGCGGTCACGGTGAAGTTGAAGGTGCCGCCCGCGCTCGGCGTGCCGGCGATGGTGCCGGCGGCGCTCAGGGTCACGCCGGGCGGCAAGGCGCCGGCGGTGACCGCGTAGGTGTAGACGCCGATGCCGCCGCTGGCGCTCAAGGCCTGGCTGTAGGCGGTCGCGACCTGCGCGCCCGGCAGGGTCGGCGGCGCGATCACGATGGTCGGCGCGGCCACCTGCATGTTGTAGTTCTGGGTGCGCGCGAACGGAGCGCCGCTGCCGGTGGAACTGTCGCGTGCCCGCACCGAGAAGGTGAACAGGCCGGTCACGGTCGCAGTGCCCGACAGCACGCCGGTGTTCGCATCCAGGCTCAGGCCGGCCGGCAATGCGCCCGCCGACACGGTGTAGTTGTACGGCGCGGTGCCGCCGCCGGCGACATAGGTCTGGCTGTACGCGGCGCCGTAGGTGGCGTTGAGCGTGCCGGCTGCGGGCGTCAGGGTCAGAATCGGCGCGCTCACCGACAGGTTGAAGACCTGGCCGATGGTGAACGGCCCGTTGCCGGTGCTGCTATCGGTGGCGCTGGCGTTGAGGGCGAAGCTGCCGGCCGCGCTCGGCGTGCCACTGACGGTCACGCTGTTGGCGGTATTACCGGTGATCGAAAGGCCGGCCGGCAAGCCGGTGACCGCGAAGCCGCTGAACGGCGAGGTGCCACCGGTCCAAGTGAAGGTCTGGGTGTAGGCGGCGCCGATCTGCGCGGTCAGCGGGCCGGACGCAGACACCGTGATGGTCGGGTCGCCGACCGTGATCGTGACCGTGGCCGGCGCCGAGGTGCCGGCGGTGTTGGTCGCGGTGTAGGTGAAGCTGTCGGGACCGGCGTAACCGGCGGTCGGGGTGTAGGTGATCGTGGTGCCGCTGGCGATCGCGGTGCCATTCGCGGCCGCCGTGGCGATCGCCACCGAGGTCGGAACGCCGCCGGTGATGTTCAGCGTGATCGGGTTGGCGCTGCTGTTGTAGGCGACGGTCGCCGAGACCGGATTGGCGACCGGCGGGATATTGACGACCTGCAAGGTATAGCCGCGCGGCGCCGAACTGTACGGCCCGCTGCCGGTGCTGGTATCGGTCGCGGTGACGGCGAAGTTGAACGTGCCCGGCGCGGTCGGCGTGCCCGACAACGTGCCCGTGCTGCTCAGGCTCATGCCGGGCGGCAAGGCGCCCGCGGTAATCGCATAGGTGTACGGCGCGGTGCCGCCGCTGGCGGAGTTGAGGTTTGCGCTGTACGCGACTGCGACGGTGGCCGGGGCGAAGCTGGTCGCCGGCAGCAGCACGGTCGGCGGCGCGATCACCAGCGCATAGGCGCGCGAACCGGTGTGCGGCGCGCCGGTGCCGGTGCTGCTGCCGGTCGCGGTGACGGTGAAGTTGAAGGTGCCGCCGGCGGTCGGCGTGCCGCTCAGGGCGCCGGTGCCGCTCAGGGTCAGACCGGCCGGCAAGGCGCCCGCGGTGATCGCATAGGTGTACGGCGCGATGCCGCCGCTGGCGGTGATGGCCTGGCTGTAGGCGGCCGCGACCGTGCCGTTGGGCAAAGTGGTCGGCGCGATCAACGTGGTCGGCGGCGCCACCACGAGGGTGTAGGCGCGGGTGCCGGCGAAGCTGTTGGCGTCGGTGGCGCGCACGGTGAAGTTGAAGGTGCCGGCCGCGGTCGGGATACCGGTCAGGGCACCGGTGGTGGTGTTGAGGCTCAGTCCGGCCGGCAACGCGCCGGCGCTGACGGCGAAGGTGTACGGCGCGGTGCCGCCGCTGCCGGTGAAGGTCTGGCTGTAGGCAACGGCGACGGTGGCGCCGGGGATGGTGGCCGGGTTGACGACGATGGTGGGTTCGAGCGCGACGGTGACGTTATAGACCTTGACGCCGAAGGCGATCGGAGTCGCGCCGGGCCCGGGCAGACTGTTGTCGTCGGATCGGATCGTGAAGCTGTAATTGCCGACCGTGGTCGGAGTACCGCTGATCGTCCCTGCGGTGAGGCTCAGTCCAGGCGGCAAGGCGCCCGCGATCACGCTGTAGGTGTACGGCGCAAAGCCGCCGGTACTGGTCAGCGTGACCGAATACGGATAATTGCGGGTCATCGCCGGCAACGGGTCCGGCCCGATCACCGGCTGGGTGTTCGGGATGGTGATCTGGTACGACTTCACCACGCTGATCGGAGTCGGCGCGGTCGAATCGGTCACGGTGATCGCGATCGGGAAGTTGCCGCGCTGCTGCACCGTGCCGCTGAAGGTGCCGTTGCTGAAGTTCAGACCGGTCGGCCGGGTGCCGCTGGTCTGCACATAGGTATAGGGCCCGACACCGCCGGTGGTGGTCATGGTCTGGCTGTAGGCGACGCCCAGGACGGGGTTGATCGTCGCCGGACTGACCGTGAGCGGGCTGATGCCCGGCGCGATCGTCACGTTGACCGTGATGTCGCCGCCGTTGCCGTCGGGCACGATGAACGTGTCGCTGAGCGCGCTATCGCCGTTATGGGTGTAGGTGAGCGTCTGCACGCTCTGGGCCACCGTCTGCACCGAAGCGCTGCCGTGCGGGGTCGGGTACGTCGCCACGGCCAGACCGAAGTCCGCCGGTCCGTCGCAGGTGCTCACATCGATCGTCTGATTGCCGCCATTGGCGACCGACATGGTGAGCACAGGGCAGAACGCCGAGGGCGCCGCCGCGGCCGGCCCGGCCCACAGGGCCACCAGTCCGCATAGCGCGAACACGCCGGAGCGAAGTACGGTGTGCAGACGCGAGACGAAAGAACCGTCCGCATGGCGCGCTGACTGCTGTTGCATGTTGGTCGTCCCCTGACGGTGCGGCCCCGGGCGTCGTGCCCGGCCCCGCCACCGTGTACCCAATGATCGATCTGGCCCTGGTCTGCATGCCGCGTGCCCCTGGCATGCCCCTTTCCATGACCTGATACGCAGTTCGGCAGGAAAACCGGCCGCCTTTGCCGCCGATCTGCGTTAAGCAAGATCATGGCGCTCACGCGCCATGCCTGGCCCGGTCGGACCGGCCCGTTTCCGCCGTGCGCGGACGGGGCGTGCGGCGGAGGCACGGTAATTCATCCGGAAGCGCGCACGGCGCCCGGAAACATCCTCTGGGGGAAGAGATGACAGAAGTATTCCTGGGACAGATCATGACCTTTGGGTTCGGTTTCACGCCCAAGGGCTTTGCTCCGTGCAACGGCCAACTCATGCCAATCGCGCAGAACCAAGCGCTGTTTTCGTTGCTGGGCACCATGTACGGCGGCGATGGCCGGACCACGTTCGCGCTGCCCAACCTGCAAAGCCGCACGCCGGTGGGGGCCGGCCAGTCGGTCGACGGAGGCTGGGCCCCGTCGCCATACCAGTACGGCGAAACCGGCGGGGTCGAGAACGTCACCCTGCTGACGCCGCAGCTGCCGGCCCATAACCACAACCTGTGCGGCGTCACCACCGCCACCAACGGCCGCAACCCGACCAATAATTTCTACGGAACCACCTCGACCGCGATCTATGCGAACACCGGGCAGGCGCAGATACCTCTGTCGCCGGCGACCATCGGTCAGGCCGGCAGCACCGCGCCGCATCCGAACCTGCAGCCTTATTGCACGATCAACTTCTGCATCGCCTTGCAAGGCATCTTCCCGTCGCGCAACTGAGCGCCGGGCGGACCACAGAAGGTCGCGCGAGGCGGCCATACCTTTCAGAATTCAAGGTTCCGGAGTAATTACCATGAGTACGCCCTATGTCGGCGAGATCCGACTGTTCGGCTTCGGCCGCGTTCCCAATGGCTGGTTTTCCTGCGATGGCTCGTTGCAATCCATCGCCGAGTACGAAGTCCTTTACACGTTGATCGGCACCACCTACGGCGGCGACGGCGTCAGTACCTTCGCCCTGCCCGATCTGCGCAGCCGGATACCGATTCATCAGGGCCGCGGCCCGGGCTTGAGCACCTACGTGCTTGGCCAGCTGTCCGGCACCGAGAGCGTCACCCTGACCCAGCAGCAGATGCCGGCCCACGGCCACACCCTGCTGGCGACCACCAACCTCGCCACCGCGACCCAGGTCGGCGTCGGCGTGGAACTGGGCGCGCTCAACGGCGACGCCATGTACGTCACCGATATCAGCGGCTCCAGCGCGATCGCGATGAATCCGGCCTCGTTGACGCCCAGCGGTGGCAATCAGCCGCACGCCAACCTCATGCCGACATTGACGGCGCAGTTCTGCATTGCCTGGGCCGGCGTATTCCCCTCGCAGAGCTGATCCCATTCGCCCACGCCCTGCGCCGCGTCGCGCGAGCGCACGGCAGATTCAAGAGGACACCGTCATGACCGAACCTTTCATCGGCCAAATCCAGATTTTCGGCTTCAACTTCGACCCGCGCGGCTGGGCGTTCTGCAACGGCACGACCCTGCCGATCCAGCAGAACACCGCATTGTTCGCCCTGCTGGGCACTCAGTACGGCGGCAACGGCCAGACCACGTTCCAGTTGCCGAACTTCGCCAACCGCGCGGCCGACAACGCCACTCAACCCACCGCCTCGCCCCCGCCCGGCCTGACCCGTCGTTCCGTGGGCGAGACTTTCGGCTCCAACTCGGTCACCCTGACCACCCAGGAAATGCCGAGCCACACCCACGGCGTGACCATCTCCAACCAGCAGGTCGCCACCAAGAAAGCCGACTTCCCCAGCGCCGGCAACGCACTGGGCTCACCGAACGCGAACGCGTTCGCGCCCGGCACCGCCGCCAACGCCCAGTTCTCGCCCACCCTGGTCCTGCCCACCGGCAACAACCAGCCGCACGAAAACCGCCAGCCCTATCTCGCAATGAACTTCTGCATCGCGTTGCAGGGCGTCTTCCCCTCGTTCCCATAAATCTTGCACGTCAATCCGACCACCTCGCCGCTGTCGTTCCCCGAGCAACGCAGCGGCACGTTCGACCTTCCCGCGTCGCTATGGCGACGCGGGATCGGCCTGCGCGCGGCCCACAGTCAGGACATCGCCTGGCTGCGCCTGCTGTACCGACAGTTGCGCGGGGTCGAGTTCGCGCCGATGGGCTGGCCCGAGCCGGCGCTGCATGCGTTTCTCGATCAGCAGTTCGCGTTGCAGCACATTCACTACACGCGCCATTACCAGGGCGTCGATTTCCTCATCATCGAACGCGAAGGCCAGCCGGTAGGACGCTTCTATCTGCAGACCAACCCGCCCGACCATCTGCTCGTCGACATCAGCCTGGGCGATGGCGCGCGCGGACAAGGCATCGGCACCGCCCTGATCGAATGGGCGCAGCAGCAAGCACAAGCGGCCCGCTGCGGCATGCGCCTGCATGTCGAGCATGGCAACCAGGATGCGCTGCGCTTGTATCGCCGGTTGGGCTTCGGCGTGGTCGAGGCGATGCCTACGCATGCGCTGATGCGCTGGTGGCCGGAGTTTGGTTGATTCGAGTCAGCTTGATTGAGCTGGCTTGATTCGAGCCGACTTGATTGAACTGGGCTTGATCGGATCGGGCTTGGTTGAATCAGGCTTCATTGAATGGGGCTTGATCAGATCGGGTCCGAGCTGGCCCGAGCGCCGCATCGTCAGCCGTGATCCGCGTTTCGGTGAGCATGCATGCGCACGTGGCGACCGCACGGGTTTTGCTCGTCATTCCCGCGAAGGCGGGAATCCAGGGCTTCACCCAGGCATGACTCTGACGTCTGTGGATATTCCGCTCCGCCGAAGTAAAACAGAGCCCGCCTTCGCGAGAATGACAAGCAAAGGTGCATCGTTCGCACGGGGCAACGCGGATCGATCAGTTGAAGATAGCCTGGTACAGAAAACCCTCGCGCTCGCGCGCGACCGGAACCAGGAAGATGCCGACCTCGCCGATCGAGGCGTGGCGCATGACATAGGTCTGCTGCGGAAACAGAAACGCTGAGGCATTGCGGAACAGCAGCGAGAACGGCGCGCGCACGGCCTGCTGCGGCCGCGTGCTCAGCGCGCGCGCCTCGACCAGCACGAACGGTACTTCGCCGTCGTTGAGCACGGCCGAGTAAGTCTCGTTTACGTGCGAGCTGAAGTGATCGAGCGTCAACAGTTCCATCGCGGGGCCTCCCCAAGCCGAGGACGCATCGTCGTCGCGCGCGGCCTGCGATGCAAGCCCCATGAGAGGTTTTTGCACGAATGCGTGGCGGATGGTCAATCCATTGGACCCGAGCGGGCCGACGACTGGCGGCGCGGCGATCGGTTCGACCTGTACGGGACCGGGCCGACTCGGCCGCCCCACCGCGATCGCCCACCAACGCGCGAACCACGGCAACGAACACGACACACCATCGCCGGCTCCGGCCGCCCCGCCGCAGGCCCAGTTGCGGCAGGACAACGGCCGGAGCCGCCAACAGCGCGGGCCTCCCTGCCCGCTTCGGCTTTCATCACTGACGGAGATGAAAGGCGTCCAAACGATTCACGGCATTGCATCGCGGCCCGTGCCGGCCGCGGCGTCCGCCTGGCGATACGCCGGCGAACGCCGCGAACCGGTCGACACCGGGGATCGCGCAATCCCGTCGCGGACGGCGCACGTCGCGCCGGTCCGATCGGCCAGGCCATCACCACGACGAGATGGCCGGCGGACCGGCCGCGCCATGCGCGCGGTCCGATCCGGGTACTGCGTATCGGCGCGCGCCTGTGCGCGGCCGTCCCCTACCCCTTTCCGAGGGGTACCGGTAGCGTCGCCGCGATCCCTGCGGCGACGGTGAAACCTGCGGCGCGGGGCCGCGTCATGCGCGTTACAAAACGGCGGCCGCGGTCGCCGGCAGTACGCGGTCGCGGATCGCGGTCACCGCCACCACCGCTTCGGCGCTGTCCTGACCGGACTGCACGCGATAGGTGTAGGTGTCGACGCCCTCGAAACCCGGATCGGGGATGTAAGTCGCGCGACCGTCGCGAATCCGCACTTCACCGTGCCGCGGCGGCTGCGCCAGGCTGTAGTGCATGGCCGCGCCGTTGCCGATCGAGCCGCGCAAGGCGACGGTCGACGCGGCGCCGTCGAGGCTGTGGGTGACCAGATCGGCCGCGGCGAGCGGCTCGTAACGGCGCAGGCCCTGGATATCGTTCTGGATCGACCGCGCCAACGTCTGGCGCTCGCGATCGGGCGCGACCGCCTGTTCGAAGCGCAAGCGCGCCTCGTCGTGCGGCGAAACTTGCTGGATCGAAGATCGCAGCGGCTGCGAAGCCGGACTGCGAGTCTGGCTCACGTTCGGGGCACCGGACGCACCGACGCCGGACGCGATCAGCGCCAGACTCAGCACGAGGGGCCCCTGGATACTCTTGTACGGCATGCCAACTCCTTCTGGGTTGTAACGATGGGGGATGTTCCGGACCGCGCGTCCTTGCGCCGCATCGCTTGCGCGATGCGAGCGAGCTGTCGATGGGGCTGTGCCCTGGCGAGCTCTCGATCGGCGATCTGTGCCGGGTTCCGGACCCGTTGCGACGTCCTGTCGCTACCGGGAAAACATGATCCCATCCGGGTGTCGCACAGGCCGAGACTGCAAGGCTTTTCACGCCGAAAAATCGCCTCGGAAAACATGTTTTCGATGCGCGTCACAGCCTCGTCGACGGCATCATCGACCCGCGGCAAAAAGCGGGCAGCGGTCAATATTCCGAACACCGCTAAGCGGTACTGACGGGGCAAGCGCTGTTTCGCAAAGTTCATACAGCACCGATGCCTGCGCATCGCCGCGAAGACGCGGTCCGCATCGCGCCGGCCGCGTTCGCGGCGGCGCTAAGCAAGAATCAGCACGCCCCGCCGCGCGCCCGCATTGACGCCCCCATGCGGCTTTGAAACTGTGCGAGCACCCCTGCGCTCAAGGGATCGGATCAGGCTCCGGATCGCGGCGACATCGCGCCGCGGTCGCAGCGCATCCGCGGATTTTCATTCAAGGACGTCGCCATGCTGGATATGCGAAAGATCACCAAGGTGTATCGCACCGAGTGCGTGCAGACCCATGCGCTGCGCTCGCTGGACCTGCATGTGCGGCCGGGCGAATTCGTCGCGGTGACCGGGCCGTCGGGCTCGGGCAAGACCACCTTCCTCAGCATCGCCGGCCTGCTCGAGGATTTCAGCGACGGCCACTATCTGCTCGACGGCGAAGACGTCAGCGGCCTGTCCGACAGCGCGCGCAGCCGCCTTCGCAATCACAAGATCGGCTTCATCTTTCAGGGCTTCAATCTGATCAGCGATGTCAACGTCGCCGACAACGTCGAGCTGCCGCTGATCTACCGCGGCCTGCCGGCCAAGGAGCGACGCCAACGCGTCGACCAGGCGCTCGAACAGGTCGGCCTGGGTTCGCGCAGCCGGCACTACCCCGGCGAGTTGTCCGGCGGGCAGCAACAACGCGTGGCGATCGCCCGCGCCATCGCCGGCCGGCCGCGCCTGCTGCTGGCCGACGAACCCACCGGCAACCTGGATTCGGAAATGGCGATCGGGGTGATGGCTCTGCTCGAACAGATCAACGCCGAGGGCACCACCTTGATTCTGGTCACCCACGATCCGGAGCTGTCGCGGCGCGCGCAGCGCAACGTGCGCATCATCGACGGGCTGGCGACCGATCTGATCGATATCGACCGCATCCTGCGTCCGGCCCTGGAGCCGGCCTGATCGTGGGCCTGACCATGGGCATGCTCGGCTACTACTTCCGCCTGGCGCTGCGCGGTTTTCGCCGCGACAAGATCAACACCGCGCTGATCGTTCTGGCGCTGGCGATCGGCGTGGGCGCCTGCACCACCACCATGACCGTGTTCCACATCCTGTCGCGCGATCCCATGCCCGGAAAGAGCCAGCGCCTGTTCCATCCGCAGCTCGATTCGGAGGACATGGCCAAGTACGTGCCCGGCAAGAATCCGCAAAAACAACTTACCCGTCTCGACGCGGAAACCCTGTTGCGGCAAAAGCGCGCCGACCGTCAGGCGATGATGGCCAGCGGACTGGTGGCGGTGGAATCCGAACGCAAGGATCGCGCGCCGTTCATGGCCGAGGCGCGCTACACCACGGCGGATTTCTTCCCGATGTTCGAAACGCCGTTCCTGCGCGGCACGTTCTGGAACGCGGCCGACGACGAAGCCGCCGCGCCGGTGGCGGTGATCTCGCGCGAACTCAACGAGCGCCTGTTCGGCCGCGACAACGGCGTCGGCCGCCGGATCGTGCTCAACGGCCATACGTTCCGGGTGCTCGGCGTGCTCGATCGCTGGCGGGTCACGCCGCAGTTCTACGACATGGGCGTGCGCGACTTCGCCCATCAGGATCACGTGTTCGTACCCTTCGCCGCGTTCATGCAATACCAGTTGCCGCGCACCGGCATCACCAACTGCTGGGGCGGCGCGCACGATCCGTATGCGGCCAACGCCAACTGCGCCTGGATCCAGTACTGGGTGCAGTTGGACACGCCGGAAAAGGCCGAGGCATATCACCGCTATCTGCAGAATTATTCCGATCAACAGCGCGAGGCCGGACGTTTCCTGCGGCCGACCAACGTCCGCCTGCGCAACGTCATGCAGTGGCTGGAATACAACAAGGTCATTCCGCGCGACGTGCGCATCCAGGTCTGGCTGGCCGCCGGCCTGCTCGCGCTGTGCCTGGTCAACGCGGTCGGCCTGCTGTTGGCCAAGTTCCTGCATCGCGGCGCGGAAATCGGCATCCGCCGCGCGCTCGGCGCATCGCAGCTGAGCATCTTCCAGCAGCATCTGGTCGAGTGCTTCTGCATCGGTCTGGCCGGTGCGCTGCCCGGGCTGGGCATCGCGGTGTTCGGCCTGTGGGTGATTCGCCAGTTGCCCGGCGACTACACCCAACTGGCGCAGATCGATGGCGTCACCCTGGCCGGCGCGCTGGGGTTCGCGATCGTATCGAGCCTGGTCGCCGGCCTGCTGCCGACCTGGCGGGCGAGCCGTCTGCGCCGATCCAGCGCCTGATCGTCGCCCCGGATTGTTTCGTCGGATTGTTTCGCCGCATCACCCAACCACCACCGCGCCCGATCACCCGCGTCGCCGCCAGGACCCGCCCATGCTGCTCCGCCAGATCGCCTCGTCGCTGCGCCGGCACAAGATCGCCGCGATGATCATCGTCATCGACGTGGCGATCAGCTGCGCGATCCTGTGCAACACCGCCTTCTACCTGCGCCAGCAGATCCAGCGCGTGTCCATGCCCAGCGGCCTGGCCGAACGCGAACTGCTGCGCCTCACGCCAATGGACATCGCCCCGGCCACCGATCCCGACGCTCGCGCCAGCGCCGATTTGGCCGAACTGCGCGCGATCGCCGGCGTGCGCTCGGCGTCGGCGATCAACACCCTGCCCCTGAGCCAGATCGACAACAGCAACCCGGTCAGGCTTACCCAGGATCAGCAAGATCCCAGCGCGCAGGCGACGATTTATCTGGGCAGCGCGCAACTGCTCGACACCCTGGGCCTCACCCTCACCCAGGGACGCGCGTTCACTGAAGAACACCGGATCGATTGGCCATCCGATGCGGCCGAACCGCCGCACGCGCCGTTCGCGATCGTCACCCGCGGTCTGGCCGACCGGTTATTCCCCGGGCAGGACGCGGTGGGCAAGAGCGTGTACGTGCAGGACGACGAGCCCACCCAGGTGATCGGCGTGGTCGAGCATCTCAAGCGCGGCTACGCACTGGGCGATGCGTCCACCCACGACGACGCGGTGATCCTGCCGATCCAGGGCAACTATGACAAGTTCAGCGGCAGCTACGTGCTGCGGGTGGATCCGGCGCGGCGCGCGGAGGTGCTTGCGGCCGCGGCCGCCGCGCTCACCCGCATCGACCGCAACCGGGTGATGTTCAACCAGGACAGCTTTGAGCAGATACGCGCGACCTACTTCCGCAAGGACATCGCCATGACCTGGATGCTGGTGGCGATCTGCGGCGCGCTGCTGACCATCGCCCTGCTGGGCATCGTCGGCATCGCCAGCTTCTGGGTCCGGCAACGCTCGCGCCAGATCGGGATACGCCGCGCGATCGGCGCCACCCGCCTGCAGATCCTCCAGCACGTCCAATTGGAGAATCTGCTGCTCAGCGCGATCGGCGTGGCCGTGGGCATGTTCGCCGCCTACGCCATCGGCATCGGCCTGAGCGAGCTGTATGGCATGCCCAGACTGCCCGCCTACTATCTGCCGCTGTGCGCGGCGGTGCTGGTGGCGCTCGGCCAACTGGCGGTGCTCGCGCCGGCCCTGCGCGCGTCAAAGGTATCGCCGGCGATCGCGGTGCGCGGCCTGTAGCACCCCTGCCAGAGCGCGCGCCGCGTCAGCGCGGCCGCCACTCGCGGCGGCCGCGCACGAGCGGCCTCAATTGCCGAACAGGCTCATCAGCTTGGACGCTTGCCGCGCCCGCGCGTTCTTCTGCATCAAGGTTTCGATCAATTCCACCAGCCCCTGGTTACCGGGATAGCGGATCTCGCGGAACGCGCTGAGCAGGCGTTTTTCCAGTTCGTCCTGCGCGTAAAGGTGCAACTCGATGTCCACCGCCAGCGCCGCATCCTCTTCGGCGTCGACCCCGATGGTGCCGCGCCCGGTCACCAGCCACTCGTAGGACACGTTGCAGCAGATCGCGATCTGGGCCATGTGTTCGTTGGTCGGCCGCGGGCCGCCGCGTCGTTCCCATTGCGCGACCGCGCTGCGCGCCACGCTGACCGCCGTTGCCAACTTGCTTTGCGACATCCCCGTGCGACGCCTTACCAATCTGATCCTGTCCGCAGTCTCCATGACTTCTCCAAGACTCCTCATTGCCAACGCCACAAGCCGGGCCCCACTACCCGCACTTGCTCGAGCGATGATGAATGCGCATCGCTCGCAGCGCTGTGTACAGCTTCCATCATCGGCGACACGATGTGTCGTTTCGCGCACCATAAGTCGCGATTCCTCAAAATACTTGTGTGATATTCGTCGCAGTAACCGTGCTTGCTCAGCGGTGTTGACTGGATAAGCCGTTCTTCGCAATGCCTGTGTAAACGGCATCACCTCGCGAAGCATGAACGAACCGCATGCAAGCCCCGCCGATGGCGTGAACAGCGCGCTAAGCGATGGTTAGCGGCAACGCCGCCGAACGCGCATTGACGCTTCGCACAGCACTTGAGACGTTCACCGGGCCGGCGTCGCGCGCGCCGGCGACACCCAACCAAGTTGTATTCCGATCCATCGCCATTCCAAGGAGAGACCACCATGTCGCACGTCCTTTCTCTGCAACTGCTCCCGGAAGAAAACTCCGCCATCGGCGCCAGCTGCGTGTCCCAGCACAGCTGCGATTCGGGCGTCAGCTCCAATGCCAACAGCGATCTGGAACACGAACTGTAAGAAGTTCCAGCCCTGTCGCACATCCCGCCCTTGCAGCCGCTGCCCGAGGAAAATCCGGCCATCGGCGCAAGTTGCGAATCCCGCCATGGTTGCGATTCGGGCGTCGGCTCGAACGCACAAGGCGATATCGAACCTGAACTTTGAGGAGACACGCTATGTCGCACGTCCTTTCTCTGCAATTGCTGCCCGAAGAAAACTCCACCATCGGCGCCAGCTGCGTGTCGCGCCACAGCTGCGACTCGGGCGTCAGCTCGAACGCGCAAGGCGAGTTGGAACCGGAGCTGTAAGCCAGACGCCGCGTAGTCGCGCCACCGGCGCGGCGACACGGCGATGAACCGCGGATGGGCGTCGCACGACGCCCCTCCGTCAACCCCAAGGACCCGCCGCGCATGAATTTCGTGGATCACCCCAACGTCGCCTTCGCCCTGATGGACCAGGAGCATTTCGAAAGCCTGGATAGGTACGTCCCCAACGACGGCTTCATCGGCGAGGTCCGTAAGCTGCTTCCGTCGCGCTGGCAGATCCATCCCAGCGGTTTTTGGACCTATTGCTCGCCGCCGGACGCGAAGATCATCGACCACGGCTGGAAGATCCACGTCTCCAGCACTCCCAAGCACGCGATCGAGACGCTGACACTGGCCGCCGAGCAGGCGTTCGCCTCGTCCACCTCATTCAAGTTCTGCTCCGACAACCGCATGCTGCAGTTGTCGTTCAACAAGAACGCCTCGCGCTCGCAGGCCGGCAAGTTCATCGCGCTGTATCCGCACACCCAGGAAGAATTCGAGGACCTGATCGCGCGCCTGCACGCGGTCACCGGGCATCTGGTCGGCCCCTATGTGCTGACCGATCGTCCCTACCGCGACAGCCAGGCGGTGTTCTACCGCTACGGCGAGCACCGCGGCAATTTCAAGCTCAATCGGTTCGGCCAGCGTCTTCCCGGCTTCCACATCGCCGACGGCACCTGGTACCTCGACAGCCGCGAACCGCGTTTCCGCCTGCCGCCGGGCGTGACCGACCCGTTCAGCGCCGACACGCCGCTGGAGCAACCCGACGAACGCGGCGTGCTGCTCAACCAGCGCTACCGGGTGCAGAAAGCGCTGAAGTTCAACGCCGGCGGCGGCGTGTACCAAGGCCTGGACGAGCACACCGGCCGGCAGGTGGTGATCCGCGAGGAACGCGGCTCGCTGGGGCTGCTGCGCCGCGCCGACGCGAAGTTCGGCGAGGCCTACACCCTGCACAAGGAAGCGCGCATCCTGCAGCGGCTGACCCCGACCGGCTGCGTGCCGGCCTATGTCGACATGTTCCAGGACTGGCGCCACTGGTTCCTGGTGCAGGAGCACCTGCAGGCGCAATCGCTGTGGGGCCATGCGATGGGCTATTACTTCGCCCATGCCGGCCAGACCTCGGCCGAATCCTTCATCGCGCTGCGCTCGATCATCGGCAAGATCGCCGCCAGCCTGGAAAAGGTCCATGCCGCCGGCGTGGTGCTGCGCGATCTGACCCGCACCAACGTGCTGGTCACCGATGACGACGAAATCAAGTTCATCGACTTCGAGTTCTCGCACGAACTCGACGATCAAGGGCCATGGGCGCTCGGCTCGACGCCGGGTTACGCCGGTCCGCAGCAGTTGTCCAATCAGACCCCGACGGTGGAGGACGACTACTACGCCCTCGGCGTGCTGATCCTGGATCTGATCACCTTCAGCGCCTCGGGCCTGGATCTCAATCGTCAGGGCTTGATGCGCAAACTGCGGCAGAATATCGACGACATCCGCCTGCCGTCAGCGCTGTACGACATCGTCGCCGGGCTGACCCAGGACGATGTCGGCCAGCGCTGGAACCTGCGTCAGGTCGTGGCCGCGCTCGACACGGTCGAAGCGCTGGACCACACGCCGATGTTCCATGCGGGCCCAGAATGCCCGGAGCTCGATCCACCGGCGGCGGCGTTGATCGGGCAGTTGCGGCAACTGGTGGTTGATATCGGCGAGCACCTCGACGCCAGCGCCGACCTGTCCCGTCACGATCGGTTGTGGCCGGCCTCGGCCAACGTGTTCGCCACCAACCCGGTCAGCCTGCGTCATGGCGCCGCCGGCCCGGCGTATTTCCTGCTGCACACCCGCGGCGCGGTGGAACCGGCGGTGCTGGACTGGATCGAGCGCCAGACCCGCCCCAGCCATTGCCCTCCCGGCCTGTTCTCGGGAACCGCGGGCGTGGCGACTCTGCTGCTCGCCGCCGGCCGCACCGAACGCGCCGCGGCGCTGATGCAACGCAGCTACGTCCCCGAGCAAGTCTTCGACGGCCATGGCCTGTACTTCGGCGCCGCCGGCTGGGGTCTGGCCTGCCTGCACCTGTGGTTGGCGACCGGCGATGGCATTCACCTGGAGCGCGCCACCGAAGTCGGCGACTGGCTGCTGCGCACCGCGATCGAAAACGAGCACGGCCCGCATTGGTGGGTCGACGGCATGATTCCGTTGGGACTGGGCGAAGGTCAGAGCGGCGTGGCCGTGTTCCTGATCTATCTGGCCTCGGCCAGCGGCGACCGGCGTTATCTGAGCCTGGCCGAGCGCGCGCTGGATTTCGACATCGCCCATGCCATCGATTACGCCGGACGCCTGCTGTGGCAACCCAGCGTCGACGCCAAGCCCAGCGCGCCGCGTTCGCCGCATACCTGGTTCGGCGCGTCCGGGGTCGGCGTCGCCTGCCTGCGTGGTTATATAGCCACCGGCGAACAGCGCTTCAAGGACATCGCCGTGCAATGCGCGCTCAGCGCGTCGTGCCGTTTCACCAACAAGATCTGGCAATTCGAAGGCGTCGCCGGCTTCGGCGAATTCCTGCTCGATCTGCATCAACTGCTCGGCGACGATCGCTATCGCAAGCTCGCCTACCACCAGTCCGAAGCGTTGCTGCCGCATGCGATCCCGCGACCGCGCGGAGTCGCCTTCGCCGGCTTGAACCATTTCCGCATCAGCAGCGAGTACAGCGAAGGCGCTTCGGGCATCGGCCTGTTCGTCGATCGCCTGCTGCACGCCAAGCCGCGTCTGCTGATGCTCGACCAGTTGCTGCGCGCGCCCGGCGCGGCGCTGTCGGGCCATGAGTCGGGCGCGCGACACACGATCGCGACATCGGCGTGAACGCGCGCAGCGAGCAAGCGCGGCACGCGGCCGGACGACTGGCCGACGCCCTGCGCGGCGCCGGCAGCGAACCGGCCGCCGACGGCGGCGTGGAAAGCGTGACCCGGCGACTGGGGCAGATCGCCGCCTATGCGCGGCCATACCGGCTGCGCATCGCCGCTGGCGTGGCCCTGGTGCTGGCGGCGACCGTGGTCTCGCTGGTGTTCCCGCTCGGCATCGCCGCAGTGGTCGACACCGCCGCGGCCGGCAGCGCGTCGCATGGCGGCGCCGGCGCGGCGCGGCTGCACTGGTTCGCCGTCGCTTTGCTGTTTCTTTTCGCGGTGCGCGCGGGCGCCAGCGCGATCGGCAGCTATCTGCTCGACAGCACCGGCGAACGCCTGGTGCTGGACTTGCGCAAGCGATTGTTCGCGCACCTGCTCAAACTGGACCTGGATTTCTTCCACAAGCAGAAAGTCGGCGACCTGTCCTCGCGCCTGAACCTGGACACCGCGGCGATCCGCAGCGCGGTCACCGACACCGCGGTCAGCCTGTTGAACCAACTCTCCTTGCTGGTGGGTTCAATGGTGATGATGGCGATGTTGAACTGGCGCCTGACCCTGGTGCTGTTGCTGCTCGCACCGACCAGCACGGTCCTGTCGCGCCGCTTCGGCGATGCCTTGCAGGCCTCGGCCAAGCGCGTGCAGAGCGATCGCGCCCAGGCCTCGGCGATCGCCCACGAATCGATTTCCGGCATCGCCGTGGTCAAGACCCTGTCGCGTCCGCCGCACGAAGCCGACCGCTACAGCCGATCGCTGGACATCCTGCTGAGCCAGGCGACCCGCTCGATCGAAATCGGCGTGTGGTTCCGCGCCTGCATCGGCCTGCTCGCCTCGCTGAGCACAGTGGCGATCTTCTGGTACGGCGGCGTGCAGTTGCTGGCCGGCGACATAAGCGCCGGCCAGTTGGTCGCGTTTTTGTTCTACACCCAGAACATGACCCAGGCGTTCTCCGGCTTCGCCCAGTTGTACAGCAACCTGAGCCAGTCGGCCGGCGCGTCCTCGCGCGTGTTCGAACTGATGTCGCTGACCCCGTCGATCCAGGAAGCGGCGAATCCGGTGGTGCCGGCGTCCATCCGCGGCCATGTGCAGTTCGAGCGGGTCGGCTTCTGGCATCTGCCCGGGCAATCGATCCTGCACGACTTCGATCTGTCGGTCGACGGCGGGGAAATCGTGGTGCTGGCCGGCGAAAGCGGCTGCGGCAAGACCACCGCGGTGCATCTGCTGCCACGTCTGTTCGACCCCTGTCAGGGGCGGGTGCTGATCGACGGCGTCGACCTGCGCGATCTGTCGCTGGACTGGCTGCGCAAACAGGTCTGCCTGGTCTCGCAGGACGTTTTCCTGTTCGGCGGCACGATTCGCGAAAACATCCGTTACGGCCGACTGGAAGCGACCGACGCGGAAGTCGAGCAGGCCGCGCATTCGGCGGCCGCGCATGAATTCATCGGTTCGCTCGCGCTGGGCTACGACACCGAAATCGGCGAACGCGGGGTGATGCTCAGCGGCGGACAGCGGCAGCGGATCGCGCTGGCCCGCGCGTTCCTGCGCGGGCCGAGAATCCTGATTCTCGACGAGGCCACGTCGGGCATCGATTCGTTGACCGAGGAACGCATCCACGACACCGTCTACGCCTGGTGCAAGCGCGAAGGCGCGACCGCATTGATCGTCGCGCACCGCTCCAGCGCGATGCGTTTCGCCGACCGGATCGTGAAGATGCGTAACGGCCAAGCCTGCGAACCGCAGCCGCTCGAGGAGCTGTTGGAACTGAGCTGAGCGTGCGCGGCAGATCGACCCGCGCTGGCAGAGACCGCGACGCCGGAACGGCGCCGCGGCCGGCTTGGTTCAGTACGTGTCGAATCAGTACTTGCCCATGAAATCGCGCTTGCCGATGTTGACGCCGTTGCCGCGCAGGATCGCGTAGGTGGTGGTGACGTGGAAGAAGAACTGCGGCAGGCCGTAATGGACCAGGTAATCGGCGCCGCCGAAACGGCGCTCCTTCGGCGTGCCCGGACGCAGCACGATTTCGCGGTCCTGCGCGCCTTCGAACAGCGCCGGTTCCAGGCTGCCGACGAAGTCGATGGTCTTGGCGATCAGCGCCTGCAGTTCGGCGAAGCTGCGCTCGCTGTCGTCGTACACCGGCACTTCGACGTCGGCCAGGCGCGCGCTGACGCCCTTGGCGAAGTCGCAGGCGATCTGAACCTGGCGCAGCAGCGGAAACATGTCGGGGAACAAACGCGCCTGCAGGTAGGCGTCGGGGTCGATCTTGTGTTCGCCGGCGTGGGCTTCGGTCTTGGCGAGGATCTCGGCGAGGCTGCCGAGCATCTGCGTGAGCACCGGTACGCTGGCGGAGTACATCGAAAGGGTCATGGCGATTTCGTCGTGCGGAGGGAAGCGCTCATGGTACGCCACGCGACTTGGCCGTAACGACGGCAGCGACGCCGGCATCCAGGCGCGCGCCGAACCGATCTTGGTTATCGCGAGCGCTCAGCCCGCCACAACATGCACAGTCCCTACTCCGCGCGCTTGCCGCCGCGCCGTGGCTTGGCCTGCTGTAACGCCGCCGCCCAACGCTGCGCGCCCGAGCCCTGCTCGCCCCAGGTGTCGTCCGGATTGGCCAGGCGGCAACGGTCGATCGACAGGCAACCGCAGCCGATGCACTGGTCCAGGGTGTCGCGCATCAGGCTCAGGTTGGCGATGCGCTGTTCGAGCTCGTCCTTCCACGCCGCCGACAGCCGCACCCAGTCCGCGCGCGTGGGCGCGCGCGATCCGGGCAAGGTGTCGAGCGCTTCGCGGATCGTCGCCAGCGGCATGCCCACGCGCTGGGCGACGCGGATGACCGCGATCCGGCGCAAGGTGTCGCGGCTGTAGCGGCGCTGGTTGCCGGCGGTGCGCAGGCTGTGGATCAGGCCCTTGGCTTCGTAGAAATGCAAGGCCGATACCGCCACGCCGGAGCGTTCGGCCACCTGGCCTACGGTGAGTTCCATGTTCATGCGGGTCCGCCCAGGGCTTGACCTTAACCAATGTTGAGGTTTTATCGTGCGCTTCGACCTGTTTCGACGTCAAGCCATGGCCACCCCGCACGCCGCTCCACATCCACCCGATAGTTCCGCGCACGCCAGCCACGTCAAGGCCGTCGTATTCGACCGATACGGCGCGCCCGAGGTGCTGCATGCGATCGAATTGCCGATGCCGCAGGCCGGGCCCGGCGAGATCCGGGTGCGGGTGCGCGCGGCCGGGGTGCGGCCCGGCGACATCGCCGCGCGCAGCGGCCTGAGCCGCGACGGCGAATCCTGCGACGTCCAGACCCTGGCGTTCCCGCGCCGGCTCGGCAACGAATTCGCCGGCGTCGTCGATCAGGTCGGCGCCGGAGTCGACGCGTTCGCGCCCGGCGACGAGGTGATGGGCTGGGCGGTGGCGATGAGTTACGCCGAAGTGCTGACCGTGCGCGCCGATCAGGTCGTCCACAAACCGGTCACGATGAGTTGGGCAGTGGCCGGCGCCCTGCCCTCGACCGGTCAGACCGCGCTCAACGCGCTGCGCGATCTGCGACTGCGACCCGGCGAGCGTGTGCTGATCCATGGCGCGGCCAGCGGCATCGGCAGCGTCGCGGTGCAGCTCGCGCGCGCCTGGGGCCTGTCGGTGATCGGCAGCGCCGCGGCGGCCGATCACGACTACCTGCGCGCGCTCGGCGCGCAGCCGATCGACGACGATCACCGCGGCATCGCGCAAGCGCGGGTGCTGGCGCCCGACGGCGTGGACGCGGTGTTCGATGCGCTCGGCGTCGATCGCTTCGACGACTGGCTCGCGCTGTGCGGCGATCCCGGTCGCATCGCGACCTTGTGCGATTCGCCGCGCGCGCGCCGGCTCGGCCTGCGGATCGTGCGCGGCCAGCGCAGCCGCGCGCGCCTGGCCGAACTGGTCGCGATGCATGAACGCCACGGCCTGCTGGTGCATGTGCGCGAGATGTTTCCGCTGACCCGCGCCGCCGAAGCGCATCGCGCGGTCGAGCGCGGGCCCGGACGCGGCAAGGTCGTGCTGATGGTGTATGCGCCGTTGGCGTTGAGATTCTGCGCATGAAGATCGCAGCCGCATCGCCGTCTTCGCGCTCGACCGCGGAAGGCGCTCCAGTCCCGATGTCCGACGAACAACTGCTGGCTAGGCGGAGCGGTCACATCGGGTCTGGAGCGTCTTCCGCGGTCGAGCGGCCCCGAGCGACAGCATCCTTTGCCCGATCGGGCGGTAACGGCTGAGGCCGCCGGCATGGAAAGCACTCGGCTCATGATGGCGGATCGTCCGACGCCGGCTGGCGACGAGGGTCGTCGCGCGTCCGAGTCTCCGCGCGTCGGGGCTGCAGCCCGGTCCAGCCAAGATTCCGCGCAGGATTGCTTCGCGCAGAATTCTTTCGCGCACGATTGCGTGGCCGCCAATCCATCCTTGCAGGAAACCCGTTCCATCAAACACTCCGACGAAAACGCCGACGAGCGCGAGGTCTCCAACATCGCAGCCGACCCGGCCGACGCCACCGACAGCCTGTTCGCGCCGCGCTACCGCGGCCTGAGCCTCGGCGCGGTCGCCCTGGTCGCGCTGGTCGCCTTCGAAGCCCTCGCCGTGACCACCGCGATGCCGACGGTCGCGCGCGCGCTCGACGGCTTGCCGCTGTACGCGCTCGCGTTCGGCGGCACCCTCGCCGCCAGCGTGGTCGGCATGGTCGCCGCGGGTCGCTGGGCCGATGCGCGCGGCCCGGCCGCGCCGTTGCGCCACGGCATCGCCTGGTTCGCGCTGGGCCTGATCCTGGCCGGGCTGGCGCCATCGATGCTCGCCTTGATCGCCGGCCGCGTGGTCCAGGGCTTCGGCGGCGGATTGATCTCGGTCGCGCTGTACGTGGTGGTCGGCCGGGTCTATCCGGTCGCGCTGCGGGTCAAGGTGTTCGTCGCGTTCGCCGCGGCCTGGGCGGTGCCGGCGGTGGTCGGCCCGGCGATCAGCGGCGCGATCGTCGAACACCTCGGCTGGCGCTGGGTGTTCCTGTCGGTGCCGGCGGTGGCGGTGCTCGCGGCCTGGCTGGTGCTGCCGTCGCTGCGCGGGCTGGGCCCGTCGGCGACGCATGAGGCGACACACAGCGCCGGCCAGCAACGCACCCGCCTGTTATGGGCGTTGTTGACCACCGCCAGCCTGCTCGCTCTGCACTACGGCGGGCAGCAACGCGGCTGGTCCGCGCTGGCTTGGCTGCTGCCGGCAATCGCGCTGCTCGGCTGGGCCGCATCGCGGCTGCTGCCGGTCGGCGCGCTGCGCGCCGCGCGCGGCCTGCCGGCCGTGGTCTCGCTGCGCGGCATCGCCGCAGGCGGTTTTTTTCTCAGCGAAGCCTATATCCCGTTGCTGTTGTCGCAGGAGCGTGGGCTGTCGCCGACCTGGGCCGGGCTGGTGCTGACCCTCGGCGCGATCGGTTGGTCGACCGGCTCGTGGTATCGCGGCCGCAGCACCGACACGCGCGCGCCGCAGCGGTTCCTGCAAGCCGGCATGGCGATGCTCGCGCTCGGCGTGATCGCGATCGCCGCCTTGATCTGGCCGCGCACTCCGCTCGCGATCGGCGTCGCCGGTTGGGTGCTGTCCGGGCTCGGCATGGGCCTGATCTATCCGACCTTGTCGGTACTGATGCTGGAACTGTCGCCGCCCGAACAACAGGGGGTGAACTCGTCGGCGCTGCACTTGGGCGATGCGATCTACACGGCGACCGCGCTGGCAGTCGGCGGTTCGCTGTTCGCGGCGTTGCTGGGCACGTCGCACACGCTGGCTTATCTGTGCGGGTTCGCGATCGCTTTCGCGCTGGCGCTGCTGGGGTTGATGTTGGCGGCGCGGGTACGGGTCGCGGCGGTTTGAGGTCGGTCGCGGACCTCGCGGTTGATGAGGCTTTATTCCCGCAGTCGCGGCTTGTGATCGAAGGCACTCCAGTAGGACGCCGCTCCTACAGATGGGCGAAGAGGCTTAAGCTTGAGCCAGAAGTCTTGCAATTCATCCAGCGCTGCGAAGCATCGAGCTCGCGTTAGCAACAGCACACCCGTAGGGCGGCGTGCAGGATGCACGCCGTGCGCCACCGGGACATGGATGTCCCGTGTGGCGCATGCCCGCGCAAGCAACGATCGTGCGGGCCCTTGACTCACAAAAAAGCATTTTTCTTTGGTTACCTTTTGACCGAAGGGAATCCAGGCGGACTTTTGTTGCTTTAGACAAAAGAAAGTGACCCGCCGCTTTAGTGGCGGAAGCTTTTGATCTAGCTTCAGCTTTGAAGCTTTGAAACCGAAGGCAGGATCAACAGCTTTCGTCCGCAAGCGGCCGAGTTACTTTCTTTTGTCAAAAGCGACAAAAGAAAGGTAACCAAAGAAAAACGCTTTTTGTGAATCAAGAGCCCGCGAGTGCGTTGCATACGCGGGCATGCGCCACACGGGACATCCATGTCCCGGTGGCGCACGGCGTGCATCCTGCACGCCGCCCTTCGGGTGTGCGTTTACTAACGCGAGCCCGTGACTTCGCAGCGCTGAATGAACTGCGCGGCTTCAAGCTCGAGCAAAAGCTAGAGCTAAAAAATCCAAAGAAAGTTCGCTGCTTGCTGCCCTGCTTAGGCACGACCGGCACCACGCTCGCCGCGTCGGAAAAAAGCGGCGGCGCCACGGTCGATACAACAAAGCCCGCACTCAAGAACGATTCGGACAAAAGCGATCCCGCCAAAAGCAGCTGCGCCCTTGGTCCACGGAACGTTTCGCCCGCGCCCCGCCCGCTCAATCAGCCCGCGATCTCGGGCGCATCCGCCGCCACCGGCCGCGGCAGCGACTTCGCCTGCGCCAGGCGCTGATACAGCGCCACCACCTGCTCCATCAAACCTTCGGTGCTCCATGCCCGCGCATCCACCGGACCGGCCGCGGACAGCTGCGCGCGCAGTTGCGGCGAACGCAACACCGTGGCGAGGTGCTCGGCGAAGGCCTCGACGTTGTCCTCGCTGACCACCGCGCTGCGCGCGCCGCGCAACACGGTCGCGGTGCCCATCACCGCGGTCGATACGATCGGCACGCCCAGCGCCATCGCTTCGATCAGCACCAGTCCCTGGGTTTCGGTCGGCGAAGCGAACACGAACGCATCGCCGGCGCGGTAGGCATCGAGCAGGCTGGTGCGGCGGTCGAGATTGCCGAAGAAACGCACGTTGCGTTCCAGGCCGTGCTCCTTCGACAGACGCTTGAGCCGTTCCGCGTCCGGGCCTTCGCCGGCGATGACAAACATCAGTTCGGGGAACTCGCCGAGCAGGCGCTTGGCCACCAGCAGCAGGAACGCGATGTTCTTCTCGACCGCGAGCCGGCTGACCGTGACCACGGTCGGACGACCGGCGATGCCGTGCTCGGCGCGGAAGCGCGCGCCGTCGCCGCGCGCGAACTCGCTCAGGTCGATCCCGGTCGGCAGCACCGTCGACGGCGTGCGGATGCCGTAGCGATCGAGCACCTCGACCATCTGCGCGGTCGGCACGATCAGATGATCGACACCGTGGCACAGCACCCGCGAGAGTTTGCGCGCGACCATCCGCAGCAGCGGCGCTGGCGCCCACGGCAGGTAGTGGCCGATGTATTCCTCGAAATAGGTGTGGTACGTCTCCACCGTTGGCCGCCCGGTCTGCGCAGCCAGGCGCACGCCCAGGCCGTGGGCGCGGAACGGGGTGTGGATGTGGATCACGTCCCAATGCCGGCGCGCCAGTTGCGGCTGGATCCGGCGCAATTCCGGCGCGCGGATCAACCGGTCCTCGGGATCGAAGAAGATCACCCGCGACCCCAGCCGGATGATCTCGAACTCGGCGCTGTCGTGCTGTTCCTGGCCGCTGCCCGGCCCGTAGTCGGGCGCCACCAGGGTCACCGAGTGGCCCATGCGCGTCAGCGATTGGGCGAAGGTGCGGATCGAGGTCGACACCCCGTTGACCCGCGGGAAGTACACGTCAGACAGCATCAGGATGTCCATCCCGCCAGCCTAGGCGGGCGACATGACCGATTTGTGGCGCCGGTGCAGGATTGTCGCGGCGAACGCCGACGCGGTTCAGTCCGGGCAGGCGCGCGCGGCACGCGGCTGCGACAATGCCCGTCCCCATCCGTCGCCGTATCGCCCCATGTCAGAAGACGTTTCCGCCACCGACTCCCCGCCGCCGCGCCGCCTTCGTCGCTGGCTCAAGCGCGCGATCGCGCTGCTGCTGGTGGCCTGGATCGCGATGGGCACCTACCAGGTCTACAAGCCGCTGCCGCCCGGGCTCAGCCAGGCCGGCCCGCTGCGCAGCGCCACCGACGTGGCCCTGCTGACCGACATCACCTGGGTCGACGCGGCCAAACAGCGCCACAGCGACCAGCAGGTATTCGACGAAACCCTGCGCCTGATCGGCCAGGCTCAGCGGGTGATCGTCGCCGACCAGTTCCTGTTCAACGACTTCGGCAGTCAGGGCGGCGATGTCGAGTACCGCAAGCTGAGCCAGCAGCTCACCGACGCGTTGATCGCGCGCAAACGCGCCGTGCCGCAATTGCATGCGGTGCTGATCACCGATCCGATCAACACCGTCTACGGCGGCCTGCCATCGCCGCGGCTGGATGCCTTGCGCGCGGCCGGAGTCGAAGTAGTGATTACCGACCTGCGCCGCCTGCGCGCGCCCAATCCGGCCTGGTCGGGGCTGTGGCACCTGTGCTGCAGTTGGGCCGGCAACAACGATCGCGATGGCTGGATCGCCAATCCGCTCGGGCCGGGCAAGGTCACCCTGCGCAGTTGGCTGAGTTTGCTCAATCTCAATGCGAATCATCGCAAGACCTTGGTGGTCGACCAGGGCCAGACCTGGACCGCGCTGGTCGCCTCGGCCAATCCGCACGACGCCAGCAGCCTGCACGGCAATGTCGCATTGCGCTTCAGCGGAGCGGCCGCGCTCGATCTGCTCGCGAGCGAACGCGCGGTGGTCGCGCTGTCGGGCGGGTCGTGGCCGCAGGGCCTGCCGACCTCGGTGCCGCCCGACAGCATCGTCGACACCACCTCGGCGCCGCGCGTGCAGGTATTGACCGAAGCCAAGATCCGCGACGGTATGCAGGCGGCGATCGACGGCGCCCACGGCGGCGACCGGATCGATATCGCGGTGTTCTATTTCTCCCATCGCCGCCTGATCGATGCGGTGATCGCCGCGCACAAGCGCGGGGTCGGCGTGCGCGTGCTGCTCGATCCGAACGAGGACGCGTTCGGACGCAAGAAGAACGGCGTGCCCAATCGCCAGGTCGCATCCGAACTGCACGCGGCCGGCGTGCCGCTGCGCTGGTGCGACACCCACGGCGAGCAATGCCACGCCAAGCTGCTGCTGCGCAGCGATCGCGACGGCGGCATCGAACTGATCGCCGGCTCGGCCAACTACACCCGCCGCAACCTCGACGACTACAACCTGGAAAGCAGCGCGCGCGTGGTCGCCGAATCCGACGCGCCGGTCGCGCGCCAGGCCGCGGCTTACTTCGAACAAAGCTGGAGCAACGGCGACGGCCGCGGCATCAGCGCCGACTATCCGCGTTACGCCGACGAATCGCAGTGGCGCAAGCTGTGGTATCGCTTCAGCGAGGCGAGCGGGCTGTCGAGTTTCTGATCGATCGACCGGCGACGCTCATGGCGTCGCGCGACCGCCTTGCAGATACCGCTCCATGCTGGGATAGCCAAGGCGTCGCCAGGCGGCATGGCTCAGCTTGAAAAAACCAGTCAGCGTTCCCGGTATCGCATCGCGTGCCGCTTGCGCGCCGTGTCGACGGTAGATCTGGCCGACCCGTTGGCGGTCCTCTTGAAGCCGCTGCAACTGCTCCGGCGTCGGCATGAGCCGCAGCAGCACCATCGGCTTGGGTAGCGGGGCGAGCGCTTCGCGGATGCGTTGCATGCACGACGCGTCCGAACCCGCATCGCCGACAGCATCTGATTCCTCGTAAGCGGCCAGGGCCAGGGCGAGCAACCGCGCCTGACCGCGCTGATAACGCTCGTCGTTCAGCACTCGCGCCTGCGCCTCGCGCAGCAACGGCTCATACAGTGGATGCGGCGACAAGGCCGCGAACCACGCACCGGCCAGCAATTGCTCGTAGGTAAGTTCGAACAACAGGTCGTGCAGCAGGCACAGGTCCAGCGCGGCCATGCCGCGCAGGCTCAGGTAGTGCTGTTCCAACGCGTCGTACTGGCGTTGCGGATATTCGGCCAGTTCCTGCGCATGCTGTTGTCCGGCAAGATCCATGTTGGCCAGGAATTCGGGCCGGCCCAGGACACGAAACGGCAGCCCGGACGTGACCCAGAACGCATCGTCGGGCAGATAGTGCATTCAACGAGGCTCAGGGCTACGACGGGACCGCCAGCCTACGCAGCGCGGCCGCATCGCTCAAGTCCACGCCGCAATGCGCGCAGGCGATTGCTGCGGCGCAATGTGCCCCATCGGACGATGGCGCGCGCTGCCGCGCGGTGGCCCACTGCGGCCACGCCGGAATCGCTGCCGGCCTGGGGAGTCGATCGCATGTCCGTTCGCCTGAGCAGGGTTCGTACCGTATCGCTGTATCCGTCGCTGATCGCAGTGACGCTCGCGCTGTGCGGCGTCGGCGCGGCGCAGGCCTCGACCGAAGTCACCGGCTTCGGCAGCAACCCCGGCAATCTGCGCATGTTCAAGTACGTGCCGCCGGACCTGCCGGCGAATGCGCCGCTGGTGGTCGCGATGCATGGCTGTTCGCAGAGCGCGGCGAGTTACGACGCCGAGACCGGCTGGGAACTGCTGGCGCAGCGTTGGCATTTCGCCGTGGTCCTGCCGCAGCAGCAGAGCGCCAACAATTCCAGCGCCTGCTTCAATTGGTTCGAAACCGGCGACACCACGCGCGGCCAGGGCGAAGCGCTGTCGATCAAGCAGATGATCGACAAGATGCGCGCCGATCACGGCAGCGCCACCGATCGCGTCTACGTCACCGGCCTGTCCTCCGGCGGCGCGATGACCGCGGTGATGCTGGCGACCTATCCCGAAGTCTTCGCCGGCGGCGCGATCGTGGCCGGCATTGCGTATCGCTGCGCGACCGGTTCGAGCGCGGCGTTCAGTTGCATGTCGCCCGGCAGCGACCTCACCCCGGCGCAATGGGGCGACAAGGTCCGCGCCGCGAGCAGCCACACCGGGCCGTGGCCGATCGTATCGATCTGGCACGGCGACGCCGATTATGTGGTGCGTCCGGCCAATGCGAGCGAAAGCCTGCAGCAATGGACCAATGTGCATGGCATCGATCAGCTCGCCGATGTCGAGGACAGCGTCGCCGGTTATCCGCACAAGGTCTATCGCGACGCGCAGGGCCGCGCGCGGGTCGAAACCTACACCATCACCGGCATGGGCCACGGCACCCCGGTCGATCCGGGCACGGGCGAAAGCCAGTGCGGCAGCGCCGGCGCGTATGTGCTCGACGTCAATATCTGTTCGAGTTATTACATCGGCCGCTTCTGGGGCCTGGACGATCTCGACGCGACCCTGCCGCAGGTCGCGCTGACCGCGCCGGTCGACGGCGCGGCGGTCAGCGGCACGGTCGCGCTCAGCGCGGACGCGACCGACGATGCGGGCGTGGAACGGGTCGACTTTCTGCTCGACGGCGCGTTGATCGCCAGCGATGCGCAAGCGCCCTACACCGCCAGTTGGAACAGCGCGAGCGCCAGCAACGGCGCGCACACCCTGCAGGCGCGCGCCGAGGACATCGCCGGCAACACCGCGACCTCGGCGGCGGTCCACGTCACCGTCAGCGGCGGCACCAGCGGCCCGCCGCAGGTCGCGATCTTCGACAACGAGGACGCCAACGATGGCTACGTCAAGGCCAACGCCGATGGCGGTGCACCGGCGGTGGGCACTCTGGAAGCCAGCCTGGGCCTCGCGCTCGGCCGCGGCACCGACGGCAAGTTCAACCGCAGCGTGCTGTCGTTCGACACCGCCGCCCTGCCCGATGGCGCGACGATCGTGTCGGCCTCGCTCAGCGTCGCGTACCGCAGTGCTTATGGCGATCCGTGGAATCAGCCGGCCGGCAATCGCCTGCTGATCGACGTGCGCAACGGGTGTTTCGGCGGTTGCGCGATCGAGGCCGGCGATTATGCGGCGGCGACGGATGCTCCGGCGGTCGCCGAACTGGCGCGTTTTACCGGCGGGACGCAGAGCAGCGGCGTGTTCAATGTAGCGGGCCTGGGCGCGATCAATCGCGGCGGGCGCACGCAGTTGCGGCTGCGGTTCGAGCAGTTGCCGGGGGCTACGAATTATCTGTGGATCGATCGCGGGGCTAGTGCGAAGTTGCGGGTGGAGTATTTTCCTTGAGTGTGAAGCGCTGCTGAGTTGCGGCCCTCACCCCGGCCCTCTCCCGCAAGCGCGAGAGGGAGCCAAAAGCGCGGCGGGATGTCGTGTATGACGGAATATTCGACCCGTCTCGGCGTCCCGTCTCGCCCCCAGCCACACCGATGCCGTATCGTTCGCGCATGGACGAACTTCGCTACCTGCGCGGCTACGGCGAGCGCGTGATGGACCAGGTCCGCGCGCTGATCGACAGCGGGCGGCTGGCCGAGGTACTGCGCAACCGCTACAGCGCCAGCCATGAAGTGCGCGACGACAAAGCCTTGTTCGAGTACGTGGTCGCGATCAAGGAGCGCTACATGCGCAAGGCCGAGCCGCTCAACAAGGTCATCTACGACAACAAGCTGCATGTGGTGAAGCATGCGCTGGGCACCCACACGGCGATCTCGCGCAACCACGGCGGCCGGCTCAAGGCCGCGCGCGAGATCCGCATCGCCACCTTGTTCCGCGATGCGCCGGCCGAGTTCCTGGAGATGATCGCGGTCCACGAACTGGCCCATCTCAAGCATCGCGATCACGACAAGAGCTTCTATCAGCTGTGCGAGCACATGAGCCCGCACTATCACCAGCTCGAATTCGACCTGCGCCTGTATCTGACCCAGCTCGAACTGACCCAGCTAGAATCGGCGGCCGCGCCATCGCGCGAACGCGGCGGCGCGGGCGGCGCCGACTGACCCGTCTCTCGTCGCACGCGGCACGGTCGCCACCGCGCGATCGATTACCGATTCGGCTGGCAAACCCGACAACGCCAGACAGGCAGGCACCGGAACGACCGGGTGCGGCACGTCGCCCCCCGATGGCCCCGACACCGCGCGCGCCGCGACCGCGGCGACGCCCCGAATCGCGCAAATCCTGGCAAATCAACCGGGCCGTCACACTAGCCAAGCACGGTCAAGCCCCCACGTGCGCCTAAAAGCCCTCGCACAAGGCCCCGCATCATTCACCCCACGCGCATGCGAATAAACGCATAAACCGCACCAATCCCGCGCAGCATCGTTCGGCTCGGATCCCCCGCGGCGCCCCGGGCGAGGCGCATCGGTTAGAATCCGCCCTGTTTCGTCCCCCTTTCAGCGGCAAGCAAGCTTATGGATCGCGTCCAGATCGGCGCCTTGATCGAGCGCAAGCTCGAAGAGCAGGCCCAGCAACTCACCCAGCAGTGGCACGACGCCGCGCCGATCCATCATTTCGTCATCGACGATCTGTTGCCGCCCGAACTCGCCACGCGCATCTTCGGCGCGTTTCCGCCGGCCTCGAAAATGATGCTGCGCAAGAATCTGCGCGAACTCAAATACGTATCGGCGCAGATGGATCAGCACGATCCGTTGCTGGAGGAAATCGTGTTCGCGTTCCAGCAGCCGGGCGTGCTGGAAGCCATCCGCGCGATCACCGGGCTGCGCTCGCTGTACCCCGACGCGCATCTGTACGCGGGCGGGATTTCGGTCATGGGCCAGGGCCACTTCCTCAATCCGCACCTGGACAACTCCCACGACAAGGATCGCGAGCGTTACCGCGTCCTCAATCTGCTGTATTACGTCAGCCCGGACTGGGAACAGGCCAACGGCGCCAATCTGGAACTGTGGCCCGACGGCCCCGACGGCGAGGCCAACACCATCGTCAGCCGCTTCAACCGGCTGGCGGTGATGGTGACCAACCAGCATTCCTGGCATTCGGTGTCGGCCAATACCACCGATCGGCCGCGTTGCTGCGTGTCCAACTATTATTTTTCCGATCATCCGGTCGGTGCGGGCGATTACTTCCATCCGACCTCGTTCCGCGGCCGCCCCGAGCAGCCGCTGCGCGACCGGGTGCTGCGCGCGGACGCGCTGCTGCGCGGCTGGGTGCGCAAGCTGTTCCCCAAGGGAGTGCGCGCGACCAAGCACGTCTACAAGAAGGACGATTGAACCCGTCCCCGCGATCGCGACCGGACCTGCCGTGTTGATGTTCGCCAATCCGGCTTGACGCGACAGCCCCGTTTCAGGAACGGGACCCGCCAGGCGCGATGAATGGCGAGGTCAGTGCGAGTCGTCCTCGCGCACCATCAACAGCGCGATCAAGGTCAACGCCCCTGCCGCGGCCAGGTAATAGCCGACATAGGCCAAGCCATACCGATTCGCCAACTGGGTCGCGATCCACGGCGCGAACGACGCGCCGAGAATGCCGGCGAGGTTGAACGCCAGCGAGGCGCCGGTATAACGCACCGCGGTCGGGAACATCTCGGCCAGGATCGTGCCGAGCGGACCGTAGGTCAGGCCCATGATGCCCAGGCCCAGGCCGAGGAACAGCAAGGTGCCCCAGGCGCTGCCGGTCGAGAACAACGGCGCGAAGAAGATGCCGAAGCCGATCACCGCCACCGTCGACAGGATCATCGCCAGGCGCCGGCCGCGACGATCGGCGAACAGCGCCGACAGCGGAATGGTGATGGCGAAGAACACCACACTGCCCAGTTGCAGCAGCAGGAATTGTTCGCGCGCATAGCCCAGCTTCGACGTGCCCCAGCTCAACGCGAACACCGTCATCAGATAGAACAGCACGAAGGTCGCCAGGGCGCCGAAGGTGCCGGCGATCAGGGCGCCGGGATGATTGCGCAGCACCTGCAGCATCGGCAGCTTGACCCGCTCGTGCTGGTCGATCGCGCGCTGGAACGCCGGGGTCTCGTTGATCCGCAGCCGCACCCACAGGCCGACGAACACCAGCGCCGCGCTGGCCAGGAACGGAATCCGCCAGCCCCAGGCGAAGAAGGCTTCGTCGCCGAGCGTGTCGGTCAGCAGCAGGAAGATGCCGGTCGACAGGAAGAAACCGATCGGCGCGCCGAGCTGCGGAAACATGCCGTACCACGCGCGCTTGCCGGGCGGCGCGTTCTCGGTCGCCAGCAGCACCGCGCCGCCCCATTCGCCGCCCAGGCCCAGACCCTGGCCGAACCGGCACAGCGCGAGCAGCGCCGGCGCGAGAATGCCGATGCTGTCGTAGGTCGGCAGCAGGCCGATCGCGACCGTCGACAGGCCCATGGTCAGCAAGGCCGCGACCAGGGTCGCCTTGCGCCCGATGCGATCGCCGTAATGGCCGAAGACCGCCGCGCCGACCGGGCGGGCGATGAAGGCCAGGGCGAAGGTCGCCAGCGACTGCAGCACCGCCGTGCCCGGGTCGGCGCTGGTGAAGAACAGCTTCGGAAACACCAGCACCGCGGCGGTGGCGTAGATGTAGAAATCGAAGAACTCGATGGTGGTGCCGATCAGGCTCGCGAACAGCACGCGGGCCGGGGAGTTGCTCGGGGCCGGGGCCGAGGCCGGTGCGGCTGCGCTCATCGAGACATCCGATTGGGGGAATCGGTGAATTGTTACCCGATCCGCGCCCGCTTCGGCAAAGTGGCCTCATGAATGGTGATGGCCGCATGCGGTGCTGGCCGCGCGCGCCGCGATCCGGCAAGGTGTGCCATCCCCCGCATGAGTTCGCAGCATGAGCGCGCCCGCTCCCGTCCGTGTGGCCTTGATCGGCTATGGCTTCGCTGGCAAGACCTTCCATGCGCCGTTGATCGCCGCCACGCCCGGCCTGTCGCTGGGCGTGGTCGGCTCGCGCGACCCGGCCAAGGTCCACGCCGATTACCAGTACATGAGCGTGGTCGACGACCCGTTCGCCGCCGCCACCGATCCGCGCGTCGAACTGGTGGTGATCGCCACCCCGAACGACAGCCACGCCCCGCTCGCGCGCGCCGCGCTCGCGGCCGGCAAGCACGTGGTGGTCGACAAGCCGTTCACCCTGGACATGGCGCAAGCGCGCGAACTGATCGCGCTGGCGCGGCAGCATCGAAGGGTGCTGTCGGTGTTCCACAACCGGCGCTGGGACAGCGACTACCTCGGGGTCAAGCAGGCGATCGAGGACGGCCTGCTCGGTCAGGTCGTGCATTTCGAATCGCATATCGACCGCTTCCGTCCACAGGTGCGCGAACGCTGGCGCGAACAGGCCGGGCCCGGCACCGGCGTGTGGTGGGACCTGGGGCCGCATCTGGTCGACCAGGCGCTGCAATTGTTCGGCCTGCCCGAGCGCGTCGTCGCCAGCCTGGCCACGCAACGCCGCGACGGCCAGGTCAGCGACTGGGCGCACGTGCTGCTCGACTACGGCCAGCGCCGGGTGATCCTGCACGCGAGCATGCTCGCCGCCGGCGGCAGCGCGCGTTTCACCGTGCACGGCGAGCGCGGCAGCCTGGTCAAACCTCGCGCCGATCAGCAGGAAGCGCAGTTGCTGGCCGGCGTGGTGCCCGGTTCGCCGGGCTGGGGCGCCGACGGCGACGACCTGATTTTCCACGACGGCGAGGGCTCGCGCCGGCTGACCACGCCCTCGGGCGATCAGCGCCGCTATTACATGGCGATCTTCGATGCGATCCGCGAGCGCGGCGACAACCCGGTGACGCCGACTCAGGCATTGGCGGTGATGGCGGTGCTGGAGGCGGCGGTGGAATCGGCGGCGACGGGGCGCGCGACCACGCCGGCGCTCGATGCGGACGAACGCGCGGCGTTTAGCTTCGGCGGCGATTGAATCGCCGCGGGCTGCCGAGTCGCTGCGCGATTCGCATCCGCCACCGGTAGTGCTCGCCGCTGTCGGTTTCAGCCGTGGTATCGCGGTCGAGCGGGCTGCCTTCAACTGGTTCTTACATTCATGCCGCTACCTTGGGTACATGAATCCAATGAACCGACCGCAATTTCCGGCGCAGCGGCTGAGCACCGCGTTTGTGCACGCCGCGTCCATGAGCCTGTTGTCATGAGCGCGCTCCAATGAGCGCGCAATGCGAGTACAGCTTCGGCATCGAGGAAGAATTCTTCCTGGTCCGCCCGCATTCGCGCCTGCTCGCGACCCAGGTGCCCGGCCGCCTGCTCAAGCGCGCGCGGGCCGAGCTCGGCGAATCGATCGAAAGCGAACTGCTGCAGGCGCAGATCGAAATCGCCACGCCGGTGCAATGCGATATGGCCCAGGCCCAGCGGCAGCTCAGCGAACTGCGGCGCGGCTTGTCGTCGCTGGCGCACGATCATGGGCTGGCGCTGCTGGCGGCGGGGACGCATCCGTTGGGGCAGTGGCGCGAACAGACCCATACCGACAAGCCGCGCTACCGTCGTTTGGTCGAGGATTTCCAGATCGTCGCCCGGCGCAGCCAGGTGTGCGGGCTGCACGTGCATGTGCAACTGCCGGACGATGTCGACCGCGTGCAGGCGATGAACCGGGCGATGCCGTGGCTGCCGCTGCTGCTGGCGCTGTCGACCTCCTCGCCGTTCTGGGACCGCTTCGACACCGGGCTGATGAGTTACCGCCAGGCCATGTACGACGAATGGCCGCGCACCGGCATTCCGGATTTCTTCGAAGGCCAGGCCGATTACGACGCGTTCGCCGCGGTGCTCGTGCGCGCCGGCGCGATCAGCGACGCCCGCTCGCTGTGGTGGGCGATCCGTCCTTCGCCAAATTTTCCCACCGTCGAACTGCGCATCGCCGACGCCTGCACCCGGGTCGAGGACAGCGTGGCGATCGCCGCGTTGTACCGCTGTCTGATGCGGCATATCGCGATGCGCCCGGCCGATGCGCCGCCGTGCAATGCGAGCACGCGCCGGATCATCGACGAGAACCGTTGGCGGGCCAAGCGCTTCGGCCTGCAGGCGAGCTTCCTCGACGCGCAGGGCAATACCGAACCGGCGATCGAGCAGCTGCGGCGCCTGCGCGCGCTGTGTCACGAAGACGCGCAGGCCCTGGATTGTGTCGACGCACTCAAAACCCTGGACGCGATCGTCGAACGCGGCAGCAGCGCGCATACGCAGTTGCAGGTCTATCGCGAACAACGCCAGCACGGCGCCAGCCGCGCCAACGCGCTCAAGCATGTGGTCGATTGGTTGCTGGATACCACCGTGCCCGCCGCATGACCTCGCCCCCTCGTTCATGCCCTGCTCCGACTGCCCCGCGAATCATCCGACCACGGATCATCTGATTCCGAGCCACCCAGTTCCGAGTACAAAGCGCCCGATTACAAAGCGTCACCCGACTTCGCTCTGGATACCCTCGCCATGCCCGCTCCCGCCCGCAAACTGCTGATCGGCCTGTCGCCGCGCCTGATGCGCAACCTGCCGCCCGAATACGGTTTCCGCAACAAGACCCTGCAATACCTGGAGCAATCCATGGCCCACTGGGTCATGGCCAGCGGCGCGCTGGTGGTGATGATTCCCACCGTCGACGCCACCGGCGCGGTCCAGGCCACCGATCTGGCCGTGCGCGATTACGCGCGTTCGCTGGACGGACTGATCCTGCAAGGCGGCGCCGATATCGACCCGCAGGCCTACGGCGAGCGGCCCAGCGAACTGCTGATGACCACCGATCCGGACCGCGACCGCTTCGAATTGAATCTGCTGCGCGCCTTCATCGACGCCGGCAAGCCGGTGCTCGGCATCTGCCGCGGCATGCAGCTGATCAACGTCGCCCACGGCGGCAGCCTGTACCAGGACTTGGTCGGTGGCGGCGCGACCCGCGCGCAGCACTACATCCCGGCGCAGTACGACGAACACGCGCATTCGCTGCGCATGCGCGAGGACGGCTGGCTGGCCTCGCTGTACCCGCAGGCCGCCGACCCGCGGGTCAATTCGATCCATCACCAGGGCGTCAAGAACCTCGGCGAAGGCCTGGAGGTGGAAGCGTGGTCGGAAGACGGCATTCCCGAATGCATCCGCGGCCGCGGCGAGAGTTTCGTGGTCGGCGTGCAATGGCATCCGGAGTTCCACGATCATCGCTTTCCGGAATTGCTGCCGGGCCGGCCGTTGCTGATGTCGTTCATGGAAGCCGCGCGCAAACGCGAGCAGGCCTTGGCCGCCTGAGTCGTCCCGATAGCCCCCCTGTAGGAGCGGCGTAAGCCGCGACCGCGAAACCACGCCCGCGTCGCAGGCCGGATGTCGCGGTCGCGGCTTACGACGTGAATGCGGTTTCGCGGTCGCGGCTCACGCCGCTCCTACAGTCGGATACGCGGCTTGCGACGTAACGAAACGACCCGGGCAGCTCACGCCACCCGGGTCGCCAATCGCATCCACCACGCAACCGCTACGCCGACTTACAAACTCGCCGCGCAGTTGTAACAGACCAGCGCGAAATCCTGATCGGTATCGTCGCCGGCATTGGGCAGTCCATTCGAATTGATATCGGTCGCGCGCACCACGACATTGACGCTGCCGCCGTGCTGCGCCGCCTGCAGGAACACGCCTTCGCCGTTGTTGCGCGCATCGGCGGCACCGCCGGTGGCCGACCAGCCGGCGCTGGTGAACACATTGCCCAGATAAGTGTTGCCGCCCGCGGTCACGCGCAGATCCAGGTTGTTGTTCCAGGCCGGCGTGGTGCCGCCCAGGCCGTGACCGGGCGCGTCGGTCCACACCAGCATGACCCGCACCGGCTTGGTCGGGTCGGCGGCGGTGAAGGTGCGCGTCCAGCTCTCGCCGGTGTTGTTGAACACGTGGCTCTGGTCGACGTACTGCACCGTCTGCGCCGGACGCAGCACCGGGTCGATCAACATCCGCCCCCAGCCCTGCTTGCTATCGGGCGCGGTCGCCAACGTGCCGCCGTCGGCATCGAGTTTGCCGACCAGGTTCTGCGCGACCGCGGTGAACGCGGCCTTGGTCAACGCCGGGCTGGGATCGACGCCGAAACGATTGCGGTAGTACTGCACGAACAAGGCGCTGGCGCCGGCCACCTGCGGCGAGGCCATGCTGGTGCCGCACATCAGGCCATGACCGGTCGCGCTGTTGGCCGAATCGATCGAACAGCCCGGCGCGACCATCGCCGGAATGCGCCGGCCGTCCAGCGCCGGGCCGTGCGCGGTGTTGCTGGACAGATCGTTGATCGCCGCCAGTTGCACCGTCGCCGAAGTCTGGCCCTTGGTCGAACCGATGGTGAAGGTGTTCTTGGCTTCGTCGGGCGAACCCTGGCTCTGGGTGCCGCCGTTGCCGTTCATGAACGACAGCACATAGGCCAGCGGCTGATCGCCGGGCGCATCGGGATCGGCGTCGCGCACGCCGACATCGACCTGGCGCGTGTCGCCGTCGTAGCCGCGCGGCGACCCCGCCGGGCCCCAGCTGTTGCCTGAAATCACCGCGCGGTTGCGCACCGATTGCGTCATCAGCAGCAGCATGCCGCCGGCCTGGGTGTAGAACGGCGAATAGCGCTGTTCGACCAGTTTCGCGCCGGGCGCGACGCCCAGGCCGCGCAGGAAGCTGCCGGTGGACGCGGTGGCGCGCACGTTCGAGGCGCCATCGCCGGCCATGATCGCGGCGGTGTGGGTGCCGTGCGCGCTGCTCGCGCTGCCGCCGCAGGTGGTGCCGGTGCACGCGGCCATGCGCGCGACCAGATCCGGATGGGTGTGATGGATGCCGCCGTCGACGTTGGCCATGATCACGCCGGTGCCGTTGACGCCCGCGGTGCTGAGATAGCTCAGATAACCCGGCACCGCCAGATTGCTCGCGTTGACGTTGCCGGCGTTGATCTGGCTGCTCATCTCGCCGCGCAGGCCGCCGTCGGTGGGCACGCTCTGCACGCTGTACACGCCCGGCGTCTGCGCGAGCGTGGCGAGTTGATCGGCGGGCAATTGCACGGTCTGGGTCTGCAGATGACGGTCGACGATCTTCGCGCCCAGGCCGGTATCGCCGATGCCGATCTTGGCCAGACTGGCGCCGAGCGCGCTGCCGCGACGGCTGATCACGTTGACCTGCACCGGACCGGTCGCGGTCTTTTGCAGCGCGGCCTCGCGCAGTTCGCTCTGGACCCGGTACGCCGGCAGGAAATCGCCGCTCCAGCGCACTTCGCGCTGCCCGGCCAGACGGGTGAGCGCGTCGCGCTTGCCCCAGGCGATGTAGGTGTAGGGATGCACGTACTGCACCGGTTCCAGCCCGGCGCGACGCAGCTCGTCCAGCCACGCCTGCTGCACCGGCCCGGTGAACTGGACCATGCGCCAGTCGTCGCCGTCGGCGCGCGTGCGGCCCCAGGCGCTGGCGGCCTGCACCGGCTTGCTGGTGAGCGGATCGAAGCGCAATCCGCCCAGATCGAGTTCGAAACCCTTGGCGGCGGAGGGCGCGGCTTGCGCGGCGCAAAGCAGCGGCATCAGGCCGATGGCGAGAGCGATGGCGATATGCAGATGGCGACGGGTCATGGGAGTTCTCTTGGAAAAGGCCGAAGGACCGCCGCCCGAGCGGGCGACGACGCGTTGAAGCGATCTGGGAAAAAACACCGGAATGCGGCGTTCGGGCTGCGTGCGTGTCGCCGGCGTCGCCGAACGCCCATCGACACTGCGCCCGCGCGATGGCCGCGTCCATGCGATTCCGAACGGTGCTTCGAAATGTTCATTGAGAGTGATCACAGAATCCCGAACGTGTGCTCACGACGCGACGCATGCGACGCATTCATGCACATGATTCGCCACCGCGCGGGCGTAGCGCGCACGCCTGAGACATGCGGAGAACATCGCGTTTTTTGCCGATTTTCGGTTGCGGCGCAGCGGTGTAGCGCAATCGCGGGCCTGCATCACATTCGTGAATCGCCACGCGCTGCGTATCGAGTCGTCGACAGCTTTCGATCGGCGCGCTTACGGCACGCTGATGAATTAGATGCTGCATCTTTTTTACGCGAACACTCGACAGCGAGCGTGCATTCGGGGTTTTAGTGGTTGATCCAGCCGCGTTTGTGTTCTTACATTCGCCCAACGTCGCGCCGTTGCATGTCGTACGAATGCGCGTACCGAACCAGGGGATCAGCCGCATGAACCATCGATCTCTATGCACGCTCGGCCTGTGGCTCGCGATCGGCGGCTCCGCCATCGCGGCCAGTTGCCCGCCGGGCCAGCGCGCCACGCCACGCGGCGCGAACGCGACGAAGACGTCTTGCGCCACCGCGTCGCGACCGCGCGAACGCCAGCCCGTCGGCCAGACGCGGGTCGCACAGCCACGCATCGAATGGTCCGACCGCTGGGGCGCGATCGCCACCGGCCGCGGCAACACGTTTGGCGTCGCTTTCGAAAAGCTGAGCAAGCACGACGCCGAAACGATCGCGCTGGCGCAATGCCGCGGCGCCGTCGGCGGCGACTGCGCGATCGCGCAGAGCTATTCCAACCAATGCGGCGCGGTGGCGCATAACGGCGCGGGCACGGCACTGGCGAGCGCGGCATCGGCGAGCGCGGCGACCATCGAGGAAGCCGAGCGGCTGAGTCTGCAACGTTGCGAAAAATCCGCCGAGTTCGCGCCGGCGAGCGATTGCCAGGTGGCGTATTCGGGCTGCAGCTACCCGGCTCGCGCGGATTGACGGTTGCTCCGGCAGCGGCATCCGCTGTCCCAACCGCTTCATCGTAACGGTGGTCGCCTGCAGACCGGCTTGACCGATCAGGAACGTTGTTGCGTGGTCTTTGAGTTTCGCCGTCCAGGCTGCTGAAGATGTTTCGTCGTCATGGCCGTCACCATTGCGACCAACTCCAATTCTAAGCTTGAGGCTTGAGGCTTGAGGCTTGAAGCCGCGCAGTTCATCCAGCGCTGCGACGCTTGTAACTCGCGTTAGCAAAAGCACACCCGAAGGGCGGCGCGCATGGATGCGCGCCGCGCGCCACCGGGACATGGATGTCCCGTGTGGCGCGTGCCTGCGTCAGCACCGATCGTGCGGGCATTTGACTAACAAAAAAGCATTTTTCTTTGGTTACCTTTTGACCGAAGGGAATCCAGACGGACTTTTGTTGCTTTTGACAAAAGAAAGTGACCCGCCGCTTTAGTGGCGGAAGCTTTTGATCCTGCTTGCAGCTTCAAAGCTTCAAAGCTTTAGAGCCTTTGAGGCAAAGGCAACAGCTTTCGTCCGCAAGCGGCCGAGTTACTTTCTTTTGTCAAAAGCGACAAAAGAAAGCTAACCAAAGAAAAACGCTTTTTGTGAATCAAGAGCCCGCGCGTGCGGAGCAGACGCGGGCATGCGCCACACGAGACATCCTGTCTCGGTGGCGCACGGCGCACATCCATGTGCGCCGCCCTTCGGGTGTGCTCTTGCTAACGCGAGTCAGTGGCTTCGCAGCGCTGGAAGCGAAACCTGACCTAGGGCGAAAGCCACATGACCTACCTGTAGGAGCGGCGCGAGCCGCGACCGCGGGGTTGCAACTGCGGCGCGGCTGCGTCGTCACCTTATTCTCGCGGTCGCGGCTCGCGCCGCTCCTACAGTCGGATTGCGTGGCATACGACCGCTATGTGCCGGAATGCGCATAGCGACAACAACAAGAGTTACACCAACCGACCGACCAACGTCGCGCCAGCACAAAAACCGAATCACGCCACGTCCGGCCGACCGCGACGCATCACCGTCGCGATCGACCTTCACCCTCTCAAACCGCCGCCGTCACCACGATCTCAACCCGGAACTTCGGATTGGCCAACGGCGCCTGCACCGTCGCGCGCGGCGGCGTGTGGCCGGGGACGACCCAGGCTTCCCACACCGCGTTCATGCCGGCGAAATCGGCCATGTCGGCCAGGAAGATCTGCGCCATCAGAATCCGGCTCTTGTCGGTGCCGGCGCGTTCGAGCAAGGCATCGATCGAGGCCAGGGTTTCGCGGGTCTGGCCAGCGATGTCCAGGTCCTCGCTGTCGGGCACCTGCCCGGCCAGGTAGACGGTGCCGTTGTGGATCGCCATTTCCGACAGGCGCGCGCCGACGTCGAATCGCTGGATCATGTGTCACCTCATGCGTGTGGGGCGCCCATTGTGGGTCAGATCGGCGCCGCACACACCTCGTCGCGACGGGAGCGATGTCGTGCGAGCATCGCGACAGGCCGCGCTCGCAGCGAACGCGACCTCGTCGACACGATCGGCTTTATCGACTCCCGATTCCCGATTCCCGATTCCCGATCAAAAACGCTACAACTCCGGCGTACTCGACCGAATGATGCGTTCGTTCTCGGCGCGCTCGGCGCTGCGATCCGGACCGGCCAGGGCCGCGTCGGCATTGGCGCGGTGCTGGGCGCGCACCTCCGGCGGCAGCACGTCGATCTGGCGATTGCGCTGCGCCATCGCGCGCTCACCCGGCGGCAGCTGGCAGTTGCGGCTGAGGATTTCCAGTTCGTCGCCGGTGCGCGCCGCGCGGCTTTGCAGATTGACCACCACGCCGAGGGTGTCGCCCAGCGGTTCGAGCTGGGTGCAGATCGCATCGATGGTGTCGTAACTGCGCTGCGTGTTCTGGTTGACCAGCGCGAGCAGGTTCTCGCCGTCGATCCACACCACCGAGTTGACGCCCTTCACGCTCTTGGCGGCGACGCGCGCGTTCTCGCGATCGACCTTGCGCGCTTGATCGGCCAGGCGGATCGAACGGCTGACGTCGTGATTGAGCCCTTCCAGATTCTTCTGCAGGCCCTGCTGATCGCCGGCGAAGGCCTGGGCGCGCATCTTGACCAGACGCTCGGCGGTCTTGGCCGCGTCCAGCGGTTCGCCGGCGCGTTCGGGCTTGGGTTTGGTCGGCGCGGCGGCCTGCGGCGCGCTCGCGCGGTCGCAGGCGCTCAGCGCCAGGGTCGAAGCCAGCAGCGCGGCGGCTGCGATTGCGCTTGCTTGGTTCATCGCTTCACCTCGTGATCTGGATGGGCGTGATCTGAAGGACATGCCCCGGGAGAACCGGCGGACGTCGCGCCCCTGTATCGCCCGGGTTTTATACCGCGCCGCAGCGCGAAAGGGTTGCCGCATCGCAACGCGAATGCGACCGGGGTCGCGACTGCGCATCGCCGCCGTACGCCACCGCACCGCCATCGCGTTTTTCGCGACCGCCGCCCGGATTCAGCCGCAATCGCGCCGTTACAGTCGCCGGCAGGTCGCTCGCGACCGTCGCCACCACCGATCGTCTGTCACTGGCCCGCAACGGCCGGCAACGGGCGCGGAACCGCCCGGATATCGCCCCGGTCGCGGCGATGGACCGCCATCGCGACCGCCGCGTTCATAACCATAAGAAACATCGCTCGCAACACACGCATCCGTCATCGCTGCATGGCGTGCGTCGCCCGGGGGGACTCGCGCCCACACCCTGAGGATACGAAATGAACGCACGCATCACTACGCGCGGCCCGCGCGCCTGGGCCGGACACGGCCTGCTCGGCTGGTTCGGCCTGCTCTACCTCCCCGCCGCCTACGCCGCGCCGCAAACGCCGACCGATCCGGCCCCGAGCGCGTACACCAGCACCGCCGTGGTCGCGCCCGCGGCGACCTGCACCTTCGTCACCTGGACCCGCGGGGTCAACTACACCCTGGGCACGATCGTCAAATATCCGCCGAACAACCAGTACTACAAGCTGGTCAACGTCGGCACCAACGGCAGCGACGGCACCGACCCGACCATCAGCACCTGGTACTGGCAGCCGACCAACTGCGACACCACCAATCCGCCGACCGGCGGTTTCGTGGTCACCGAAGCGCAGTTCAATCAGATGTTCCCGAACCGCAATTCGTTCTACACCTACGCCGGCCTGGTCGCGGCGATCCGCTCGTATCCGAATTTCGCCAAGGAAGGCGGCGACACCATCGCGCGCCAGGAAGCGGCGGCGTTCCTGGCCAACGTCAATCAGGAAACCGGCGGGCTGGTGCATATCCGCGAATTGAATCAAGCCAACTGGGATCACTACTGCCAGCCGCAGGGCAGCTGCGGCGGCAAGCAATACTACGGGCGCGGCCCGATCCAGCTGAGCTGGAACTACAACTACGCCTCGGCCGGCAGCGCGCTGGGCCTGGACCTGCTCAACAACCCCGACCTGGTCGCGACCAATTCGGCGATCTCCTGGCAGACCGCATTGTGGTACTGGATGACCCAGCGCGGCGGCGCCAGCAACACCCCGCATCAGGCGATGGTCAACCTGCGCGCGTTCGGCGAAACCATCCGCGCGATCAACGGCGGCATCGAGTGCAACGCCACCGGCCTGGGCCATCAGCAGATGCTCAACCGCGGCGCGTACTACCGCAATTTCGCCGCGATCCTCGGCGTCGCCCCGGGCAATAACCAGACCTGTTGATCGGGCTGCGCGCCCGGCCGCCTGACGCGGCCGGGCGTGGAACTCGCGCAGTTTTCGCGTGGCGACGATAGCGCCCTGTAGGAGCGACGCGAGTCGCGACCGCGTAATTGCGGCTGCGACGAGACCTTCTAGTTCCCACGCAATTGACGGTCGCGGCTGCGACGAAACCCTCGTCGCCTTGCGCAATTCGCGGTCGCGGCTCACGCCGCTCCTACAGTCGGATTGCGTGGCTATGAAAAAGCTCGGCGACGCCGATGCCCCGGCCGCATCGCCGCGCCCCCAGCCCCCTGTAGGAGCGACGTGAGTCGCGACCGCGACATCGCGGCTGCGACGAGACCTTCCAGTTCCCACGCGATTGCCGGTCGCCGCTTCGACGAAACCTCCGCCGCCTTGCGCAATTCGCGGTCGCGGCTCGCGCCGCTCCTACAGTCGGATTGCGCGGCTATGGAAAAGCTCGGCGACGTCGATGCCCCGGCCGCATCGCCGCGCCCCCAGCCCCTTGTAGGAGCGACGTGAGTCGCGACCGCGACATCGCGATTACGACGACACCTTCCAGTGTCCACGCGATTGACGGTCGCGGCTGCGACGAAACCTTGTCCCCGCCACCCGAGCCGCCTCAGGCCGACAAGCCCAACGCCAGCGCCCACACCGCCCAACGCGCGATCGAATGCGTCATGCCCGCCTCCCGATGCCCGACCGCCAGCCCACTACCGAAGCAACGCACGCCGCGCCGTCGCCGCCACGAGCAACGGCCAGCCCGGCGCAACGTCGACCCGCGGACCAATACCGCGGCAAAGCGAGCATCGCGCCACATTTCCACATCGATCATCGCAACCGACTCACCGGGGCGGGCGTACAAGCAGCACACGAAGGCGCGCCACCGCGCCGCTTTCGCCTCCGGCGGCCGCAACGGCCCGCCACTTAAACGCACCCGCATCGCCCAAGGAAAGGAGCCCGTCATGTGCACCAACTTCTTGCTCGCAGTGCCCACCATCCCCGCCGTCCAAGGCAACCCGACCCAGTTCATCTCCACGCGCTGCATGGAACTCACCGGCGGGCTGGCGACGAATCTGTACCTGGTGCCCGCTCAGCAAACCTTCCCCATCGTCGCCAATCAGTCGAAAGGATGGATCGGCAGCTACGGTTTCGTCGGCCTCGGCGATCCGCAGTCGATGGCGAAGACCCCGTGTTTCGTCGACGGCATCAACGAAGTCGGACTGTCCTGCGCGGCGCTGTGGCTGCCCGGCACGGCCTACCCAAGCAGCGCCAGCAGCAATCCTCTGGAGTTCTGCGATATCGCCGCGTGGGTGATGAGCCAGTTCGCCACGGTCCCCGACGTGGTCGCCGCGCTGGCCGGCGTCAACGTGATCGGCCCGGCGGTCGGCACCGAAAGTTATCTGCCGCTGCATTTCATCGCCACCGACGCGACCGGCGCCAGCGTGGTGATCGAATTCGTCGGCGGCGCGATGAACGTCTATCCGCCCGACTACGCCGACGGCGCCACCAGCGACGGCGTATTGACCAACGCACCGACTTACGACTGGCAACGCACCAACCTGAGCAGCTACGTGCATCTGAGCGTGGAAGGCGCCGGCACCAGCACCTCGAACGATTCGGGCCCGCCGGTCGGCAGCGGCCTGCTGGGCCTGCCCGGCGACATCATGTCGGCCTCGCGCTTCGTCAAGGCCGCGACCTTCCGCCAGGGCTTCGGCCTGCTGCCCGACGACGGCGAAGGCTGGCTGCCGACACCCGCGACCGCCGGCGCCACCGACAGCACCCAGACCATCGTCAACGTCGCCCTGCAGATGGTGCAGATGATCCAGGCCACGCCTTACGGCACCGCGCTGCTGAGCCCGACCCATGCGTCGCTGTCGCAGTCGCCGCATCCGCACCTCAAGCCGCGCGCACCGAGCGTCGGCGACTGGACCATGTGGCAGGTCGCGCGCGATCACACCAACTTCGTTTACTACTACAGCACCGCGTTCAACAGCATCGTGCAGAAGGTCGACCTGACCAGCCTGAATTTCGGCGGCGGCAGCGTCGCGGCCAGCGCGCTGAAGTCGATCCAGGTGATGCCGGCCAGCAGCGCCTGGTACAACGACGCGAGTTCCAGCTTCGCTTGAACGCGCCGCGCCGATCGCCATCGCGCGCTCGGCTGCAACGGAACGACGCTTGACCGCATCTTCGAAGACAACGCTCCCGCATGCGCGGGCCGCGAACGGCAAGTCCGGCACCGACCGGGCTTGCCTCGTCCGTCGTGCCTGCCGCTCGCATGCGGCGGGTTCTTCCAAGGAGGTTTCATGCGCGTCGTTCCGCTGTATTCCCGTTCATTGCGCAATGCACTCAAGTGCTCGGCGCTGCTGTGCCTGTCGCTGCTGTCCGCCGCGACGCAGGCGGCCACGCCGTCGCCGCGCGCGACGGTCACCGAAGTCGCCGATGCGATCCAGACGTACTACTACGACATCGACCGCGCCAAGCAGATCGCCACCGCCTTGCGTGGCGAAGCCGCTCAGGGCCGTTACGACCGCTACGCCGATCCACGCGATCTGGCCACTGCGTTGAGCGAACGCATCCGGCCGCTGGACGGCCATTTCCGGGTCAACTGGCGCGCGCCCGATCCCGCCGGTAAAGCGCCCGGCCCGGGCATGCGTCCCGGGCCGGGGCCCGGTCCTGGACCAGGTGCCGGCCCCGGCGGTGCCGCGCCGGTCGACTTCAGCCCGCGCCGCAATTACGGCCTGCGCCGGGTCGAAGTGCTGCCCGGCAACGTGGGTTACATCGACCTGCGCGAATTGCCGCACTTCGAATTCGGCGACCCGAACGAGCCGGCGCGGCGCGCGTTGGAAGCGGCGCTGCAACTGGTGGCCGCGACCGACGCGGTGATCATCGACCTGCGCGATAACGGCGGCGGCTCGCCGGCCTCGGTCGGTTACCTCACCAGCGCCTTCACCCCCAAGAACGCCGACATCTACAACCGCTTCCGCCTGCGCCGCGGCGACGAGATGCGGTCCGAATCCGAAGCGCCGGCGGATTGGTATCCAACGCCGCGCCTGCAGGTGCCGTTGTACGTGCTGACCAGCGCGCGCACCGGTTCGGCCGCCGAAGCGCTGGCGTACACGCTCAAGAACGCCGGCCGCGCCAAGGTGGTGGGACAGGCCAGCAGCGGCGCGGCCAATCCCGGCGGCGACATCCCGCTCGCCGCCGGTTTCAGCGTATTCGTCTCCTTCGGCTCGCCGGTCAGCCCGATCACCCACGGCAACTGGGAAGGCACCGGGGTGATACCCGATGTCGCGGTCGCGCCGTCCGACGCCTTGGCGACCGCGCAGCGATTGGCGCTGGAAGCGGCGCTCAAGCAAGGACTCAGCGGCGCCGCCGCGGTCGACACGCACTGGGCCCTGGACGCGTTGCAGGCCCAGGCAAAACCGGCCGACAACGCGAGCCCGGCCGATTACCTGGGCCAGTACGAACGCATCCAGATCGGCCAGGACGGCGGCCGGGTGATCCTGCGCAACGGCAAGCGTCCGCCGCAGCCGTTGGCGGCGCTGCAACGCGATCTGTTCTACGTCGCCGCCGATCCCAGCGTGCGGGTCAAGTTCGAACGCGCCTCCGACGGCCGCGTCGCGGCGCTGGAAATCCTGCGTTCGGACGGGTCGTCGAACCGTTATCGGATGCACGACGCACCTTGAGGTCGCGACCGTCGCGATGTTCGACGTCGCTGTCGGTTGCGGTTGAAGTCGTACCTTCGAACACGCGCTTCACAGCGTCACCGCCGCGGCGTTCTCCCCAATGCAGGGCGTCGCGGCCGTGGTCTGCCCCCTATCCGATCGCAGCCGCCATGGTCGCCGACGCTCTGCTTCGTCCCGTTGCGTGGTGGGACCCCGCGCGCGGGAGCCAGCCGGATCGTGCTGCTCCCACGCCCTCGTCGGTCGCGATCGGTCGTCGCGGGCAAGGCGTTATGCGGAGGTGGCTTACGACGGATTTGTTTGGGTCATGAATCGCGGTTGCGAATGCGACGGTGGCGCGAGGGTTGCGTCGTGGATGAGGTGTCGCGGTCGCGGCTTGCGCCGCTCCTACAGTGGGATACGTGGCATCAGTAGCTTCCTGTAGGAGCGGCGCAAGCCGCGACCACGACACCGCGCCTACGACGTCACCTCACGCCAGCGATAAAACCGCCGATCCGCTAGCGCCAGCAACTCGCGATCCTCGACCGTATCGCCATAGGCATGCACGCTCGCGTAATCCCGCAAAGAGATCCGCTCGCGTACCCGCCGCGATTTTTCCGGCCCGCAGCAATCGCGGCCGAGGTAACGCCCGGTCAGCACGCCGTCGCGCACTTCCAGATGAGAGCAGATGTACTCCAGCCCCTGCTGTTCGCACCAGGACGACACGAACAGTTCCAGATTGGCGGTGACCACCACCACCCGGTCGCCGCGGTCGCGATGCCAGGCGATGCGTTCCAGCGCTTCAGGGCGAATCTGTTTCGCGACCACTTCGCGCAGATAAGCCTCAGCGGCCGCGCGCACCTGGCTTTCGCGACGGCCGCGATAGCCGAACGCGACGATGCTACGGCGCACCGCTTCGCCCGATACCCAGCCGAGCTTGTAGCCGATCACGCGCGGCGCCAGCAGCAACCTGCCCCAGCGCAGCCGTCGCCGGTCGACGGTGGCGCGCACGAACCCGGGAAAGGTCTCGCGCTCGGTGATGGTGCCGTCGAAATCGAACAAAGCCAGATCCATGCACGACGAAACCATCGCGGGCCACGGCGGCCCGCGCGGAGTCTAGCCCGCCGCGCTTATCCGGCGCAGCCGCCGCCGTGCGCCGCCGCCCGGCTCACTTGCGCAGCGCGACCTGCGCGAACTCGTAGCCGCGCCCGTGCTCGACGATGCCGCGGATCTGGCTCAACGAAATCAAGATGCAGCCGCAGGCGCAGAAATCGCCGTGCCGCGCCGCTGCCTTACCGTCGAGCAGATGCGCCGGATCGCCGGTCACGATGGTGGTCGGCCCGTGCACGCCGCATCGCACCGCATCGCCCAGGCGCGCGCAGCACGCATCGATGCCGGCGCCCGGCGCCACGTCGGGGCGCGGCCCGCCCAACACCGTGCCGCCGCCGCTGGTCGTATCGCCGACCGTGATTCGTTGCCGCATCATGACCCACCTCCGCTACCGGCTTCGTCAGACCCCATGCGGAAAAACGCCGCCGCGCCGCGCGCGTGACCGACCCTTCCGCGTTGTTCGACCGGGATCATCTCTAACGGCCTTTTCGGTTGCGATCAAGAGCAATTAATAGTTGCACCTCACCCAACCTCACGCTTTGTGTGCCCGACGTCATACGCCGGCGCCGAGCGCGATCGCCGACCCGGTAAAGGGCAATACGAGGTCGTACCTGGGTGGATGCGGCGCGATCGCGCGAAGTGCGACGGGCACCGTGGAAGCGCTGCCGAACTGGGTGACGCCGCGGCCGAGCAGCTGCGCCAGATCGTAGCGGCGGCCGCCGAATTCGAACGGCCGGCTGTCGGTCAACAAGGCGCTGAACACATTGTCGGCGAACACTGGCACTGCGCTGGTGCCGACCTGCGCGCTGAGCGTGGTGCCGACCACCAGGCCGGTGCGCCGGAAGGTCGCGATGCGTTCGCCCTGGGCGAACGACTCGGGCCAGTCGAAATCGCCCGCCGGTTCGCGTTGCAGGTACACCGAAAACTCGCCCGCCGGGTCCAGGCCCAGCTGCAGCGCGCCGTTGCTGACGCCGCCGGCGACGAACGGCTTCGCGGCGAAAGTGAAATGCGCGGTGGTTTCGCCGATCGCGCCGGCGAACAGGCCGGCGTCGATACCCGACAGGTGCAGGAAGTAGCCGTAATCGGCCAGGGATTGATCGGGTCGGCGGTAGAAGCGGCCGGTGACGTACCAGGCCAGTTCGGCGGGAGACAACAAGGGCATGGCGAAGCTCGCTGCGTGGGGACGGCGTGGGCCGGGCGCGACGCCGGACGGCGTCGCAAACGATCAACGCACCCAGGCGGCGGTCGGAGGACACGGCCGCGGCGCCAATATCGCGAACCGTGCGCCAGCGCTCACTCCGCGTGGCCGCGCGCGGCGCGAGGGCGGTTCGCCTTGCTCAGTCGAGCGCGGATGTTTCCATGCCGCGCTCGCTGGCGACTTGTTCGCCGATCGCGTGCTTGCCGATCTGGGCGACGAATTCGTCCAGGTCGGTGGCGTCGGTGTTGGCCAGCACGACCACCGTCAACCCGGCTTCGACGATGCGATACAGCTGCGCCTGCGCGCCCATGATCCGGCCGGGCCGCTTGACCGCGCGGTAGCGGCGGCCGTCGATGCGCACCGGGTACGACCACACGCCGAAACCGTAATCGTCCAGCCCCGGCGCGATCATCGCCGCCAACGCCTTGTCGCCGATCAGACGGCCGCCGAACCAAGCGTCCGCGAACCTCGCCAGATCGGCCGGGGTGGAATACATCGCGCCGGCCGCGTACCAGTTTTCCGGATACGCCGGCAGATCCGGCGTCAGCGCCTTGCTGTCGTCGCGACGGAAATAGGTATCGGCCAGCCCGGCGACGATGTCGCGCTGATGCAGCATGCCGGTGTCCTTCAATCCCAGCGGATCGAGAATGCGCTGCTGCAACACCTGTTCGTAGCTTTGGCCGTAGGCACGCTCGATGATCAGACCCAATGCGATGTAGTCGCAGTTGTTGTAATCGAACTTGGTGCCGGGTGCATGCACCAGATCGCCGCTGCAGTAATCGTCGAGCAACTGCCGCGCGGTATGCGGCAGTTGGTAATTCGGCAGGCCGTTACGGATGGCTTGCGCCGCATCGGTGACCTGATCAAAGTTGACCAGCCCCGAGGTGTGGTTGAGCAACTGCCGCACGCTGACCCGGTCGCCGCCGCTGCCGCGGTAATCGGGCAGATAGCGGCGCATCGGCGCGTCCAGGTCCAGCCGGCCCTGCTCGTGCAGTTGCAGGATCAGCAGCGCGGTGAAGGCCTTGGTGATCGAGGCGATCTTGTACTTGGTCGACGCGTCGTTGGGTATCGCGAACGTGCGGTTGGCCAGGCCGTACTGGCGCGCGAGCAAGGGCGTGCTGTGTCGCACGATCAGCACCGAACCGCTGAAATCGTGCTGGCGTGCGTAGTCGTCGACGAAGGCGAGCAACTGTGCGGGATTGGATGTAGTCGGCGTCGACGGGTTCGAGGGCGTCTGTTTTGAAGCTGTCTGTTTCGAAACGGCCTGCGCGCGGTCGCTTGGCTCGACCGCGGCCTGCGCAAACGCGGCGTTGGCGGCGAGCGCCGCCGCCAGGGCGACGACAGTGATCGTATTGATCCGCGAATAGCGCATGCCAATGTCTCCCGTAAAGTCGCCGACGCCGGGCGCTGCGCGATCGAATGCCGTCGGCGCAGGCCTGTTGCCAAGCAGGGATACGGCCGGCGCGCGCGCGGTTGCGGGCGAGACCGCGCGGTGTGCGCTGCGCCCGGCGCATGCGACGATGCGGCCTGTCGCGACTCCAGTCACCCGGCCGCCATGACAGATGCCACCTGCTGCCGCGACCCGCGCAAAACGGGACTTCCGACCCAGGCATGGCGCAGCGCACGCTGCCACAGTAACCGCCAGCACACTTCGTTCAACGGACCCCGCCATGCGCCGACTGCTGTGTAGCCTGTTGCTGTGCCTGCCCTGGATGGTCTTCCACGCCGACGTGCGCGCCGATCCGCGCAAGGATTGGGACGACTTCCGCGCCGGCCTGACCGAACAGGCCGCCGGACCGACCGGCATGTACGCGATCCAGGACGTCGCCGTGATCGCGCCGGGCGAAGCGGCGCATCTGGCGGTGGCGGCGCGCCCCGCCGATGTGCGCTGGGCCAAACAGCGCGGCGATGCCGGCGCGATCACCCTCAGCTACCGCGACGGCAAGGCCGTGCTCGAAGGCAAAGGCATCGCCACGGTCGACCTGATCCAAGCCAAGGACCACCAGCAGACGCTGCCGAACGGGCTGACGGTGCGGATCACGCCGTACGAGGACTCGCTCAAGGCCTGGCTGTACAACCCGGCGCTGACCGCGCAACGCTTCAAGGGCCTGTCGTTCTTTCCTTACGATCCCAAGGGCGTGGTCACCGGCCGCTTCACCCGTAAGGACGTGCCGGTCGCGGTGAGTCATCTGGATTCGCGCAACCACACCGGGGTGATGTACTGGATCGGCGACGTCGCCCTGCCGATTCAGGGCAAGACTTACACCCTGCGCGCGTTCAACAAGCAGAAGGACTGGAAGCGGATCGACCACGTGCTGCTGTTCTTCACCGACAAGACCTCGAAGAAAACCACCTACGGCGGCGGCCGCTCGCTCGAGACCCACTTCCCCGCCGGCGCCGCGCCGCAGTCGATGACGTTCAACTTGAACACGATGTACAGCTTCCTGTGCGCGCATTCGCAGTACTACAACTGCCCGATCAACCTGACCACCTTCGTGCCGGTGGAGTTGAAGTACGGCGAGAAGTATCCGCCGTCGGCGAAGTAGACGCGCCGAAGACGAAGTAAATCCGGAAAAGACGTTTGTCGCACACCGGTTCCCCCCTTTGAAAAAGGGGGGCCAGGGGGGATTTGCTTTGGCTTTGGCTTTGGCTTTCCTCAACCAGAGCGCGGAGCAACAGCAAGAGCAAATCCCCCCTAGCCCCCCTTTTTCAAAGGGGGGAACTGCATGCGTGGCTCGAGGGGATTCGTCGGGGAACAGACACGACGTCACCGCCGATGCGTGAGGCGACGTCGATCGTCCGCGCAGCCCAGATGAGCCCGCTCAAGTCGCAAGCGCAAAGGCAGTCTGCGTTAGCATGAAACTCCCATCGCAAACCGCCAGCGCTACGATGCCGCAGGAACACAACCACCAAACACATCTTGCGCTGGCGTGGATCGGCGGCGTGCTGGTGTGCTGCGCGACATTGCTGTTTGTCTCGCACACCTGCTTCGACTACAGCCAAGGCGTAATACCCCTTTCCAGTAACTCTTACCTACGGGTACAAGGGCCGTTGCTCGACTTGATACTTCCAATGGCCTGTCTGTGCATGGCGCTAGGACTTGCAGCGCTGATTTATTCGCGACTTCTCCGCGCCGGCTGAGCGCAACCGAATCGATCGCATCACCACGCTTCAAGCTCAACCACTCGCGCCCGCGCCCGCCCTCGCCCATCGCGTCAAACCGGCAACGCACTCGCCTGGTACTGCTCGACGAATTCCCCGCTCGGCGCGATCGGCGTGATGATGTCGATCAATACGCCGTTGGGATCGGCGGTGATGAAGTGGCGCTGGCCGAAGGCTTCGTCGCGCAGGCTCAGCAGGATCGGCAGGCCGGCGGATTGAAGCCGCGCATGCACCGCGTCCACGTCCTCCACTTCGAAGTTCAACAGCAGGCCGCTGACCCGCCCGCGCGCCACCTCGGGGATGGTGTGATGCGCGCCGTCGAGCACGGCCAGGTTGATCGAGGGGTCGGCGGCCGACTGCAGATGCACGTACCAGTCGGCGGTGAACAGCGCGACGAAGTCGAAATGGGCCTGGTAGAACGCGGCGGTGCCGGCGACGTCGGGGGTCATGATCACCGGGTAGTAGCTGGTCGCTTGCATGGTTGTGGGCCTCGGCATGGGTGACATACAGTCTGTATGTAGATTGAAATTAACATACAGGCTGAATGTATGCAAACCCCCGAGCGCCCCAACGCCCCCCGAACCAACCTGGAGCGCACCCAGGCCACCCGTCACGCCTTGCTCGAGGCCGCGCGCGCCCTGTTCGTGGAAAAAGGCTACGCCGACACCTCCACGCCCGAGGTCTCGGCCGCCGCCGGCACCACCCGCGGCGCGCTGTACCACCATTTCGTCGACAAGCGCGACCTGTTCCGGCACCTGCTGCTGCGCGAGGCGCAGGCGGTCAAGGCCGACATCCTCGCCGCCAGCGCCGACGGCCTGAGCCCGCGCCAGGCGTTGATCGACGGCGCCCAGGCCTACCTGCAGGCGATGACCGTGCCCGGCCGCACCCGGCTGATGCTGATCGACGGCCCGGCCGTGCTCGGCCTGAGCGACGCCACCGCGATCGACGACGACAACGCCGCCGACACCCTGCGCGAGGGCCTGGCCGCCGCGCTCGACCGCAACCCCACCCAGATCGACGCCTTGGCCAAGCTGCTGTCGGCCGCGTTCGACCGCGCGGCATTGGAAATCGACGCGGGTGCGGAACCGCAAGCGATGCGGGAGTCGATGTCGTGGTTGCTGCGGCGGGTGTTAGGCGATAGCGGCGAAGCAGTCGATTGACCGAAATAAATCGGCAGCACGTATCCGCAACTCCGCAGCTACTGAAGCATCTTCGCGTTCGGTCGTCGCACCGTCGCATCTCTCCTGACAAACCCTGTCAGCGGCACCGCCTAACGTGATCTGGAACCGGGCATCTCCCCACCCGCGCCTCCCATAACGCCGGAGCTTCGCCATGACCGATCCCAACTTCGTCCTGCTCTACGTCGACCGCCCCGAGGCCAGTGCCGACTTTTATGTCGATCTGCTCGGGAAAACGCCGGTCGAACGCTCGCCCACGTTCGTCTTGTTCGCACTCGATTCCGGCATGAAGCTCGGCCTGTGGTCCAAACACACGGTCGAACCCGCCGCTCCGCCGGTGTTCGGCGGCGCCGAGCTCGCATTCCAGGTGGACGATTACGCGCGGGTCGATGCGATCCATGCCGACTGGGCCGCGCGCGGGCTGCCGATCGCACAGGTGCCGACCGATCTGGATTTCGGCCACACCTTCGTCGCGCTCGATCCCGATGGCCATCGTTTGCGCGTGTATTCGCGCGCGTCGGAGTAAGTCGCGCGCGTGTCGGCGGCCCGCGTCATGCGCGGCCGTCGGCAAATCGCCGCGGGCCGAAGTTCAAGCCGCGGCGCGCGTGATCCACGCGGCGAACGCGTTCGCGCCGTCGCCGACCGGCTTCAACGCCAATCGCGTCAACCAATAGCCGCCCGCATCGAGTTCCACCGCGAACGGCTGCACCAGCCGCCCTTCGGCGAGCTCGCGTTCGAACATCTTCGGCGGCGCGAGCGCGATGCCCAGGCCCTGCAGCGCGCACTGCACCATGGTCAGCGACGAATCGAAGATCGGGCCGTTGATCGGCCCGTCGGGCACTGCGTCCGCGGCTTCGAACCACAGACGCCAGTCGTCGACGAAGTACGAACGCAGCAGCGGGAACCGCGACAGATCGGCGGCGTCGCGCAACTGCGCTGCGAGCTTCGGCGTGCACAAGGGCGAGATCGGCGCATGCATCAGAAAATCGGCCTGCATCCCGGGCCAGGTGCCGCGTCCGTAGCGGATCGCGAAATCCAGGCCCTCGGCGGCCGGGTCGACGCGGTTGTTGTGGGTGCTCAGGCGCACGTCGACCTGCGGATGCAGGCGCGCGAACTCGGCCAACCGCGGCAGCAGCCAACCGCTGGCGAAGGTGCCGACCGCGCCGACATGCACCACTTCGCGCGCGAGGCCGTCGCCGACCCGATCCAGCGCGGTGTCGATGCGTCCGAATGCTTCCTGGATCGCCGGCAGCAGGCTCAGTCCTTCGTCGGTCAGGGCCAGGCCGCGCGGCAAGCGCCGGAACAGTTCGACCCCGAGCTGATTTTCGAGCAGGCGCACCTGATGGCTGACCGCCGCCTGGGTCACGTTGAGTTCGTCGGCGGCGCGGGTGAGGCTCAAGGCCCGTGCCGCGGCCTCGAAGGCCTTGAGTGCTCCGAGGTTGATCCGTGTATGCGCCATCGCCGCTCCAATGCAAAAAAAGTGAATGCCGCCGCGCGGCCGCGATGCGAAGCAAGAGGCCACGACGAACCGCATCGACGATGCGCAAACAACGCGACAGCGCAGTGCCCGCTTCGGCGCACCACGTTGCGCATCGCCTCGCGTATTCAATCCGAACCCGCATTATCGCCGCGATCGACGCGGGCGACGACACTTCAGTCGCGGCGATCCGCGGCGTTCACGGCGTCGGCCACCGGCACCCGCCATCCGATCTCCGGTTCGCCGCCGAGTTCGACCTTTTTCTCCAGCAAATAGCCGTACCACTCGGCCTGTATGCGATCGAGCGGCCCGATCGCCGCTTCGAACGCGGCCACCGAGCCGTCGCCGCGCAGCAGTTGCCGATAGCCGCGCGCGTACTTGCCGCGTTCGTAGTGGAACAGGAAGTGCGACAGGCTCCAGTACTCGATGTAGTACACGTTCAAGTAACGGCCGGAAATCGGCGGGCCGGTGTTGGCGATCAGATCGCGCAGCGGGATCAGCGCGCCTTGTTCGAGATCGCGCTGCAGCGCGCCGCTGAGCGGCATGTCGGCGACCCACCAGATCGGATAGGCGTCCGCATCGATGCTACCGGGCGTAAGCACGCCCTCGCGCAGGCGGCTGGCGCCGAAATAACTCGCCAGGCCTTCGTTCATCCACTTGGCCTTGGCGATCCCGGCGACCTCCGCGTTCAACTGATGGGTCGCCTCGTGCAGCATCCAGTGGTACGGGTTGGCAACGCCGTGGGTGTAATAGGCATGGCAATACGGCGTGCGGTAATACGCCTCGGCCCAGGGCATGCTGGCGTTGTAGGCGGAAAATTCCTGGCGATCGCGATACAGGATCAGCTTGAGCTTGTGCTCGCGTTTGACGTCGGTCGGCAACTGGAAGAAGCCGTGATACGCGCCGTACAGACTTTCCACCGCGGCGGCGACCGCCTGGGTGGCCTGGTCTGTCGTGGTGCTGGAAATCGTGTAGTGCCCGGTTTCGAACGGCTTGGCGTGGGCCGGCATGATCGGCCGCGCCGCGGGTTTGTGCGCGGACGTCGGGGCCGCGCTCTTGCGCTCAGGATCCTTGCCGCAGGCGACACAGGCCGCCACCACCAGACACGTCGCCGTCAGACGATTCCATCGCATCGCGTTCTCCCTGTCCCAGGCGCAAGCTTGCATCAGCGCGGGTTTACTCGAAACCCCGGGGCAGCGGCGGGCGATCGCCCCACTCCGCGCAAGTGGCCTGGCCGGCGCGCTCAGATTGGCCCTGGTCCGTGCGCACCGCGCGGCGCAGATTGCCGCGATACCGCTCAGTCGAGCCATCGAGGTCCGCCATGACCATGACCGCCCGGATCGCCGGCCCCCTTAGCATCGTCATCCTGTCGTGCGGCTTGATCGCCGCCCTGTGCGTCCTGCCCGCGTCCGCGCAAGGCTCGCCCGAACCGATCACGGGCGAACGCAAACTGCCGCTGCCGAACGGCCCGGGCGGCTTCGACTTCGAGATCGGCCGCTGGAACAGCGTGGTCAAACGCCTCAAGCGCCCGCTGAGCGGTTCGCACGAATGGGTCGAACTGCGCGGAACCACGGTGGTGCGCAAGCTGCTCGACGGCCGCGCCAACATCGCCGAACTGGATATCGCCGGGCCATCAGGGCGCATCCAGGGCGTGTCGCTGCGCCTGTACGACGCGCAGTCGCGGCAGTGGAGCATCCACTACGCGAATATCGCCGCCAGCGCGCTGACCGCCCCGATGGTCGGCGACTTCAAGCACGGCCGCGGCGAGTTCCACGGCGACGACAGCCTCGACGGCCGTCCGATCAAGGTCCGCTTCGTGATCGAGTGCGAGCGTCGCGAGTCGTGCCGGTTCGAGCAGGCGTTTTCCGCCGACGCCGGCAAGACCTGGGAGTTGAACTGGCTGGCGACCGACACGCTGATCGGCGCGCTCGATCCTTCGCCGCGTTGAGCCGCATCGCCCGACACAACGACCGATTCGGCAAAGCCCAGCCTGGACGCGACTCACCGCGCCCGTCCGATACTCCGTCCCTGAAAACCGCGCTTGTCAACGCCTGACGCGGCGCGCGCATCTGCCTACAATGCCGCCCCCATTGCAGCAACGCGGCCGGTTTCATGGACATCGTCATCAACGAATCGCTCAAGGCCTATATCGACCCGTTGACCGCCGACGAGTACCAATCGCTGGAGCAGAGCATCCTCGCCGAAGGCTGCCGCGATGCGTTGGTGCTGTGGGGCGAGATGCTGGTCGACGGCCACAACCGCTACGGCATCTGCCGCAAGCACGGCCTGCCGTTCCAGACCGTGCAGAACACCCGCTTCCGCTCGATCGAAGACGTGCATCTGTGGATGATCGATCAGCACCTGGGCCGGCGCAGCGTGTCGGATTTCCAGCGCGGCATCCTGGCGCTGCGCAAGCGCGAGATCCTGGCCGAACGGCGCCGCGCCGAGGCCGAGGCGCAGCCCACAGAAGAAAGCGAAACCCCGGCCGCCGTCGACGATCACGACGACAGCCCGCCGTGGTCGACCGATGCAAGCGCCTTCGACAGTCGCGAAGCCCTGGCCAAGGCCGCGCGACTGAGCAGCAACCAGGTCGGCCTGATCGAGAAGATCCAGAAACAGGCCACGCCCGAAGTCGTGGCGGCGGTCAAATCCGGCACGATCTCGATCAACGCCGCCGCCGCGGTTGCCACCTTACCGGCCGAAGAACAACGCGCCGCGGCGATGGCCGGCGGCAGCGAGTTGAAGGAAGCGGCCAAGCGCGCGCGCGAATCCAAGCGCAAACCGCGCGAACCCAAGGAACCCGCGCCGCAGCCGCAAGACGAGGCCGCCGACACCGAACTGCACGCGCTGCGCCAGCGCGTCGCCGAATTGACCGCCGAGAATCAGGCCTTGCGCGACGAGATCGCGCAGTTGCAGGCGGCGCTGGCCTGAGTCTTCACCGCCGCGGATAACGCCGCGCCGCGCGCATTACTCCGCCGGCTTTTCGCACTTCCCGTCGCGGAACAGCGCCCACTCCTCGCACACGCGTCCGTCGGGCAGGTTGCACAGGCCGTACTGGCCGCCGTCCTTGCCGGTGCGGATCTCGAGTTTGCCGCCGAGCGTTGTGCAATGCACCGAGGCCGGGTTGGCCATGCCGACACGGGGTTCTATCGGTTTGGCCTCGGCGGCGGACGATGCCGGGGTGGATGCGGCCGCGGCCGGCGAGGCTTGCTTGGAGGTGTTGCATGCGGCCAGGCCCAGGCTCAGACCGATCAGCAACAGCGGCAGGCCGCGGCGATTCGAAAGACGATAGCGGTTCATGGCGAGGGCACCGTGGAAGTGGCGATCACTATAAATACGGCCGGCGTCATGGCGCGGTGACGCACGGTCCGCCATGCATCGGACCGGTCGCCGGATCGCTCGCCGCGGCTGAAACCCGCTCCGGTCAAACCTCGTCGCCGACTGAAGCGATCCGGCCAGGCATTCGCCGCATCAAGCAGCCTTCAACAAGGATTGATACGCACCGACGCCCGCCATCGCCCCGGCCGCCAACGCCAGGGCCGCGCTCTGCATGGCCGCGGCCGCATCGCCGGCGGCGAACACGCCGCCGACGCTGGTCGCCTTCATCGGATCGACCCGCACGTAGCGGCCCAGCGGCCCATCTTCGAATTCGCAACCCAGTTGCTCGGCCAACGGGCTGGCCATGCGGCTGGTCGGCGCGGTGAACAAGGCCGCCAGCTCGATCACCCGGCCGTCGGCGAGCCGCACGCCGTCCAGATGCGGCGCCGAGCCAAGCAGCTCGACCACCGGCACGCGTTCGATCGTCACCCCGCGTCGGGCCAGATGCGCGGCTTCGGCCTCATCGGGTTCGAACGTGGCCTGGGTGAAGTACGTGGTCGGGCCCCAATCGGGAATCATCCCGGCCTGATGCGCCGACAAGGGATGATTCGCCAGCACGCCCAGGGCGCGATCGGCGTACTCGAAACCGTGGCAGAACGGACAATGCAGCACCGACACGCCCCAGCGCTCGTGCAGCCCCGCGATCGCCGGCAATTCGTCGCGGATGCCGGTGGCCAGGATCAGGCGCGATGCGCTGCGTTCGCTGCCGTCGTCCAGATTCAGCACAAACCCACCCTCGTGTTCGCGCGCCGCGGTCGCGGTGGCGTTGACGAATTCGACGCTCGGATACGCCAGCAACTGCGCCCGCCCTTCGTCGAGAATCTGCGCCGGCGATTTGCCGTCGTGACCGAGCATGCCGTGCGCCGCCGACGAATAGCGATTGCGCGGTAGACCGGCATCGATCACCAGCACCCGACGGCGCGCGCGCGCGAGCTGCAAGGCCGCGCTCAGGCCGGCGAAACTGCCGCCGACTACGGCTACGTCATGACGCATGACCACCTCCTCCGATTTTCATATGGCGCCTGCCGTGCAGACGTTGGGCATGAGCGGCCAGATCGGCCAGAGTGAGCGTGGCGAGGCGGCGATCGAGCACCTGCTCGGCTTCGCGCATCGCCTCGTCGAGCACATCGACCACGGCGCGGACGATCAGGCATTGCGGCGCGTCGTGCTTGGCCGCGAGCGGCACCATGCGCTCGCCGAGCGCCTGCTGAATCTCGGCCAGACTGACCTGATCGGGCGCGCGCGCCAGCCGCCAGCCGCCGCCGTGCCCTTTCACCGAACTGACCACGCCGGCCTCGCGCAAACCGGCGAAGCTGCGGCGGATCACCACCGGGTTGGTGCCGACGCAGGCAGCCATTTCTTCCGAGGTCATCGGCTGTTCGGGCCGCTCGGCCATGTGCAACAGCACGTGCAGGGCGACGGACAGGCGTTCGGGGGCTTTCATGTAACTTACATTATTGCGTGAAAAGACGCGCGTCAATAACGATGCGAAATGCCCATGCCACATGGCCATGCATCTGATAAAACCCGGAAGCCTCGGCAGATGCAGCGGCGGACACGTCGACGCGTGGGCCGAGCGATGCGGCGGCCCACGCGTCGGTTATTGCGTCACGACGTCAAGGAACGCAACGCGCATTCAGCGCAGCAATCAACTGAACATTCGCGCCATGCAGGACTTGCGCCAGAGCTTCAAGAGCTTCGTTCTGCGTGCCAGCCCAGTTAACCGAGGATTCCGACGTCCGCAACAAAAACGGTGACTGATCGTCGATGCCGACGGCATAGACCGCTATCGGCACCTTGGAGGTCATGCTCTGAGTCAGATACAAGCGCTTCAACTGCACGGTCACCTTCGGCGCCGAGGGGACGGATTGGTCCCTCAGCCCGGCCTTCGACAACTGCGCCTTGATCATGGCGCGCGCGTCACCGAGCACCAGCTGATGACGCCCCAGCCCGCCCACATCGTCTCCGTTAGGGCGCGCATCGATTACATCGACCAGACGATAAGCGCAACGCAGCCCGGGCATCGGCTCCGGACTATTCAGCCGCCTGGTATCCACTCGCACCTGATGCACCTGAGTATTGCAGCCCGACATAGAGAGCATCGCCGCAACGATTGCGCTGCGATACAACATCGTGGTCATGGAGAGCCTTGCTCCTCCGACGGAGCAACGGCCGGAGCATCCTGAGCGGGAACTTCGCCATCCGGCGCGGCGCTGGCCGGCACGGACGCTTCGGCGGTGGGCGCGCCTGAGATGGGGTAATAACCGATCAGCGACTGATACTTACCATTATTGTTTCGCGTCCAAGCCCAGTCCGCTTCGCCGCGAATACGACGGCCGACGTACGTCTCGCCCTTCAACAAAGTTCTTTCGGCGCCGACCCGCTTCGCCGCCTCGGCTCTTCCCTCGGCGGAAAGATCGTAGATCAACATATCGGTCACTTGCTGGGTCGCGCGATCGAGCAAGGCATGCAGCGCGGGCTTGCCCATGCCGATCCAGCGCTTCGCGTCTTCGTCGGCCGTGCTGCCGACGATTTTGTCCATTGGGATACGCAACGAATAGTTGCGAGCAAAGCCGACATCCACGTCGGGCTTGCCGTTTGGCTTGACCCTGCGATGCACCATTCCGACACTCAACGCCACGGTCATCGATTCAAATGTATTGGTCAGCGCATAGGTCGGCGTCAGGACCAGGGCATCGGCCGCGAAGTCGCCTCGCTGCTCGGGGCTCAGCGTTTCCCATGAGCGCTTGCGCACGGTGAACACCGGATCGGGCGAAATGCCGGGGGACGGCAGCTTGGCGCGCAGTGCCTGTTCGAAGCGATCGTTGAACGGATAGTCGATCAACATATTGCGAATTTCGGCCACGCGTTTTTCGCCGTTGGCGACTTGAGTCTGGCTTATGGCGACGCCGACCAAGGCCCCGACCAGACCGAAGGCCCCGGCGGGATTGGGTGGCACGGTGACCGCGATTTCCTCCTGCGGGAGGACGATATCGACTGGAAGCTGCTGGGCGATCGGCATCGGCAGAACCGCGGATTTCGCCTGGACACCCTGAATCGGCAGGCAAGCCAAGGCAGCCGCCATGATTGTACGCTTGAGCATGTTTTCCCCTGTTTTTTCGCTGCGACGCTCGCCGATGCCTTCCATTGGCGATTCCCCGTGCCGCGACCGCGGAATCATTTCATGACGAAACGCACATAACAACAGGACTTATCTCAAGATTACTGGCGCCTGGGCTCCTCCCGACCACGGTGACCCAACCTCCATTCATGGTGGGGCGGCCGCCTCGCTGGCAACTGCCGCCCATCAGTCAATGAATGAATCATTCTTGGCTATTCCGCTGACCGGCTACCAAGCGCGTCGATCGCTCACCCAGGCGATGCCGCGTTTCTTTCGAATGCCATGTGCTGCTGCATCCGGTCCGCCCATTGCACGTCCGCCGAGGCCGGCGGGAAGGTGCTGATCATGGTCAGCGAGGTGTCGACGTAATCGGGGAACTGCCCGGCCCACTGCTGTGGATTGTTGGGCAAGGCATTGGCCAGCACCGTGGTCAGGTTGACCAGGGAGTGGCGCGACAACAGATGCGGGAACCATTCGCCAGCGACATAGAACGCGGTGCGGAATCCGCTGCCGACCGCGCGGTAGTCGAACTGCGACGGCGGCAGCGACGGCACGTAGTCCCAGTAGTTGTACACGCGCAGGCTGGCGCTGTCGGCGATGGTCTGCTCGTACACGGTCTGCCAGTCCTCGGTGCCGACCATCGGGCTGGAGAAATTGAGATTGAGCGAGGACAGCGGCTGACTGATCGCCAGATCGAGCGAGAACAACTGGCTCAGCGCCGCGCCGAGGCTGTGGCCGGTGACATACACCTGATTGGGCGCGTACTGAGCGATCAAGGCGAACAGCTGCTGACGCATCGACTGGCTCATGCCGCCGCCGACGCCGTCGTAGATGCCGTAGAACCCCGACGACACCCGCGGCGTGGGGCTGATGCTGCCCTGGGTCGGAACGAAATCGGTCGGGATGAAATGTGCGTCCTCGTAGGCGTCCATGTCCGAGTCGGTGCCGCGGAACGCGAAGATGTAGGTGCCCGGATCGTTGATCGCCTGGAATACCAGGCCGTACTTCTCTTCCGAACCGCTGAAAAGAATCGAGTCCCAACCGGTCCACGCGCCGACCTGCTGGTAACCGTCGGGCGAAGTGAACGGCAGGCCCTGGTAGTAGTCGTAGGCGGCCTTGGAGGCGATCGCCAGAGCGATGGTCAGGGCCGGATCGAGTTCGGGCTGGACGGTGCTGACAGTGTTGGGGCTCATGAAGTGTTCCTCGTCGAAGGGAAGACGAATGCATGACCACGGGTGCGACGCATCGGCGTTACGCACGACCGCATACGCTCCGCGGCGGCGGCGCAGCGCGGCATCTAACAGGCCGTCGGACCGCGGCGCGCAGCCTCCCTTACAACGCGAAACCATTGAGCCTGAGGCCAACAAAAAGGCAGGCATGGCGGCATCCCCCGCCATGCCTGCCTTGATTGCCATCACACCGGCGCACGCCCGCGCGAAGGACTGCATTGCAGCCGATCGAGAACCGTGACCCTGACCTCGAATCCCTAACCTCGAATCCCGAATCCCCAATCCCGAATCCCCGCCCTCAAAGCGGCGTGTCCTGCAGCACGATATCGTCGAGATAGAACGAGGCGCCGATCCCGGCCGAGCCCGAACCGACCACCACGATCCACACGCTCGCGGTCGCCGGCGGCGGCACCACGTCGGTCACCACCTGCTGCCAATCACCGGTCAGGGTCGGCAGATAGACGTTGCTGACCGAGGTGTCCGGGTCGCTGGTCGCCGCGCTGCCGTCTTCCTTCGCCCAGCGCAATTGCACGCGCGCGTTGGCGGTCGGCAGCGGCGTGCCGCTGGCGTGCTTGACCCAGAAGCTCAGGCGCTTGCTGCCACCGTCGGAGCGATAGCCGGGATGATTGGCGATCTGCACGCCCCAGTAGCTGTCGTCGACGGTCACCTGCAAACCGAAGGCGCCGCCGTGGGCGACGCCGACGCGGGCGAGATGCGCGCCGTACCACTGCGACCACAGGCCCGCCGAGGCTTCCAGGGTCGCGGTTGGCGTATCGATCACGTTGAACAACGCGCCGTCGGTGGTGCTGCCGGCATCCTGCAGATACGGCGCGGCCCGCCACACCGGAAAGCTGATCGCCTCGCCGTAGCGCTTGGCGAAGCGCCACGGCCCGTAGTAGTGGTTGTTGCTGAAGCGGTTGTTGTTGTTGAACATCACGTCCTGCTGCACTTGCTGCACGGTGTACGGCGACCAGGCGATGTTGTCCGTGCCGGTCGCGTACAGCGCCTGCGCGCCGCAGTAAGCCGAATTTCCGCACGGCACCACCGCGGGATCGAAGTAGAACTCGTTGTTGCTGACCTCGATGTTCTGCGCGCGCCAGCGACAATTGGCCTTCAGACTGGGGTCGCTGCCGATCTGCGTGTAGCACGGGTGCAGATTGCTGACCGGGTCGGGATAGACGCTGGGATGCGCGGGATCGGGACGGACGATCACCGAGGGATGCACGAACGGCGTGCAATAGGTCGAGCTGGTGTTGCCGTTGGAATTGCAGAAGCGGTTGGCGTTTTCGTAGATGGTGATGCCGGAGAAATTGTTTTCGAAATAATTGTCCTGCACGCGCAACTGGGTCGAACCCGACACCGCGCTCGCCAGCCGGCTGTCGCCGCCGGATTCGGACAGGTAGATCGCCGGCGCCGGCGAACCGGTGTCGCGGTTGCCCGAGGCCCAGGCGTTGTTGATGAAGGTGTTGCTGCGGATCGTGGCGTTGTAGCTGATCTCGTACCACAGCCCCACGCCGTCGTTGTCCTTGATGTAATTGCCTTCGAACAGGAAATCGATGTTGTTGGTGTCGGCCCACAGCCCGGTGCCGTGGTTGCCGTGGACGTAGTTGCTGACGACCTTGGCCCCGCCCACGTCCCAGAACTTGCCGCCGCCGGTGCAGCCGCACTGGGTCGAGGTTTCCCAGTCGTCGGTGTTGTTGCCGGTGATTTCGTTGTGACTCAACTCGATATCGACGATCGCCGAACGGCCGGGCACTTGTTCACCGGGCTGCGGCGCGGTGCTCGGCACCGGCGGCTTGTACATGCTGAAACCGTACTGGCCGTTGTCCTTGAGACAGTTGAAGCGGACCGTGTTGTGGCTGCCGAGGAAGACGCCGGCGCCATCGTTGTCGATGATGGTGTTGTATTCGACGGTCCAGTTGTCGCCGGCGTCGTGGTTGACCACCGCCTGGTCGAAATTGTCGCGGCCGCGGCCGAAATTGCGGATGGTCAGGTAACGGATGGTGACGTTGCTGGCGGCGTTGGTGAAGGCGTACAGGTTCTTGTTCTGGCCGTCGAGGATCGCGCCGGGCGCGCCGAGGTACACGTTGTTGTTCTGGGCGATGATCTGGCCGTAGATCTCGTCGCTGAAGGTATGCACGCCGGGCTCGAACCAGAACGTGGTGTTGGCGCGGCGAAAATCGACGTTGCTGTTGTCGCCGGCCGGCACCCGCACCGCGTTGGCGGGCATCGGGTCGGGATTGCTGAGCAAGGCGGTGTTGCCGCAGATCCGCGCCGGCGGTTCGGCCGGCCACAGCGCGCCCAGGTGCGCCTGGCCCTCGCCGCCCACGCGTTGCGCGGCGGCGGGCATGGCGATCAGCGAGCCCAGCAGCAACGCCGGCAGGCTCAACCGGGCAAGGCGGGTATGCAAGAAGCGTTCGGGTCGTTCGGTGGCCACTGCGTGAGTCCCCATGATGGCGAGCGTTGCGAAGATGGAAAGGCCGCGGCGCGCGGGCGCTTTCATCGCCTCGCGCGCCCGCGCCGGTCGGGCCAGCGCGATATCCCATGCCGTGCCGGCGGCCGATAGTGGTCGCTGTCATCCCTCGCGGGTGATAGCGGCGAAGCTGTGACTCGAATCGCAATCCATCGCGGCGGCGGTCGCGATCGTCGTTGCGCGCTCCCACCGTCCCGCTAGCGCCCGAGCATCGCAACGATCTCGCGTCGACGGGTTCGCCGCGCCGGCGCGCCCGCGATTGGCATCGATTGCGCTTCGAATCGCCCGCGATCGCGAGCAGGGTCAATTGTCGCCGCCGAGCAGGCGGCTTCGCGATGTCGGCACATCGTCGGCCGATCGGCTTGGCTACCGTGCGTCCACCCTCCGCAGCACACAAAGGAATGGTCATGACCCACCGCATCAACCGCAGCCTGCTCCCGCTCGCCCTGTCCGCGCTGGCCGTGTGCGTGAGCGGCAGCGCGTTCGCCGCCGGCCCGGGCAACGCCGCGCCGCAAAGCCTGAGCGGCGACAACATCCTCACTCGGATCTGCGCGCGCCAGTTCGAAATCGCTCAGCGCACCGACATGGAGTCGTTCCGCGACTACGACGCGGAAACCTTCCGCGCCGTCCACGACGATCGCGCCATCACCGTGTTCGACAGCGGTGCGACCCGCATCGGCATCGACGCGATCATGACCGCCCTGGCCAACCACTTCTCCGGCCGCGAAGCCAAGTGGAGTTGGACCGAACGCTACCGCGTCGTCGACGGCTGCCGCTCGGCCTTCATCCTGTACGAAACCACCTACGAGATTCCGCGCATCGGCTACAAGCAGAAAGCGCTGACCGGGGTGACCTACAGCCACAACGGCCTGCGCTGGCTGGCGATCGCCGACCAGGGCACCAAGTTGCCCTGAGTCGGCCCGCGCATCGCGCGACTGGCGATGCGGGTATCAGCGAAAAGGCGGCCTTGGCCGCCTTTTCTTTTAATCGCGGGTACTACGCGGCCTTGGTCGCCTTTTTCTTGTATCGCAGGTACTCGGCGGCTTCGGCCGCTTTTTCTTTTACTGCGCAAATCCCGCGGCGCAGATCGCATTGTCCTTCATGACATGTGTCAGGACGCTTCGGCCGCTCTTTTGCATAGTCTGTATCGGACGGCCTCGGCCGTCTTTTTGCTTGTGGCGCATAAGCGCGCCCATGTCGAAAGTAACGCCTTGTACGCGCAACCGCCCCGCGCTCGACCGCATCACTTTCATCGACGCAAGCGAACCATCCGGTCGCCGTCGTCATCGCAGTATCCACCGCCCCGTCGCCCCACCTCGAAACCGCGTTCTGGAGTTCCCTCATGAAGACGATGCATCTGCTGATCGCCCTGCTGTTGAGCTTTGCGCCCGCGGCCCAGGCCGCCGAATGCAAGGACACCTCCGGCTACGCCAAGGCCCGCGAGATCGTCGAGGACTTGAACCGCATCGTCGCTCCGAACGGCATTCAGGAGGCCTACGCTGCCCGTATCGGCGGCGTCGAACAGTGGATCAGCGTGCGCGGCCAGGACAAGGCCAATCCGATCGTGCTGTTCACCCACGGCGGCCCGGCCTCGCCGCTGATCCCGACGATGTGGCAGTACCAGCGTCCGCTCGAGGAGTACTTCACCGTGGTCAACTGGGACCAGCGCGGCGCTGGCAAGACCTTCGCCTCGCACGACCCCGACGCCTACGCCGACACCCTGAAGATCGACCGCTACGCCGACGACGCGATCGAAATCGCCGAATACGTGCGCAAGCGCTACGGCAAGCGCAAGCTCATCCTGATAGGCCACAGCTGGGGCACGGTGGTGGCGATGAGCGCGGCGCTGAAGCGGCCGGACCTGTTCTACGCCTACGTCGGCATCGGCCAGGTCATCAACGTGCGCGAGAACGAACGCATCAGCTTCGAATTCGGCCTGCAGCAGGCCCGGGCGCGCGGCAACACCGAGGCGGTCGCGGAAATGCAGACGATCGCGCCCTACCCGGGCAACCAGCCGATCACCCGCGAACGCATCATCACCGCGCGCAAGTGGGCGCAGTACTACGGCGGCATGACCGCCTACCGCAACGAATCGCTGTATTACTACCGCGCGCCGCTGCTGTCGCCGGAGTACAACGACTGCGACCGCGCGGCCGTCGACCGGGGCAACGAATTCAGCCTGGGCCGGATCCTGCCCGAATTCCTCGACGTCGACTTCACCAAGGTCAAGGAATTCCCGATCCCGGTGGTGATGTTCATGGGCCGCCACGACTACACCACGCCTTCGCAGCCGACCGCCGACTGGCTGGCGCGGACCAAGGCGCCGTACAAGCAGGGCGTGTGGTTCGAAAACGCCTCCCACATGATCATGTGGGAGGAACCGGGCAAGACCTTGGTCAGCCTGCTGCAATACGTGCGGCCGTTGACCGACGAGGCGAAGTCGAATGCGCCGCATGAAGCGAACACGAGCAAGCGCTGAACGTTCCCGGACAGGCGCGGCTTCGCGCCTGTCCGGATGCCGCCGGCTCTGACGCCGCCTGCGACGCGGAACGCGAAGACGTTTTCGTCAGTGCTTTACCCGGCGGCGGAAATTCCAGCGGCATTGCGCGATTCAGGCGACTGACCGCGACGCGGCATGACGCCATGCGCGTCGCGGTATCGCTCACTCAAGAACCCTTGCCCGAAGCAGGCCGTCGGAGCCGATCGAACCACGCTCAACGCTGGCTGTCGCGCTCACGGCAACTCAGGCTGGCGTACTTGCCCTTCGGCAGGTCGTTGGCGATATCGAAGTGCTTCAACTCCGCGCCGGGGTCGTCGAGCTCGCTGTAGCTGCAGGCGTTGTCCTTGGCGAACGCCTTGAGCTTGCCGGCGTCGCCGTCCAGCCGCACCGTCACGCCAACGCCTTCGCTGACGCAGCAGCCGATGTAGGCGGTCATGTACTCCTCTTCGATCACCACCAACGTATGGCCCATCAGGGTCGCCGGCTTCTTCACCAGCCGGTAATCGGTGTAGTCGGCGCGCGCGTTGGGCTTGGCGTCCAGGTAACCCGCGCGGATGTAGGCCTGCAACGCCGGGCCGGGGGGCGCGACGCGCTCCTGACGCTTGGCGTCGAAGCGCAACGCGTCGATCAAACCGCTTTCCATCGCCTTGCCGCCCTGCGCGCTGGCGAGGGGCGAGGTGGCGATGAGCAGCGCGAGGGTGGTCGAAGTGAATGCCTTGATTCTGGATTGCATGCGAGGTTCCTGCCTTGGAAGATCGCGTCCGGACGAATGGGCGCCGGACGGCGTGTCGGGGCGGCCAGCGCGATCGCGCCGCCGCTTGGGTGAAGTGAGCGATGCCGTCGCGCTTACCCCGCCGCGAAGAACATCAGATACACCAGACGGCCGTTGTGCAGGCTGTCGCCGAAGCCCGGCCCGGCCGTATGCCACAGCCACGGACGCAACAGTAGCAGCCGCCGGTTGAAACGCATCGGCACGCTCATCGTCGTCTTCCAGCCGCTGTCGTCGAGGCCGTCGCGCTCGATGATGTCGCGAGGGCCGCGTCGCGCAGTTCGGCCGCTTGTTCGAGGAAATCATCGACGGCGATCAGGGACGTGGTCATGGGCCGGTGGAGACAGAACGGGAGGCGACGGAAGTCCGGCCATGGTAGGCGAGCGGCGGCGCGCAGGCGATGCCCGGCGGGGTTGCCGCCGCGCCGCGCACATCGCGGCATGGACGACGCGCGGCCGGCATGCGCGCCGCAAGCCCGCCATCGCGCATGAAAAAGGCCGGCGCCTCGCGGCGGCCGGCCTTCGTCGTTCGCGGCGTCGTGCTCAGCCGCTGGACTGCTGCAACTGGATCTTGTGCTTCTTGGCGTAGGCCATCTGGGCGTCGTTCAACGCGCTCATCTGGCCGTCCAGCGCCTTGCCCAGACGCTCGAGTTCGCCGCCCAGCGGCGCGAACTGTTCGTCGGCGAAACCATCCGGCAACGCGGCGACCTTCTGCATCGTCTCGTACAGGCTGTCGGCGGTCTTCAGGTAGGTCACGGTCAGGTCGCGCAGCGCCACCGCATCCTCCGGCGGCGGGTAGGTCTGCACCTGGACCAGCACCTGCGCCAGTTCGGCGCGCGCGTGGCCCAGCGGGCTGGCGTACTGCTTCAGGCCCTTGCGTTCCTGCAGCGAGCGGGTCAAGGCCTCGCCCTGTTCGCCACCGGTCCAGCGGTTGACGTATTCGGTCACGCCGTTCCAGGCCGAGACGTTGTGCAGCAGGTATTCGTCGGGGGTCATGGTGCTGCGGCCGCCGCTGGAACACGCGGCGACGAGCAACGACAGCAGGCCGATCAGTACGAGGGAACGAAACTTGTTCAAGACGATGTCCTTTCAGTGAGGTGAATGCTTCCGATGCCGGACCGCGCCCTTGCGCGATCCGCGGGTATCGAAGCCGATGACGAACGCGCTCGTCCCGACCGATCGCGCGCGACCTCGCGCCGCCGTGAGCCACGGCGGCGTCGATCTCGGCGGAACGATGCGCGAGCCGCAAGCGCGGATGCGCGGGAACGAACACAAGGGCGATGAAATCGCGCTTGCATGGTAACCCGCGCCTGTTCGGCGACCAAACCCGGGCGCGGACACGGCCGACTCGGCAAATGCGGCGATCCGCGGCGATGGTGGCCGATAAGCTCGATCCGGCGCGAGGAATCGTTGCGAAGCAACCGAACGCAAACCTGCGGCGAGCCGTATCCGTACGGCAGCCGCTCCACGCCGCCTAACCGAGGCCTCGACGCATCCCTATGTCGGCCGTCGATAACCGTTGCTCACGATTCGCCGATGTTTGCAGCCGTCCGTCGCCTGCCCGCCAGCCCATGGCGCTCGCCATCGATCGCGCTATCGCGCATCACAGTTTCCGGAAAACTCCCGGACTAGGCTGACCGCGACAACAAGGCCTGCGTGGATTACGGCCGCCTATCAGGACAGCCCCTGCGCCCGCCCAATCCCTTGTCTTGCGCTCGCGAGAGCGCCAACGGGAGCGTGCGATGAAACCGATACGCCGCAGTCGATCAAACAACAATCCATCCTCGAGCCACAACGCCTCACTCGCCCGCAGACCAACGCGACGATGCCTCCTGGCCGGCGCGTGGCTCGCTGCGTTGCTCGCGCCGACGGTCGCGAACGCGAGCTGCGCCGTCGACACGATCAACCAGAAAACGGTGGTCACCGCGACCGTCGTGCTCGGCCTGAGCGAACGTTGCGAAGCCCCGATCCCGGCGTTTCCGGCGCCCTTCACCTGCGCGACCGAACTCATCGGCACGCGTTCGGGCGGCAGCGACTCGTATCATCTGTACGACACCGACATGCTCGACATGGCCGAGTGCACCACCGAGGACGGCATCGAATACTGCTACGCCGACGGCGCGGTGCCGCCGTCCGAGGTCGCGTTCCAATGCGTCGCCGAGATTCACCGCGCCCTGCTCGATCTGTTTCCGGCGAGCGCGCAATCCTGGTGCGGCTGCGCTTCGTTGAAGCAGGCCGGGCGATAACGCGACGACGGCCGCGGTTCGAACCGCGAGCCCTCGCCCATAGGTGCAATACCCAACCCGCCTCCCCAGGCCCACCATCGGAGCGATCCGATCCGTTGTCGTCGAACAGCCTGGGGAGGCGCTCATGTTCCGCAACACGCTTACGAACACGCTCACGCTCGTATCGTCCGCTCTGACGGATCTTCGTCGCCGATCCGCGGCGGCTTCGGGCTTCGCAATCGCCTTGCTGTTGCCTGTGGTGGGCGGCGGCGCGCTGCTGATGCCGTCGAGCGCGCAGGCCCTGGATTGCGGCAGCAACAACGGCTACACCTGCCTGGGCACCGCCAGCCAGTACGCCGGCGGCTTCAGCCCCGGCGTGGGCAGCGGCGGCTTCGGCGGCGGCGACTGCATCGCCACGCGCACGCCGGTGGTGTTCGTGGCCGGCAACGGCGACAGCGCGATCAGCTTCGATATGCCGCCCGCCGCGGTCAGCGGCTACACCACGCCGGCCAATTCGGTGTACGACGAACTCAAGGCACGCGGCTACAACGATTGCGAACTGTTCGGCGTCACCTATCTCAATGCCGACGAACGCGGTTCGCCGCAGAACAACTACCACCAGCCGGCCAAGTACCAGATCCTCAAAACCTTCATCGACAAGGTGAAGACCTACACCGGCCGCAGCCAGGTCGATATCGTCACCCATTCGCTGGGTTCGTCGATGACCCTGGCGATGTTGAAGTACCACGGCTATCAGGCCAGCGTGCGCCGTTTCGTCAACATCGGCGGCGGCCTGCGCGGCCTGCAGACCTGCCTCAGTACCGGCTATCAGTCGCCGTATGCGCCGACCTGCAACGCCGAAGCCTATGTGTTCCCGTACGACTACTACACCTTCGGCCTGTACCCGAGCAGCGGCGTGGCCTATTACGGCTACAACCGCTGGACCGGAAGCGGCAGCAACAGCCTGCGCGCGATGCCGACGATGTACAGCTCGATCTCGTTCTACACCATCACCGCCGGCCTCTACGACCAGGTGCAGTGCTTCACCACCAGCTACTCGGCCGGCTGCAGCAGCGGCGCGCTGTTCACCGCGGCGAGCAACGTCAAGGCGCAGGTCGACATCGGCGTGGGCAGCAGCGCCTACGCCTACGACTGGAACTGGAGCGACGGCAGCCCGTACAACGCCGGCGGCGGCGACACCAGCAACGGCATCGGTCATTTCCGCTCCAAGACCAACGCCGGCCGCATCGTCTACAACATGCTCGCCACCACCTGCACCACCGGTTGCGCGAACGGCTACGTCGGCGTCAACGGTCCGGCGGTGAATCGCTGATACACCGGTATTCGCCCATGACACCGGCACGAACGAATCGTGCCGGTGTCGCGATTGCCCCTGAGCGGGTCATCCGGATCGCCAGCAACACCGTCAGACCATTGATGTCCGAGCGCATCTGATCCTCCGGCGAACTGCCGACCGAAGCGAAATCCTCGCGCGAGCTCCACCGGACAATGCTCCGCTCCGAGTCGCGATCGAGCGACACACCGCATCCAACGCCCCTGCTTTTGTGATCTCAATTACAAATCGCAAGCTCGCGCGCGATTTGTGTCCGTTACCCCGTGGCCGGCCCGTTCACACAGAGAACACCGATCCTGATCGGCGCGGCGCCAACCGTCGACGCCGACCGTCGACACCGAGCGCCCGCGGCGACGCGCCCGCCACGGATCGCCGATCGCCGATCGCCACCACCACAGGGGAGCACCACTCGATGCGCTACACACGCCGCGATTTCATGACCACCGCCGCCACCGCCGTGGCCGGCACGATGCTTCCGCTCGGTTCGCTGCTCGCCGCCGGCCCCGGCGCGCAGGGCTCGGACCCGACCGCGCGCTATCGCCGCCACGACGTCGCCACGCCCGAAGGCCAGCGCATGCTGATCAGCTACGCGCGCGGCGTCGAAGCCATGCTCAAGCTGCCGGCCGAACATCCGCACAACTGGTTCCGCAACGCGTTCACCCACTTCCTGGATTGCCCGCACGGCAACTGGTGGTTCTACGTCTGGCATCGCGGTTATGTGGGTTACTTCGAACGCAGCATCCGCAAGCTCAGCGGCGACGCCGGCTTCGCCATGCCGTTCTGGGACTGGACCCGGCATCCGGAAATCCCGGCCGGCATGTTCGACGGCGTGCTCACACCCACCGACAGCGCCTATGCGCCGTTCACCGGCAACCTGCTCAAGTTCACCGAGTTCGTCAAACCCTCGCTGCTGAAGTACTGGAACAGCCTGAGCAGCGATCAGCGCGCGCAACTGAACTCGCGCGGCTATCCGACCTTCGACGACGCCTGGAACGACGTCACCGGTTACAGCCTCGCGCAGAAAGCCGGCCTGTCGGGCAACCAGAGCTACGCCATCACCTGCGGCGCGCGCTATCTGTCGCGCTCCAATCCCAAGCTCGACGCGAAGACCGCCTACGACGTGTCGCCCGATATCGTCAGTTCCGGACTGACGCCGACGCTGTTCTACGATCCCAGCATCAGCAACAGCTTCGCCAGTTCCAAGACCGCCACTCATCTGGTCCAGCCCGACGGCTCGACCAATTTCTCGATCCTCGAAGGCTTCCCGCACAACAAGGTGCACAACTACATCGGCGGGGTCGGCGCGATCGACCCAGGCCCGTACGGCAACATGACCAACTTCCTGTCGCCGGTCGATCCGATCTTCTACCTGCACCATTCCAACATGGATCGGTTGTGGGACCTGTGGACCAAGAAACAGCTCGCCGCGGGCCTGCCGATCCTGCCGACCGGCGCCGACCTTGCGACCTTCATGGACGAACCGTTCTTGTTCTACGTCGACGGCGATGGCGGCTTCGTCGGCCCCGCCAAGGCCGGCGACTACGTCAGCACCCGCGTGTTCGACTACGACTACGGCCCGGGCTTCGGCAGCGAGTTGCCGGTCACGCCGAAGCGAAAGTCCAGCGCGGCGAAATACGGCGTGATCAAGGGCGGCATCGAAGCCGGCGCGGCTTCGGTGCTGCTGCCCAACGCGCTGGTCGAACAGCATCTGGCCAGCGCGCAACCGGCATCGTTGATCGCCGAAGTCACCTTGGATCGCCCGGAGGGTCTGGCGGTCACGCGCGAATTCGACGTGCTGGTCAACGCACCGGCCGATGTCGAACGGGTCGATGCGAACAGCCCCTACTACGCCGGCACCCTCGCCTTCTTCGGCCCGACCATGCCGAACATGGCGATGTCGCACTCGGCCACCTTCGCCGTTCCGTTGCCCAAGACCCTGCGCGCGTTCTCCAACGCCAAACTGCTCGGCGCGAACGCGCAGTTCAACATCCGCCTGGCGCCCTCGGGCCAGCAACCGGCCGATCCGGTGCCGGTGCGCGGCGTGTCGATCAAGCCGGCCGGCTGATCGCCATGCAACGCGGCGCGTTCGCCCTCGCGCCTGCCCTCGCACTCGCCCTGCTGCTCGCGCAGGGCGGGTGCGTGGCGAGCGGTGGCGCACGCACGCTCACACTTCCGCGCGCGCTCGACGCCGCCGACCGCGTCTATCTGGAAGTGCGGCTGGGCGCGCTGGCCGGCGGACAGGAGATCGAACTGAGCACCGACCGCGGCCGCCGACTCGGCGTGATCTCGCCGCACGCCATACGCCCAGGACGCGAGGCGGGAACCTACACCGTTGCGTTGCCCGTCGATGCGATTCGCGACGGCCGGGTGCGCATTCGGTTGATTACCACGCTGGCTGGTGGGAAGGCTCGCGATGCGACTGCGGATGAGGTGCCGGAGATTCGTTTGATCGTGAATACGGACCGCGCGAATCCGCAGAAAAAACCATGATCCCAACAGCCAGATTCAACTCCGGAAAAATCAGTCCGGCAACTCGGCATGCCCCGCCTGACCGTTCATGAGCCAGGCCCGGGCCAGATCCAAGCTCGCATGCTTCTTCGGCAATGCCCCTGATGGCACGGCTGGATCGCGGCTCACGAGCGCTTCGCTGTTCCCCAGCGCCATGCCGATGCCGCGCAACAGGCCGGCCGCCGTAAACCCCCAAAGACACCGACCACCAGCGCAGATGGAAACTCTTTGATGGCCGCGGCGGCAACTGCAACGGCCGCAGGCTTGGTATCCGACCGCTGTGGAGACGCGTAGTATCCAATGGCGCCTTGCCAACCGGCCACTGGGTAACAAACGCCTATGAAAGAAGCCGATGAAAGAGCTGATTCAAGCACTGGTGGACAGCGACATGCCGACAGCCAGGTTGCGCGAACACTATCTCGGTCTGGCGAAAAATGTCCGTGCCGGCCATCAGGCCGAGCTTGAACTGACCGGAAATGCATTCAACGTGACCTTCTCACGCGAAGGCGTCCGGATAACCTCCATCTGGGACGATGACGCCGCGGGCGGGCGGATGGACCTGGATGAATTCATACGCCGGCTATCGGCTTGGCCGGCGAGATAGAGCGATGTGAGAACTAACGCGCCGCGGCCTGCGCCAAGGCGCGCAGCGGCGCCGATACCCTCCGCGATGGCGCCCGTTATGCCATCGCGGATGATTTGCCCGCATTGCGCACACACCGCGGTTGTCGCGATTGCGGCGCGCCATGCGCCTCAACGGATCGACGCGGTCGGATCAACCCTTCGCCAACGCAAAATCAATCGCCGCGCACACCGCCGCCGCCTGCGCCGCATTGCATTGCTCGGGCGTGGCGCGCGGGCTGTCGGGGTAGACCTCGGTGGTGGTGCGGTAGCGCGCGTCGGTGATGCCGGCGCACAGGCCCAGCGAGCGCACCGGGTAATTGATCACGCCCGGCGCGACCACGGTGGCGCCGATGATCTCGCCGTTGGCGTCGGCCGGGGCGATGTGGGTGACCAGCGCCACCGCCGCGACCACGGCTTGCTGGAATTCGGGCTGCGGGTCCTCGCTGTCGCCGACCAGGTAGAACCCGTCGGGGATTTCGCCCGGCTCGTACGGCTTGCCGTCGCGCGCGGCCAGCGCCGGACGGAACTCGGACTCGTCGCTGTCGGTGGTCTCGTGCAGGTCGATATGCATCAGCACGCCGGCGCGCAGCGGCGCGACCAGTTCGATCAGCGCGGCCGATTCGCGCGCCGGGCTGTCGTCGCGGAATGAGCGGTTCGGATCGATCGCGTCGACGTTCCAACGATGAATCCGCTCGTAGGCCCAGGGGCTGATGCAAGGCGCGATCAACACATTGGCGCGGCCGGCGTAATCGGCGGCGTGGCGCTGCGCGAACAACAGCGCGCCGTGCACGCCGCTGGTTTCGTAGCCGTGCACGCCGCCGGTCACCAGCATGGTCGGCAGGTCGGCGCGCCAGTCGCGGCTCTTGAGCGCGAACAGCGGATAACTGTCGGGCGCGTAGTCCAGGCGACCGTACTGCACCACCTCGAAATGCGGGCGCAGCGTCTCGATCACGCTCAGCACATCGGCCTCGTAGCTGCGCTGGCGGATCTGGGTCGATCGCCACTGCGCGACCTCGGCGGCGGTCCAGGGCTGGCCGGGCGTACCGATCGGATAAAAGGCTGGGGCGGTCATCGCGTCGCTCTGGCTGGATGGCGGGAAGACCGGCATTTTACCATCGTCGTCGCGGCCTCCCGCGGCGTGGCCGAAATGCCGGCCCACTTACGTCATGATTGAGGCCGCACGCGCATTCGCAAGGACGGGCGACAATGAACAGAGCAGTGCTTTTGATCGGCGTAAGCCAGGCCGGCGGCTTGGGCAAGCTCAAGGCGGTCGAGTCGTCGATCGACAAGATGGCGGCCTGGGCCAGGCGCCAGGGCATTCCCGACGACCAGATCATCCGCCGCACCGATGCCGGCGGCCTCAAAGTGACCGTCGCCGATTTGTTCAACGACATCAAGGCGCTGACCGACCGCGATACGATCGAGCAGCTGATCGTGTATTTCTCCGGCCACGGCGTGGTCAACAACCGCCAGGAATACTGGCTGTTGTCGGATGCGCCGGTGAACGCGGCCGCCGCGGTCAATATCGAAGGCAACGTGTCGCTTGCCCGCGCCGGAGCGTTCGAGCACGTGGTGTTCCTGTCCGATGCCTGCAGGACGCCGACCAAGGGCGTGCAGTACGGCCGCATCATCGGCAGCGATATCTTCCCCAATATCGAAGACGCCGAGTTGGAGCGATCAGTCGACATCTTTTTCGCCACCTCGCTGGGCGCGCCCGCGCTGGAGGTGCAGCAATCCGAACAGGGCCAGCAATACCAGGCGATGTTCACCGAGGCGCTGCTCGACGCCTTGAACGGCAAGATTCCCGAAGCCATCCGCGACGGCCGGGTGCGGCCGCGCCCGCTCAAGAAAGCGCTGCCGAAAAGAGTCTGGGACAAGTTGAAGGCCAGCGGCTTGTCGCTGTCGACTTCGCAGACGCCCGACGCGCGCATCACCTCCGAAGACGAGGCCTGGCTGGCCAGCCTGCCGCCGTCGGTGCCCGCCACCACCACACCGCCGGACATCGACGAGATCAGCGCGACGCCGCCGGACACGACCGCGCCGTTGTCGACCCGCGAAGTCGCGCAACTGGTCGTGGAAGAAGCTCTGCGCAATGACAGTTACGGCCGCGCCGCGACCACCGCGGTCGAGCTCAAGACCCTCACCGGCCGCGGCATTTCCAAGAACGCCACCGCGATGCTCAAGAGCATGGCCCGCGTCCTCGGTGATCGGCGCCCGCCACCGCAACCGCTGCCGGAAAAACCCGGCTTCGAGATCCACGGCCGCGGCGTGACCGGCGTGACCTGCAGCGACGGCGCCGCCCATCTCGGCGAGGAAGGCGATGCCGTCACCGTCAGCGTGGATACCGACGAACGCCAGAGCCAGGCGCTGATCGAGTTCGACGACGGCAGCGGCGTGTTGTTGCCGGTGATCGCCGGTTTCGTCGGCGTGCTGCGCCTGCACGAGCGCGGATTGGACGAAGTCTGGTACGAACCGGCCGACGAATCCGATGCGTCGCTGAGCCGCGAGGAACTCGACTATCTGCGCCAGGCGATCATCAAGGCCTCGTCGCTGGGCGTGTTCGCGCTCGAATCCGACGATGCCGACGCGCTCGCGGTGCGCATGCAGAACCTGAAGTTCCAGGACCCCGCGCTGGCCGTGTACGCCGCGTATGCCTACCACGACATCGGCCAGTTCCGTCGCATCGAGGAGATGCAGAACTACCTGCAAGCGCGGATGGACGTGCGCCTGTACGACCTCGCCCTGCTCTCGCGCGGCCTGCTCAAGGACGCCTACCTCGCCGATGCCGTCGTGCCCGCGCTGCCGATGCTGTCGCAAGGCTGGGCCCTGACCGGCGCACTGAGCGGACGCATTCCCACCGAACTCGACGGCCTGCGCCAGCAACTGCGGCCGTCGTTGTGGTCGCTGTACACCCCCGAAGGCGTCCAGGCCATCCGCGCATGGATGCGCCACGCCGCCGAAAAATCCTCTCGCCTCACCCTAGGAGCTGCGTAATGAAGCAACTGGTGTTCATTCACGGACGATCGCAAGCCGGCAAGGACGCGGCGACGCTGAAAGCGACCTGGATCGATGCGTGGAAGAAGGGCCTGGCCAAGAGCGGCCTGGAGCTGCCGATCCCCGAGGATCGCATCCGCTTCCCGTTCTACGGCGACACGCTGCAGCAGATGGTCGACGGCGCCAGCGCCGAAGACGCGGCCAAGATCATCGTCAAGGGCGCGAAGGACGACGCGGCGGCGCAGGCCTTCCTGTCGGCGATGCTGCAGGAGTACATCGACGCGGCGAACATCAGCGACGAAGAGATCGAACAGGAACTCGACCCCGCGCAAGCCGCGGTGATCGAACGCGGACCGCAGAACTGGCCCTGGGTGCAGGCGGTGCTGCGCGCGATCGACAAACGCACCCACGGCGGCAGCGCGATGATCGCCCTGCTGACCAACGACGTGCATCAATACCTGAGCAAGTCGAACCTGCGCGCGCATATCGAGGACGGCGTGCTGCAAGCGATGGATCTCGCGCAGGAAAACGTCGTGGTCGCCCATTCGCTGGGCACCGTGGTCGGCTACACCTTGCTGCGCCGGCTGCAGAAGGAAGGTCAGGCCTGGCGCGTGCCGCTGCTGGTCACGCTCGGTTCGCCGCTGGGCATCCGCGCCCTGCGCAGCAAGTTGCGTCCGATCGGCCATCCGGCCAGCGTGACGGCGTGGTTCAACGCCTACGATCCCAACGACGTGGTCTCGCTCAACCCGCTGGACAAGGACAACTTCGCGATCACCCCGGCGATCGAGAACAAGGGCGACGTCGACAACTGGACCGACAACCAGCACGGCATCATCGGCTACCTCGACGACAAGGTCGTGGCGAAGCGGATCTACGACGCTTTGGTCTGAGCGGCGGCGCTCACACGTAGCGCAAGGCGATCGCCGCCACGACCGCGTAACGCGCGGTCTTGGCGATGCTCACCAACACGAGGAACGTGGACAGGCGTTCGCGCATCACCCCAGCGGCCAAGGTCAGCGGATCGCCGACCACAGGCAGCCAGCTCAGCAGCAGGCTCCATTTTCCGTAACGGCCGTACCAGACCCGGGCGCGCGCCAGCGCCCCGGGCTTGACCGGAAACCAGCGCCGGTCGCTGAAACGCGTCAGCTCGCGGCCGAGCCACCAGTTGAGCAGCGAACCCAGCACATTGCCGACGCTGGCGACGGCCAACAGCGCCCACAGCGCATAGCCGTCCACGATCAAGCCCGCCAGCAGCGCCTCGGATTGCGCGGGCAGCAAGGTGGCGGCGATGAAGGCCGCGGCGAACAATCCCAGATAGACCATCGGATGCTTGCAGTGACGCCGGTATTTGTATGTCGCGGTCGCGGCTCACGCCGCTCCTACAGGGAGGCCCATGTAGGAGCGGCGTGAGCCGCGACCACGACCCCGCAACCACGCCGCCACCGCCCTACCCTCACGAACCCAAAAACCAAAAAAACGAAAGGGCGAATCCACCGACCCACCGGCCGGCAAACCCGCCCCTTCGCCTTCACCCGCGACCCGCAACCCCGGGCCGCGCCCGAATCACCAGATCCGCACCCGCTGTTCCGGCGCGATGAACATCTTGTCCTGCGGCTTCACATCGAACGCCTTGTACCAGGGATCGAAATTGCGCAGCGGCCCGTTCGCGCGGTATTGCGGCGGCGAATGCGGGTTGGTCTTGATCAGATTGAGCAGCGCCTCGTCGCGGTACTTGCCCTTCCAGATCTGGCCCCACGACATGAAGAAACGCTGATCGCCGCTCAACCCGTCGATCACCGGCGCAGGCTTGCCGCCCAGGCTGAGCTGGTACGCGGTGTACGCCATCGAAATGCCGCCGAGGTCGCCGATGTTCTCGCCCATGGTCAGCGCGCCGTTGACGCACTGGCCCGGCAACGGACAGAACGCGTTGTACTGCGCGCCCAGCGCCTTGGTGCGCTGCTCGAAACCGGCGCGGTCGGCGTCGGTCCACCAATTGCGCTGGATGCCGGCCGAATCCGACTTGCTGCCCTGATCGTCGAACCCGTGGCCCATTTCGTGACCGATCACCGCGCCGATGCCGCCGTAGTTCACCGCCGGATCGGCGTTGAGATCGAAGAACGGCGCCTGCAGGATGCCGGCCGGGAACACGATCTCGTTGAAGGTCGAATTGTAATAGGCGTTGACCGTCTGCGGGGTCATGAACCACTCGTCGCGGTCCGGACGGGTACCGATGCGACGGACCTGATCGTTGCGGCCGTAACGGCGCAACTGCATCACGTTGGCCATCAGATCGCTCGGCACGATGCTGACGCTGCCGTAGTCGCGCCACTTGTCCGGATAACCCACCTTCGGACGGAAGGTCGACAACTTGCGATAAGCCTCGGCCTTGGTCGCATCGCCCATCCAGTCGATCTTTTCGATGTTGCTGCGCAGCGCCTTGCGCAGATTCTCGACCAGCGCCTGCATCGCCGCCTTGGCCTGCGGCGAGAAATGCTTCTCGACGTAGAGCTTGCCCATTGCATCCCCGAGACCGTCGCTGCCGGTGACCGCGGCCACCGCGCGCTTCCAGTCGTCGCGCTGCGCTTTCTGGCCGCTGAGCACGGTGCCGTTGAACGCGAACGCCGCGTCGTCGATCTCGCGGCTGAGCAGCGAGGCGTTGTTGCGCACCGCGTGGAAGCTCAGGTAATCGCGCCACACCGGCAGCGGCGTGCGCTCGATCACCTGCACCACCGGTTCCACCGCGCTCGGAGTGACCACATTGACCCGGTCCAGCGCCGGCAGACCCTGCGCCTTGGCCTGCGCGGCCCAGTCGTAACCCGGGTACTTCGTGCCCAGCTCGGCAAAGGTCGCGACGTTGTAGGTCTTGTCGCGATCGCGCAGCTGCGCGCGTTCCCACTGCGGCTTGGCCAGTTCGGTTTCCAGCGCCAGCACGGCCTGCGCGCGCGCCTTGGCGTCCTTCACTCCGGCGAAGCCGAGCATGCGTTCGATATGCGACAGGTAGGCGGTGCGGATGCCGACGAAACGCGCGTCCTGATTGAGGTAGTAATCGCGGTCCGGCAGGCCCAGGCCGCCGACGCGCAGACCGACCAGGTACTTGTCCGGGTCCTTGCGATCCAGATCGACGCCGAAGCGCAGCGGCGAGGTGGTGCCGTCGAGGTCGTTGGCGCCGAAGGCATCGATCAACGCGCCCTTCGAGTCGATCGCCGCGATCTTGTCCAGCACCGGCTTGAGCGGCGCGATCCCGGCGGCATCGCGCGCGGCGCGGTCCATGTAGCTGGCGTAGTAGTCGCGCAGCTTCTGCGCGTCGCTGCCGGGCGCCAGGTCCTTGCGCTGCCGCAGCGATTCGATGATGGCGTGCACCTGCGCCTCGGATTGATCGCGCAGCATGTTGAACGAACCGAACGACGTCTCGTAATCCTTCAACTGATAAGTGTCGAGCCAGTGGCCGCTGACATAGCGATTGAAATCGTCGCCGGGCTTGACGCTCTTGTCCTGCGCGCTGAGGTCGATACCGAAGCTCCCCAACTGCGGCTTGCCCTTGGCCCCGCCGTCGGCGGCATGGACGGACGAAACGGCGAGCGTGGCGGCCAGCGCCAGGCTAAGACTCAAACGTGAAGGCTTCATGGGCGGTCCCCGGTGGAAAGGGAGGAGCGTAGCTCAGTGGATGCGCAGGTGTCGTGGGCCGTTGGTTTAGCCGCCCACCGGCCCGGAATCACAAAGCAGCGGCCGCACAGCGCCAATCGGGGCCGTGTCCGGCATACTTTTCGCCCCTCCGGCCCCAGAGAGACCCGCCGTGCCGCATTACTCAGGCCCCCTGCTCACCCGCCCCGTCGCCGAGGAACTGCAGGCTGCGCGCGATGCCGGCACCGGCGCCTGGACCGGTTCGCTGGACCTGGGCCGATCGCACGGCGAGGCGTTGCTGGAGGCCGACGCCTGGACCTGGCGCGAGCAGCATTATCCGTATCCGGCCAAGCTCAAAGATCGCACGATCTACCACTGGGACGGCGAGGAGTTCGCACCGGTGTCGCGCTTCTCCGGCTCGCTGATCAAGCTGGTGCCGACCCAGTGGGGCGCGCCCACCTTCGAGATCGACGGCATCAAGATGCTGCCCACGATGAAGGCCTCGCCGATCGAGGACGCGCGCAGCAAGGTCGCGCTGGTCGAGCCGCGCGGCAAGGTCGTGCTCGACACCTGCGGCGGCCTGGGCTATTTCGCCGCGTGCTGCCTGGAGACCGGCGCGACCGCCATCCACTCGTTCGAAAAGAACGAAGACGTGCTGTGGCTGCGCACCCTCAACCCGTGGTCGCCCGACCCCGACGCGGCCAGCAGCGGCGGACGCCTGCGCCTCACCCATGCCGACGTGTCACAGGCGATCGCGCAGATCGGCGACGCCTCGGTCGATGCCCTGCTCCACGACCCGCCGCGCTTCGGCATCGCCGGCGAACTGTATTCACAGACCTTCTACGACCACCTGGCGCGCGTGCTGCGCCGCGGCGGGCGCCTGTTCCACTACACCGGCAGCCCGAACAAACTCACCAGCGGCCGCGACGTGCCGCGCGAAGTGGCGAAACGGCTGGAGAAAGCCGGGTTCAAGGCGCAGCTGGCGCTGGATGGTGTATTGGCGACCAAGCGCTGAATCACTGGCTGCTCAGGATCGCGCGTCGCCTCAAGGCACCTCGCAAGTCCAGATCGAATCGGCGAGCCACAGATTGGCGCGAGTGACGTGGTTGTACACCTCCTGGATCGGCGTACCCGATTGCGCGACGCACTCAGCAGCGGCGTCGGCGCGCGCGTCCGCGAGCGCGATGCCCGGGTCGTAGCTTTGACCGTGGCCGCTGACGTGCACGACGGCGGCCAGGGCCGAACTGGAGATCAAGAGCAGCGACGCGAAAAGGATCGTAACGCGCTTTTTCATCGCCATTTTCCCGATAAGGATCGAGCGCTCATTCGAGCATGCCACCCGAAGGTGGCCGTGAAGACAAGGTAATGGCACGGTAAAACCGGACCTGTGCCGCTTCGCTTACGCACACGACACGGTTATGCTCGGCCGCAAGGAGGGATACCTGCGTGCTGATCAAATCCAAGGACGACGAATCGGCTTTTCTCAAGGAACTTGAGCTTCGGGCCGCCGGTACGGGCCCGTCGGCCAAACAGGCCGCGACCGAACTGCGCATCCGCAAGGCCGGCCTCAAGGGCGAGGCCGAATCGGCCTATCTCATCGACTTCCATTTCGAACGTTCGCCCAACTGGGCGGTGATCCACGACCTGCGGCTGGAATATCGCGGCCGCACCGCGCAGATCGACCATTTGCTGATCAACCGATGGCTCGACATCTACGTGCTGGAGTCGAAACACTTCAATGCCGGCCTGAAGATCACCCAGGACGGCGAATTCCTGCGCTGGGACGATTATCGCAAAACCTACACCGGCATGGCCTCGCCGCTGGAGCAGAACGAACGGCACATCGCGGTCTTGCAAGACGTCACCCAAACCCTCGAGTGGCCGCAGCGGCTCGGCGTGCGCATCGCGCCGACCTTTCACTCGCTGATCCTGATCGCGTCGACCGCGCGTATCGATCGCGCCAAGCGATTCGACTCATCGCGTGTGATCAAGGCCGACCAGCTCAAGAAACAGATCGACAAGAGCTTCGAAACCGAGAACGCCTTTCTCGGCTTGCTCAAGACAACCGCGAAGCTCGTCTCCGGCGAGACCGTGGAATTCGTCGCGCGCCGGCTGACCGCGCTGCATCGCCCGCTTATGCGCGGCCAGCAAAGCGAGCCCGCAGCGCCCGCGGTTACCCCATCGGGCAAGGTGCGCATCGAGCCGACGATCGCTCCGCCGCCGTTACCGAGCCCACCACCGTTGCCGTCGGTGGCACCGCCTTTGCCGACAACGCCCACCCCGCCGTTGCCGGCCGTTGCCGCAACGCCCGCATCCACCGAACAAGCCGCCGCGCCGGCCTGCAAGACCTGCAGCGCGAAGACCGGAGACATTCTTTACGGCAAGTTCGGCTATTACTTCAAATGCGAGGCATGCGCGGGCAACACCACGATCCGCTTCACCTGCCAGCCCGGGCATAAGCCGCGGCTGCGCAAGGACGGTTCCGCGTTCTATCGCGAATGTGCCGACTGCGGCAGCAGCGTGCTGTTCCACCGCAACCGGGCCTGACCCATGATCGTCGCGATCCTGACCCTGCCGGTGCTGCTGTATCAGCTTCTATTCGTCGCGATCATGTACGTCGCCAGCCGCTTCGGTCACAAGCCGATGCTGATCGCCCTGGCCGCCTGCCTGGCCTGGACCGTGACCCATCTGTTTTTTCCGCCGCTGGCGATCGTGCAAAGCGCGGTGATCGTCGCCAGCTATTTTTTCTTCCGGCGCAAGCATCTGTCCACGCAACCGGTACGTCCGGCGCTGATCGCCAAGGCGGACGACGAAAACCGTCTCGAATAGCACCGCCTGGTTGCCCGACGACGGCGTTGCTCAGTCGATGAGCGGCGCCGTGAAAAAGAGAAAGAATCAGCAGCTTCGTCAGCATTCTCTGGCTACCGGTCGCCAGTCATCCCGACAACCAAATGAATTCATCCGCACTTGCGCAGACGGTCTGCGCAAGTGCGTAGCGCGCCGCCCTCGGAGCCTACGGATTTCGCAGCACCATGCCGAAACCCAGGATGATCAAAAGCAAGGTCAGCGCCTTTACCCCGGTCGGCGCCGCGGCCATGGCCGCAACCGACGCCTGCGACATGGCCTTGCCCTTGTCGAGCGCACCGGCGAGCAGCGCGAGGGGAAATGCTCGCGTGGCTCCATGCGCGGGTGCGGATTCGGATACGTGCGCCTGCGCGGTAATCGCGTCGCCTTCACTGCCGCCGGACGGATCGACGGCCACCGTGCCATCGACCGGGATGCTCACCCGGATCGGCACGTTGGCGTAGAGGGCTTCCTGGTAGCCAAGGCTTGCGCCGTCACTGGCATCGGGCAGCGGCACGCGGATATGGGAAACCCCCGCCGATGGCCGAGTCACGGTAATGGCCTTGCCCGCGCGGGGGAATATGCCCGGCAAGACGTGCTCGTACATCCCCGGCTTGAGCGGAACCGACAGCGTGATGTTGAGTTCCTTCGCGGACAGATCGTGGATCGGATCGCTGGCGCTGAGATCCCAACTCGTTCCATTGTCGTGGAGTTGGATCAGCGCCGGCTGATCGACCGCGACCGTCATGCCCGCATCCCATGTCGCGACACCCTCGGCATGGAAGGCCAATTGCAGCGTCCTGGTGCCGCGATCGTAGATTCCCTGGAGCTTCTCGTCGTTGGCGACCACCTTGATTCGCTCCTGCATCGCGACCAGACGCGCGGGCATCTGTTCGACGCTGATGTTCGGCACGATTTCGTAGTGGTATTTCGCTGCCTGCGGATTCGTGCCGTGGTCGATCGCCAGATGGATCAGATTGACCGCGGGATCCGCGTCGCTGCCGGTCGGCACGATGGCGCTGCCGCCACGGATGCGCACCTGCTGGGCTTGTGTCGGAAACACGAAATAGCCCGTTCGCCCCTGATGGAACCAGGAAGGCGCGGTGACGGCGAGGGTCTGATCCAGCGCGGCTCCCTGGGTCACCGTCGTTTGCGCGCCGCCGCCGATCGAATACGTCAGATTGCCTGTCCAGCGCGTCTGATCCAGCGTGGTGAGAATCGCACGACCTTGTCCGTCAGCGCGGCGCGCGATGCCGCTGCCTAGCGCGATCGCTTCATCGCCCGGAAAGAACCAGGCCTTGTCCGCCCGCGCGCTCGCATAGGTCTGCGTGTCGGCGGGACGGTATTGCATGGCGGCGAATCCGCGCACGCCATCGGAGGCCGTGCCGGCATAAGCGCTGCCATCGATCTGATCGGCATGGGCGCCGCCGGGGATCGCATCGGTGCGCAACTCTTCGGTCAATCCGGGCAAGGCATGCCAATCCCAGCGCCTGCGCGCATCGAGCGCATATTCCGATCCCTCCGTCCTGGCGAACAACAGGCCGCTCGAGACATGGAACAGCTTGGGAGGATCGTCGAAATCGTCGGTTGTTCCCATCGCGTCATTGCCCATCACCACGGAGAACATATAGGAGCCGGCGTCGCCGGCCTGACCGCCCTTGCGGTGCACCATGTAGTTGCCGACCCAGAACGGAAAATTCCCGCTCGACTGCTGGGTACCGCCCTTCAACGCGGCGCCCCATGCCACCAGCTCCTGCTCGCGATCGATCGGCGTGGCCGCCGGCCTGGCGGCGATCAATTGGTTGATCGTGGCCGGCATGCCGCCGGTGAATTTCTTCGCATCGCCCAGATAACTGCGTCCCAGCAGCGCCGCATCGATCTCTCCGCGGTAGATCAGCTTGTCGTAGGTATGCAGGTACATATTCGAGATCAGGCTGAAGTCGCCGCCGCCCGCGTCCAACCCCAGCTTCTTGTACAGCGTATTGCCATCGATGGGAGCGACCATCCACTCGTAGCCATAGGCCCACATCGCCCGGCCGTCCACGCCATCATCGTAATGATGGGTGATCATCCCGTCCGGATGAAATCCGGACTGCGGATACGAGTGCGCGGGCACCAGGATGTTCGTCGTCCAGAACCGCAAGTCCTCCAGCGAACCCCGCGGCGACCAGCCCGGACGAAGCTGAAAGCCCGGATAGGCCGAGTAGTATCCGTCGTACCAGTACGGAACATAGGTGATCGGGCGATTGTAATCGGCCCAGATCGTCGGCAAGGCCAGCCATCCGCGCAGACGATGGAAATGATTCGCGTCGGCGAACGCCCCTTCCGTGTAGTGGCTGTTGACGAGTTGGCCCCAACGCGCGGAAGGATCGTTGACATCGCGATTGTCGATGGGCAGGCCGTACCCGATCTGCAGAAATCGCAGCAGACTTTCATGCAGCGCCTTGGCTACGGCATCGCCTCGGGCGATGTCGTTCAGCAGGTCGGACTGCAGCCATACCGCCGGCCCCGTCACCGCATCCGTCCATATCCACGAGTGCGTGGTGTCGTTGTAGCTCAGGATTTTCTTTTCCGACAGACGCATGATGCCGTCGCCGTAGTCGCTGCCGATCGGTGAACCGTTGACGATCACCTCCGCCGGATCGATCGGCACCTTGTCGATGTATTCGCGCAGTGCGGCATACAGCGCATGCTTCAGGCGCTCATGATTCGCCGGCGCTCCGTTCGGGCCATAGGTGAGCGGATACTTGCTGTCGACATTCTGATAAGCAAAGCCCAGTCCGCCGATCTTGGTGGCCACTTCCTGCCACTGCGTCGACAGCGTCTTTCTTCCCTGCCCGGTCCCCGGGCCACCGGGGAGATAGTCGGTGATCGGCCGGGTGTAGAACTCGTAGCCACTGAAGCGTCCGCCGTTATTCTCGACCTCGACGATCAGACGGGTAATCTCCGCCTCGGCATAACGAGCGCGGCCGAACAGACGATCCTGGGTGATGCAATAAGCCTTCGTATACGCCAGCATCTTCTCCAGTTGGGTCTGCGCCAGGGCGCGCACATGGAAGGACGCGGTCGCCAGCGTCACGCCTCTGTGCAGCAAGGCGACGGTCACCGGATAGTCCGCGGGTGCGACAGGCACCGTCTGGCCGGATTTCACCCGCAGGGCGCCGAACAAACGGCTCTGCGCGTCGCGCTGATTGACGATCTGGAAAAGATTGGAAGGATCGGAGGCGATCGCGAGCGTGTAGTCCGCCGGCACCGGTATCTTGTGCGCATCCTTGTTGCTCAACAGATTGACCTTGCCAACGACCTCGGTACCGGCGGCACTGCCGGCCTTGACGTCGAAGTAATGAGCGAGCAGCGTTTCGCCGGCCAGCGCCGTGGCACTGAGCGAAAGCAAGCAGGCCGCCAGCGCCGACAACAGCACGCGATGGATAAGTACGCTCATGTCAATCCTCGCTTGTGATGATCGCTACCGCATCGATGGGATCGGGCCCTTTTGCCGAGCGCGACGAACAGGAAAGCAGCACGGCCTTCTTTCGCCTGCTCCGCGGATGGACCGCCAATACGTAGCGGCCGAATGACTCAACCGCGACGTGCGCAGTCGGCCTTGACCGCGAGGCGTATTGCGAATCGTCGCTCCCGCAAGCTGTCCCTGTACAGCCCTGTAGGCGGCTTCGAACCGACGCGGCTTAGAATTTGCGCTTGTGTTCCACGTCGCAGTAACGATCCGGCATGCCGAAACTGTGGCTACAGCCGACGCCGCGGCAACGCCCGCGATCCGCCCCACCTCCCCCGATGCTTGCATTCCATGGCGTAGACAACTTCGTCATCCCTCGATGCCGGATGCACGAATACCCCGGAATGCCTGTGACTTCAGACCAACGTCCGGTCGAATGCTGCTTCCTCGATATCGTGAGGCCGCGATGCCCAGTCGATGACCGGCAATATGAAAGAATCGCCGATCGCACTGCGGCTTGATGCCCGAGAAATGGACTTGTGAGCGACAACAGCGATAGCACCTCATCCATCTGGAACGTTCCGGCCTTCCTGCCGGCGCTTCAACCCGATCTGACCGACGATGCGATCGTGGACGTCGAGACCAGGCTCGGCATCGTGTTGCCCACGGCGTTGATCGCGGTGCTGCGAGAACAGAACGGCGGCTATCTGCGGCGCACGCTGTCCGACAGCGGCAACCGGATGATCTGGGGGATCGGTCCGCGCGCGCAGAGCATCGGCGACAACTATTGGTGGAAGCTGCTCGACGAGCCCGAGGCGTGGTATCCCGCCGATGGCTGGCTCCCTGAACAACCGCGCCGGCTCGTGCCGTTCGACAGCGACGGGCACTGGTACCTCTGCCTCGATTACCGCAGCGGCGGCGAGCCTTGCATCACCTGTTTCGATCTCGACGAACAGGCGGAGCAATCGGTGGCCGCGAACATGAGCGAGTATCTGGCCATGTTGCGGGCACACGACGAGACCAAACTGGGCTTGGTCACGGACCTGTCGCTGGACGACTGCGCAAGCCGCTTCGACGCTGTGTTCTCACGCCCATCGGAACCCCGCGAGCCCGAAGACCTCTACGGGTATCCGTTCTTGCGCTGGTTTCTCGACGGCGGCTGGATTCAACTGGAACCCAACCAGGTCGCGCGCGGCTTTGTTTCCAGACACGACGAAGCGACCTATCAAGCGCTCAAGGACCGACTTCCCGGAACCGCGTTGCGTTTCCCCGAACATCCGGACGCCGCCTTGATCGTCCATTGCGGCAACGAACGCACGACCGCGTCGACCGAAGCGGCGCTGGCCCACGCGGGCTTCGATGTTCTCCGACTGCAGACACCTCACGCTCGATAAGAGCGCGTTCTTGCCGAGCAACGCAAACGACCTGAGCCGTCGCGCGCCGCAAGACTAAAGCGTCGTTTCGATGACGGGCAACCAATCGTGCCGATCAGAACCGGTGAGCCGGCGTACACGAGCGCTGCTCACCGATCGTCTGAATCCTCTTCGCTGTCGTCCTCAGGCGCATCCTCGCCAGGCAACGGCTGATGGCCTTCGCCTTCCGGCAGGTCCGCGTTCTGGACATGCTTGCGCTTGGCCTGTCCGTCACCGGCGGACGGGTTTTCGCCCGGCAGCGGTTGATGGCCTTGCCCGTCCGGCGGTCGCGCCTGCTCGTCCGGCTTGCCGTGCTGCGCGGCTTGTTTCGCGTCGTGATCGGACCGGTTCCGGCCCGCAGTGTCGTTGCCCATCTCAGTCGCCCTCGTAGGACGCCGGCCCGACCATCGGTATCGGCGATAGCCCACGCTGGGCGTCAGGCGGTTAACGGCAAGTCGTGTACGCATGCCGGTATCGTCACGTACGCCGAACATCGTCGTATTTATCGACTTCATCGACTCTTCCGCGATGGCGATTGCTTCCGGCCTCGACGGCAGCGGTTTCTTCTCGGGCGGTGGCCTCGTCGCCCGATCTTCATGGCCTCGCGCGATCGCCCTGGACTAGCGGCTGCAATATTCATTCATGGACCAGAACGCAAGGGAGCCCTCGAAACGCGGCAGGCATCACGCTTAAAAACGAATGAAGTCGCAATTCATAGGTAGGGGGACGCCGATTGGTGCCCGTTGTATCCATTAGGTCCGTCAACCGCCGCTCCAACGCCGATGCCCCGGCGCCGGCGTCCGACGTGCCGCACAGCAGTTCGCGTCCCTCTCGCCCTAGGAGTTTCGGAATGCGTAAGTTCAGTTTGTCGATCCTCACCGCCACCGTCGCCATGACCGTCTCCGGCGCGGCCCTCGCCGCCGACGACCTCGCCCCCGGCCTGAAGGCGGCCCTGCAGCGCGACCTCGGCCTGTCCGGCGCCCAAGTCAGCGAATACCTCAAGGTCGAGCGCCTCGCCGCTCAGCAAGAAAAAGCGCTGGAGCGACAGCTCGGCCGCAACTTCGCCGGCACCTGGCTGGAGCGCAAGGCCGACGGTTCCTTCGGCGTGGTCGCCGCGACCACCTCGATCAAGGCGGCCAAGGCCGCGTCCGGCGTCGAAACCCGCCAGGCCCGCCACAGCCTGAGCGCGCTTAACGCCGCCAAGGGCCAGCTCGACAGCCAACTGGCGCGCAACGGCAAGGCGCCGAAGGGCGTGTACAGCTGGGCGGTGGACCTGCCGAGCAACAGCGTGATCGTCGGCGTGGCCCCGGGCGCCGAAGACGCCGCCGTCGATTTCGTCGCGCGCAGCGGCCTCGACACCGCCTCGGTGCGTTTCGAAACCATGGCCGAAGCCCCGCAGCGCCGCATCGCCATCCAGGGCGGCCGCGGCTACCTGCGCCAGCCGGGCGACGGCTTCCTATATGCCTGCTCGGTCGGTTTCTCGGTGACCAAGGGCACCACCCCGGGCTTCGCCACCGCCGGTCACTGCGGCAATGTCGGCGAAGTGGTCTACAACGAAGATTCGCAGTGGGTGCCGGGCGTGCGCCTGGGCTCGTTCGCCGCTTCCAGCATGCCCTCCGGCAACGGCACCGGCCCCGATCGCGGCTGGGTCCAGGTCGACAGCACCCACACCCTGTCGGCCAGCGTGTACGGCTACGGCAACGGCGACGTCACCGTGCGCGGCAGCACCGAAGGCGCCGTCGGCGCCGCGCTGTGCCGCTCGGGCCGCACCAGCGGCTGGCGCTGCGGCGCGATCCGCAGCAAAAACATGACCGTGTCCTACGTCGACGACGCCGGCAACCCGGACGGCACCGTGACCGGTCTGACCCAGACCACCGCGTGCGCGGAAGGCGGCGACTCGGGCGGCTCGTTCATCACCACCGCGGGCCAAGCGCAGGGGGTGCTGTCCGGCGGCAGCGGCAGCTGCAAGGGCAAGCAGGGCCGCACCGGCGGCGGCAACAGCTACTACAGCCCGATCAACCCGATCCTGAGTGCGTATGCGTTGACGTTGCGGACCAGCCCGTAAGTCAAAGCGGTTGAGGTGTGAGTTGAAGCGCCCCGGGGTCCGGGGCGCTTTTTTTTGCGGAATATTTTCGCAAACCACGTCTCTTGCACCTACTGGCCAGGATGCGATTGGCGCATCTGATGTGCCGTAACAAACAGTAATCGCAACTATTAATTGCCCTTGTGGCAAACACAAAAATCGGGAAATCTTCTATTGCCCGTTATCAGTCCGATTAGAGGCGCTGCATGCTTCCGGCAACGATAAAAATTCATCTATACAAACGTCCTCGGACTGAACTCCGCGCTGACGCCATGCCTCGCACTAAGCGCTTGTGTGTATCCAACAGCAATCATTCGTACGGAACCCAACACTTTCAACTGACTCCCAGATGGACCGTGGCATGGCTGACTCCGATCATCTCCGTATAGTCGCCCATGGAATTCAGTGGGCGCGTGACAATAACCTCTACCGCGACCTCGCTATCATCAATGAAAGGACTCGCAAGGAGCTTGGAGCATTCATCTCCAACTTGCCGATCGAGCCGAGGCGCAAGCCCGCGTTTCAACGCCCTGCTTACATAAGCGCTCCGCCGGATGGACAACTCCCCCAAGAGGCAGATGACATGAACCTCAAACATTTAGCCGCGGTGGCCGCTGTCGCCACGTCGGGGCTAGTGGCTTGCCAGCAAGGCACAGCCTCGGCAAGCGACCCGGATAGCAAAAAGTCCAAGATCGAGCAGGTAGCACCAGTCGCTTCAAGCGACATGCGCGCTGCGGCCGAGCTGTTCGCCAGCGAAAAGGGGCGGCGCTGGGATGCATACGAGTCTCTACCCGAGGTCAAATGGATCGACCCGTCGCAGAAGCAGTACAGCCCAGGACGCTACTCGCGCTCGGGAAAAATCCTTCTGCTTGGATTCTCGATCAAGGATATTCCCAATGGAAAACCGGGGCCGGAATTCGAAGTCACCAAGCGCAATGAGGGCGAGTCGATACTGTCCCTTACAGGCTCTCAGGCCGAGGTGGAATCCATTTCGATCAGCAAGCCACTCTACTCAGACAACTATCTGGACACACTGAAAAAACAATTCGGCAACACGGCGGAAGTAGCCATGATCGCCGAGAAATGTTCCGCTGGAGAGTACGAGGAAGGGGCCGGCGAAGGCGCCTTCTTCGCTGTACCCATCGCCGGCAAGGATCCGATTTACGTACAAGCGAGCCAGCAAGACGGCGGCAAGTACACCGCAGGCTACACGGTGTTTAACCTGACTCGTGGCAAGCCGTCAGAAGCCATTGCGCAGTTGAACTGCAAGCAAGACAGGCCGTGAAAGCAGGAGTTGAAATATGCCAGGGACAAGAAGGCAAGAACGGGCCGTTCTGACGGCAAACCAATACGCCCAAGGCGACATCGAGGGATTGAGCGACTACGCGACGCGCAGACTGGTCGCGTCAACCGTGCTTACGGAGAGCAACGGCGGCGAACTGGGCATTGTCAACAGCGCCGGCTACGTCGGCCGATATCAAGCCGGAGCCACTTGGCTGGCCGACGCCGGCTATGTCGATGCCGACAAAGTCCGCGCCGCGATGGCCGGATATAGAAGGGAGTGGACCTGGGCAGAGTCGGGAGGAATGACCCGCTTCCTTGAAGACTCATCCAACTGGAAAGACGGATTGAGTCTGGAGCAGTACAAGGCATCCGCCGATCTGCAAGATCAGGCATTCAAACGCAACAGCGATGCGGCCTATCGCACCGCCGTGAAGCAGGGTGTCTTGCAAGAAAGCGACTCGGAAGAACATATCGCGGGCTTTCTGAAAGCACGCCACATCTCCGGATATGGCGGCGCGGTGAAGGTTGTCAGAAACCAACAGGCGCTTACGGACGATTACGGAACCAGCAGCTACGACTACTACAACGATATCGCGTTGAATCGTGATGGCCTCAATCAACTCCTGGTCATCGAGGCGCAATTCAAAGGCGTTCCGTACAAATTGCCAGTCGAGAAGGAACTGCGTCCAGGCGATGCCAACCTGGCCGTAAGTGCATTGCAGGGAAATCTCAAGCTGGTCGGCGCTCTCGATGCCGGCGGCAGAGCTCTGCAGGTCGATGGAGACTACGGAAAAAGCACTCGTGAAGCCGTTGCGGCGTATCAGCAGCAACACCAGCTTCCTGCGACCGGCACCGCCGATACCGTAACGCTCATGGCGCTGAAGAAACACGCTGAAGCCATTTCAGCGGCACCGGACATCCAGCAGGTAGCGCAGCAGTTTCAAGTACCCGGCCACCGTAATGACTGGATGAAAACAAATGGCCAGGGATTGCCAACATATTTGCAGACTCAGGCACCTGCCACCCTTGCCGCCCACGCACCTCGCGACGCACTGGCCGATGGCGTACTCAAAGCGGGTGACCAAGGTCCTAAGGTCGCGAGACTTCAGGAAAGCCTGATCCAACTGGGCATCAACGACCACGTCAAGCAGCCAATCAAAGCTGACGGCGTATTCGGTCCGGACACGCAGCGCGCGGTGCAAGCCTTCCAGCTCTGGCACGGCATGGAACAAGTCAATGGAATCGCCGATCGGCAAACCCTCACCGCAGTCAACACTCAAGCCGGATTGGCTATCATTCAGCGAAACACGGACCAGGCAACCGGCCACACATCTCGGGACTTCGTCGCGAACGTCAATCTTGGTGTGCCCATCCTTCCGGAGGCGGCGGCACTTCCGCGCGAGGCGAACCAAGCCTCAAACGTAGCCATACAGCCTACTCCTAATCCAATACCGGCCGCCTCGACCTCTCTTGCACCTCCTTCAGGACGTGCTGAGCCAGCATTGAACATTTCACAGCTACCTCCAGAAGATCAGGCCATGTTTGCCAAGATTCGACAGGCCGCCCCTGGCCGGATATCCGATGAAAAGGTGGCGGAGGTGATGCTGCAAGCCAAGCAAAACGGCATTCCGGACGCAGGACGTATTCAGCGTATCGATGCTGTAGACGGAAATTTGTGGGTAACGAGTGTCACTCCGGGCTTCTATGCCCGGGTCTCAACCTCCGAGCAGGCACCATCCATGCAGGACACCTTACGCCAGACACAGTCCTTCAATCAGCAAATAGAACAGGAACTCACGCAGCGCGTGCATGACGATCCGAGCCGCGGGCCAAAGCAGTAAACAGGCGAGCTATGAATGCTCTTTCGTCCTTTGCAGAAAGAGCAATGGCAACCTCTCTATTACGCGCCTATCCACGACCGGGCATATGGCTGGGGCCTCTTCTACTCGTTACCAGTTGTGCCAGCACCGGGAAAATAATAATTCCTCTAGAAAAGTATGAGCAAGCAACTGAGAAGTTGCTACTGCTCCCTATCCAACAGGGACATGATGGTGTTGATCAGGTCGTTCGCGATCTGCAACGTTACTACGGCGTGGACGCCAAGACAGGTATATCGGCGCTTACGAATGCTGGTCAGACGATAACACTGGGAGACGGCACCGTCATTACACAAGCCTTGTCCGGCACACGGACACACACGCCCGGTTGGGATGAAGTCGCCTTCGACTTGAAGGCACAGCCGTGCGTTCGCATCGAACGGGCCTTGGCGCTGACCGGAGCGACAAAAGTGGGCGAATCTTCCGGCAGCGATACCGTTCTCGCCAGCGTCACCTATCAGTTCCGGAACAACGACATTCGAATGGATATCACGGCCTACGCATCGAATCCGCAATGCGTCGGCACGGTTTGGATCTACAAGGTCGGCGCCCCGAAGGCCCCCTAAACGGCACCCGCGTGTATCCGACGCGTACGTGATCGGCCAGCCACGCATTGCTATGCTTCGCCTGCCCTTTTACAGAACACAGCTATGGACGCCGAGTCGTTCCGCAGCATATTCGAAAACTTTCTAGGCACGGAGCGCTTCGTCAAATTCGTCCGCCAAGGCGCTGTACCGCGCCTGCTGTACTGGCAGGAGCGCGAATGGGATCGCTTCATCGAGAAGCACCCGGAGTTTGCCTCCGCGTTTCCGCAGTTGGAGGTACTGCTGCGTTTCTGTTTTCTGCACCGACAAGAGTTGGTACAGGACCGCATCGAAGTGTTTCACGGCACCGTCCGATACAACGATGCCTACACGGCCGAGCAAAAACGTCTGTTTCCCTACGCCAACGCCGCGCCCTACATCACCAATGGCCGAGCCTATCCAGACGACACCATCGAGGTATGGCATTGCCCGCTCTGCCGGCAGTTCGCGTCTCGCTACACGGTCGTAAAGGAAGATTGAGCCGGTGTCTTTCAAAACAGGGGTCAGAGTAGAGCGCCCCGGCTTCCACAGACAGGTAGTCAGGATACATATTTAGTTTCGAGATAATCGCGCTCTGCTTGCAACGGCGTACGATAGCCAAGCGATGAGTGTAAGCGCGCGCGGTTG
>NZ_JBDGLR010000010.1:0-304023 GCF_057655755.1 Lysobacter sp. Soil_N_51 | reverse complement strand
GCGGGCATGCGCCACACGGGACATCCATGTCCCGGTGGCGCACGGCGTGCATCCTGCACGCCGCCCTTCGGGTGTGCTGTTGTTAACGCGAGTTCCAAGCGTCGCAGCGCTGGAAGGGGAGTCTGAAATCAGGCTCAAGCGAGAGGTGAGAGGCGCAAAAGCAGAGTCAATGGTGACGGCGACAGCAACTGTGGTTAGGCCATTGCGCCAGACCTGCAGCGACAAGTTTCGTTAGACAGGCGCGAACACCAGGTCCGTTTAGAACCGATACCTCACCACCCGCCCCAGACTGCGCAGCCAGCGCGAACGCCCATACAACTTGAACAAACAACGCTGCGCCCACGGCAACGCCTGCATTTCCGGCAATTCCGCATAGTCCGGTTCGTCGACCAGTTGCAGCCGCGGATGCCAGGTGTCCAGTTCCGCCGCGCCGGCCGGTCCCCATTCGCCGATGCGCGCCTGGGTCGCGCGGATCATCCGCGCGTTGCGCAACAAGCGCAGCGCGAGGCGGCCGTAGACGTCGCACAGCAACTGCCCGCCCTGCGGGAAGCGATCGATCAAGCGCCGCATCAGTTCGCGCGCGCGGTATTCGTCGAGATACGGAAACAGGCCTTCGGCGATCACCAGTACCGGGCGCTGATTGTCGAGTTTCTCGATCCAGTCCGGCTCCATCACGTTGCTCGCCAGCGTGCGGTAACGGCCGAGACGTTGCGGCAGCAGGTCGCGGCGCAACTGGATCACTTGCGGGAAATCGATGTCGATCCAGTCCACGTCCAGGCTCGGGTCGACCCGGAACACGCGCGCATCCAGGCCGCAGGCCAGGTGCAGCACCAGGGTGTCGGGGCGCGATTGCAGCGCGGCGCGGGTCCAGTTGTCGATGATGCGCGAGCGCAGCGCCAGGCCGCGGATGTCGTAGTCGCTCAGGCCGAAGCGTTCGAAGTCGTAGTCGATGCGGCGGATCAGGTCGTCGGCCAGGGCGTCGTGCAGGATCGACGGCGTGGCCCGGTTGTCCATGGCCTTCGCGTACAGGGTGATCAGCAAGGTTTCCTGGCTGCCTTCCAGGCGCATCGAACACTCCGGCTACAAGAGGGGCGGCGTCTACCGCAGCAACGCGGCGTCAGTGTGCGACCGGCCGCGTGACGCCGAAGCGTAGAGGCGGGTCTGCGTCGCATCGCGCTAATTCAGGGCGATGCCCGGTCCAACTACACAGTCGTCACGTCGTCGGAACGGACGACCTGCATCGTTACCCTCGCCCTGAGCGCGGACAGGCGATGCGTGGCGCAGACGGATCGCCGCGCTCAACGCAGCTATCGTCTTCCCGATCGCCGGCCGCGCCTGGCCGCCGCATCGACGTGCCTGCCGTTTGCTTTCCGCGGACTCATGCGCCCGCGCACCGTCATTCGCGCTCGTAGAACTCGATCGGCAACCCATCGGGATCGGCGAAGAAGGTGTAGCGGCGCCCGGTGTATTCATCGACGCGCACGTCCTCGACCGCGATCGCCTGCGCCTTGAGCTCGGCCACGCAGGCGTCGATGTCGGCGACCGCGAAGGCCAGATGGCGCAGCCCGCAGGCTTCCGGATACGACGGCCGCGGCGGCGGATCGGGGAACGAGAACAGCTCCAGCTGGCCGCCGTCGGGCAAGGCCAGATCGAGCTTGTAGGAATCGCGCGCCTCGCGGTAGACCTCGGCGAGCACGCGCAGCCCCAGCACCTGGGTGTAGAACCGCTTGGAGCGCGGATAATCCGAACAGATCAGCGCGACGTGGTGGATGCTCGACAGGTGCATGGCGACTCCGGCGAGCGGCGGGGGTTCGCTCGCGACAGCGCGATTGTCGGATACTGGGCCGTCCCTGTCGCGGATGCATCGTGCGACGCCCCGTCTTGGAGAACCGCGTGACCGTGTACGTCGACGATGCCGTCTGGCCCTGGCGCGGCGAGCGCTGGGCCCACCTCATGGCCGATACGCTCGATGAACTGCACGAGTTCGCGCAACGCCTGGGGCGGCCGCGGGTGTCGTTCCAGAACAAGCTCAGCGGCTGCCATTACGACGTCACCGCGCAGATGCGCGAACGCGCGCTGGCATTGGGCGCGGTCGCGATCTCGCGTCATCGCGACCGCGCCCAGGTGCGCGCGATCATCCAGCGCGCGCGCGATCAGGCCGCCGGCTTGGCGCCTTAAGCGGCCCGCGACGCGCTCAGCGGCGCGCATCGACCGCCATGCGCACGGCCAGCGCCGACAGCACGCCACCCATGACCCAGCGCTGCGCGGCGACCCAGCGCGGCCGCCCGGCGAGGAAATTCGCGATTCCGCCGGCGCCGGCCACGATCAGCGCATTGACCCCGACACTGATCGCGATCTGCAGGCTGCCCAGCGCAAGCGATTGCAGCATCACGCTCTTGTGCGGGTCGATGAACTGCGGCAGCAGCGCGAGGTAGAACATCGCGACCTTGGGATTGAGCAGGCTGGTCAGCAGGCCCATCACGAACAAGCGGCGCGGGCTGTCGACCGGCAGATCGCGGACCTGGAAAGGCGAGCGGCCGCCGGGGCGGATCGCCTGCCACGCCATCCACAGCAGATAGGCCGCGCCGCCGATGCGCAGCGCGTCGTAGGCGTAAGGCACCGCGAACAACAGCGCGGTGATGCCGAAGGCGGCGGCGAACAGATAGAAGAAAAAGCCCACGCCGACGCCGGCCAGCGAGGTCAGCCCGGCCTTGCGGCCCTGGCAGATCGAGCGCGAGACGAGGTAGACCATGTTCGGGCCCGGGGTCAGCACCATGACCAGGGCCAGGCCGGCGAAGGCCAACAGCGCTGAAAGCTCGAACATTTGGTTTCTCCTGCTGGGTTCAGGCGGTGCGCTGCCGCGCGGCGTGGCTACATCATCGCCGAATGTGTGGCTGCGGATAAGCGGCTTGGTTCGCAACGCTGTGGTGTTGGCGATGCGGGTTAGGGTGTCGGGGACGTAAGGTCTGGCGGGAAAAGCGAATCCCCCCTGCCCCCCTTTTCCAAAGGGGGGAACTTCGATGAAGCGCATCGGGGTTTTATTGCTATGGGCCGACGATTGCTTGGGGTTGGACTTGAGCTTGAGCTTGGGCTCGGACTCGACTTCGACTTCGACTTCGACTTCGACTTCGGACTCAGCATCCAACCGAAGTCGAACAACCGCAATCCTCGCCGCCCCAACAAGACGGGTTCCCCCCTTTGGAAAAGGGGGGCCAGGGGGGATTCGCTTTTACCCGCAAGACATAAGCGCCCCAAAGAAAAAGCCGCGACGGCCCAGACCGTCGCGGCTTCCTGATCACTCAACTACTGCCCGAAAACGGGCACCAACCTCAGAACCGCAACGAATACCGCGCGTTGATCCCGTGGTCGTGCGCCTCATCGGCGATCTGACCGCTGTAGTTCAACTCCAGCAACCCATTGGCGCTCAAGCGCGCGGCGATGCCGGCTTCGAGCAAGGTCGCGTTGTCGGCCAGCGGCGCGCCCTGCACGGTGAAGGCATTGGCGCCGCGCCAGGCGACCGAGGTCTCCGGGTTCAGATCGCCGCTGGCATGACGACGGCCCAGGCCGCCGCGCAGGCTCAGCCAGCTGTCGTCCTGCTGCGAACCCTTGAGGTTTACGTTGAAGCGCAGGCCCACGGTCGACAGATTGACCCGGCTGTCGGCGCCGCGGCCGGTCAGCGCGGCGGCGCCGCCGGTTTCCTGGAAGCCGTCGCTGCTCACCCGCACCTGGGCGAACTGCGCATACGGTTCGAACTCCCAGGCGCCGGCGTTGAAGCGGTAGCCGCCTTCGACGAAGCCCTGCTTGCTGTCGGCGTCGTACGACGCGCGGGTGCGGTCGCTGAAACCGTTGAAGCCAATGCGGCGTTCCAGGTCGACGTCCTGACGGGCGAAGGTAAAGCCCGCGCTCAGGCCGAAGCCGCCCCAGTTCTGGCCGGTGTAGACGCCGATGTGGCGGCTCTTGACCCGACCCTTGTCGAGACGATCGTCGTTGCTGTCGCTGCGCCCGCTGCCGCCGAGCACGCCGATGCGCCAGCCTCCGTCGAAGCGGTAGTCGTAACCGACCAAGGTCGCCGAGCCGTTGTACTCGTTGCGCGCGGCATTGCCGTCGCCGTCGAGGGTGCCGCCGGACTTGATCAGCTCGACCCACGCGCCCTGCGAGGATTCGCCGTCGGCATCGGCGGCGAATTCGCCGCGTCCGGCGCGCGCGCGCGCCAGCGCCGCATCGCGGATATGGCGTTGATCGTCGACCATGATCGAACGCAGGCTGGCGTGGCCTTCGCCGCTGAGCGAATCCAGCGCCGCGACCGCCTGCGCCGGGAACAACTGGGTCAACGGCTGCGGAATGCCCTGACCGATCGCGAGCTGATCGGCCGCGGCCGCCGCGGCGCGCTGGTTGTCGGTCTGCGCCGCCGACGCGAGGCTGGCACCGCGGGTCACCGCCACGCCGACTTGGTTGGCCGCGTAGCTCAGGCCGAACTTGAGGAACGGCGAGAACGCGGTCTGATCGAGCGCGGCGAACTGACCGCTGACGCCACCGGCGGCGCTGAGCAGATTGAACGACTGACCGAGCAGGTACTGGCCCGGCGCGTGATGCACGACCAAGGTACCGCCTTCCAGGGTCGCCTTGCCGCTGACGCTGATCAGGTCGGACTGGCCGCCGGCCGACAGTTCGGCGTCGTAGATCGAGCCGGCCGCCTGGGTGTAGTCGCCCTGCACGCTCAAGGTACCGATCGAATTGCCCGGCGAGACCACGCCTTCGATGCGCGCGTTGCCGACGATGCGGCCGCTGCCGGCGAGGATGCCGCCGCTGCGCACCGCCAAGGTCTGATCGCTGCTCAGGCTGCCGTTGACGATCAACGCGCCGCCGGTGACTTCGGCCGCGTAGTTGTTGTTGCCGGTCAGTTCGAGCACGCCCTGCTGCACGGTCAGGCCGGCGAAGTCGTTATTGCCGCTCAGACGCAGCCAGCCCACGCCGGACTTGGTCAGACGACCGGGGCCGCCGATGTCGTTACGCCAGTCGTCCCAGGCCGCGCCTTCCCACACCTTGGCGCCGCCGGCGCGCTGGTTCATCACCACGTCGGTGTCGACGCGCAACTGACCCGGACCGTCGATGGCCTTCTTCAGATCGAGCATGCCCCAGCCGTAGATCTCGTCCACGCCCGGCGCGCCGATGTCGGTCGCGGTGGTCAGCAGCACGTCGCGCACCTGCGCGCTGCTCAGGTACGGGAAGCGTTCGAACAACAGGCCGAGCGCGCCGGTTACGTGCGGCGCGGCCATCGAGGTGCCGGTGAGCAGGCCGTAGTCGTATTCGGGCGCTTCATTGTCGATCAGGAAACGCAGATAGTCGTCGGTTTCATCGATACGGCCGTCGATGCGGCCGGCGATGATGGTGCTGTCGATGTCGGTGCCCGGCGCGGACACGCACCAGTCCTTGCTGAAGCCGCAGATGCTCGAGCTTTCGTCGATGACATAGCCTTCTTCGCCGTCGCCCGGCAGACGCACGTTGGCGACGCTGAGCCAGTACGGCTCGATCTCCTTGTGCCAGCGCGGCAAAGTCGCGGCGATGCTGGCCAGGCCACCGGCCTGATTGCCGGCCGCCCACACCTGGATCAAGTCGGACGTGGGCTTGCCGTCCTTCGGCTGATAGATGCTGGCGAATACTTCGTAACCCGCGCCCTGCTGCGCGTAGTACGCCTCCAACTGCGCCTCGGTGGTGTTGCGGCGGGTCGGGCCCCAGCTGTGATTGATCGCGCGCGTACCCAGTGCCTGCGCCTGATCGAACATGCTCTCGGTCGCCGGATCTTCCGGGTCGGTGCGGTACAGCGCGCGCGGACGATAGAAACCGTCTGGGTCGAGGCGCCATTCGCTGTAGGTATCGCCGAACACGGTCGCGGCGGTGAGGTCGGCGCCGAACGCGACACCATGCGTGCCGGTGCCGTCGCGATTCGCACCGATGGTGCCGGCGACGTGGGTGCCATGTTCTTCATACACGAAGCCATACGGCAGACCCGCGGCGATGAGACGCGCGGCCAACGCCGGCGGCACGCCCGGGCCGAGACCGTAGTACGACTTGCCCGGACGATCGCCGCGAGTCGCGCCGCATGCGCCCAGACCGGCCACCACCGACGGATCGGCGCATTCGGGATCGTTGCTCAGCGCGATGCTGCTGGTGTTGCGCCCGGAAAACTCCGGATGCGCGAGCGCGGTGCCCGAGTCGAACAGGCCCAGGCGTACGCCTTTGCCGGTGAGACCGCGCGCGTAGGCGTAGTGGGCGTTGATCGCCTCCAGGCCCCAGTCGCGCTTGAACTCATCGCTGCGCCAACTGTCGGCGTCGCCGACCTGGCCCATCGTGTCCTGCGCGAAAACCATCGGCGAAGCAGCCAACAGGCCGCCCACGATCGCCAACGAAAGAAGAGAACGGGTATGCGTGCGGAGCGTGCGCGGTTGAATGCGCGTAGCGCGGGTAGTGCCTTGCATCTGTCGATGAACCCCTGTCATGTCGAAGGCGCCGCGGTTCGGCGCCGGCAATGGCTCGATGCGCGTGTCGGCATCGTTGCTGCGTGGATCGCTAGGGCGACCTCTGTAACAACTAACGCAGCTTCACCATCGGCTCCCTACCTCGAGAGCGCGCATTGCTTGCATGACTTTCGACGCTTGCGGGCGATAAGCGCGAGCGAGCGGCGACTTTGCCTAATCTGCTTTTTTGGCTATAAACCCCTGGGAAACAGGGGTTTTATCGAATGACTCAACGCATCGATAGACACGCTCGCCACGAAGGCGACGACACGCATGCGCAACTCGGTCGAATCGACCGCATGCGTGCTCACAGCGCGTCGTCGGCCTCGCCGGTCATCAATCCGCGCCGCCACGCGAACGCGACCGCCTCGGTGCGATCGGCCAGATGCAGCTTGGCCAGCACATTGCCCAGGTGCGACTTGACGGTCTTCTCGCCGATATTGAGCGCCGCGGCGATGCGCGCGTTGCTGCCGCCCTCGGCGAGCTTGCGCAGCACATCGAGTTCGCGCTCGGTCAGGCACGCGAACGGGTCCTCGCGCGGCTCGCGCTTGCGCCGCACCGCCTTGAGGATGCGCTGGGCGACGAAGGGATGGATCACCGCCTCGCCGCCGGCGATGCGGCGCAGGGTCGCGAGCAGTTCGTCGCCGAGCATGCTCTTGAACAGCAACGACTGCGCGCCGGCCTCGATCGCGGCGAAGGCCAGGTCGTCCTGATCGGTCGAGGTCAGCACCGCGATCGCGCTGCGCGGGCTCAGGCTCTTGATCGCGCGGATCGCGGTCACGCCGTCGACGTCGGGCATCATCAGGTCGATCACGATCAGGTCCGGCGCCAGATCGCGCGCCAGCTCGATCGCCTCGGCGCCGCCGCCGGCCTCGCCGACGACGTCGAAATCGTCGGTCAGCAGCAGCAGGCTGCGGATGCCCTTGCGCACCACTTCATGATCGTCGACCAACAACACCGAGGTGGTCATGCTTGTACTCCTTGCGGCGGGTCGAGCGTGAACGACACCGTGACCACGGTGCCGCTGGCGGAACTGGCGATGCGGAAACGTCCGCCCGGCAAGGTGCGCGCGCGCAGGCGCATGTTGGCCAGGCCCATGCCGGTGGTTTCGTGCTCGCTGAGCAGGAAGCCGCAACCGTCGTCCTGGATGGTCCAACCGTAGCGGTTTCCGGAGTTGTTGAGCACCACCTCGATCCGGCGCGCGCCGCTGTGGCGCAGGCTGTTGGAGGCGGCTTCGGTGGCGATCAGCAACAGCTGCCCGGCGTGCTGCGGATACTCGCCCAGGCCGCGTTCGGCGACCCCGTCGAGCAACAGCCGCCATTCGATCTCGCTGCCGCCGAGCAGGTGCGAGAAGGTGTCTTCCAGCGCCTTGCGCAGCCCTTGCTCGGCCACGGTCGGCGCCGAGAACCGCTGGATCACGTCGGCCAGATCGCGCTGCAACTGCCCGGTCAGGCCGAGCGCGGCCTTGATCAAGGCGCGCTGGCGCTGATCGGCGCCGCCTTGTCCGGCGCGCTCGCCGGCGCGTTCGTTGAGATGATCGAGCACGCTCAATTGCAGCCCCAGCGCGAAGCTGCGCTGCTTGGCGGTGTCGTGCAGATCACGCGCCAGGCGGTTGCGCTCCTCGGCCACCGCCAGCGCCTGGCGCACCTGGATCACCTCGCCCAGCGCATCGGCCATGCGATCGAACCGCTGCGACAAGCGGCCGAATTCGTCCAGGCCGCTGTCGTGGATGCGCGCGTCCAGCTCGCCCGCTGCCCAGGCATCGGCGGCGCTCTCGGCGTGACGGATGCGGCGGGTCAGCAAGGTCGCGACCGCGACCGCCGACATCGCGCTGATCACCACCAGATAGATCATCAGCCCTTCGAACGCGCCCGAATCCATGCGCATGAAGCTCGCCAGCGAACCGCCGGCGTGCTGGCCGACGCTCAAGGTCGCGCCCGGCCGATCGGCCAGCGGCAAGGCGACCACGCTGATCCAGTCGCCCTCGCGTTCGTGCCGGCGCGGCACCGCGGCGCGGGTGGTCGCGGCCTCGTGTTCGCTGTCTTCCAGCACCTGCTGCAGCGGCGCGCTGGGCCGCGCCGGAAACTGGCAGACCCGGCCGTCGCGATCGCGGTAGCGGATCGCGATGCGGCCGTCGGCGGTGCCGCCGGCAAAACTGTACGAAGCCATCCATTTGGCCGAATCCATGCCGACGATCCGCACCAGCAACGCCTGCACCAGCGCCTCGCACTGCGCCGGCGCGACCCGGGCCTGCTCGGGCAGCGGGCCCAGACGTTGCAGTTCGCGCCGCATCGCACTTTCCAGCAGCGGCGGCGCCATGTGCGCGCGCACCTCGCGGCGCTCCAGATACAGGCCGAGCAGGGACAGCAGGCCGGTGCTGACCCACGAGGCGATCAGCATCGACAGCAGGCATTTCCAGAACAGCCCGCTCCACCAGCGCCGTACCGGTGCGCGCGCGGCAGGCGTCGGGCGTGCGGCGGTATCGTTCATGCGCTCAGTATTCCAGTTTCCACGCGCGGCGAATCCGCCAAACGTCCCGGTCGCGTCCCAACGACGGCCCGATGCGCGCAACCAAGACCGCGCGGAGCATGGCGTAGCCTTCCCTTCGCCTCACGCCATGCCTTCCTCGTCCCGCGATGCGCAGCGCATCGAGCATCTCGACGCCCTGCGCGGATTCGCCCTGTTCGGCATCCTGATCGTCAACATCGGCGTGTTCGCCTCGCCCTGGTTCGGCCTGGGCGCGGCCGATCCGGCCTTTGATGCGCCGTCGGACCGCATCACACATGGGCTGATCGCGGCGCTGTTCGAGATGAAATTCTATCTGCTGTTCTCGTTCCTGTTCGGCTACAGCTTCCAGCTGCAGCTCGATTCGGCGCGGCGCGCGGACGCGGCGTTCGCGCCGCGCATGGTCCGGCGCCTGCTCGGCCTGTGGTCGATCGGCCTGATTCATGCGGCGCTGCTGTTTCATGGCGACATTCTCAGCACCTATGCCGTGCTCGGCCTGCTGCTGTTGGCGATGCGCGACAGCCCCGAGCAACTCGCGTGGCGCCGCGCGATCGGATTGATCGGCCTGACCGCCGCGGCCTGGGCGGGTCTGGCATTGCTGCTGTGGATCGACGGCGACACCCGGCCTGCCGATGCCACGGCGCTCGCGCGAGCCGCGCAGGCCGTGCAAACCGGCTTCACCGGCGATCCGGGCGAGGTGATCGATGCGCGCCTGGACGAACTGGGTTCGACCGCGGTCGTACTCGCCTGCCTGCAGGCGCCGTGCGCGCTGGCGATGTTTTTGTTCGGATTGATCGCCGGCCGTCGCCAGGTGCTGGCGCGACTGGATCGCTATCGACCCTTGATGCATCGCGTGCGGCGCTACGGGCTGGGCATCGGCCTGCCCGCGGCGCTGGTATTCGCGGCGGTCAGCGTGTTGGCGCCGGGCGGGCCGCTGGAACTGCTCGCGCTCGCGTTGAGCGTGTTGACCGCGCCGTGGCTGAGCCTGGCCTACGCCGCCTGGGCGATGACCGCGTTCGACAGCGCACGCGGCCGCCGCGCGGTCGCGGCGTTGGCGCCGGCGGGCCGCATGGCACTGTCTAACTATCTGTTGCAGTCGCTGGCGTGTGCGTTGGTATTCACCGGTTACGGCTTCGGCTTGATGGGACGCGTGTCGCCACTGGGCTGCGTGGCGATAGCGGTCGCGCTGTTCGGCGCGCAGTTGGCGCTGAGCCGCTGGTGGCTGCGGCAGCATGCTTATGGGCCGATCGAGTGGCTGTTGCGCGCGCTCACCATCGGCCACTGGCCGCGACTGCGCAAAGGCTTGCCCGATTCGCGATGAGCCAAGAACTTTTCGAGCTTTCTTGTGGGAGCGGCCCTGGCCCCGACGCTCTTTGTCTCCGATCTCAATGAAATCACGGCAAGCTGATCGAACAGCGTCGCGGCTGAAGCCACTCCCACAAAAGATCTCCAGCAACGCGACAACTTGTCCGCATTACAACCCGGACGGTGAATACGGCGGCGATGTACCGCCCATCGAATGACCCTTGTCATCTGTCGCGCAAACCGTGACCGACTTCGACAATGCCGTGTGGCCGGCCCCGCGGTCATGTACGACACTCAACGGCCGAACCTGATCGACCGGAGTGCGCGCAACGCCCGTGATCGCCTGGACTCGCCCGAACGCATCCATCGCGCGCGCAGCGCGCGGCTGACGTCTTCATGCACGAAGACTTGTTCAGACGCGAAATGCTCGACGCCAGGAAACAGCGCTGGCTCGGCAGCATCCGCTTGCCGGTTTCACGCATGGGTTGGCCAATGGCCGCGCTCGCGCTGGCGGCTTTGATCGCGTTGCTGGCCCTGCTCGGTTTCGGTCGCTACACCCGCAGCGAAAGCGCGAGCGGCCAATTGATTCCGCGCGGCGGTCTTTTGAACGTAAGCGCGCCGGCCGGCGGCCGCATCGCGCGCAGCCACGTGGTCGAAGGCCAGATCGTCGCGCGCGGCCAGACATTGCTGGAGATATCGGCTGAACTCGACAGCCCGGCGCTGGGCGCCGGCGTCGGCCAGGCGGTCGGCGCTGAACTGGCGTTGCAACGAGAACGTTTGCTCGCCGAGCGCGACGCGATCGAACGCGAACGCGGCCGCGACACCGATTCCTTGCGCCAACGCATCGCCGACTCGCAACGCCGCATCGACCTGGCCGACGCGCAACTGCGGCTGCGCCGCGAACAAGCCGCGCAGGCCGAACGCCTGTCGCAACAGGTGCAACCACTGCGCGCGGCCAAGCTGCTCAGCGACGTGCAGTGGCAGCAATACGAAACCACCCGCATCGACAGCCTGAGCCGGGTTCAGGACGCGCAACGCGAGCGGCTCGACGCCACGCGCGAACTCGCCGACGCGCGCGCCGCGCTGGCCGATCTGCCGCGGCGCCTGAGCGAACGGCGCGGCCGGATCGAACGCGAACTGACCGACATCGCCCAGGACGACGCCCACAACGAAGGCCGTCGCCGCATCGCCGTGCTGGCGCCGCGCGCGGGCCGGATCAGCGGCTGGGCGCTGACTGAAGGTCAGGCGATCGATGCGGGCCAACGGCTGTTCTCGCTGCTACCCGAACGCGCACCGCTGCAAGCCGAACTGTGGCTGCCCGATCGCGCGATCGGCCTGATCGCGGCCGGCACGCCGGTGACCCTGCGCTATCCGGCGTTTCCGTATCAGACCTACGGCCTGCAGCGCGGCCGCGTCGCGCAGATCGCACGCGGGCCGCTGTCGGCGCAGGACATCCGCGAGCGCACCGGCCGGCCCGCCGATGCGCCGGCCTGGCGCGTGCTGGTCGATCTCGACCGGCAGGAGGTCGCCAGCCACGCGCTGCAGGCGCAGATGCGGGTCGACGCGGAACTGCAACTGGAACGGCGGCGGCTGTACGAATTCCTGTTCGTGCCCAACGTGTCCGCGCCTCGCGGGCTTGCGCTGACAACTACGCAAGGCGACGCGCCATGAGCCGCACTCGCGCGCTGCCGGTGATCCAGCAGAACGAGCTGGCCGAATGCGGCCTGGCCTGCCTGGCGATGATCGCGATCCATCACGGCCACGACATCGACCTGGCCAGCCTGCGTCGCCGTTTCCCGGTGTCGCCGCGCGGCGCGACCCTGGCGCGTTTGATCAAGATCGCCGGCGCGCTCGGTTTCGACACCCGTCCGCTGCGCGCCGAGATCGAACACCTCGCCGACCTGCAGCTGCCGTGCGTGCTGCACTGGGACCTCAATCATTTCGTCGTGCTCAAGCGCATCGCCCGCGGCCGCGCCGAATTGCACGACCCGGCGCGCGGCGCGGTCTCGCTGCCGCTGGCTGAATTCGGCCGCCACTACACCGGCATCGCCCTGGAACTGTCGCGCAAGCCCGATTTCGCGCCGATGCGCGAACGCCAGCGGCTGAGCCTGCGCGGACTGGCCGGGCAGATCGTCGGCCTGCGCCGCGCCGGCCTGCAGATCCTCGCGCTCGCGCTCAGCCTGGAAGGCTTCACCCTGCTGCTGCCGCTGGCGATGCAATGGGTCATCGACCGGGTGCTGGTATCGGGCGATGTCGAACTGCTGCATCTGCTCGGCATCGGCTTTCTGACCGTGGTGCTGTTCCAGGCCGCGATCACCGCAATGCGCGGCTGGCTGATCGCCGATCTGGGCGCGTCCTTGAATTCGCAATGGCTGGCCAACCTGTTCGGCCACCTGATGCGGCTGCCGCTGGATTTCTTCGAGAAGCGCCACGTCGGCGGGGTGATGTCGCGCTTCGTCTCGGTGCAGGCGATCCAGCAGACCTTGACCGGCAGCTTCGTCGAAAGCCTGCTCGACGGGCTCACCGTGGTCCTGGTGCTCGGCCTGCTGCTGTTCTACAGCCCGCCGCTGACCGCGCTGGTGCTGGCCGCGTTCGCGCTGTACGCCGGCCTGCGCTGGCTCGCGTTCCGGCGCCTGCGCCGGCTCAAGGAAGAACAGCTGATCCAGGTCGCGCAACAGCAGAGCCTGCTGATCGAATCGATCCAGGGCGTGCAGACGATCAAGCTCGGCAACAAGCAGGACGAACGGCGCGCGCGCATCGCCAACGCCAGCGTCGAAGTCGCCAACCGCGAAGCCGCGATCAGCCGCACCACCGCGGTGTTCTCGGCCTTGTCCAAGCTGGTGTTCGGCGTGCAGCGCGTGCTGCTGATCTGGATCTGCGCCTGGCTGACCCTGCAGGGCCGGTTCACCGCCGGCATGATGGTGGTGTTCGTCGCCTACGCCGATCTGTTCGCGACCCGCACCGGCAGCCTGATCGACAAGCTGGTCGATCTGCGCTTGCTCGGTCTGCACGGTCAGCGCATCGCCGATATCGCGCTGGAAGCGCCGGAACTGCATGTGCATACCGACTACGCCGGACCGGCGCCGCGGCCGCGGATCGAGCTGGAAGGCGTGAGTTTTCGCTATGCCGCCGACGAACCGTGGATCCTGCGCGATTGCAGTTTCAGCATCGAAGCCGGCGAATCGGTCGCGATCGTCGGACCGTCGGGTTGCGGCAAGACCACCTTGGCCAAGCTGATCCTCGGCCTGCAGCGGCCCAGCAGCGGCACGATCCGCATCGGCGGTGTCGATATCCAGCGTTACGGGCTGGCCGCATACCGCGAGTTGTTCGGCGCGGTGATGCAGGAAGACGTGCTGTTCGCGGGTTCGATCGCGCAGAACATCGCCTTCTTCGATCCGGCCGCGAGCAGCGAACGCATCGAGGCCGCCGCGCGCGCGGCCCGCATCCACGCCGATATCGCCGGCATGGCGATGGGCTACGAAACCCTGGTCGGCGACCTGGGCTCATCGCTGTCGGGCGGGCAAAAACAGCGCGTGCTGCTGGCGCGCGCGCTGTACCAGCAACCGGCGATCCTGCTGCTCGACGAAGCCACCAGCCATCTCGATGTGGCGCGCGAACACGAGATCAATCGCGAGATTTCCTCATTGCGCATCACCCGCATCGTCATCGCGCACCGACCCGACACGATACGCAGCGCCGATCGCGTGATCGCGTTGCGCGACGGCGTGATTGAATCGATTACGAACAAGGAATTCGCATCGCCGATCGTGTCGCGCATTCACGATGAAACTGCGATGGCGATGGGGAAAACACGACTTTCTTAGTTGCTAGCATCCACGTTCGTGCCGACGCCGGGACGGCCTTCCAACTCTTCTCGGCAATCACGTTTCAGGAGAACGCTTCATGAGCAAGCAAGACGCGAATCTGCCTCAGAACGACACCGCCCGCCCGCTCGCCCGCATCGCGGCGCGCGAACTTTCGCTCGACGAAATCGCCGCGATTTCCGGCGGCAAGGGCGACACCACCCACGCCACCGGCCCGAACGGCGACGACCCGGGCGATCCGGACCTGGTGTGATTCGATCCGCTGTGATCTGACCTGCTGCGATCAGACCTGCTGTGAGCAGACATGCTGTGATCGGATCGGAACACAGCGATCGAATGCGTAAGGCATCGATGGACTCGCGCGCGAGCGACGTGCGCGTAAATCGAAGCGACTGCGCGAACTTCGGCACGCCCCGCCCGTCGGGGCGTGCTGTTTTCGATACCCACGCGACCGGACCGAGCCATCGCCGCATGCCCTCTCATCGCCGCCCGCTGATTCTTTCTTCGCTCGCTCACGACATCCATGCCTCGGCCGCGCGCTGGGCGCTGCAAGCCAGCGGCATCGATGCGACCTGGGTGACCTCGCTGGCCGAATCCGAACTCGGGCCAATGTCGCTGCATTGCGACGCCGACAACGGCCTGCGCATGAGCGGCGCGCTCGACCACGATCGGGTCGGCACGGTCTGGTATCGGCGGCCGCGCAATCCCGAAAACTTTCCACGCGCGCACAGCAGCGACGCACCGTTCCTGCGCGGCGAATGGGGCCGCTTTCTCAAGAACGTGTACGCATTGACCGATCAGGGCGCGGACCGTCTGTGGGTCAATCGTCCCGCGGCCGCGGCCATGGCCGAGAACAAACTCGTGCAGTTGCGCGCCGCTCACCGCTGCGGCCTGCGCTTTCCGGCCACGCTGGTGTCGCACGACCCGCAAGAGATCCGCCGCTTCGTCCAGCGCCACGGCCGCGTGGTCTACAAACCGTTCATGACCCACACCTGGAAGGACGCCGAGACCGGCCGCATGTTCAGCACCTATGCGCGGATCGTCGAACCGGCGATGCTTGAGGACGACGCCAGCCTGCTGCACTGCCCCGGTATCTATCAGGTTTACGTCGACAAGCGCTGCGACCTGCGGGTGACCGCGATCGGCGATCGCTATTTCGCCGCGCGCCTGCATGCGCAACACGACGGCGGCTTCGTCGATTGGCGCGTCGGCCAGGCCGCGCAGGGTTTGCGCGCCGAACCTGGCGAGCTGTCGGCCTCCGATCAGGCGAAACTGGCGGCCTTGATGCGCGAGCTGGGGTTGGTGTTCGGCTGCATCGACCTGGCGATCGACGCCGACGGCGAAGCGCATTTCCTGGAAGTGAACCAGGCCGGGCAATTCCTGTTCGTCGAGGACCTGCTGCCGTCGCTGCCGCTGCTGCGCGCGATGAGCGCGATGCTGGCCGAAGGCCGGCCGGATTATTCGCTGGCGACGATCGCGCCGGTGTCCTACGCCGACTATTGCGCGAGCGAGGAGCACCGCGCGTGGTGGGCGCAGGCCAGCGAAGGCCTGAAGGATCGCAGCCCGGCGGCGGCGGGCATCACCCTGGAATAGCCGCGAGTCGCCGAAGGCGCGCTCACGCGACTTGGGCCAGCATTCGACCTGCCGGCGTCAGAACGCCCGGCTGATCGTCACGCTGCCGAACACCGGCGTCTGCTTCTGTCCGTCGAACTCGCGGGTGCGGTGGTAGCGCGCCAGCGCCAGTTTCCAGCGCCCGCGCATCAAGGCCACGCCGTAACCGATCTCGCCCACGAACGAGCGCTTGTCGACGCTGTGGCTGTCGCGGAAGGTGTTGCCGTCGAGGGTGATGTCGCGCACCACCCAGCGCACGTCCGAGGTCACGAACACATGCGCGGCGAACGGCCGGTTGCCGGTGTTGTAATGCCGGGTCGGCGCGGTGTTCTCGCCGGCCGGGCGCAGCGGCGTGCTGCCGAAGTCGTCGGGCAGGCGCAGGCCGAAACGCAGTTCCGCGCCGACATTGGCGTAGGTGGTCAGATTGCCGAAGCTGCCGCCGTAGTGGGTGATCGCGTCCCAGCCCCAGGCGCCGTTGTGCGCGTCGCCGGCCGAATAGCGGTTCATGCGTTCGTGGACGATCCGGAACACCGGCTCGTTGTGCAGTTGGTTGTCCCAGCCCTTGAAGGTCTCGTCGCCCAGCGCCTTGTGCACCGCGTCCTGCACCTGCTTGCCCAGGGCCGACGGCCCGACGATGCCGAACTGCAACTGGGTGGTCTGCAGATAATCGCCGTTGCGCGCGTTGTAGCCCAGGCCGAACAGCAGCGCGGCGGCATACGGGCGGTCGTCCGGGATCAGCTCGCGGCGGCTGAAATCGGTCGGAGTGAAGATGCCCTGGGCGAAGGTGGCGATCATGTTGCGCTGTTCGAAGCCTTCGGGCTGCAGCGCATCGAGATGGCGATTGACCCAGCGCGCGAGCCGCGGAATGCACGGGTCATCGGTGTAGTCGGCCAGGTTCGGCGACACCAGGGTGAGTTGCACGCCATTGCTGTAGCCCTGGTCCTGGCCGCCGAACAAATCGTTGTCCAGGCGCAGGTTGACGGTGGGCGGCAGGCGCGTGTGGCCGTTGGTGCAGGCCTCGCGGCCGTCGGCGCGGGCCTGGCCGCAGTGCACGAGAGCAGCGGCGAACAGGACGCAGAGCGGCAGTGCAGTGGAGCGCATGGGCGGGTTCGGCAGTCTGGGCCGCGGCGCGGGCGGGCGCGCAGCGGACGATTGGTAGGAGCGGCGGGACAACGGAGGCGGCCGCCTCGGCGGAGATCGGGCTCCCATTCCCGCGCGCGCTGGACCACGGCGGATCGGCGCCAAAGTTCGCACGGATCGTGGCGGTCGCGGCTTGCAGGACTGTGACGGATTGTCCCGCGAATGATACTTGAGTCGATCTTATGCGCGACGGCCGCATGACATCGGCTGGACGAGGCCCGTCGGCAGCGGCCAGGCGCGGCGCGGGTTTTGCCTCGTCACGGGATCGCGTGCGGCGCGCGAAATACCTCTCGGCGACGGCCTTCGGCCCGGAAAACGTATCCACCGACAGCCGGGCCACAAGCGACGCGGGTTACGAAATCGGCGGCAGCTCGTAATCGAACGAATAGAAATGCGCCCCGCCCTCGCGAATTTCGATCTTCATGCTGCCGGTCAAGCCGCTGAGCTCATCGCTGCCCGAATCGGGCACCACGGTCACGCTCAGATCCGGCGCGCCGCGATCCATCAGCCCGCGATGCAGCAGCAGGAAACTGCCGCTGCGCCCGGCCAGACGGCCTTCGACTTTTTCCAGCGCGACATAACCGGCCGAACCCTTGACCGGCGTCATCGCCGCGAGCATTTCGCCGCGGCTGGCGGCGTCCAGCTCGCCGTGGAATTGCTTGTCGATCGCCATGCGGCCGAACTTGCCTTCGGCTTCCTCGTGGACCGGCTGAGGGCTCAGCTTGACGTTGAACGGGCCTTCGATGTGCGGCATGGCGATGCTCCAAGCGGCGATGGGCGCGAGCAGCTCGCGCCAGGCGTTGCAGATTAGGCCTTAGTTTCCGTCTCGCCTAGCGCACAGCGCAGACGAGGCGGCGAGCAAAGCAGCTCCGCGACCGGCGAGGCGCCGCGGCTTGCAGATCGGCACCAGCGCCACCACGGCGCCGACTCACTGCGGCAACTTGCCGCAGCCCGGTGCGCGGCCTCGCCGCTAGCATCGTGCGCTTGTCCGCCGCCACGGCGGCCGCCCCTTGGTCTTCCAGTCGCGCCGCGTCCCGGCCGCTCGCGTCCGCGCGGCTACGACGCGGCACGGCCCGCTCTTATCGCCCCGCATGCACATACCGACTTCCCATTCGCTCCGTTCCATCGCGCCGGCCACTTTGCTGCTGAGCTGCGCGCTGCTGGCCTGCGCCGCATTCGACGCGGCCGCCGCTGACGCCACGAACGCAGCCGATACTTTTTCCGAATCCGCCGACGCCGACCCCGGCACCACCCTCGACGCCGTGCGCGTGCACGCGCAGCGCGACAGCACGCGCGACGCCTCGGTCGCCACCGCCAGCCGGCTGGGCCTGGACCCCGACGAACTGCCCGCCACCCTCGACGTGCTAGACCGCGACGACATCCAGGCGCGCGGTCTGCGCGACAGCGTCGAGGTGCTGCGCGCGATGCCCGGAGTGATGGCCGGCAACCTGCCCGGGCAACCGGGCGTGGCCTCGATGCGCGGCTTCGCCAGCGGCGCGGTGTCGTATTTGTTCGACGGCGTGCGCCTGACCAGCTCGGGGTTTTCCTCGCGCAACTGGGACAGCTTCAACTTCGAACGCGTCGAAGTGCTCAAGGGCCCGGCCTCGGTGCTGTACGGCGAAGGCGTGTTGGCCGGCGCGATCAACTTCGTGCCCAAGAGCGCGCAGCTGGACGGTCGCAGCGGCGAAGTCCTGCTCGGTTACGGCAGTCACGACAGCGCGCGACTGGGCCTGGACGGCAATCTGCCGTTGAGCGATACGCTGGCGGTGCGCGGCGTACTCAGCGCCAATCGCTCCGATGGCCACGTCGACGACACCGCGTCGCAGGCGCAGGCGTTCAGCGGCTCGCTGCTGTGGCAACCGCGCGACACGCTGTCGGCGCGGGTCGCGCTCGATTACCAGCGCGACGATTTCGACACCGCGTATTTCGGCGCGCCGCTGGTGCCGTTGGCGGTCGCGGCCGATCCCAGCGGTTTGGTCGATAACGACGCCGGCTTGGTCATCGACCGGGCCGCGCGCGACCGCAACTACAACGTCCGCGACGGCCGCATGGATTCGCGCTCGTACTGGCTGCGCACCCGCCTGGACTACCAATTGAGCGAGCAATGGTCGCTGCGCAACGAGGCCAGCGGCTTCGACGCGCGCCGGCGCTGGGACAACAGCGAGGACTTCAGCTACGACCCGGCCAGCGGCCTGCTCGCTCGCAGCAGCGCGCGCATCCATCACCGGCACAAGGTCTGGAACGAACGCCTGAGCCTGCGCCACGACGGCCGCCTGGGCGGTCGTCGGCATCTGTTCGCGGCCGGGATCGAATACAGCGATACCGATTTCTTCAACCTGCGCCGTTTCGGCCAGGCCGCGCCGGTCGACTTGCTCGCGCAGGACCGCGGCGAATTGCTCGCCGACAGCGCGGCCGCTTACCGCGACGGCCGCAACGACTTCAGCACCCGCGTGCGGGTCGCGGCGGTGTTCGTCGAAGACGCGTTGAACCTGAGCCCGCGCTGGCTGCTGGTCGGCGGCCTGCGTCACGAACGCATCGCGTTGAACCGGCGCAACCTGGATCTCGACAGCGGCCTGAGCAGCCGCTTCGATCGCGACTTCAGCCCGACCTCGTGGCGTCTTGGCAGCGTGTTCGACCTGCGTCCCGGCACTCAGTTGTACGCGCAGTACAGCAGCGCGGTGCTGCCGGTGAGTTCGCTGCTGACCATCAACCAGCGCAACAACGCCTTCGACCTGAGCCAGGGCGATTCGATCGAGGTCGGCATTCGCGCCGCATTGTTCGAGCAGCGCCTGCACCTGACCGCGGCCGCGTATCGCCTGCGCCAGGACGACATCCTGACCCGCGACCCCTTGCAGCCGCAGATCAGCGTACAGAACGGCCGCCAATCCTCGCGCGGGATCGAGTTCTCGCTGAGCGCGCAGGCGACCTCGCGCCTGCGCATCGACGCCAACGCCGCGCTGCTGTCGGCGCGCTTCGATCGCCTGATCGAGGCCGGCGGCGCCGATCGCGACGGCAATCGCCCGTCCAACGTGCCCGAGCGGACCGCCGGCGTGGACCTGTTCTACCGCGCCGACGGCTCGCCGCTGAGCCTGAGCCTCGGTCTGCGCCATGTCGGCGACTTCTACACCGACAACGCCAACCGCTATCGGGTGCGCGCCCACACCATCGCCGATGCCTCGGCCTCGCTCGATACCGACCACGGCCGCTACACCGCGCGGGTCCGCAACCTCACCGACGCGTTCTATGCCGATTGGTCCGGCTACAGCGCAAGCCAGGTCTACCTCGGCGCGCCGCGCTCGCTGGAACTGAGCTGGTCGAGGTCGTTCTGAGATGAGCGACGCCACCGCAAGCGAACGCCAGCAACTCGGCCGCGCGTCCTACCGCGCGGTGTGGCGCTGGCATTTCTACGCCGGGTTGTTCGTCGCGCCGCTGCTGCTGATCCTCGCGATCACCGGCGCGATCTATCTGTTCAACGATGAGATCGAAGACGCCGTACATGCTTCGCTGCGTTTCGCACCGCAACGCGAGGCCGACCTGCCGCTGTCGCGATTGATCGACGCCGCGCGGCGCGCGCATCCCGGCGCGGTGACCCGCATCAACCTGCCCTCCGATCCGCGGCGCACCGCGCAGGTGTTCGTGACGCCCGTGCACGGCGAACCACTGCGGGTGTTCGTCGATCCGGGCACCGCGCGGGTCCACGGGTCGTTCGTCTACACCCACACCCTGGTCGGATTCGCCGACACCATGCATGGTTCCTTGATGCTCGGCCGGGTCGGCGATGCGATCGTCGAGCTCGCCGCGTGCTGGGCGCTGCTGCTGATCGCGACCGGCCTGTACCTGTGGTGGCCGCGCGAGCGCGGCTGGCGCCATGCGCTGTGGCCGGACTGGCGCGCGCGCGGCCGGGTGTTCTGGCGCAGCCTGCATTCGAGCATCGGCGCCTGGGTCGCGGCGCTGATCGTGTTCCTGATCCTGACCGGCCTGCCCTGGGCCGGCGTGTGGGGCGATCTGTTGCGCGCGGGCACCCAGCAACTGGGCATCGGCTATCCGGCCGAACATCGCCATCACGGCCCGGCGGCGGCGAAACCGACGCCCACGGTGGCCGAGGCGATCGGCGAAACCCCGTGGACCTTACGCGATGCGCCGATGCCGGCCTCGATGCATGCACACCATGCGCATGATGGCGCGAGCGCGATCCGGTCCGATATCGGCATCGATGCGGTCGTGCGCGTACTGGCCGCGCAAGGACTGCGCGGCGATTACCGGCTGTCGCTGCCGCAATCCGACGAGGGCGTCTACACCGCGGTGGTGTATCCGAACCGGCCGCAAGGCCAATACACCGTGCATATCGATCGCTACAGCGGCGCGGTTATCGGACGCACCGGTTTCGCCGACTACGGCTGGGCCGCGCAGGCGGTCGAGCTGGGCGTGCAGTTGCACATGGGCAATTACTTCGGCCGCGCCAATCAGATCGTGATGCTGCTGCCATGCATCGGCATCGTGGTGCTGAGTGTCAGCGGCGTGTGGATGTGGTGGCGAAGGCGCCCGCGCGGTCGCCTGGGTGCGCCGTCGGGGCCGTCGCCGACGCAGTTGCGCACGATCGCGATCATCGCGCTGGGCTGCGGGGTGCTGTTCCCCTTGCTCGGGGCATCGCTGTTGCTGGTGGTTGCGATCGATCGTTGGGTGATTGCGAGGATTCCATGGTTGGCGGCGGCGACGCGCTGAATCTGTTGAGTCGAGGTTCTTTGCGAGGTCTTTTGTGAGAGGGGCTTCAGCCCCGACGCTCTTGGCTCGGTTCGCCGGAAAGCCGGAGCGGGTTTGCATGAAGGCTGCCACGATCCGAGAGCAAAGCGTCGGGGCTGAAGCCCCTCCCACAAAAGGCCTCGCGCAGGGACCTCACGCGAGAGACCTTCGATAGCGGCTTTCAGCCAACGGCCTGCGCGATAAAGCAACTACCGGCTTCGGTCCAGCGCACCGAAGCCGGTAGCGCCACCCGTCCGGCGGCGCCGGTGCATCCGGTCCGGCTTACTGAGCCCGGGCCGAAGCCTCGTCGCACCACGTCGTCGGCTGGGTCATCGCGCCCGACGGAGGGGCGGGTCGCGATGTCGCGGCGGCGAGTCGCGGCGCGGGACGCCGCTTGCTCGCCTGGTTTGCGGTGCCGCGCGAGGCGACACGCTGGGTCTTGGAGATCGGTCGCGCGCCACGCGGCTTGGCCTTGGCCTTTGCCACCGTTCGCGAGGGCGTTGCCTTGGCGGCGGGACGAACCTTGCACTGACCGAACGCAGCCGGTTGCGCGGCGCTCTGGGCCGAAGCACCCGCCTCGGATGCGGCCACCGCACCCGCGGCAGCGCCGGCCGACTGCGCGGCATGGGCTGCCGACGCATTCGATCCGGCCGCCGCCGCGGTCGCCGCTCCCGATCCACTCGCCCCTGATGCTGAGTTATTAGCGGCCGCTGCCGAGGCACCGGCCGAACGTTCGGCTGAAATCGCCGCGGCCGCGGTGCCTGCCGCGGCTGCGGCCGCAGCCGCCGGACCGGCCGAATGCGAGCCCGAGCTAGTCGCGCCCGACACCGGCGAAGACGACGCAGACGCGGCCGGCAACGAACCCGCCGCGGAAGCAGCCGCGCCCGCGCCAGGATCGCGCGCCGACGCCGCATCGACCGAGCCGCGATCAACCGAACCACGCTCGCTCGCCGCCACACTCGTGGTCACCGGCGCCGCGCGCGCCGCCGCCACCGCCGACGACCCGCCCCAACCCAGCCGCAGACCGATATTGAGCGAATGCGCGCGATCGTCGCTGCCGATGTCGCCACGGTATTCGATGAAGCCACTGCTGACCGGGCTCATGCGATACGCGAGGCCCAGACCGACGTTCCAGCGATTGCGTTCGGCCGCGAAGCCGCTCACGCCGAAGCCCGGCACGGTCGCGCCGGCGAAGGCATTGCGCGCGAACGGCTGATCGTCCTGCAGATCGTGCAGATAGCGGATATCGGCGGTCGGCGTGAGCTTGCGCGCGGCGCTGCCCGGCACGCCGGAGAAACGCACACCGATGCCGGCGGTGGTGGTGTCGAAGCTGCCGGTCGCCACGATCAGGTTCGCATCGCCCGCGCCCTGTTCAGTGAAAGTCACCGATTCGACCTTGTTGTAGTACACGCCGAGCAAGGGCTCAACGCGCACGCTCGCGCCGTCCCAGCGCCAGCCGGCTTCGAGCATGGCGTACACGCCGTCGTTGCTGAAATGCGCATCGCTACGGCGGTTGAACGTGCCCACCGAGATCTCGCGTTCGGCGTCGAAACTGGCGTAGCTGTAACCGGCCGCGCCCTGGGTCCAGAAGCCGCCGGGCGCATACAGCCAGTGGATGCCGACGTTGAACAGATCGCCGTCGACCTTGTCGTGGCGACGGTCGGTTTCCATCTTCGAATGAGCCATGCCGATGTGGCCGCCGAAACGGAAATGTTCGCCGGGCGAACCCTCCAGGCCGATCGCGATGCCGCCGACGGTGTTGTCGATGCCGTCCAGGCCGTCGCCGTCGAACTCGGCGCGGCCGCCGTACGCGGTCGCCCACACCGTGCCGAGCGTGCTTTCGTCCTCGGTGCCGGCATCGCGCGCGCGATCGAGTTGGCGCGCCACGCTGCGCTGCATCTGCTCGGCGTTGTAGCGTTGCGCGCTGGCGATCGAAGCGTAGGTCTCGCCGCTGAGCGTGTCGAACGCGCGCGGCGCCTGCGCGGCGCTGAGCCCGCGCGCGGCCGCGATCAGGGTCGGCAACTGGCCGGTGTCGGCGTCGGCGATCGCCTGCAGGGCGTTGGCCACCGATTGCTGATTACCGCTCAAGCCGGGGAACTGATTGAAGCGGATGCCGGTGCCGCCGGCATCGTGCTCGCTCAGGCGCAGAAACACGTCGTTGCCGATCGTCACCAGGCTCGCGTCGAGGAACGGCAACGCGGTCTGGCTGACGCCGCTGAACGCACCGCTCAAGGTTCCGGCATCGACGATGCGGTAGTCGGTCACCGGCGCGTAGCTGCCGGCTTGCGGAATCGCCACCACCTGGCCGCCGTTCAAGGTCGCCGTGCCGGCGACGATCACGCTGTCGGTCGCGCCCGCGCCGGTCTGGCGCAGCTGCAAACTGGCGCCGGGGTTCACGGTCAGGCTGGCGACATTGAGCGAAGCGCCGGCCGCCGCGGTGCCCGCCGCAGCGCCGCTGCCGCCGACGACACCGGATGGCGCGAGCACGCCGCCCAAGGTCAACGCACCGGCTAGCGCGCCATCGCCGATCAACGCGCCGCCCGCGGCGACGTTGGCATTGCCGCCGAGGTTGCCGTTGAGGACGAGGTTGCCGCCAATCGAAGTGCTGTCGAACGCGCCGGTCGCGCCGCTCGGCAGGATCAGGGTGCCGCCCGCGCCGACGCCCAGATTTTCGAAACCGCTCAAGGCCGCGCCCGGCAACGTGCCTTCGCCGCTGCCGATAACCGAAAACGTATCGCTGCCTGCACCGGCGTTGATCGCGCCGGTGATGCCGGCCAGTTGCGTCGGCGATGCGTTCAACACATCGTTGCCGCCGCCGAGATTGACCGCGCCGGCGACCGCGCCGGTCACGCTGAGGTTGTCTACCCCAGAGCTGAAGTTGGCGGTCGTGCCCGCGGCCGAGGCGAGGCCGGCGTTGATCGGATTGGCGACGTTGAGCGTGCCTCCCTGGATCGACAGACCGCCGGTGAAACCGAGCACCGCGCCGTTGAGGCCGAGCGCACCGGCACCGGTCTTGATCAAGGTGCCGCTGCCGGCGACCGTGCCGTTCAAATCCAGACCGTTGGCGCCGACGATGCTCAAGGCACTGCCGGCGCCGATATTGACCGCGTTGGCGAGCGCGAGCCCGGGCAGGCCGGCGCTCAGATTCGCAGTGCCACCGATGTTGAGCGCGCCGCTGCCGAGCGCGCCGGCATTGCCGAGCGACAAGGTGCCCGCGCCGAGATTGAAGCCGCCGCTGAAGCTGTTCGCCGCGCCCAGCGACAAGGTGCCGGTGCCGTTGAAGCCCAGACTGCCGGCGCCGCCGATCGTGCCGCCGAGGCTGAGATCGTTGCTGCCGCCGATGCCCAGTTGCGCGCCCGCGGCGAGGTTGATGCCGTTGCCGAGCGCGATGTCGGGCACGGTCGCGGTCAAGCCCGCGTTCGCGCCGACGTTGAGCGCGCCGCTGCCGAGCGCGAGGTTGTTGCCGACGCCGAGCGTGCCCGCGTTGAGCGCGACGCCGCCGGCGAAGGTATTGGCGCCGCTAAGGTTCAACGCACCGGTGCCACTCATCGCCAGGCCGCCCGCGCCGCCGATGCCACCGCCGAGCGACAGATCGTTGCCACCGTTGACGCCCAAGGTCACGCCGGCGCCGAGATTGACCGCATTGCCCAGCGCGATGCCCGGTGCGCTCGCATTGAGGTTCGCATTGCCGCCGACATTGAGCGCGCCGCTGCCGAGCGCGGTATTGGCGCCGACGCTCAGCGAACCGCCGCCGAGATTGAAGCCGCCGCTGAAGCTGTTGCTGCCGCCCAGGCTCAGGGTCGCCGGCCCGTTGAAACTCAAGCCGCCCGCGCCGGCGATCGCGCCGTTCAAACCCAGGTTGTTGGCGCCGCCGAGGTTCAAGGCCGCATTGAGATTGATCGCGTTGCCCAGGTTCACCCCCGCGCCCGCGTTGAGCGTGGCCGCGCCGTTGACCGCGAGCGCGCCGCTGCCGAGCGCGGTGTCGGTGCCGACGTTGAGCGTGCCGGCCTGCAGATCCAGCCCGCCGCTGAAGCTGTTGGCGCCGTTGAGCGACAACGCGCCCGCGCCGGTCTTGATCAGCGAACCGCCGCCGGCGATCGCGCCGCCCAGGCTCAGATCGGCCGCGCCGCCGAGCGACAGCCCCGCGCCCGCACCGAGATTGATCGCGTTGCCGAGATTGAGCGCCGCGCCGGTGCTGGCCAGGCTCGCATTGCCGGTGACGTTGAGCGCACCTGTGCCGAGCGAGGCGCTGCCGCCGAGCAGCAGATTGCCCGAACCCAACGACACGCCGCCGCCGAAGCTGTTGGCGCCGCCGAGCGTGAAGCTGCCTGGACCGTTGATCGACAAACCACCCGCGCCGCTGATCGCGCCGCCGAGATTGAGCGCATTCGCTCCGCCCAGGCCCAGGGTCGCGCCCGCGCCGAGGGTGACGTTGTTGGCCAGCGCGATGCCCGGCAGGCCCGCGCTCAAGCTAGCGCTGCCACTGACATTGAGTCCGCCCAGGCCCAGCGCGAGATTGTTGCCGACGCTCAAGCTGCCGCTGGCCAGATCGACACCGCCAGCGAAGCTGTTCGCACCGTTCAGCGCGAGCGTGCCGCTGCCGTTGAACGCCAGCCCACCCGCGCCGCTGATCAATCCGCCGAGCGCGATATCGTTGCCGCCGCCGATGCCGAGCCCGGCGTTGAGCACCACCGCGTTGCCGAGATTGACCCCGGCATTCGCATTCAAGGTCGCCGCGCCGTTGACCGTCAACGCGCCCAGCCCGAGCGAGGTGTTGGTGCCGACACTCAAGCCGCCGGCTTGCAGATTCAAGCCACCGGCGAAGCTGTTGGCGCCGCCAAGCGTCAGATTGGCCGCGCCGTTCTTGGTCAAACCGCCCAGACCGCTGAGCGTGCCGTTGAGCGCGAGATTGGCGCTGCCGCCGATGCCGAGCCCGGCGTTGAGGTTGAAGTTGTTGCTCAGGCTCACCGCCGCGTTCGCGTCCAGGTTGCCCGCGCCGCTGACCGTGACCGCGCCGCTGCCGAGCGCGGTGTTGTTGCCGACCACCAACGCGCCGCCGCCGAGATTGAATCCGCCGGTAAAGGTGTTGGCGCCGTTGAGGGTGAGGCCCGGCGCGCCGGCCAGACTGATGCCGCCCGCGCCGCTGATGCCGCCGTTGAGGGTCAACGCACCGCCGCCACCGCCGGCACCGAAGTTCAAGGTGTTGTTGAGCACGATCGCGTTGTTCAAGGCGACGCCGGCCGCGCCGGTCAGCGTACCCGCGCCATTGACCGTCAACGCGCCGGTGCCGAGCGCGCCGCTGTTGCCCAGATCGATCGAACCGGCCTGCAGGATGGTGCCGCCGCTGTAGTTGTTGCTGCCGGTCAGCGACAGCGCGCCACTGTTGAGAGTAAGACTGCCGGCGCCGCCGATATTGCCGCCGAGGGTCAACGCGCCCGCGCCGTTGAGCGTCAGCGCGCCGTTGAGCTGGACCTGATTGGTGAGCGTGCCGGTGAACGCGGTGTTGAGCGTCGCCGGTCCGCCGACCAGGAACAGACCGGTGCCGAGCGAATTCGCGTTGCCCAGGGTCAGGCCGCCGCCATTGAGCGCGAGACCGCCGCTGAAGTTGTTGTTGCCGAGCAGCGACAAAGTGCCCGCGCCGTTCTTGATCAGACCGCCGACGCCGCTGATCGTGCCGCCCAGACTCAGCGCGTTCGCGCCCTGCACGATCAGCCCGCCGGTCAGGTTCACGTTCTGCGCGAGCGTCAAACCAGGCAGCGAGGCCTCGATCGCGCCGCCGTTCGCGGTCAGCGGGCCCAAGCCAAACGACAGCGCGTTGTCGAAGATCGACAGGCCGCCGTTGAGCGTGGCGCCGCCGCTGACCACCGCGCCGCTCAAGGTCCAAGTGCCGCTGTTGACGGTGAGGTTTTCGAAATTGAGGTATTGCAGGCCGGAGATCGAACCGGTGCCGCTAGTGCCCGAACCCGGACCAGCGACGGTGTTCTGCAGCACCAGGGTATCGCTGCCGCCGATGCCGGCATCGACCGTGCCGGTCGCCGCGAAGGTAAGCAGACCAGGCGGCAAGGTTGGGGTCGGCACGCCGACCGGCGGCAGCGGGATCAGCGGATTGGCCAGCGAGGAGCCGGTGACCGCGACGAAGGTGTCGTTGCTCAGGGTGGTGCCGAGCGAAACGCTGCCGTTGATAGTGCCGGCGTTGACGAAGGTATTGCCGCCGCTGCCGGGGCTGGCGAAGGAAACCCGCCCGGTGATGGTGCCGGTGTTGGTGAAGTTGACGTTGCCGCCGCCGTAGATCGCCACCGCGATCGAGTTGGCCGGATCGAACAGACCCAGCGCGCTGACGCCGATCGTGCCCGAATTAGTGATGGTGGTGGTGCCACTGTTGGCGACCACCATCGCGGTGCCGCGCAGGCCGAAGGTGCCGTCGAAGGTGCCTTCGATCGAACCTTGGTTGTTGACGGTGACGTTGCCGTTGGTCGGCGCGATCAGATTGCCGATGGTCAGCGCGCGCGCCAGCACCAGCGAACCGGCGGCGTTGGCGTCGATCGCGCCGAGGTTGTTGAGGGTGATGTTGTTGCCGCCCAGGGTCATCGCGGTGCCGCCGGGCAGCGTGCTCATGATCGCGCCGGACTGCACGGTGACGTTGAGGTTGTTGGCGCCGCTCAGGAACGAATTGGGATTGGGCGGCAGCAGGATCGGCACGCCGGTGCAACTGACGTTGTCGCCGTCCACCGGCGCGGCCGGTGTGCAGGCCGCGGCGGCCTGGCCGCTGTAGAACTGCAGCGCGATCAGCAGCGGAATCGCTTGCGCGACGCCGAGGCTCAGGGGATGAAAGCGAAGACGACGTTGCGCGCGTGCGGGCATGACCGATTCTCCATTGGCCGATCAAGGACTCGGACGGGACGGTCGAAGGACGAGAACCTTCGGCCATGGCGGCATCGCGCCGCGTCGCGTCCGCGCAGCCGCGGCCAGGGCGATCAGGGCCCCGACATCCGACAGCGACGAGTGGTTTCGACAGCGTTACAAAGCGAGCCGGCTCGTGATTAGAAGAGAACGAAACCCCGATGCAAGTCTGGGCAATCGCTTAGCAATTTATTAGCGCGGAGCTTCCGTGCAACTCACAAACGATCACCCGAAGCTGAGCGCATTCATGGTGATGTACGAGGCTCACGCATGCTCACCAAGTGTCATGGGTCGCGTGAAAGATCGCGCCGTGTTTTCCAGCCTCTTGGTCTTTGCTGTCCCCCCCTTTGGAAAAGGGGGCTGGGGATCTGCTTTCGCATCGCCTACGTATTCCCAAGTCGTCATTCCCGCGAAGGCGGGAATCCAGTGACTTTAGCGAAGACCATCCTGTGCCGACGCGCTTGTTCGTTTCGCGGGCTGTCTGATACGTGGATCTTTCGCACGAAAAGCCCTGGATTCCCGCCTTCGCGGGAATGACGAACGTGAGCACGACCAGTAAGCGAACCTGGCACTGCAAACGAAAACGGCCCGGATGCTTGCGCATCCGGGCCTCGGGACAACTGGCCTACCAGTGAGTCGCAGCCGCGCCACAGCGCGTGCTGCGACCGCCGTCGCGATCAAACCAGAGTCAAAGTCACATCAATATTGCCGCGGGTCGCATTGGAATACGGGCAGACCACATGAGCCTTGTCGATCAACTCCTGCGCCTGCTCGCGCGGCAGGCCCGGCAGCGAGATCTTGAGTTCGACTTCGATGCCGAAGCCGGTCGGGATCTGGCCGATGCCGACGCTGCCGTCGACCGACGCGTCGGCCGGGAACGCGATCTTCTCGCGACCGGCGACGAACTTCAGCGCGCCGATGAAGCAGGCCGAGTAACCCGCCGCGAACAGCTGCTCGGGGTTGGTGCCTTCGCCGCCGGCGCCGCCAAGTTCGCGCGGCGTGGTCAGCTTGATGTCGAGAACGTTGTCGGACGAAACGGCGCGGCCGTCGCGGCCGCCGGTGACGTGAGCGTGGGCGGTGTAGAGGACTTTTTCGATGGACATGGCAATGCTCCGTGGACAGGGGATGGTGCGGGGATGAGGTGGGTTGCTACGTTGATGTTCGGTTACTTGTGTTTCAATATCTCGCTATTCAATAGCGCGCTATTTCAAAATGTGACTTCGACGCCGGTCGCGGCGAACGTCAGCCATTGCGGATCAGGTTCTCGCGCAGCGACTCCAGCTGCGTCTTCAACACCGTGAGCTGCTCGACCGTGCAGCCCTCCAGCGCGCACGACATGCCGGCCGGCACGCCCTGGGCCTTGGTCTTGAGCGCGCGCCCGGCCTTGCTCAGCTCGATGATGACCTGGCGCTCGTCGCTGGCCGCGCGGGTGCGGGTCAGCAGGCCTGCGGTTTCCAGGCGCTTGAGCAGCGGGGTCAGCGTGGCCGAGTCCAGGAACAGGCGCTCGCCGATCTCCGACACCGTGACCCGGTCGCGCTCCCACAGCACCATCATCACCAGGTACTGCGGATAGGTCAGGCCCAGCTTGGTAAGCAGCTTGCGGTACACCTTGTTCAAGGCCAGCGAGGCCGAATACAGGGCGAAACACAGCTGGTCGTCCAGCAGCAGGGTCGGCTGCGGCGGCTTGGCGGCGGTGGCGGCGGTCTTCTTCATGGCCCGAAATTTACATAGCGCGCTATTTAATAGCAAGCACTATTCGCAAGATCCTGCGGTCCACATCGTTCCACCCGTGCCGCGAATCCCCGGCGGCCCCCTGTAAGAGCGGCGCGAGCCGCGACCGCGCCACCCAACACCCCGCGCCCCTCACACCCAGGCCTGCACCCCATCCTCAAGGCGCCCCGACCGCACTCCCCGGCAAATACATCCGCCCAATCGCCAACGCCAACCGATACGGCTCGGGATCATTGCGATTGCTCAGCACCACCACCGTCAGCCGCCGCCGCGGCCAGCGCACGATCACATTGCGAAAGCCCATGGTCTCGCCCGAATGCCACAAGGTCTCGCCGGTGATGCGCCAGCCATAGCCGTATCCGACATCGGCCACGTCGGTCGGCGTGTGCGCGGTGAAGGCCAGCGCGCGCGATGCGTCGCTGAGCAGACGGTCGTCGTACAAGGCCGCATCCCACTTCGCCAGATCGTCGATCGACGAATAAATGCCACCGTCGCCAAGCACCGCGCTGGTCGAACTCTGATCGGTGCGCACCCACCGGCCCTGCTCATCGCTGTAACCGTAGGCGCGATGCGCCACCTCGGACACGCCGCGCTCATACGCCACCGTGTCGCGCATGCCCAGCGGGAGGAAGATGCGCTCGCGCAGGAAGCTGGCGAAGCTGCGCCCCGACGCGCGCTGCACGGTCAAGGCCAGCAGCGCGTAACCGCTGTTGCTGTAGCGATAGCCCTGCCCGGGCGCGAAGTAGGTTCGATCCTGGCCTTCGAGCACCTGCAGCACATCGAGGTCGTGCATCTGCCGCTGATCGGCGTCGAAGCTCGTCGGCATCACGTCTTCGTAATCGATCAGGCCGGACTGATGGCTGAGGATCTGCCGGATGGTGATCGCATCGGCGGCCTTGGGCAGCGACGGCAACCAGCGCTTGATCGGATCGTCCAGGCCGAGCGTCCCGTCCTGCGCCAGCAGCAGCACCGCCGCGGCGGTGAACTGCTTGCTCACCGAGGCCAGGCGGTAATTGGTCTGCGCGCTCGCGGCTTCGCCGGTCTCGACCACCGCCAAGCCGTACCCGCGCCGCAGCAGCGCGTGACCGTCGCGCAGGACCAATACGCTGGCGCCGGGGACCTGGCCCTGGTAGTCGCGCATCAAGGTATCGACTTCGCGTTGCAGCGCATCGGTCCCCTGCGCCTGTGGATGCGGCGTCATCGCGCAGGCGCTCAACAGCGCGCCGATACCCAAGCTCGCGATCAAGCGCCGCACCGGCCAATGCATGCCGCGTCCGCAGTTCATGCCGATAGTCAGGATCACGCTGCCACCTCATGCAAGGGGATGTCGTTGCGCCGGTCCACGCGGGCCGCGCTCACCGCACCGGGAAGTCGAACGCGGTCTCCGGCGTGGGCTCGGGCTTGTAGGTGTAATGCCACCACTCCAGCGGATAGTTCTCGAACCCTTCGCGCCGCATCGCCGCGCGCAGCCGTTCGCGGTTGCCGCGCTGGATCGCGTTGGCATGCGGCGAATCGGTATGCGCCAGCTCGTCGAAGTAGTCGAAGCCCGTGCCCATGTCCAACAATGCGTAGCGGCCGTCGCGCAGTTCCATCAGGCTCAGGTCCAGGGTCGCGCCGCGACTGTGGCCGGAGGTCGGCGAGATGTAATCGCCAAGCAAGACGCTTTTTTCGAGTTTGGGGTAGTAACGCGACTTCGTAGCCTGATCGCCGAGATCGCCGGCCCAGCGCACGAAATCCTGCACCGCGCGCACCGGCCGATAGCAATCGAAGATATGCAGGCGCAGTCCTTGCGGGCGCAATTCACGCTCGACCCGCGCCAGCGCCTGCGCGACCGACCGGTGCAGATAGCAACCGGCGGCCTCGTAGCCGATCACCGGCCGGCCGACGAAGTTGTCGCTGCCGGCGTAGCGGATCTCCAGCGACATGTCGGGCACCAGCGAGCGGATCTCGACCATGCCCGCGGCCGCCGCATCGCTCGCGGTGGACACGCGCGGGGCGACCGCTCGCGCCGCGGCCGTGGCGACCGGCGCGGATGCGGTGGCGTCATGGCCCTTCGGTGGCAGCGCATCCGGCGAGCGCACCGCGGCGACGCAACCGATCAGCACCAGCAGCGCGCAGGCTTCAACCGCAATCGCCGATACGCGCGAACGCCAGGTCCTCGTAGTCGTAGCTGAAGTCCGCATCCGGATCGACCTTGCTCATGACAAAAGTGGCGGTGGAGCCGCTGCCGGAAAAATCAATCCAGGCCTCGGTATCGACTTCCTCGGCGTCCCAGTCGACCAGCAGGCGCGGGCCGACCCGGACGATCTTACCGGTCAGCAGCGGCGACTTGCGTGCGGCGAATTGCACATCGCGGTCTCGCCCGCAGACCCGCACCTCGCCGAACCACGGGTCGCGGTAGACGCCAAGATACGCGGCCAGTTCCTTCGACTTGACCGGCTTGCGCGCAGACGTATCCGGCGCGCGATTGCGCGCGGGCGCCTGCGCCTCGCGCGAGATCGCATCCATGTACCAGGGCGCGTCGCGCGGCGAATCCGGCGCGGTGAAGTGCTGGGTCAACATCTGATCGAACACGCCGCGCGCATCGCCGGCATCGCCGTTGATCAACACCACGAAGCCGCTGCGCTTGTCCGGCAGCAGCGTCACCAGCGAGTACATGCCCATCAAGGTACCGGTATGCGAGACCTTGAATACACCGTCGGCATCGCTCAAACGCCACCCATAACCGTAGGCGGCGAAATGAGTGTTACTCCATTCGCGCTGGCGCTGCGACACGTTCATCGGCATCTGCGCGCGCCACAGCGCCGCGCGTTGCTCGGCCGACAGCCACGGCTTGCCGTCGACACCGGCGCGCTGCGGATCGAGCCAGGCACGCAGCCAGGTCGTCATATCGTTGAGGCTGCAGCGCACTCCGCCGGCCGGGTCCATGGTCGAAGCGTCGATGCGGGCCGGGTCGCGACGCACCGCGACATAACGTCCCTCGCGTTGCGAATGCGGTTGGGCCACGTCGCCGACCGCGTCGCGATCCCACGCGCCGATCTGGCAACGCGACAAACCCAGTGGTTCGAACACTTCCCGGCGCAGCACCGTCTCGTACGGCGCCCCGCCCGCGGCGGCGGCGACTTCGCCGGCGACGATATACAGCAAATTGTCGTAGTCGTAGCGCGAACGGAAGCTGTGGATCGGCTTGAGATAACGCAGCCCATGCAGGATATCGGCGCGGCTGAAACTGTTCGGCTCGGGCCACAGCATCAGATCGCCGGCGCCCGCGCGCAGGCCGCTGTTGTGGATCAGCAGGTCGCGCACCTGCATTTCGCGGCTGACCCAATCGTCGTGCATGCGGAAATCCGGCAGGTACTTCGTCACCGGATCGTCCCAGCGCAGCTTGCCGGCATCGACCAACCGCGCCAGCGCCGCGGTGGTCATCGACTTGGTGTTCGAGGCGATCTTGAACACCGTGTCGGGACCGATCTTTCCGCCCTCGCCCGCCACGAGTTCGCCGGAGGTGCGCCGATACACGACCTCACCGTTCTCGACCACGCCGATCGCGAAACCCGGCAGCCGATAGCGCGCCTGCACATGATCGACGATGCGGTCCAGCGCCGCCTCGCGCGTCTCCCGCGCCGACGACGATGGAACGGCGAAGGCACACGTCAAAAAAACCAGGGCCGTCCACCGCAGTGAGTCGCGTCGCATCGGTGGAGGCCCTGTCGAGGTAGAGAAAGCGCGGCCCTGCGTCACGGGGCCGCCAAGGGGTCGAGGGAACGGGTGCTCAGAAATCCACGGACACGGTCAACTGGGCGTAACGCGGCGACTGATAGCCGGTGCCGTACAGGTACTGCGGGTTCTTGAAGCCGATGTCCTGTTCGTACTCGTCGTCGACTTCGATCCTGCGCTGCTGGTTGAGCAGGTTGTACACCGCCAGCTTGACCCGCAGATTGGCCTGGGCGAATTGCTGCTGATAGCTCAGGCTGGCGCCCATGTCGAAGATCCACGGCGTGCGCCCGCCCGAACCGCGGCGGCGCAGCTCGTAGGTGCGCTCGGCGAAGTTGTCGGCCTGACAGTTCGCCACGCACACATAGAAGCTGTGGTAGCTGGTGCCGTCGAACGGGCTGCCCTTGCCGAAGGCGTTGATCGGCCGGCCCGACTGTGCGTTCAAGGTCGCGCCGACCGACCAGTTGTCGTTGATCGCATACGCGCCGCGCAGCTTGATCTGGTGACGGCGATCGTTCGGCAGCGGGCCGTCGCCGTTCAAGTTCACGAACGGATTGTCGAACGACTCGGTGCGCCCGGTGTTGTCGAAACCGAAGTCGGAATTCGACGGGCCTTCGGCGTTGCCCTCGCTCTTGGACCACGTGTACGACGCGTTGAACGCCCACTTGTCGTCCCAGGCGCGGTCGAGCATGAACTCCAGCGCGCGGTAGGTGCGCTTGGGCTTGACCCAGCCGCGCTCGCCGACATAGTTGCCGTCGGCGTCGTACAGGGCCCAACCGGCGCGCGAGGTGTCGATGTTGACGTAGCCGTCGTTGACGCCGTCGCAGTTGGTGTCGGTGTACAGCTTGACCGACTTGCCGGGATTGCCCATCACATAGCCGATCTCGCCGGGCGAGCCGTTGCACAGGATGCCGTTGGAGGTGATCTCCATGTCGTCGATGGCGTTGTGCAGGCGCCGGTAGATGCCGCGCACGCCCCACGACCAGGTCTCGTCGATCATCGACTGATAACCGAGGATGGCTTCGTCCTGATAGACCGGATCGATGTCGGCGTCGACTTCGCTGCGCAGGTCGCCGACGCTGCCATCGCCCTGGCTGTTGTCGACCGGGCCGATCTGCTGGCCGAGGATCGGCCGGTAATAGGTCGAACCGTTCTTCTCGAACGCTTCCAGCCCGGCCAGCGCGTAGTAGGTGCGCTCATCGAGGAAGGCGCCGGCCTGCTTGACGTTGATCTGGTTGACGATCGGCAGGTAATAGCGGCCCACGTTGCCGAAGATCTTGGAGCGGCCGTCGCCGTTGAAGTCCCAGGAGAAACCCAGGCGCGGCGCGAGCATGTCGTCGATCTTGATGTAGGTATTGCCCTCGCCGTCCTTGTTGTCGAAGCCTTCCATGCGCACGCCGACGTTGAGCATGAAGTCGGGAGTGATCTGCCAGTTGTCTTCGATGTAATACGCCGAGTTGATCGACTCGAACGTGCCGCTGACCTCCTGCTGACGCGCGCGCACGTAGGCGTTGACCCCGGCCGGCACCACCCCGCCGTTCTCGATGGTCGTGCCCGGCGTGGTCGAGTAGATCTGGAAGAACTTGCGCGACGGGCCGGGGTAGAAGCTCTCGTTGTCGGAGGTGTTGACCTCGCGGTCCAGGCCGAAGCGCAGCAGGTGATCGCCGAGCTGCCATTCGAAATCCAGGCGCGCGGCTTCGCGCTTGTCCAGGCCCTGTTCGATCAGCGCCGAGGACACGCAGCCGATCTGCGGCAGGCCCGACACCCGGCGATCCTGCACCGCATCGCATTCCAGGTCGTTCTGGCTGCTCTGGATGCGGTCGCGCTTGTTCTCGCCGTACAAGGCCTTCATCGAGAAGTTCTCGGTGAGGTAGCCGGTGTAGGTCAGCGCCCAGTTGGTGCCGCCGGCCTCGTTGAACTGGGTGTTGATGCGATTGCCGCGGCGGCCGTTGGCCAGGTCGAACTGGTAGTTGTCGGTGGTGGTTTCGTTCTTGTCGGAGAACGCCAGGAATTCGAGCAGATGCTTGTCGCTGATCTGCCAATCCAGCTTGGTGCCCCAGAACCCCTTGTCCGATTTGCCCTTGAAGAACGTGCTGCCGGCGTCGTTGGTGTTCTCGGGCTGGTAGTCGCGGAACTCGTACATCGCATAGAAGAACAGCTTGTCCTTCACGATCGGGCCGGACGCATGGACATTGAGATTGATGCGGTCGTACTGGTCGTGGCTGCGTATGCGGAACGGATCGCCGTCGCGGTCGTAGTGGTTTTCGCCCTTCGACTGCAGCGACTTGGGCTCCCATACCAGCTCGGCGCCGTACTTGAACTCGTTGCTGCCCGACTGGGTGACCGCGTTGATCACGCCGCCGGTGGTGCGGCCGAACTCGACCGAGTAACCGCCGGTCTTGACCTGGAATTCCTTGAAGAAGCCGAACGGCACCGAGGAGAACCCGACCCGCTTGTAGAAGTCGGTGACGTTGAGGCCGTTGATGTAGACCGCGTTCTCCGACACCGAGGAACCGCCGAAGGAAGCGCCGCCGTACTGGCCCTGGATCACGCCCGGCGCGAGCAAGGCCACCGACTGCGCGTCGCGGCCGACCGGGATGCGTTCGATCTCGGCCTTGGTCACGTTGGTCGCCGACTCGGTCGAGCGCACGTCCACCGGCGAGATCACCCGCGTGCCGATCACCTGCACCGCGCCGAGGTTGGTGGCGTCGCCGAGGTTGATGTTGGCTTCGTTGCCCAGGCTGACCACGACCTCGATCGGCGCGCCGACCGCGGCGCCGTCCTTGCTCGCCTGCAATTGGTAGGTGCCGATCGGCAGGAACGGGAAGCGGTAGTTGCCGTTCGCATCGGCCTTGACCGTGCGGGTGAAACCGGTGTCGACGCTGCGCACCGTCACTTCGGCGCCGGCGGCCACCCGACCGGCGAGCGAGCCGTCGGTGTTGGCGGCCAGCGCCGGCTGCACCGCCATCGAAGCAAGGCAGATCCCCATCGCCATGCACAGTGCGGACTTACCCAAGGTCTTGCCTTTCATTGCGTACTGCCTCCCCAGAATAGTGTTGAGCGCTGCCGCCGACGCTTAGTCCTTCGTCGTCAGCACCTGCGCGCTGTAGTCGTAATCCCATTGGTCGAAGTAGAGATTTCCCCCTTCCCACTCGACCTCGCCGCGTTGCGAGTCCACCGTTTCGGAACGTTCGTGCCGCTTGGCCGGAACGAACTGCCGGCCGTAGTCGTCGTTGTAGGCGATCCGATACGCATCGAATCCGCCGAAATAGAAATTCGCCAGTTGCGGATCGGGCGAATCGAAACGGCCGGTGGTCACGTCCACCGGCACCCAGCCGTACGGGGCCAGGTACATCCAGGCCCAGTCGTGCATGTTGGTGTAGCCGTTGTCGCCGAACACCCAACCCGACTGCCAGCGCGCCGGGATGCCGTTCAGACGCAACAAGGTCATCAGCAACAAGGTCTGCTGGCCGCAGTCGGCATGGCCGGCGTGCAAGGCGTAGTCGGAGATGTTGGAGATGGTCGAGTACTCGCGCGCGCCGGCCCACGGGATGCGGTCGACCGCGGCATAGAGTTTCTGCGCGATCCGATACGGATGGGTTTCGTCGCCGACCACTTCGCGCGAGAACTTGCGCAGCGCATCGGTGTAGACGATATGCGGCGGGCGTTCGCCCAGATGATCGCGGGTCGCGTCGTTGATCGGCGCGGGCACGACCTTGTCAGGATCGATCACGCGGTACTGGCCTAACACGGTGAGCTCGTAACTGGTTTCGAACCGGGTCGGCTGTCCGGCCTTGGCGACCTGCTGCAGATAGACGGTGCGCATCGCGGTCGACTCGGGCGCGATCGTATGCGCGGCCGGCGTGCTGCTGATAAAACGAATGGCTTCCTGTTGATGCGGCAGCGCGCGCGGATACGGCAGCCAGACGCGCAGCATCTTGCCGGCCGGCACCGCATCGGCATTCACCGTCAGCGAGTGAGTGACGCGCACCCGCCGCGGCGCGGCGTAGCCCAGGCCACTGCGCAGCGCGCCATCGCGGACTTCGGCCTGATGCGCGTTCAAGGTTTCCATCGGCCCGACGCTGAGCGGCTTGGCGCCGGGCTTGCGGCGCGCCAGCGCGGCGGCGTCGAGCCGGAACAGGTTCGACGGCGCGCGCTGGAAGTAGCGCTTGTCGCCGTCGATGATCATGTATTCGAGCAGGCCGCGCCGATCCCATTCTTCGAACTCGGCATCGCGCAGGTCCGGGATCTGTTCGCGCAGCTTGGCCTTGGCCTGGGCTTGGTCGAGGGTGAAATCCAGACGGATGCGACGCATGCGTTCGACCTGCTCGTCCAGCGCGCGGCGCTGGTCGGCATCCAGATTCGGCCGAGCGCGCGCCTGGGCGATGCCGGCGCGCGCGCCTTCGAAGTGGCCGACGTCAATCAACGACACGATCGCGGCGAGGCGTTCGTCGGCGTCGCGGCGTTGTTCCTGTGCATGCACCGAACCGATCTGCGTGCTCAGCACCAGCGCCGGCAGCGCGAACATCAGCCCGAGCGCAAGCGCGGCCGCGCGGCCACGCCGCGAAAACGAGACGATGGCCCGCGCACGGGGAGCGATAAACAGCAGGTCAGTCACGGGATCCATACCTGGTGTCACCCATGCGGGGCCATCGGTTCATGGCTGTGTAACATGAGTGGCACAGGTGGTCAATAAATTATTCCCTATCTACTTTTACAAGGAAGTATGTATTCTGCGGTTCGACCCGCTGGCGCCGCGTGCGCGACCGGGTCGGTGCCGGACGACCGGCATCGAGCCTGTGACGGCGCGCGGCCGGGCCGCGCAGCCGCCGGAGCATGACGCGATGGGTACCGCAGCAAGCCGCAACCTCGCCTTGATCGCCCGCAGCCATCGCGGTGTCGCGAGCGCATTCGTTCGCTGCGCTGCAGCACCGCGTTCAGGCGCGCCCCTCGCGATCCGCATCGCCGCCGCATGCCTGAGCGCGGTCTTGCTGTTGCCGGCCTGCGCGTTCGCGCGCAGCGCGACCGCCGCTGCCGCCTCGGGCATTCCCGCGACCGGCGTGATCGGCATCGAGGAGGGGCAATTGAACGCCGACTACTGGATTCGCCAACAGAGCAAGCCCGACGCGACGATCCTCGACCCGCGCGCGATCGCCGCGCAAAACCAGCGCCTGCACGAACTCGATGCATCGGTGCACGACATCGAGCATCTGCCCGCGCGCCTGAGCCAGGCGCAGGTGCGCGAGCGGATCGAGGCGATGTCGCAGCCGCGCGAGGAAACCCTGTACGACGAACGCGGCGAGGAAATTCCCGCCGCCACCCTCGCCGCGCTCGGCGACAACCTCGCGCTGGATGCGATTCCCGCCGATCAGGCCACGCGCTACGGCATGGTGGTGCGCCGCGCCGACCTGCGCACCTTCCCGACCCGATTGCGCGTGTTCAACGCCAAGGGCGACAGCGACATCGACCGGTTCCAGGAAAGCGCATTGTTCCCCGGCACGCCGGTGGCGATCGTGCATGCCAGCAAGGATGGCAAGTACTGGTTCGTGGTCAGCCCGCTGTACGCGGCCTGGGTCGAGAAGGACCGCGTCGCCGAAGGCGCGAAGGCGGCGATCTTCGGCTACACCCGCAAGACCCCGTATCTGGTGGTGACCGGCGCGAGCGCGCGCACCGTGCACACGCCCGAGCAGCCCGGCGTGTCCGACGTGCAGTTGGAAATGGGCGTGCGCGTGCCGCTGCTCGCCGACTGGCCCAGCGACAAGCCGGTCAACGGCCAGCACCACTACGCTTCGCACGTGATCGAGCTGCCGTACCGCGACGCTCAAGGCCGCCTGCAATTCTCGCCCGCGCTGCTGCCGCGCACCGCCGACATCTCGGCCGATTATCTGCCGCTGACCCAGGCCAACCTGGTGCGTCAGGGCTTCAAGTTCTTCGGCGAACGCTACGGCTGGGGCCATTCGTACAACACCCGCGATTGCAGCGGCTTCGTCTCCGAGATCTACCGCAGCTTCGGCGTGCAGTTGCCGCGCAACACCCGCGACCAGGCGGTCAGCCCGGCCTACAACCGCATCGATCTGGCCGAAGGCCTGAGCCACGAGGAGCGGCTGAAGATCGTCAAGCGCCTGGAAGTCGGCGACCTGATCTACATCCCCGGCCACGTCATGATGGTGGTCGGCCACGAAGACGGCTGGCCGTACGTGATCCACGACACCACCGGCATCACCTTCCGCGACCGCACCGGTGAACTGGCGCGGGTCCATCTCAACGGCGTGTCGGTGACCCCGCTGGTGCCGCTGCTGTTCAACCGCGAGCAGCCGACCGTGGACCGGATCACCAGCATTCAACGTATACGTCCTTGAGGCGACACTGCATGCCCGCGACCGCAGCGCCGTGTTCGCCTCATCGGGCCGATCGAACTCCGCCCGGCCCGCCGCGCTCCCATCACCGAATCACGATGAAACAAGCCAAGCCAACGACCACATGAAGATCACCGACATCCGATTCGGCATGCTGCGGGTCCCGCTCAAGACCCCGTTCAAGACCGCGCTGCGCACGGTCGACACGGTCGAGGACATCGTCATCACCATCCACACCGACACCGGCCACGTCGGTTATGGCGAAGCGCCGGCCACCGCGGTGATCACCGGCGACACCCACGGCTCGATCGTGGAAGCGATCCGCAAATTCATCTCGCCACGCCTGATCGGCCAGGAGATCGCCAACCTCAACCGCATCACCGGGCTGATCCAGGGCTCGCTGGAAAAGAACTCCAGCGCCAAGGCCGCAGTCGAGATCGCGGTCTACGACCTGTGGGGCCAGCTGTACGGCGCGCCGCTGTACAAGATGCTCGGCGGCGGCGATCCGGTGATCACCACCGACCTGACCATCAGCGTCGACTACATCGAGAAGATGGTCGCCGACTCGATCGCCGCGGTCGATCGCGGTTTCGAATCGCTGAAGATCAAGGTCGGCAAGGACATCGGCGTCGACATCGAACGGGTCAAGGCGATCTACGCCGCGGTCGAGGGCCGCGCGCTGCTGCGCCTGGACGCCAACCAGGGCTGGACCGCGAAACAGGCCGTGTACGCGCTGCAGACGCTGGAAGACGCGGGCGTGCGGCTGGAACTGGTCGAGCAACCGGTCAAGGCGCAGGACCTGGACGGGATGAAGTACGTCACCGACCGCGTCCACACCCCGATCATGGCCGACGAAAGCGTGTTCGGCCCGGCCGAGGTGATCGACCTGATCCGCATGCGCGCGGCCGACATCATCAACATCAAGCTGATGAAGACCGGCGGGCTGTCCAAGGCGATCCAGATCGCCGACATCTGCGCGATGTACGGGGTCGAATGCATGATCGGCTGCATGATCGAGACGTCCATCTCGGTCGCCGCCGCGGTGCATCTGGCGGTGGCCAAGTCGAACGTGATCACCAAGGTCGACCTCGACGGGCCGTCGCTGTGCGCGTTCAACCCGGTCGATGGCGGAGTGATCTTCAACGAGTCCGAAATTACCGTGACCGACGCCCCGGGCCTGGGCATCCGCGAAATCCGCGGGCTCGAACCGCTGACCGCGAGCGCCGCCTGAGCATGCTCGCCGCGGCAGGCCCTCGCGAAGCCCTCGCGCGGCCGGCCGTGAAGCCGGCTACGCTGTAGCCTTCCGCCGCGCCCGGGACCGGACCCCTGCCGATGTCGCCACTGCTCAAGATCCGCTCAGAACGCGACCAGATGTCGGCGATCGAGCGCCGCATCGCCGACTACCTGCTGGAGAACGCGCACCTGCTGCGCGACTACTCCTCGCAGCAGTTGGCCAACGCGCTCGGCATCAGCCAGTCCAGCGTGGTCAAGTTCAGCCAGAAACTCGGTTTCAAGGGTTATCCGGACCTCAAGTATTCGATCGGCGAGGCGGTCGCGCGCGGCGACGGCCACGACGACAACGGCGCCGCCGTGGCCGCGCCGAGCGATCCGCACGCGGCCCTGGCCGAGCGGCTGTGGCACGGCAAGGCGCGGGCCGAAGAGGAAACCCGGCTGATCAACCCGCCCGAGCGCATCGACGCGATCGCCGAACTGATCCAGGACGCGCGCCGTGTGTTCATCATCGGCCTGGGCGAGGACGGTATTCCGGCGCGCGCGCTGGCGATGAAGCTGGCGATGATCGGTATCCTCAGCGTCCACCATTTCGATCCGGTGCTGATGGCCGCGAGCACCGCGACCGCGACCGCCGACGACGTGCTGCTGGTGTTCTCCGAGCAAGGCAAGCTGACCTCGCTATGCCATCTGGCGCGGACCTTCGGCGAAGCCGGCGGCAAGATCGTGTCGGTGACCCGGCACACGCCCAATCCGCTGCGCGCGCATGCGGATTTTTCGCTGCTGGTGTCGGCGCACGACGAGCGCGCGCATGTCGAGCCGCTGCTGTACCAATCGGCGCTGCAGCACCTGCTCGATCTGATCTTCATTCTGCTGTGCGAACGCGGCCAGGGCCGCCTGAGCCAGCTCGACAGCAACGCCGAACGCATCCAGGACATGCTCGATACCTGAGCGCGGGGATGCAATGGCCAGCGAGGACGCGACATGGGCGGGATCGAAACGCTGCACCGATCGAACGACGCGTCGAACGCGGCGCACGGCCTGCGCCGATACTTCCGTCTCGCCCTGTTCGCGATAGCCGCCGCCGTGACCACCGCCTGCGCCGGCCTGGGCAACGACCGTGTTCCCGACGGCCCGGCGCAGGCGCAGCAACTGGTCCTGGTCACCACCGCCGACTGGGATGCGAACCAGGGTCGGATGCAGCGCTTCGAACGCGCCGGCGGGCAGTGGCACGCGGTCGGCGATGCCGGCGCGGTCACCATCGGCCGTGCCGGTTCGGCCTGGGGCCTGGGCCTGCACGCGCCGCAGACCGACGGACCGAGCAAGCGCGAAGGCGACGGCCGCGCGCCGGCCGGGATGTTCCGCATCGGCACCGCGTTCGGTTACGCCGACAATGTCGCCACCGCCCTGCCCTATGCGGCGACGAGCGCGTCGGATTACTGCATCGATGTCAGCCAGTCGCCGCTGTACAACCGCATCGTCGACGCCGACGAGGTCGGCGCGGCCGCGATCGAAGGTTCGACCGAACCGATGCGCCGCGACCTGCACGCCGACGGCGATCAGCGTTACCGCCAGGGCTTCGTGATCGAGCACAACGCCTCACGCGTGCCCGGCGCGGGCAGTTGCATCTTCGCCCACCTGTGGAAAGCGCCCGGCGAAACCACCGCCGGCTGCACCGCGATGGACGATGCGCGCATGAGCCAGCTGCTGGCGTGGTTGAAGCCGCAGGCGCAGCCGGTGTTCGTGTTGTTGCCGCGGGCGGAGTATCAAAAGCTGTGGAAGTCGTGGGGGTTGCCGCCGCCGGCGGATGCGTCGTGAGCGAAGTGCCACGGTCGCGGCTTACGCCGCTCCTACAGTCGGATACGTAGCCCAACCAGCCCCCTGTAGGAGCGGCGTAAGCCGCGACCACGCCACCGCGCCCCGCGACGCAGGCACGATGCTGAAGTCGTAACTCCGACTCCCAACTCGCCACTCGCGGGCCGCGAACAACGGCCCGCGACCCGCTTCGCCTCAGGAGGCAGCCTTACCCTTGCCCGCCTTCTTCTGCGCGGCCTTGGCCCGGCTCTCCTCGATAAACCGATCCACCCGCCGCTCCAGCACCGGCAACGGCACCGAACCCAGCGCCAGGATCGCGTCGTGGAACGCGCGGATGTCGAAGTCCGACCCCAGCGCCTTCTCGGCCTTTTCGCGCGACCGCACGATGCTCATCTCGCCCAGGTAATACGACAGCGCCTGCCCCGGCCAACCGATGTAACGATCCACCTCGGTCTCGATTTCGTGCTCGCTCAGCGCGGTGTTGTCGCGCAGGAACGCCTGCGCCTGTTCGCGCGTCCAGCCCAGGTGATGGATGCCGGTGTCGACCACCAGCCGGCTCGCGCGCCACATCTGATAGGTCAGGTAACCGAAGTAATCGTAAGGCGTGTCGTACAGCCCCATCTCGATGCCGAGCTTTTCCGAATACAGCGCCCAACCCTCGCCATACGCGGAGATATAGGTGTAACGGCGGAAATCCGGCAGGCCTTCGTGTTCGGCCGCCAGCGAGGTCTGCAGCGAATGACCCGGCGCGGATTCGTGCAAGGTCAGCGCCGGCAGATTGAACAGCGGACGCGACGGCAGGTCGTAGGTGTTGAGCAGGTACACGTCGCGACCGCCACGGCCGGCAGTGTAGAACGGCGCCAGGTCCGGCGGCACCGGACGGATCGCGAAACGCTGGCGCGGCAGCAGGCCGATGTAGTTGCCGATCTCGCCGTCGACGCGCTTGGCCAGCCACGAGGCGCGCATCAGCAACTCGTCGCCGGTCTTGGGATAGAACTTGGGATCGGTGCGCAGGTGATGCAGGAACTCGGGGAACGTACCCTTGAACCCGGTCTTGACGATGGTCTCGTCCATCTGCGCGCGGATCTTGGCGACCTCCTCCACGCCGATCTTGTGAATCTCCGCCGGCGACAGATCCAGCGTGGTGAATTCGCGGATCTTCGCGCGGTACAGCGCCTTGCCGTCGGGCATCGCCTCCGCGGCCAGGGTGGTGCGCGCCTGCTGCATGTATTCGTTCTGCATGAACGCAAGCAGCTTGCGATAGGCCGGCAGCACCGCTTCGTCGATCGCCTTGGCCGCCTGCGCGCGCAGTCGCGCCTGTTCGGCGGCGGGAATATTCGCCGGCATCTGCTTGAACGGGGTGTACAGCAGATTGTCCTCGAGCTTGGCGTCGACCACTTCCTTGATCGACACGTCGCGGCCGGTCAGGGTCACCCGCGGCACGCTGTAGCCGCGCTTGAGGCCGTCGCGCATGTTGCTGATCTGATCGTCGAAGTAACGCGGGATGTCGCGCAGCTTGCCGATGTAGCGTTCGTAGCCGACGACATCGCGGATCGGCCGGCGCGCGCCGAAACCCAGATTGGTCCAGAACGCGCTGTCGCTGTTGAACGGCATTTCCCAGTCGCGCAGCCGCTGATTGGCGAGCAGGCTCTGGATCTGCTGGCGAAACACTTCGTAGTTGACCTGATCCTCGTCGCCGAGCGCGGCCTTGTCGATCGCGTCGAGCTCGCTCATCACCTGCGCCCAATAACGCTCGCGCATCGCCTGGGTGGCCAGATCGACCTTGGGCAGGCGCGAGGCCGGCTGGCCCTGCACGTCCTCGTCGTCGCCGCCGGCGAACTGGGCCTGGCGCCACTTCCATTCGCGCGTGTACAGCGCTTTGAAGCGGGTGGCGGCCTCGCTGCTCGCGGTGATCGCGGCGGCGGCGGCCTGGGTGGGCGTCGCTTCGGCGGCGACGGCCGGGGTCAGGTTCAGGCCGAGCGCGAGCGCGGCGGTCAACACGGCCAAGGGCGCAGCGGACAGGTGTACGCGGGCGTAGCGGGAGCGGTTCGAGGTCATCGCAAGACTCGGATGGGTTGCGGACGGGTGTCGGCCATCATGCGGCAAAGCGCGCGGCCGCGGATGTGCCTGAAGTGTCTGCCGCCGGGCCGGCCGATCGCTCCGGGAACGACGCCGCGGCCGTCGTGCCGTGTCTCGATACCGCCGAGGGCGACGGCGCCGGACAGGCGACCGTCGCCATGAACTCGCGCGGGCCGACGATGCATGAATTTAGTCCATGAACGGCCGATCGATCGCCAGCGACGGCGGCGTGAACCAGGCCGCGCCATCTTCGGTGACGTAGAAATGATCTTCCAGGCGCACGCCGAAACGATCGGGCACCACGATCATCGGCTCGTTCGAACAGCAGTTGCCCGGCTCCAGGCCGCGGGTATTGCCGCGCACCAGATACGGCGCTTCGTGCACGCTCATGCCGCAGCCGTGACCGGTGCGATGCGGCAGGCCGGGCAAGCGGTAATCCGGCCCCAGGCCGCCGCGTTCTAGCACCTCGCGCGCGGCGCGATCGACCGCCTCGCCGCTGACGCCGGGACGCACCGCCGCGAACGCGGCCTGTTGCGCGGCCAGTTCCAGGTCCCAGATCCGCTGCTGCTGCGCGTCGGCGCGTCCGCAGATGTAAGTGCGGGTGATGTCGGACTGATAGCCCTGCACCGCGCAGCCCGTGTCGATCAGCACCAGTTCGCCCTCGCGCAGAGTCTGTTCGCCGGGAATGCCGTGCGGATACGCGGTGGCCTGGCCGAATTGGACGATGCAGAAGGTCGAGCCGTTGTCGGCGCCGAACGCGCGATGCGCTTCATCGATGAAGCGGCGTAGTTGAGTGGTGGTGACGCCGGGCTCGGCCAGGCCGGCGGCGAGGCGATGGGCCTGCAGGGTCATCGCGGTCGCCTGCTTCATCAACGCCAGTTCGGCCGGGGTTTTGGCCGCGCGGCAGCCATCGACGATGATGCTCGCATCGCTGAGGTCCAGCGCGGGCGCCGCCGCGCGCAGGCCGGTGAAGATCGCGAACGCCGCCGCCGGGTCCAGCGCCAGCCGGCTCGCGCCGCGGCTGCGCAGTCCGTCGACCACCAATGCGTACGGGTCTTCGTGTTCCTCCCAGTAGCGCGGCTGCGCCGGGATCTTCAACTCGTGCGCGAGCGAGCCGGATTCGAATCCCGGGCAGATCAACAGCGGATCGCCGTCCAGAGTCAGCAACATCGCGACCAGGCGCTCGCTCGCGCCCCAGGTGATGCCGGTGAAGTAACGCAGCGAAGTGCCGGCGCCGATCAACAACGCATCGCGCCCGTTCGCGCGCAGCAAGGCGCGCGCGCGTTCGATCCGCTGTTGATATTCGCCCTCGCCGATCGCCGGCGCGCGCTGCGTCCATGGGCCAAGTTGCGCGCGCGCCTGCTCCAGGCTCAGGCCGCCGATCTGCGATGCGCCGCGATTCATGTCGATGCTCCGATGTCGTCCGTTCGCCATTGTCCGTCGATGCAACGCGCCACCCCGCCGGGATTGCGGTCGCGCAGTTCCGGCGGCAGCAACGCGTCGTCGATCTGATCGTAGCAATGCAGCGCGGCGAAGCGCCGGATCGCCGCCGGCAGACCGACCGACGTAAAGCCCGGATGGCCGGTGCTCGGATACGGCCCGCCATGATTCATCGCCGCGCTGACCGCGACCCCGGTTGGCATGCGGTTGCCGATCAGCCGGCCCACGCGCGGCCGCAGTTGTACGGCCAACGCGGCTTGCACGTAGGCATCGTCGCCCGAGGCATAGATCGTCGCGGTCAGATTGCCTTCCAGGTTTTGCGCGATCGACAACATGTCGTAGTAATCGTCGCGCGTGCGCACGATCAGGCTGGCCGGCCCGAACGCCTCGCCGCGCAGACGCGCATCGGCGATGAAGGCTTCGGCGTCGATCGACCACAGCGCCGGCTGCACGCGATAACCCGCGTCGGCCGACTCCGCGCCGCCGCCGATCAGGCTCGCACCGGCCGCTCGCCACTGCGCCGTCGATTCGCGGAAGTGCTCGACCACGCCTTGGGAAAACAGCACGCCGGCCGGCGCCTGCGCGAACAAGGCCGCGGCCGCGTCGACGAAGGCATCGCCGAGCTCGCCGCGCGCGACCACCACCACGCCGGGATTGGTGCAGAACTGGCCGGCGCCCATCGTGCAGGACGCGAAGAACTCCTGCGCCAAAGCCGCGCCGCGTTCGCGCAAGGCGCCGGGCAGCACGAACACCGGGTTGATGCTCGACAGTTCCAGATACGCCGGCACGCCGGCCGCATCGGCCGCCGCCTTCAACGCCAACCCGGCACGACGGCTGCCGGTGAACGCCAGCGCGCCCAAGCGCGCGTCGCCGGCCAGTTGCAGGCCCAGCTCGGGCGGCAGGTGATACAGCAGCTGCAAGGCCGCGGCCGGCAAACCGGCCTGCGCCATCGCGCGATGCGCGAGTTCGGCCAGACGCTGGCTGGTCGCCGGATGCGAGGGATGAACCTTGGCGATCACTGGATTGCGCGCCGCGATCGCCGAGGCGAAATCGCTGCCGGCCACCGCGTTGAAGGCGAACGGGAAATTGTTCGGCCCGAACACCAGCACAGGCTTGTGCAGCGGCGCCAGATGGCTGCGCAGGCCGGCCGCGGTATCGATCGTCGGCTGGGTCCAGGAGCGCTCGCGCACCGCGCGCGCGGCCTGACGCAACTGTCCGGTGGTGCGCGGCAGTTCGACCTTGGCCAGGCGCGGCTCGATCGGCAGCGCGGTTTCCAGATGCGCGAGCGCGACCAGATCGGCCGCGTCGTGCTCGATCGCCAGCGCATACGCATCGAGGAAGTCGGCGATTTGCTGCGGATCGCAAGCGGCCAGTTCGTCGGCGACCGCCGCCGCCGAGGCCAGCGCGGCCTCGACATCGCCCGCGCCGGATATCGGAAACGCCGGCCCGACCGCTTCGCCGAGCGTCGGATCGAAGCCGCGGAAGTCGCCGCCGGCATCGCGCGATGCCTGCCAGCGGCCCTCGATCAATACCGGCGCGCGCGCGCTCACCTCAGCGCCCCGCGTTCGGGTGCACGGCGATCGCGTGTTCGATCACCGCCAACGCCGCCGCGCGCTCGGCGCCGTCGAGCACCAGCCGCGGCGCGCGCACGCGCTCGCTGCCCAGGCCGACGCGTTCCTGCACCAGCTTGATCAGCTGCACGAACTTCGGCACGGTGTCCAGGCGCAGCAGCGGCAGGAACCACGCGTACAACTTGGCCGCCGCGGGCGCGCCGCCGTCGCGGGCGAGTTCGAACAACCGCACCGATTCCTTCGGATAGGCGTTGACCAGACCGGCGATCCAGCCGGTCGCGCCCATCGCCACGCCCTCGACGATCGCATCGTCCATGCCGACCAGCAGGTCGAGACGATCGGCGAGCAAGGCCCGGATCGCCGCGAACCGGCGCACGTCGGCCGAGGATTCCTTGACCGCCTGCAGATTCGCGAACTGCGCGGCGAGTTCGGCGATCTGCTCGGGCACGAAATCGGTCTTGTACGCCACCGGGTTGTTGTAGAGCATGCACGGCAGATCGGTGGCGGCGATCACCGCGCTGACATGCGCCTTCATCTCGCGCCAATCGGTCGAGTAGACATACGGCGGCAGCACCATCAGGCCGGCGCAGCCGATCGCCTGCGCTTCGCGCGCCAGCCGCACCGCTTCGTCGGTCGACAGCGCGGCGATGCCGGGGATCACCGGCGCGCGGCCGTTCAAGGCCTTGACCAGGGTGCGCAGGATCGCGAGCTTGTCGTCGAAGCTCAGCGTCGCCGCCTCGCCGAGCGAGCCCAGCGGCACGATGCCGACGCAGCCGGCGTCGATCAAAGTGTTGGCGTGACGGCCGAGAAACTCGTGATCGATCGAACCGTCGGCGTTGAACGGCGTGGTGATCGCGGGGATGACGCCGCGCCAGAAGCTTGCGTTGGCCATGGGGTTGGTTCCTTGTGTTCGGGAATGAAGGGAAGGCGAAGGGAAGGACGAAGCGGGATCGGGCTAAGGCTTGGATTGCGCGGCCGACTCGCCCTCGGAAGAAAAAGACCCGGCGAGGCTGGCCAACCGGGTGGGGAAGACCGGCGGTCGCGCGCCATGCGCGGACGCCGCCGGTGTCGGGGGAACAGGATTCGGATTCGCCGCGTTCGAAGCGGCGGGCGCGTTATCGAACAGCCGCAACTCGGCCAGCGCCGCGCCGCAGATGCGGCCCTGGCAACTGCCCATGCCGCAGCGGGTCGCGAGCTTGGCCGCGCGCCAGTCGCGGTGATCGCGCACTTGCGACAGGCTCACGTCCTCGCAGCGACAGACCACGGTCTGCGGCGTCGCGGCGAGATGGATCTGCTTGCGCAGGGCGAAATGGCGCGGCAGCAGTTCGGCGAAGGCGCGGGCTTGATCGCGGCGCGCGCGCATCGCTTCGGCCTCTTTGTCGGCGCCCGCGGCGAAGCAACCGGCCATCGCGCCTTCGATGCGCGCCGTGTCGACGCCACCGATACCGCAGGCTTCGCCGGCCGCATACACATCGGCCACGCTGGTCATCAGGCGCGTGTCCACGCGCACATGCGGATGCCGGTCCTGCGCGGTCAATTCGCAGCCGAGCTGTTGCGCCAGTTCGGTATTGGCCACCAAGCCATAACCGACCGCCAGGTGATCGCAAGCGATGCGTTCGATGCCGCGCGCGCTTTCGATCTCGACCTCAGTCACGCGCTGATCGCCCGATGCGCTGCGCACCCAGGTGCCGCTGCGATACGGCACCCCGACCAGGCGCGCGCGCAGGCCCGCGGCCTGGACCAGCTTGGACGGCCAGCGCCACAACTGCATCGCGAAGCCGCGCAGTTGCGCGGCCGGCGCTTGTTCGCAGATCGCCAGCACATGCGCGCCATGCGCATGCAGGGTCGCCGCCGCGGCCAGCAACAGCGGACCGCTGCCGGCGATCAGCACGCGCTTGCCGGCGATCGGCCAGCCTTGCTTGACCAGCGCCTGCAATGCGCCGGCGCCGGTCACGCCCGGCAAGGTCCAGCCCGGAAACGGCAGCAGCAGTTCGCGCCCGCCGGTCGCCAGCACCAGGGCGCGGTAATGCAGTTCCATCGCGGTGCCGGCGTGCTCGATCAATACGCAGCCGGGCCGCGCCGCGACCACCTGCGCCTGTTGCAGGCCACGGATACGCGGTTGCGCCGACAATTCGGCGAAGGCTTCGCGCGCCGCCGCGACCGCCGGCTTGCGCAGGTCTTGTCGCCAGACCTGTCCACCGACGCGCGGCTGCATGTCGACCAACACCACGCTCGCGCCGTGCGCCGCGGCCGCAGATGCGGCGGCGAGCCCGGCCGGACCGGCGCCGATCACCAGCACATCGCAGCGCTCAGTCATCGCAGCGCACCTGCATGCCCTCGCGCGCGACGGTCAGGCAGGCGCGCTGATGCGCGACGCCGTCGATCGTCACCCGGCATTCGAAACACACGCCCATGCCGCACAGGGGTGCGCGCGGTTCGCCCGATCGCGAGCGGCGAAAACGCGACACGACCTCGCTGCGGGTCGCGATCGCCGCGGCGACGCTGGCCCCGGCCGGCACTTCGACCGCGACGCCGTCGATATGCACGCGCACGCTCGGCGCCGTCATTGCAGCACCCGCGCCGGCAGGAATGGCGCCGGATCGATCGCCGGCGCGCGGCCGAGCAACTGATCAATCAGCAACTGCGCGGTGCCCAATGCGGTGGTCACGCCCAGGCCCTCGTGGCCGGCGGCGACCCAGGTGTGCGCGCGATCGGCGACCGCGCCGATATACGGCCGGCCGTCGAAGGTGGTCGGGCGAAATCCCGTCCACACCCGCAGCGCCTGCAATTCGCGCAGCATCGGCACGAAGGCGAACGCGCGTTCGAGCATGCGCCGCAGCATCGCCGGCGACACCTCGCGATCGTCGACGCCGAACTCGCGCGAGGAACCGATCAGAATCTGTCCCGTAGGGCGCGGCTGCACATTGAACGCGACGCTGCTGTCGGCATCGCCGTGCGCACTGTCGGCATAGCCCAACTCCAGCAGTTGGTGCCGCACGCGGCCCGGATAGCGTTCGGTGATGACCAAATGACCCTTGCGCGAACGCATCGGCAACTGCGGCAACAACTCGGGCAAGGCGCAGCCGGTCGCGACCAAGACCGGACCGATCAAGCTGGAGCCATCGTCCAGACGCACGCCGTCGGCGCTCAACGCGACCGCGCGCCGACCCAGCACGCAATGGGCGCCGCCTTCGCGCGCCAGGCCGAGCAGATGCAGCGCGACCCGGGGCGGATACACCACCGCCTCGTCGGCCACCAGCATGCCGCCGCACAGACCCGCGACCAGCGCCGGTTCCAGGCGATACAACTCATCGGCATCGATCTGTCGCGCCTGCACGCCGGCCGCGGCCAGTCGCGCGATCTTGGCCGGAACGCTGGCGAACTCATTCGCCTCGCGCGCCACCCACAAGGTCCCGCAGCGGCTGAATTCGGCCTCGGGCAAGGTCGCGAAACGCTCCCAGAGGCCCAGCGAATAACGCGATAACGCCAGCTCGGCCGGATCGTCGTCCATCGCCACCAGATGCCCCATCGCCGCCGCGGTCGCGCCGCCGCCGACCGCGCCGGATTCGACCACCGCCACGCGCAGCCCCTCGCGCACGGCGAGTTCGGCGCAGGCGGTGCCGACGATGCCGGCGCCGATCACGATGAGGTCGAAGGCCGCCATCGCTCAGCGCGCCACCACGCCCCAGGCGAAGGGGTCGTTGTCGTCGATCAGCAATTGCGCGCGCGCGGTGATGTAGGCGCTGCCGGTGATGGTCGGCAGCACGCCGTGTTCGCTGAGGCGGTAACGGCCTTCGAACACGCTGCCGAGCACGCTTTCCTGTCGCCACACCGCATCCGGCGCGAGTTTGCCGTCGGCGGCCAGACACGCCAGCTTGGCGCTGGTGCCGGTGCCGCAGGGCGAGCGGTCGTAGGCCAGACCCGGGCACAGCACGAAGTTGCGTCCGTCGATGCCGGGCGTGGCCGACGCCGTTTCCAATTCGATGTGATCGATTTCGGCGCCGTCGGCGCCAGTGATCCCGGCCGCGACCAGAGCGTGGCGGATCGCTTCGGCGTACGCGGTCAATTCGCGTTGCGTGGCCAGCGAAATCTCACGCGTGGTCTTGGCGATATAGAACCAGTTGCCGCCCCAGGCGACATCGCCGCTGACTTCGCCGTAACCGTCGACCTGCACGCTGACGTTGGCGGCGTGACGACGGCTTTCGACGTTGTCGACCGAGACGCGTCCGTCTTCGTGCAATTCCGCGCCGACCGTGCCGACCGGCGTTTCGATCCTGTGCCGGCCCGGCGCGATTCGCCCCAGATGCTGCAAGGTGCGCACCAGCCCGATCGTGCCGTGTCCGCACATGCCCAGGTAACCGACGTTGTTGAAGAAGATCACCCCTGCGCAGGCATCGGCCGCCTGCGCCGGCAGCAACAGTGCGCCGACCACCGTGTCCGAGCCGCGCGGTTCGCAGGCGATCGCGCTGCGCCAGTGATCGAACTGCGCGCGCAAGCGCTCGCGCTGTTGCGCCAGGCTGCCGGCGCCGAGATCGGGGAATCCGGAGATCACCACGCGGGTGGGTTCGCCGCCGGTGTGCGAGTCGATGATGTCGAGGCTGTGCATCCGTCCATGCTCGCGGCCAGGCCGCTCGCGGTCTAGCGCAGCTTGCCGGCGCCGGATGCGGAATTCGGCATAATCGCTCAATCGCCGATCGTCTCCGCCGCCATGCCTTCGCCCACCGCCAGCCTTAACGACGCTTCGGTCCGCATCGACGCCGGCCTGATGCAGACCTTGTGCGACGCATTGCCGGACGTGGTGTTCTTCGTCAAGGACGCCGCCGGCCGCTACACCCACGCCAATCTGACCCTGGTGCGGCGCCTGGGCCTGAAGCGGCGCGAGGACGTGATCGGCCGCGCGGTCGCCGACCTGTTTCCCGCGCGCCTGGGCGGGCGCTACGCGCTGCAGGATCGACGCGTGCTCGCCGGCGACATCATCGAAAATCAGTTGGAAGTGCATCTGTACCCGAACCGGCAACCGGGCTGGTGCCTGACCGGCAAGCGGCCGCTGCCCTTGTCCGACGGCGGCTGCGGACTGGTCGGCCTGTCGCGCGACCTCGGCGCGCCCGACGGACGCGATCCCACCTATGAACGCCTGCGCCGGGTCACCGAACACATGCAGCAGCATTACGCCGGTCCGCTGCGCGTCACCGCGCTGGCGCAACTGGCGAACCTGTCGGTGGCGCAACTGGAGCGGCACTTCCAGCGTGTATTCCAGCTGACCCCGCAGCAGAGCTTGACCAAGCTGCGGATCGAAGCGGCGATGCACCATTTGCGTGGCGAGGCCAGCATCGCTCAGGTCGGGCTGGCCTGCGGTTTTTCCGATCAAAGCGCGTTCGCGCGGCAGTTCAAGGCGACAGTCGGAATGGCGCCGCGCGATTACCGGACCTTGCAGGCCGATCTCGGCGCAACGGTCGACTGATGCGCTGGCTTGATACGACGCCCGGCGAAACGGGTTGACCCGGCCGGGTGCGGCCCCGATCATCCGCGCGGGTCTTCGATGTCGGCAGTGGGCTATGCAAACGGACGATTGGCAAACGCTGGACGAGAATTTCGATGCCGACGACATCGCCGCGCTCGCGGCGCAAGGGCCGATCGCGGGACTGAGCCTGCACGCCAGCGGCCGCCTGAGCGCGACGCGCAGCAAATTGTTGCGCAAGCTGCCGTCGCTGCAGCAGTTCAACCTCAGTTGCGACGTCGGCCGCGCGGCGATGCGCGACGTGCTCGCCATCCCCGGGCTGCGCCAACTCGACGTCTTTCGCATCCTTCCGAACGGCCGCCCCTGCGGCTTCGCGCGGGCGAAGGACCTGCGTGTCTTCCGCGAACTGATCGGCCTGGCCGAAGCGGATCTGCTGGCAGTCGCGCGCTGTCCGGGCCTGATCGAACTCGGCATCCAGCGTTCGCGGCTGACGCCGCGATCGTTCGATGCCTTGATGGGAATGACCACGCTGCAAACGCTGGATATCGAGGCGACGCCGTTCGACGATGCGATGGCGGCGCAACTCGCGCGCTTGCCGGCGCTGACCAGTCTGCACGCCGGCCGGACCGCGATTTCGCGCGCCGGACTCGAGGCGATCTGCGAGTTGAAGCAGATGCGCGAACTGGACCTGTGGGCGACCTCGCTGAGCGTGGACGATCTGTATCTGCTGCGCGGCTTGCCGGCGCTGGAATACCTGTCGGTCGGCAGCTCCCAAGGTTACGACCCGGTCCCCATCGAAGCCTTGCTGCCGTTGCTGGATCAGCTGCCGAGTTTGCGGCGCCTGTGGCTCGATGGCGTGGCGGTTCCCGATTCGGTGAAAGCGCAGCTGACGGCGCGGTATTCGGATTTCCGGGTGACGTGTTTCGCTTCGAGTCTCGAATGATTCGCGGCGAACCGGGCAGACGCTGAAATCACGCGACCGATAGAGCGCTCGGCGACGCGATCCTGGGCGAGACAGGCTCCCGTTCCCGCGCCGCCCACACGCTGCCCGCTCACTCGCGCAACCGCCCGCTGTCCTCGAACGCGCCCACCACCGCATCGCTCAATCGCCGCGCGAGCGTTCCGTCCGGGTCCAGCTCCGGATCGAAGATCGTCAACTCCATGCCGATCGCCTTCGGGCTGGCCAGCAACGACGCGAGCAATGCGCGCAGTTGTTCGAAATCGAGGCCATCCGGGTTCGGCGAATCCACCGCCGGCATCACCCGCTGCGCGATCACGTCGGCATCGACGTGGATCCAATAGCCTTCGGTCGGCATCGCCTCCAGGCGCATGCGCGCTCGATCTCCGGCCTGTCGCGCGCCGTCGCGATGGATCGTATCGGCGTCGATGCTGTGGATTCCGGAGCGCTCGAAACTTTCGACGTCGTAGTCGCGGCGGTCGTCGTCGGTGCTCACCAGGCCCAGATGGACCACGTCCTCGCCGCGGAAATACGGCGACTGCCCGCGCAGATTCGACAACGCCGCCGGCCCGTGTCCGGTCGACAGGCCCAGGTCGAGCCCGGCCGCGGCGAAGTGGCCCTGATAGCGCCGGCGATCGCGCGCGAACGAGAAATCGTCGTGCGCGTCGACGAAGGCCAGCCCGTAACGGCCGCGTTGCTTCAAGGCCAGGCCGCTGCCCAGCAGCACGCTGCAATCGCCGCCGAGCATCAGTACGAAACGCTTGCGCTGCAGCCACGGCGACAGGCGATCGGCGAGGGTCTGGCTGTAGTCGGCGATCGCCGCGCCGTTGCGGAAACCGATCGTGTGATCGGGCTCGGGCGAATACGCCGGCGCCTCGACCCGGCCGCCATCGTGCGCGCGCAAACGCTGCAACAGACCGGTTGCGCGCAGTGCGTCGGGCATGCGCCGCACGCCGGGTTCCGCGCCGGGTCGCGGCGGGCGCAGACCCAGATTGCTTGGCGCATCGATAAGCACAAGCGGCGACTCGATCGGCATGACGGCCTCGGGTTCGGATCGTACAGATGCGGCCGACGCGCCGGACGGCGTGTCCGCGCAGGCGGTCAGCGCCGCGCACAGCAGCCAGGCGCCGGACAGCCATCGTTCGCGGGCATGACCCATCGTCTTAACCTTTAAATCGTTTTTCAAAGGTTATTGAGTTCCCTGCAAACCTGTCAACTCTCTTTTAACGGTTACCGACCGGCGGTCGTCACCGCGCGGGCGCAGCGGTAAAGCCCACGCGGTGCGGTAGCATTTCCGCCGACGCGTGCCGACCGGCGTCATCAGCGCCACGGCTCGGATCGGCGTTGGCCGGGCTGAGTCTGCTAACGGCCATCGCCACGCCGATGCCGGCACGCAGCGCAGCCCTCGACCCGGCCCTGCAGGCGCCGGTTGTTCGTCTGGCTGACCCTGCCGGCCGGACGCCCTGCGCCGACCAGCCTGCGTCATCGGATCGAATTCGAAACCACGAGCGGTACGAGACTTTGGGTCGACGGCGCGCGAGTAGCACTCGCCAGCGCGTCACCGGTGGTGCTGGGTCCGCCGTTGCGCGGCGGCCAATGGCTGGCCTACGAAGGTCCATCGAACTCGCAGTCGCATCACTGGGGCAGCCTGGTCGTGGCCAATGGCGAGGTCACCATTGCGCAACGCTATGCGCTCGATCTGATCGGCCTGGACGCGCGTGGTCATGCCGTGCGCGACGGCGTCGAGCCGCGCAACAGCAAGCATGCCGACTGGATCGGCTACGGCGCTGAGGTGCTGGCCGCGGCCGACGGCATCGTGCGAAGCGCGCGCGACGGCGAGGCCGAACATGCGCCGTTGTCGCCGCAGTCCGAACCGGCCACGCTGAGCGCCGACGCGCTGTACGGCAATTACGTAATCCTGGAAGTCGCGCCGCGCACCCATGTGCATTACGCGCATCTGCAGCGCGGCAGCGTGGCGGTGAAGACCGGCGAACGTGTGCGTCGCGGCCAGAGCCTCGGCCGGCTCGGCCGGCTCGGCCAGTCCGGCAATACCGGCGGACCGCATCTGCACCTGCGCGTGTCGAACGCACCCACCTTCGAGCAATCCGAAGGTCTGCCGTTCGTGTTCGACGCCTTCAGCTATTCGGGTACGCGATCGACCAGGCGCTGGATTCGACCTCGGCCTTCGACGCCAAGCCGCAAGCGCGGCGGGCGCAGATGCCGCTGGACAACGCGGTGATCGGATTCGGCGCCAAGCCCTGAACGACGGCTCGCCTCGTGGGCGGGTCTACACACCCACGAGCGCGCGATCTCTGGCGGCCGGCCTCAGTAGCGGTCGTTCAAGGCGAAGATCGGCTTGCGGTCCTTCCACTTGCCGTTGGTGAAGTCGGGGAATTCCAGGGTCTTGTGCTCGGCGATCGACTGCTCCGACAGCGGCGTGATCGCGCTCCAGGCGATCGCATCATAGATGTCGATCGGCATCGGCGCATCGGCCTTGAGCGCTTCGACGAAGGCGTTGATGACGAAGAAATCCATGCCGCCGTGGCCGGCGCCGGCGGCGGCGCCGGCGAAGCGCTGCCACAGCGGATGATCGTACTTGGCGAACCAGTCGGCGGCCTTGTCCCACTTGTGCGGCTGGCTCTTGCCTTCGATGTGGATCGACTCGTTGAGATCCATCCACAGGCCGTCGGTGCCCTGCACGCGGAAGCCCAGCGAATACGGACGCGGCAGCGAGGTGTCGTGCTGCAGCACGATGGTCTCGCCGTTCTCGCATAGCAATTGCGTCGTCACCAGATCGCCGAGCTTGAACTTGACCTTCGCGTTCGGATGCTCCGGCCCGGCCTTCTTGACGATGTAATCGTGCAGGCCGCGCGGCTTGCTCGAGAACGCGCTCAGATGGGTGAAGCGGTTGCCGCGATGGATGTCGATCGCCATCGCGCACGGGCCGATGCCATGGCTCGGGTACAGATCGCCGTCGCGCTTGACCGAATGCTCGGTGCGCCAGCGCGCTTCCGACCACGCCTTCGGGCCGAACTCGACGCCGCTGCCGTAGGGCTGATCGGGATTGCCGCTGTTGAACTTGACCCCGCGCAGATCGTGCTGATAACCGCCCTGCAGATGCACGATTTCGCCGAACAGGCCCTGCCGCACCATGTTGAGCGCGGCCAGCACGTCGCGGCGATAACACACGTTTTCGAGCAGCATGTACGGCGTGCCGGTGCTCTGCTGCGCGCGCAGCACCTGCCAATGATCGTCGAGGGTGATGCCGGCGACCACCTCGCACCCCACCGCGACCTTCGCCTGCATCGCCGCGATCGCCTGCGCGGCGTGGAATTCCCACGGCGTGGCGATGATCACCGCGTCCAGTCCGCCCTTGGCCAGCATCGCGCGGTAAGCGTCGAGGTTGCCGTCGGCGCCGTAGGTCGCCGGCTTGGCCTTGCCGGCCTTGGCGATCATCGCCAGCGAACGATCGAGCATGATCGGCTCGACATCGCACAGCGCGACCACGTCCACGTCCTCGCGGCGCAGCAATTCGGTCAGATGGACCTGGCCGCGCATGCCCACGCCGATCAGGCCGATCCGCAGCTTCGAGCGGGCGCGCGCGAACGCCGGAGTGAACGCGCTGCTGGCCAGCAGCGTGCTCGCGGTCGCGGAGGTGGCGAGAAAATCGCGTCGGTTCATGCGGGTGCCTCGATCGGTGCGTTGGAGTGGAGACGGAAGGATTTGAATACGGTTGGCGATGCGGAGCGCTTGGCGAGCGACGGGCTTCGATCCATATCTTTCGATCGGGCCTCATCCGCGTGCTCCGACTTTTGAATCGGCTTACGTGGTCCGCGAATGCGCTTCACGCCGCACAATGCATAAATACAGGCGTATTTGCTAGTCTCTGACCGCAATACGAAAGATCATTTTTTTGGATTTTCCAAAACGAAAGATGTGACGCAGTCTGACTACCGCCTCAAGCCCGGACGCGCATGATCGGCATGCTTCGATCGACGCTTGGCCGACGTCGATGCGATCGATGACATCCGAATTCACCTGGGAGCACCGCGATGAATGGAGCAGTCCGATGAACGACGCGCTGCGCGAACTCGCGCACCAGTGGCTGCAGCCCGGCATCAAGGGCCTGGCCCTGCGGCAGCCGCTGCGCCAGGACACGCTCGGCGAACTGGGCCTCAACGTACTCGACGGCTTGCTGTCCTACCCGGTCGCGGTGCTGCGGCAATCGACGCTGGACCACAACATCGCCTGGATGCGCGACTTCGTCGAACGCGCCGGCGCGCTGCTCGCGCCGCACGGCAAGACCACGATGAGCCCGCAGCTGTTCCAGGCCCAACTCGACGCCGGCGCCTGGGCGATCACCCTGGCGACCATTCCGCAGTTGCGCGTGGCCCATCGTTTCGGCGTCAAACGGGTGCTGCTGGCCAACCAGCCAGTGGCGATCGCCGATATCGAAAGCCTGGCCGCGCTGCTGCGCGACGAAGCCGATTTCCAGGCCTGGGTATTGGTCGATTCCAGTGCGGGCGTGCAGCGCCTGGATCAGGTGATGCAGCGCGTCGCGCCGCAGCGGCGCCTGCCGGTGCTGGTCGAACTCGGCGCCGATGGCGGACGCACCGGTGTGCGCGGTCTCGACGCGGCGATGCAGCTCGCGCGCGAGGTGCATGCGGCTTCGCATCTATTGCTGGCCGGGATTGAAGGCTACGAGGGCCTGTGGGTCGGCGCGGATCGCGATGCCGACTTGCAACGCGTGCATTCGTTGCTCACTCAGATGGTCGCCCTGACCCAGCGTTGCGATGCCGAACGATTATTCGACGGCGATGAGATCCTGATCAGCGCCGGCGGCTCGGCCTATTTCGACTTCGTCGCCGAAGCCTTCGACCGCGTGGGCGACACCTCGCGTCCGCTGCGGCGGATATTGCGGTCCGGCTGCTATCTGACTTCGGACCACGGCCTCTACCATGGACTGCAACAGGAAATGCGCACCCGTCACGACGCCAGTTTCCGCCACGGCCTGCAACCGGCGCTGGAGCTCTGGGCGATGGTGCAGTCGCGGCCCGAGCCCGGGCTGGCGTTGTTGACCCTCGGCAAGCGCGACGCGTCCTACGACATCGACCTGCCGCGCCCGCTGATCTGGCATCGCCCCGGGCAACCGGCGCCGCGGCCGATGCGCGATGCGCGCATCGTCAAGATGAACGATCAACATGCTTATCTGGAGTTGCCGGTCGAGCATCCGCTGCAGGTCGGCGACCTGGTCGGCTGCGGCATCTCGCATCCGTGCACCACCTTCGACAAGTGGCCGCTGATGTTGCTGACCGACGACGGCTATCGCGTCACCGGTGCGATCAATACGTTCTTCTGAGCAACGACGCCGGGTGTCCGCCTATCGCAATGCGGTGATGCGAATTGCGCTCGACGTAGTGACCCCGGCCGATCCGAGGCTGGCGAAGTCGAAGCGTCGACAGCCGTCAAGACGACACGGCCTGGCGCCGCTGCCTCAGTCGTTGGGGCGGTGCGCGTAGCTGATCGCGCGAGTGACTTGCCAGCGTTCGCCGACGCGATGCCAGACCAGGATGAACTCGCCGCGGCCCGCGCAGGTGGTTTCGCCGGTCGCGCAGAAGCGGTGTTCGCCGATCTCCATCGCGCCGAAGTCCTTGATCGGGTACACGCGCAAGGTTCCGGGGATCAACTCGCGGCGAAATTTTCCGCACACGTTCTTGCGCACGTTGCCGAGCATTTCCTCGCGCGCCCAGGTGACTCCGCCGTTGTCGTGGTAGAACTCGACCTTGTCGTCGAACAGGGCACGATGGCGCTCGAACTGGGCCGGTTCGTCGCAGCGGTTGAACGAATCGAACATCTGCGTGTCCAGCGCGGCGACGGTGTCGTACAGGGCGGAGCCGCCTTTCGCGGGGTCGTTCTTCGGTGCGGCGGGCTTGGCCGTTTCGACCGTGGCCGCCGGGGCTGCGGCCGCCTTGTCCGACGCGGCGAGCGCGGAGCCGGCCATGCCTGCGCAGAGCATCGCGGCCAGGGCCGCGGCTGGGACGAATCGGTTCATCGCGGGGATCTCGTGGCGGTGGATCGGCGCACCTTACGGCCGGCACGGCGCGGGCGCCTGTGCCATTCGACACCGGGCGATGGTTGGCCTGCCGATGGATAGACGCTGCGATTTCGCGATTGGTCCGAGGCACTGGGGTTTGCGTCCCATGCCCGAGAGGTTCAACCAATCTCATCGCTTCCGCCACTGAAGCGACCAATTACTTTGTTGTGACTTTTAGCTCAGCTTGGCTTGGGTTCGCTTGGCTTCGGCTTCGGTTCCGACAGTGGCATGGCCTTCGTGCTCAAGTTAGAAGTCTCGCAGTTCTTCTAGCACTGCGAAGCCACGGACTCGCGTTAGCAAACGCACACCCGAAGGGCGGCGCACATGGATGTGCGCCGTGCGCCACCGAGACAGGATGTCTCGTGTGGCGCATGCCCGCGTCTGCACCGCACGCGCGGGCCCTTGATTTACAAAAAGCGTTTTTCTTTGGTTAGCTTTCTTTTGTCGCTTTTGACAAAAGAAAGTAACTCGGCCGCTTGCGGACGAAAGCTGTTGCTGTTGCCTCAAAGGCTCTACAGCTTCAAAGCTTGAAGCTCTAAAGCTTTTAAAGCTGAAGCTAGATCAAAAGCTTCCGCCACTAAAGCGGCGGGTCGCTTTCTTTTGTCTAAAGCAACAAAAGTCCGTCCGGATTCCCTTCGGTCAAAAGGTAACCAAAGAAAAACGCTTTTCTTTGAATCAAGAGCCCGCACGATCGGTGCTGACGCAGGCATGCGCCACACGGGACATCCATGTCCCGGTGGCGCACGGCGTGCATCCTGCACGCCGCCCTTCGGGTGTGCTGTTGCTAACGCGAGTTACAGGCCTCGCAGCGCTGGATGAACTGCGCGACTTCAAGCTCAAGTCGAAGGTGCATGGCCTACCTGTAGGAGCGGCGCGAGCCGCGACCGCGGGAATGCGGCTACGACGCCGCTTGCGACGTCAGCGTAATGGCGCGGTCGCGGCTTGCGCCGCTCCTACAGGGAGCCATCGCGGTAACGACGCGAATGGTTCGTTCGATCGGAGCGAAAGGTGTCGGGTTCCGTTGCGCATCGAGAAAATGAACGCGTCGTGGGACGCCCACATCACCCGCATCAACGCAACGATTCCCGCCCATCCTGGATCGCCACCACACTCCCATCGTCGCGCGCGACATCGTCGTTGAGCACACGCGCCCCGCCGCTACCCGTTAACGCCATGGCGTCCGCGGGCAACGCCGCTGCCGCCGCAACCGAAACCGCGTCGCTCGCCGGCTCGCCCTCGTCGAGCATCGCTTTGCGCACCTCGGCGAGCATCGGCAGGATGTTGTAGAACGCGTTGGCGACCGACTTGCGCCCCAGCGCGCTGTAGCGATCGCCCTGGGTCAGCGCGAACCAAGTTGCCGCATGCAACGCGTGGATGGCGCGGCGGGTCTGCGGACCGCCCGCGGGGGTGTTGTCGAGGCTCATGGTGCGCTCCTGGGTGGCCGCTGAAGTCGCGGAATACAGACTAACCGCGCGCCAGATCAGATCCTGCGACTGGCTGTGTCCGCACGCACGAAAACGCGCATCGGGGCCGATCCGCGATCGCCGCGGCGGCGCGTGTCATCGCCTGCGAACGGGCAGTGGGAATCTGCGGGCCCGGCGGCGCATGCCGCGCCGCGTTGCGCACAAGGATGCGAACGTCATGACCGATCTGATCGACCAGGCCCAGTTGTTCGAGGCCATCAACCTGGCCCAATCCCTGCAGGCGCGCCAGCAGGCCGCCGAAACGCTGGTGCGGCCGGCGCCGGTCGGGTATTGCCTCAGCCAGACCTGTCTGGAGCCGTTCGACGGCGAACCCGAGCGCCTGTACTGCGGCCCAGCCTGCGCGCAATCGCATCACCAGCAGATGCAGCGCGACCGGCATCGTCCGCGGCGCGGTTGATAGCGGCGGCAAATACAGCCGCGCGCCTGGCGAGTAGCATGGCGGCATGGTCAAACATGCCGGCTCGGTGTTTTCCGTCGATGTCACCGGCCTGCAGGCGCGGGCCGGGCAGCCTGCGTACGCGCGCATCTGCGAACGCATGCGCGCCGCGATCGTCAGCGGCGCCCTGCCGCCGAATGCGCGCCTGCCGTCGGGCCGCACCCTCGCGCAGGACTTCGGCGTGGCCCGCAACACCGTCGACTGGGCGCTGGATCAATTGGTCGCCGACGGCTACATCGTGCGCCGCCGCGGCGCCGGCAGTTTCGTCGCCGCGCAATTGCCCGAACGCGACCTGATGCCGTCCGCGCGCGCGGCGAACACCGCGGCCGACACCGCGCCCCGCCGTCTGTCGCATCGCGCGAATGCGTTGCGTGCGTATCCCGGTCATTACGAATCGGCATCGGCGCGGGCGTTCACTCCATCGTTGCCACCAATCGACCTGTTTCCGCGCGAGGTCTGGAATCGGCTGCTGCTGCGCGAAGCCGGCAAGGCCGGCGGCGAGTACTGGGAATACGGCGCCAGCAACGGCCTGCCGGCGCTGCGCGGCGCGATCGCCGCGCACGCGTCGGCGATGCGCGCGGTGCGTTGTTCGCCCGAGCAGGTGATCGTGGTCACCAGCACCCAGCAGGCGGTGGAACTGGCCGGCAAGGTGGTCGCCGACCCGGGCGATCGCGCCTGGTGCGAGACGCCCGGCTATCAGCCGGTGCAGCACTGCCTGCGCGCGGTCGGTCTGGAGGTAGTGCCGGTGCCGGTCGACGAACACGGGCTGGATGTCGCGGCCGGCGTGGCGCGCGCGCCCGATGCGCGCCTGGCCTATGTCACGCCCGCGCATCAGTACCCGCTGGGCTGCGAGATGTCGTTGCCGCGGCGCGAGGCGCTGCTCGCGTGGGCGCGGCAACGCGACGCGTATGTGATCGAAGACGATTACGACGGCGACTATCGCTATCAGGGTCGCCCGATCGCCTCGCTGCAGGGCCTGGACGACACCGGCCGGGTGATCTACGTCGGCAGCTTCAACAAGATCCTGTTTCCGGGCCTGCGCATCGCCTATGCGATCGTGCCCGAGCCGCTGGTCGCCGCCTTCGTCGACGCCAAGCACACAGCCGACGGCCACACCACGCTGCTGGCGCAGGGCGTGCTCGCCGCGTTCATCCACGAAGGCCATCTCGCCCGCCATCTGCGCAACACCCGCGCGATCTACGACGAGCGGCGCCTGGCGTTTCTCGAACACGCACGCGCCTTGGAGGACGTGCTGGAATTCGGCCCGACCATTGCCGGCATGCATGTCGCCGCATGGTTCAAGGGCGCGATGCGCATCGACGACCGCACCGTCGCCGAGGCTTGCGCGCGCGACGGCGTCGTGGTCCATCCGCTGTCGAAATACGGCCAATGCGAACGACCGCCATGCCAGCACGGCGGACTGGTCTTCGGTTTCGCTGGCGCGACGCCGGCGCAGTCGCGCGCGGGATTGCAGGTGGTGCGGCGCGCGATCGAAACGGCCGGCGCCTGAGCCGCAGACGCGGCGATCAGATCGCGATGTCGTGCGCCGCGGCCTGCTGCACCGTCACCCGGTCGCGGCCGCCGGCCTTGCTCGCGTACAGCGCGGCGTCGGCGCGTTCGAGCAGTTGATCGAAGCTTTCGCCCGGACGCAGCTCGGCCACGCCCAAACTCAGGCTCAACGGCAGAACCCGGCCGTTGATGCTCGGCGGATTGGCGCTGATGGTGCGGCGCAGATGCTCGGCCACCACCAGCCCCTGCTCCAGGCGCGTGCCCGGCAGGCCGACCAGGATTTCGTCGCCGCCGTAGCGGCCGCACAGGTCGGTCGCGCGCAAGCGGTTGCGGGTGCGTTCGGCGACCGTGCGCAGCGCTTCGTCGCCGGCGCTGTGGCCGTGTTCGTCGTTGATGCGCTTGAAATGGTCGATGTCGAAGAACACCACGGTCAGCGGCCGCGAGGCGCGGTGCGCTTCGGTGATCGCCTGACGCATGCCTTCCTCGATCGCCGCGCGGGTCATCACGCTGGTCAGGCGGTCGTAGGTGGCGCGGTGCTTGGCGCTGTCGTGATCGCGGCGCAGTTGCTGCAGCTTCGCCGCCAGGCCGAGCAACAGGCCCAGGCCGCCGAGCACCAGACCGACCGGATAGGCGTATTCGAGCCAGCCGTACGACGGCCACCAACGCTGATACGCGCCGACCAGCACGATCAACACCGCCATCAGCGGCGTCCACGCCAGCATCAGGAAATAGGCTTCGCGCTGACGCCGGCCGATCGCGACCGCACTGGCGTAGACGATCGCGCCGATCACCACCAGCAGCACCACGTTGCCGAACGAGGCGCTGGCCCGCCAGGTGTGGATCATCGACACCAGCAACAGGCCGCCGAGCAGCCAGCTGCAGATGTTGAGCAGCTTCGCCACCGGCGCCTGGGTCGCGCGCAGATCGAGGAAGAACATCAGGAAACGCACGCTGGCCAATACCGCCGCGGTGTTCAGAACCACGTTGGTGCGGCGGTCCGGCATGATGTCGCCCAGCCACGGAATCATCCGCGTCTCGCCGCCCTCCACCGCCAGATTGAGGGTCTGCACCACCAGGGTCAGGCACAGATACGCGTAGCCGCGTTCTTTCAGACCGATCCAGAAACCGAACGCGAGCAGCGCGATCACCCCGAGCGCGGTCAGCACCACGCTGCGCAGGGCGATGTGGCTCATGTCCTGGCGATGCACCGCGTCCAGCGGCATCACCAGCAAGCTCGACGCGGTGACGTCGGCGGCGGCGGCGCGCAGATAGATCACCTCGCCCTTGTGCAGGCCGCCTTCCAGCGGAAACACCAGGAACCGCGAGGAGTGGCGGAAGTCGGCGGCCTTGCCGTGGATCGAGCGGCGCACCGGCGTGGTCGCGCCCGCTCGCCAGATGCCGACGAACTTGCGGTACGGCTGGGTCAGCACGAGTTGCGGCGCGTTGTCGCCGGGCACGTCCTGGGTCGAGACCAGTCGCCACCAATGCCAGTTGCGGTCGAGCACGGCGATCTCGTTGCCCTGCACCGGCACGAAGCGCGCGTCGTAATCGCCGGCCAGCACGCGCGCGGGCGGCGGGTCGGTCGACGGCTCCAGGCGCGATAAGGCGAACGGCTGCGCCGATGCCACCGCCGCGGCCGTGAGACCGAGCAGGATCAGCGCGAGCTGCCAGATGGAGCGCCAGAACCGATGCATTGCCTTGCGAAGACTTCCCCCCTAAACCTCGCCGAGCATAGCCCAGGCACCCTCGCCCAGACCTTGCGCCACGGCCCGGCTCGGACCCAGGACTGCGACCTGGATTGCAATCGCGGGCGCCGATCGGGCCGGTTCGCCGGCGTTGCCGCTCAGCGCAGGTAGCGCGCGGCGGTCAATCCGTCCAGGCTGATCTGCGGCGCGCGGCCGCTGATCAGGTCGGCCATCACCCGTCCGGTGCCGGCGGCCATGGTCCAGCCCAGGGTGCCGTGGCCGGTGGCGAGGTACAGATTCGAATACGGCGTAGCGCCGAGCACCGGCGTGCCGTCGGGCGTCATCGGCCGCAGCCCGCTCCAGAATTCGGCGCGGCGCGCATCGCCGCCGCGCGGGAACAGATCGGTCAATACATGCAGCAAAGTGTCGCGGCGCGCGTCGTGCAGGCGGCGGTCGTAACCGGCCAGTTCGGCGGTGCCGCCGACCCGGATGCGGTCGCCCAGGCGGGTCACCGCGACCTTGTGGGTTTCGTCCATGATCGTCGAATCCGGCGCGTGCTGCGGATCGACGATCGGCACGGTGATCGAATACCCCTTGACCGGATACACCGGGATACGGATGCCGATCGGCGCGAGCAGCAGCGGCGAGTAACTGCCCAGGGCGAGCAGGCAAGCATCTGCGTGCAGCACGCCGGCATCGGTCTGCACGCCCGCGATCATCCCGCCGTGGGTCTGCAACGCCTGGATGTTCACGCCGAAACGGAACTCCACGCCGATCGCTTCGGCCATGCGCGCCAGGGTCTGGGTGAACTTGAAGCAGTCGCCGGTCTCATCGCCGGGCAAGCGCAACGCGCCGACGAACTTGTGCTTGACCTGCGCCAGCGCCGGTTCGTACTGGAGGTAATCGTCGCGCCCGAGCAACTGGAAGGCGACGCCGTACTCGCGCAGGATCTCGATGTCCTTGCCGCTGTCGTCGAGCTGCTTCTGGCTGCGGAACAATTGCAGCGTGCCCTGCTGGCGATCGTCGTAGCCGATGCCGGTGTCGGCGCGCAGTTCGCGCAGGCAATCGCGGCTGTACTCGGCCAGCCGCACCATGCGCGCCTTGTTGATGCGGTATCGCGCCTGGGTGCAGTTGCGCAGCATCGCCATGCACCAGCCGAGCATCGCCGGGTCGAGCAGGTCGCGGATCACCAGCGGACGGTGCCGCATCGCCAGCCATTTGATCGCCTTCAGCGGCACGCCCGGCCCGGCCCAGGGCGCGGCATAACCCGGCGACACCTCGCCGGCGTTGGCGAAACTGGTTTCCATCGCCGGCGCGGGCTGGCGATCGACGACGGTGACTTGGTGGCCGGCCCTGGCCAGGTAGTACGCGGCGGTGGTTCCGATCACGCCGCTGCCCAGCACTAGAACCTTGATGGCCGTCTCCCGCTCGTGCTCAACCGAAGGGACGGAGCCCTGCGGTGAGTTAAAGGAAGAGCGATCGTAACAGTTGGCTCTGTCGCCCGGCTTTATCGCCCGGCTTTTATCGCTATTACCGGTTCGCGCGACGCCGAAGCATCCACAGCGCAGCCAGCGCCAGCCCGGCGCTCAGGAACCGCAGCGAGTTGCCGATCCAGCCGGTAGCCGCGGTGTCGGACACCGCGAACACCGTCCACGCCGCGTTCAACGACACGTGCAGCACCCAACCGCTCCAGATCGTCTCGCCGTCGAGCGCATCGAGCGCGGCGAACACCAGCGCGCCGACGAAAGTGATCGCGAAAATCTGCAAGGCCATGCCGCCGTCGGCGCCGGCCGACCACCAATGCACCAGCCCGAACACCAGCGCCTGGACCAGATACGCCGCCGGTCGCCGCCAAGCCAGCGCGCGGCGGACGAAGACGAAACCGAAACCGCGGAACACGATTTCTTCGAGCAAGGGAAACAGCGCCGCCAGCATCAAGAGATCCAGCAGCGACCACTCGCTCGACACGTGGCCGATCCAGGCCAGGCCGATCCAGCACGGCAAGCTCGCCAGCGCGGTCAGCGCCGGGCCTTTCCAGCCGTTCCAGCGCAGGCCCAGGTCGCGCGGCAGTTCGGCCCGGCGACGGCTCAACCCCATCGCCGCGGCCACCACGATCGCCACCGCCAGCGCGTTGTCGAGAATCGAGCCGCCGTACGCGAACGGCAGGCCGGGGATTTTCAGTCCCAGCGCGGCGGTGATGTCGCGGAACTGCAGGGCGACCACCAGCGCCACGACGGCGACGAGGCTGGCTGTGAAGGTTCGCGAAGAGCGCGCTGAGTCCATGTGATCGATGCTCCGTGCCTGATTCCGGCCGGAGCATAGGCCGGCGCGCGACGCCGGGCACAGTGACGATAGGTGGGGTTGCTTACGGCGGTTGCCGTTCTCGGCCGTCCGAAGAAAGACGGACCAGCCACGTCGGGGCCCATGCCGGGTCAATGCGCTGTTCGCCGTTGTCTTGGCGGTGTACTCAGCCGAGTTCCTGCGCGAGTCCGATCAGAATCCCTTCCGGCCCGCGGATGTAGCACAGCCGATACACGTCCTGATAATCGACCACCTCGCCTACCAGCTGCGCGCCGCGCTTATACAAGCGTTCGAGCGTCTCGTTGAGATCGTCCACGGCGAACATGACGCGCAGATAGCCCAATGCGTTGACCGGCGCGGTGCGGTGATCGGCGACCACGGCCGGCCGAAGAAAGCGGGACAGTTCGAGCCGGCTGTGGCCGTCCGGCGTGCGCATCATCGCGACCTCGACATGCTGATCGCCCAGGCCGGTGACGCGTCCGGCCCATTCGCCTTCGATCGTGCCGCGGCCTTCGAGTTCGAGGCCGAGTTCGCGAAAGAAATCGATCGTCGCTTCGAGGTCTTCGACGACGATTCCTACATTGTCCATCCGCTTGAGCGCCATGGTTGCAGTCTCCACGGTGTCGTTTGGCTGACAACGGGCTGGGCGCCCGCAACCCGCGGATGATGCCATGGCGATCCGCGCTCGGATCCAGACTCGCTGCACGCAGTGGTTGCGCGACGGAGTTGCCACCGGCCTGCGAGAGTCGGCGGCAGTCACGCTTGCATCGCACCACGACGCTCGCGAGGTTCACGCCATGCCGAACACCGATCGCCGCGACCCGGACGACCCAGCCGCGGCCTGGTCAGCGTTTCAAGGGGCCGCGCAGCACGAGAACGGCGCGGCGATCAGTACGTTACGAATACGGGTGTTGCGCTTCATCGTCTTTCTCCCTGGCGCCGCGCACTACGCTTACTTCGAAAACGCCGAGCGCATCCTGGCCACGTCGCGCGATGCCGACGAGGCCAGCAAGAAACTGGTCGATCTGGAAAACGCCGCATCGGTGACCGGCGCATACGACCGGCCGCGGTGTCGGCGTATATCGCCGCGACTGACCCGCATCGTCCGCGCGAGCGTGTAAACCTTGCGCTGCGTCCGATCCGGGAAGTGACCGCGCCAGCGGCCCGGAAGCGTGGCGCGGGCAGCGGCGGGGAAGCGTGATCGACCCGGCAAACGCCCGTCGGCGACGCCGCTAGTCTCGGCCGATATCCCCTCGCACGCATGGCATCCGACATGGTCGACATCCATCACCCCGGGCCGTACTTCGCGATGATGCTGGCGGCGCTCGCATTCGCCTCGCTGCCGCTGTTCCGCGGCGCCGACCGCGACGGGCCGCAGCCGGACAAGCGCACCGACACCCTCGACGGTTTGCGCGGCTTCCTCGCCCTGAGCGTGTTCGCGGCGCATACGGTCGTGCATTACGAATACTTGCGCAGCGGCGTGTGGAAACCGTCGAGCGCGCAGTTCTACAACGTCGCCGGGCTGTTGGGCGTGTGTCTGTTCTTCATGGTCACCGGCTTCCTGTTCTGGACCAAGCTGCTCAAGGCCGGCGGCCGTCCGGGCTGGCGGGCGCTGTATATCGGCCGGGTGTTTCGGCTGGGGCCGGTGTATCTGGCGGTGGTGCTGACGATGATCGGCGTGGTCGCCTATCGCACCGACTTCCGCTTGCAGGTGCCGGCATCGGAAGCGATCGCGTCGACCTTGGCCTGGCTCTCGCTCGGCATCGTGCCGCCGCCACCGACGATCAACGGCTATGCCGATACCGGCACCATCCTCGCCGGGGTGACCTGGACCTTGTTCTTCGAATGGCTGTTCTATTTCTCGTTGCCGCTGCTGGCGGTGTTCGTGCGTCGCGGCCGGCATCTGGCGTTCACCGGCGCACTGGTCGCGGTCTGCCTGCTGACCATCGTCGCGGCGACCTGGAACGGCGGTTTCGAAGCGGGGGTCAAACCGCGTCCGGTGTTGATGCTGGCGGTGCTGGCCGAACTGGTCCTGCTGTTCGCTTCGGGCATGTTCGTCGCCTCGCTATTGCATGCCGGCATCGGCGAACGGCTGCGCCTGCAGCGACGCCGCTGGGCGGTGCTGGCCTTGCTGTGCCTGGCGCTGGTGTTCGCCGCGATGCTCGACATGCGCAACCTCGGGATGCTGTCGTTGCTCGCGCTGTGTCCGCTGGCCGCGACCTTCCTGTGGATCGTGTGCGCGGGCAATCGCTTGTTCGGGGTGTTGGCGTGGCCGGCGTCGCGGCGGCTGAGCGGGCTGAGTTACGGCATCTATCTGGGCCAGGGGCTGGCGCTGCTGGCGGTGTTCGCGATCCCCGGCGTCAAGGCGTATGCAATGAGCGGCACGCTGGCGTTCTGGCTGGTCAACATCGGCTGCGCGCTGGTGCTGGTGACCGGCGCGCTGGCGGTCCATCTGTGGATCGAGGAACCGGGCATCCGCATGGGCAGGCGCTGGGCGCAGCGGCTGCGCGCGCGGTCCGATGCGCTGGTGCCGCTGGCCTCGACCGGCTAGCCGCGCGCGCCGGCATCGGCGAAGACCGGATCGGCGAAGACGGGTTCGCCGCACAACGTTCGAACGCGAGCGCGGCGGCCACGGACGATGTGCAACTCGGCACACACGACATAAATGGCTCACCTGAAACCGAAGCGGTATGCTGCGCCCTCCCGACCGGCGCCGCCTCGATGACCGCCGCTGCTCCACCCGACATCACTCAGCTGTTGCAAAACTGGCGCGCGGGCGATTCCGACGCCGAAACGCAATTGCTCGAACAGATCTACCCGGTGCTGCGCCGTCTGGCCCAGCAACGCCTGACCCGCAGCGGGCAGCTGACCCTGGTCGCCACCGAACTGGCGAACGATGCCTATTTCAAGTTGGTCGAGCAGCGCGAAGCGGAGTTCCAGAACCGCGTGCATTTCTATGCGATCGCCGCGCACGTGATCCGCCGGCTGCTGGTCGATCATCTGCGCGAGCGCTCCGCGCTCAAGCGCGGCGGCGATGTCCTGCGCGTCACCCTGCAGGCCGGGCAGGAGGTCGCCGCGGTCACCCCCGATCTGGCCGACGCGCTCGACCTCGATCGCCTGCTCGAACGCCTGGAACGCATCAACGCGCGCGCCGCCAAGGGCGTGGAACTGCGTTTCTTCGGCGGCCTGACCATCGAAGAGACCGCCGAAGCCATCGGCGTCTCGCTGCCGACCGCCAAGCGCGACTGGCAGTTCGCCCGCGCCTGGCTGCACGGCCAACTGTCCCCGCCGACTTCCTGATCCCAGGCCGTTCGCCATGCAGACTTCCACTTCGATCTGGTCGCAGGCCGCCGATGTGTTCGTGCGCGCGCTGGATCTCGATCCGGAGCGGCGCGGCGCTTTCATCGACGAACAATGCGCGGGGCAAACCGATCCGGACGCATTGCGCGAAGCGGTCGCGCGCCTGATCGACGCGCACCACCGCCTGGACGAATCCGCCGACGCCGACGCGTCCGACGCCTGGCAGGGCGCGGCCGCCGCGGCCGCCGCGCAATGGATCGAGCACGACGCCGAACAGCTGGAACCGGGCAGCCGCGCCGGGCCGTTCGTGATCGAACGCGAGCTCGGGGTCGGCGGCATGGGCCGGGTGTATCTGGCGCGGCGCGGAATCGACGAAGGCGAACAGCGCGTGGCGCTCAAGGTCGCCGCGTTCCATCGCCTGGCGCCGCAGGTGCGCCAGCGCCTGCGCCGCGAACGGCAATTGCTGGCGACGTTGGAGCATCCCAACATCGCGCGGCTGATCGATGCCGGCGAGTTGCCGCCGGACCGGCCCTACTTCGCCATGGAGTACGTCGACGGCGAACCGATCGTGCAGCATTGCGACCGGCTCGAACTGCCGCTGCGCGCGCGCATCGAACTGGTCGTGCAGGTGCTGTCGGCGGTGGAGTACGCGCATCAACGGCTGGTGCTGCATCGCGATATCAAGGCCGGCAACGTGCTGGTCGACCGCGACGGCCGGCCCAAGCTGCTCGACTTCGGCATCGCCAAGGCGCTGACCGGAGTCGACGCGCCGGTCAGCATGGCCACCGCCGACGCGCAGGCGTTCTTCTCGCCGGCCAGCGCCGCGCCGGAGCAGGTACTCGGCGCCGCCACCGATGTCGCGACCGACGTCTACGCGCTCGGCGCGTTGATGTACGAACTGTTCGCCGGCGAGTTGCCGCTGACCCTGGAAGACGCCAACCCGGCGCTGATGGCGCACGCGATCGTGCACACCGTGCCGGCCCTGCCGAGTCGCGCGGTGGCTCGGCTCGACAAGCAGTCGCCCGAACGCGCCGCGCAGATCGCGCGGCAGCGCCGCAGCGCCAGCGCACAGGCGCTGGTGCGGCAATTGCAAGGCGACCTGGATGCGATCGTCGCGCGCTGTCTGCGTAAGGAACCCGAGCAGCGCTACGCCAGCGTCGAGCGCCTCGCCGCCGATCTGCGCGCGGTGTTGGAATCGCGGCCGATCGCCGCGCGCCGCACCGAGTCGCTGTATCGGCTGGGCAAGTTCGCGCGCCGCCACGTCGCCGCGCTGACCTTGGCCGCGATCGCCTGCGCGCTGACCGTCGGCTTCGTCACCAGCACCGTGCTGCAGTCGCGGCAACTCGCGATCGCGCGCGATCGCGCCGAGGCGCGGCGCGCCCAGGCCGAAGACGTCACTCAATTCATGATCGACCTGTTCCGCGCCTCCGACCCGGCCCAGGCGCGCGGACGCGATCCGGGCGCGCGCGAACTGCTGGCGCGCGGCTCGCAGCGGCTGCAGGCGATCGACGATCCCGAAACCCACGCCGCGCTGGCCGCGGCGATCGCCGACATCGATCTGTCGCTGGCCGACTACGACGGCGCCGAGCGGCATTCGGCCGAAGCGCTGCGGCTGCTGCAAGGTCTGCCGCACGCGGACCCGACCGATTTGCGCGCGGTCTACCGCTTGCGCGCGCGCGTGGCCATGACCCGCGCCGATTACCCGCGCGCGCGCGGCCATCTCGAACAAGCGCTGCGCGCGCTGCCCGACGCCGCCAGCGGCGACAGCGCCGCGATCGCCGACGAGCGCCTGTTGCTGCGACGCCTGCAGGCCGAACTGGAACAGGCGCAAGGGCGCCTGGATATCGCCTTGCGTCTGTGGGAATCGGTGGACGGCGAACACCAGCGCCGTTACGGCAACCGCGACCTGCGCAGCATCGAGACCCGCCAGGGTTGGGTCAGCGCCTTGCGCGCATCGGGCCAGCAACCGCGCGCGGCGCTGCTGCTGGCGCAATTGCCGGCGCTGGGGGCGAACGCGCAACCCGACACCCCGGAGGCGGCCGAATCGCTGTACAACCAAGCGCGACAAAAACGCGAACAGGGCGACTACCCCGCCGCCGAGCGCCTGGCCCAGGAATCGCTGCGGGTCAGGCTGAAACTGTACGGCGAGCGCCACGGTTACACCGCCGCGGCGATCAACCAGCTCGGCACGATCGCCCAGGCGCGCGGCGACTACGCCGCGACCGCGGCCTATTTCGAGCGCGCGTTGCAGATCAAGCGCGAACTCAAGGGCGAGCAGCATCCGCACGTGGCGTCGGCCGAATACAACCTCGGCCTGCTGCAGCATATGTATCTGCACGACGCGGTCGGCGGCGAACGCCATCTGCGCAAGGCGGTGGAGATCGCCACCGTCGCCACGCCGGAGCATATGAACCTGGCGATGTACCGGCTGGCCTGGGCAATGGCGCTGCACGACCTGGGTCGCGACGCGCAAGCGCGCGCGGTGCTGGCCCCGGCGATCGAGCGATTCAAGCCGATGCCCGGGCATGCCGCGAACCTGGCGCTGGCGCAGGCCGAAACGCTGTGCCTGGGCGATCTGCCGACGCCGGCGAACGCGACCCGCGAACTGGCCGACGCACTGGCGGTGATCCGTGTCGATTTCGCCGCCGACAACCCGCGCGTGCTGCGCCTGCAGGCCTGCCAGACCCGCCTGGGCGCGCTCACCGGAAAGTGAGCGCGCCGCAGGCGCATCGGGCGATCCGCGCGACCGGTCGAGATTGATCGAGGTCGCGCGCGGCGGCTTATTGCAACTGGGGCACGGTCGGATCCGGCGGCGGTATCGGCTGGTCCAGCGGATTGATCGGCGCCGGCACCGGAGCCGACCAATAGTGATCGAACGCAGTCGGCCAACCGATGCTCACCTCGGTACCGCTCTGCGTCGGCACGCCGAGCAGCAGCGCATTACGCAACCGCACCGGCCGCCAACTCGCCGACGGCAGCGGGAAACGCACTTCGCGCAATTGATCGGCGGCCCACACGCCGACCACGACCGCGCCGGGAACCCACTTCAGATACGCCGGCTGGCCTGTCACCTCAGGGCCGTCCAGGACGATGCTGCGGTGATCGAGCCATTCCGGTTCCAGCAACGACGCGGTGGCGTACGACCAGTCCGTCCTGGGCGACTTCAGCCAGTCGAGCACCAAGGTGATCTGTTTCTCCTCGCGCCGCAGCGATATCACCAGCATGCGCTCGACCCCGTACTTGTCGGTCGGCCGGAACGACCACTCGATCATCCGCGCCTCGGACGCCTGCGAGGTATTCCCGCCCAGCTTGAAATTATCGATGTGCCAGGCGATTTCCACCTCGTTGGACGGGTTGCGCAGACGGTTCAGCAGGGCGTCGCTGAAGCCGATCTCGCGAATGCGGCCGCGGGCTTCGATCGGCACCGTATCGAACATGCTGAGGGTGTAGACCAGATTGACTTCGCACGAGCCTGTGCCCGGATCTTGGCCCGACTCGGTGGTTTCCGGCGGCTCCGGGCCGTCGCCGCGGTCGTCGCAGAATTCTTCGCCCGCCCAGGCGGGTCCGACCGCCAGCGATACGGCAATGGCGAGCAGTCCTAGCATCTTCTTCATGGGAGCCTACTTGTCATGTTGAATAAGTGAGAAAGAGCCACGCGCCGCGACGGCGATCCTTGCGACCCCGCGACGCGCAACCTGGAACCACCCGATCCGCCCGGCGCGGACCGACCACCACCACCCCGGCACCCGGTCGCCGTGCCGGCCGACCGATGCGGGTCCGACCCGCGGCCCCGTTGCCTGTCAGGCGCAACGGGTCCGTGGACAGGCCGCTCGATCGGCACCGGCCGGGCGGAGCCGGATCGGCCCGGAGCCTCGGCGACGCCGAGCGTCGCGTGACGATAAACACGTAATCGACGTGAGGAACGGCTCATCGCGTATCAGCATCGCTTCGACACCGCTCCGCCCTCGCCGCTAACGCGCGCGGCCGCCTGTCCCCCTACGCGATGACGGGCGCCGGCCGTCGGATCGGTCCGCGTTGCCCGAGCCGTTCGCCCTCGCACGCCCCTGCCCGACGCGGCGCGAAGCCGCCCGACGCCCGCCCCCGCCTGCCCGCAAACCCATGCCGCGCAAGGCCTTCATAATTCTTCACCCAGGTTTCAGGCACTTCATCCGGCGCTCGTTCGCAATCGGGTTTCCTCATCGCTCGGAACCTCGACCATGCGTCCACGCCTCAGTTGCCTGACCCTTCCGCTGCTCGCCCTGCTCGCCGCCGCTCCCGCCCTGGCCGGTGCCTACCAACCGCCGCAAGCACGCGACGACGGCTGGGCGGTCGCCGACGCCGCCGGCCAGGGCTGGCAGGTCGAACGCTTCGGCGAACTCGAAGCCGCCATCGCCAAGGGCACCTTTCCCGACGTCACCAGCATCGTCGTCGCCAAGGACGGCAAGCTGGTCTACGAGGCTTACTTCAACAAAGGCGGCGCCGACGTCCTCAACGACGTGCGCTCGGCGACCAAGAGCGTCACCTCGCTGCTGGTCGGCGCGGCCATCGACCGCGGCCTGATCCCCAGCGCCCAGGCCGGCGTGTACGGCTACTTCGCCGACAAGCGCCCGTGGCAGAACCCCGACCCGCGCAAGGACAAGTTCACCCTCGAAGACCTGCTGACCATGAGCTCGCTGTGGGACTGCGACGACGACAACCCGTTTTCCGACGGCAACGAAGAGCGCATGTACGTGCGCGAGGACTGGACCGGCTTCGTCCTGGGCCTGCCGATCAAGGGCTTCGCGCCGTGGATGACGCGGCCGGAGAAAAGTCCGCACGGCCGTTCGTTCTCGTACTGCACCGCCGGCAGCTTTCTGCTCGGCGCGGTGGTCGAACGCGCGAGCGGACAGCCCTTGGAAAAATTCGCCGCGCAGACCCTGGAACAGCCACTGGGCATCAGCCGTTCGCAATGGAACCGCGCGCCCGAGGGCGTCGGCATGGGCGGCGGCGGCACCCGCTATCGCAGCCGCGACCTGGCCAAGCTCGGGCAGATGGTCGCCGACGGCGGACGCTGGCAGGGCAAGACGGTGATTTCGAAAGCCTGGATCGACGCCGCGCTGAGCGTGCATGCGCAGGCGCGCGACGACGCCGACTACGGCTATCAGTTCTGGCGCTTCCGCTTCCCGCTGCACGGCAAACAGACCGGGGTCTGGGCGATGTCGGGCAACGGCGGCAACTACGTGTTCATCCTGCCCGAGCAACGCCTGGTCGCGGTGTTGACGCGTACAGCGTTCAATCAGCGCAACGCCCATCCGCAATCGCAGCAGTTGTTCGCCGACTATCTGCTCAAGGCGATGCCGTAAGCCGCGCCAGCAACTCGCGCGGGACTTGGCGGTTTTGATCGGCCACGCGCTGATGGATGAGGTCGAGCGAACGCGCGAACTGCGGATGCGCGGCCAGCGATCGGAACAGCGGCGAGGCGCCGAGGTAATCGGCGTCGCGATAGCCTTCGTCGACCGCGCGCTGCACGTCGCGCAGCGCGGCGGCGGAGTCGCCGCTGCCGGCGTGCAGCAAGGCCACTTCCAGCCAATCGGAGGGATAGCCCGCGCCTTGTTGCAGATAACGGCTCGACTCGCTGGCGCGCTCGCGCAGGACCGCGGGCGCGGCCGGCGGACCGTACAGATCGACCAGCGTCCGCGGCAGACTCGCCTGCGGCCTCAGCGCGGCGGCGCGCGCGAACGCCGCCGCCGCGTCCTTGCGATCGCCGCGCGCCAACGCCAACTCGCCGGCCAGCAGATGCAGGTCGGCGTGTTCGGTGCCGCGCTGCAAGGCCTGGTCCAGCGCGCCCCGCGCTTCGGTCAGGCGGCCGTGACGGAACAGGAACCGCGGCCAGGCGATATTGGAAAACACATTGTCCGGGTACAGCCGGAAACTTTCGCGATAGCGCGCCTGAGCCGCCTGCGGATAACCGAGCAAGTCCAGATTGCTGGCGATCTGCAGTTGCAGAAAACGCACGCGCGCCGGATCGCCGTGCAATGAGGTGTTGGCGACCAATGCATCGGCCAGGCGGCCTTTGCGGTCGTACAGATACGCGGCCGAGGCGCGGGTGGCGTCGTTCGCCGGGTCCAGGCGCAGCGCCTGTTCGTAACCGGCCAGCGCGTCGTTGAGGCGCCCGCGGCAATCGTGCGAATACCCCAGCGCGGCGTAAGCGGCGGCATCGTTCGGCCCGGCGGCGATCGCGGCCTGGGCCAGGGTCTGCGCGCGCGCCGCCCAGTCGGGCGCGAAATTGAACAGGCATACGCGCGCACTGTAGGCGCGGCTCAATCCGACCTGGGCGGCGCGGTCGCGTGGCGTTTCCTGCAAGGCCTGCTGATACAGCGCGATCGCGCGTTCGTTGTTGTCGCGCTGGCCGAGGCTGGCGTAGTACTCGGCGCGCTGGGTCAGGCTTTGCGGCGCGGCGGCGACGGGCGCGACAGGCGCGCTGGAACGGCCGCGCCATACGCCGAAACCGATCGCCGCGATCGACAGCAGCGCGAGCGCGGCGATCCACGGCGCGAATCGGCGCAGCGATGACGGCGACGACAACGGGTGTGCAGGCATCGTCGCCGGCGCGGCCACCGCCTCGTCCGCATCGCGCAACCGCTCGGGCCGCACGCACAACTGATAACCGCGTCCGCGCACCGAACGCAGATAGCGCGGATCGCGGCCGTCGTCGCCCATCGCCTGACGCAGCAGCTTCACCCGCTGAGTCACGGTTTCCTCGTTGACCACCGCCGGCGCCCACACCTGCTGGATCAATTCGTCGAACCCCACCACGCGATCGCCCTGCGCGATCAGATACGCCAGCAATTGGAAGCTCAGCCCCGAGACCTTGAGCGCCACGCCGTCGCGTTCCACCCGCTGTCCCGCCGTGTCGACCACCAGGTCGGCCAGGGCGTAGCGGCCGGCAACGGGCGCGGAAGGAGCGGCATCGGCCATGCGGATCGTCGCTGCGTAGGGAACCCGAGTTTATCAGCCCGGCTCCGATCACCCGCGCGCGCTTCCGCGCGGGCAGTCGCACACCGATCGCCGCACCGTGTCGGGTTTTGCCCGCCCGCTACGAACTGGGTCATGTGCGGCGACGCGGTGATCGCGTAACGCACAGGCGTGTCGGACCGCGGCCCGGTCGGTCATCCGGGTCCGGCTGCAGACCAGACCCGGGTCGGCTTCCGGTCCGCACCCAGGACATTCACCGGCGCACATCTGTTCGCCGCCACTCATGGAGAGAACCGTATGAAAAAACCCTACAGAACCTTGATTCTCGCGATCGCGGCGACGGCGTTGTCGGCGGGTATCGCGTTCAACCTCTCGGCTCAGCCGGGCGCCTATGTCGAGATACGCACCTACCGCGACACCGGCGGCACGGTGCACGGCGTGCGCTACATCAGCCACGGCTGCGCCGACCCGCAGCCCGCGGGCTGGGGCCGGGCCATCGGCCTGTTCACCTCGCAGCAGAGCATGTGTTTCGCCCTGCCGACTCCGGGCGGCGAGTTGTGATTCATCGGTCGTGACCGTGGACTTGTGATCCACGATTAAGACCATGGCGTCGCGGGACGGGGCCCCAACACCCGTCCCGTTACGTTGCAGCGATGCGCGGTCTCGGCGTGATCTCGGCATGGAGCGCCGGCCATCGCCGTCGCGTTCGCAATGCGCCGCCCTCAGCGCCGCTTGCGCAGCAACTGCGCGAGCAAGGTCAGCACCGCGAACACCAGGATCACGACCACGCCCGGGTACAGCATCGACAGCTGCGTCGCCGGCGCGATCGCCGCGGTGACCACCGCCAGGCCGCAGGCGCCGCCCACCTGCAACGAACTGTTGAGCAATCCGGCCGCGAGCCCTTGCTCCTCGTCCTCGACGCCGTTGGTGCCGGCGACCATCAAGGCCGAAATGCTCAGCGCGAACCCCACACCCCACAGCACCGAGGCGGGCAGCAGCACCGTCCACAAGTCGGGCCGCGGTCCGATGCGCAGCATCAACAGATAGCACGGCACGAACGCGAGCAAGCCGACCAGCAACACCTTGTCGACGCCGAAGCGGCTGATCGCCGCGCCGAGTTTCGGCCCGAGGATCACCACCATCAACCCCGCCGGCAGCAACACCAGCGCCATCTGCCACGGCTGCCAGCCGTGCAGGTTCTGCAGGTACAAGGCGATCAGGAATTGAAAGCCCATCGCGCCGCCGTACAACAACGCGGCGCTGAGGTTGGCGGCGACCAAGCCGCGATTGCGGAAGATGCCGAGCCGGATCAGCGGATGCCTGGACTTGCGTTCGATCCGATAGAAGCCGAGCAGCAGCAGCGCCGAGACCGCGAAGCCGGCGATCGTGCGCGTCGCGATCCAACCCACTTGCTCGGCCGACACCAGGGTGAACACCAGCAACAGCATGCCGCCGACCAGGGTCAGCGCACCGGCGATGTCGAGCCGCACCGGTTCGCTGCGCGGCGGGTCCGGCGGCAGGAAACGCAGCGCGGCCAACAGCAGCAACACCGCGACCGGAATCGGCAAAATAAAGATGTAGCGCCAGTCCAGCGCCGCGAGCAGGCCGCCAATCAACAAGCCGCTGGAATAACCCGAGGCCTCGAACAGATTGAAGATGCCGAACGCCTTGTTGCGATGTGGGCCTTCGGCGAAGGTCGTGGTCAACAGCGACATCGCCGCCGGACCGGTGAAACCCGCGGCCATGCCCTTGACGAAGCGCGAGACGATCAACAGGCCGGCATCGCTGGCGAACGCGCCGAGCACCGACACCAGCGCGAACACTGCCAGGCCGATCACCAGCACCCGCCGGCGTCCGAACAGATCGGCGCAGCGTCCGCCCAACAACAGGAACCCGCCGAAGGCCAGGATGTAAGCGCTGACGAACCATTGCGCGGTGGCCGCGCTGATCGCGAACTCGCGCTGGATCTCCGGGATCGCCACCGCGATCATCGAGATATCCAGACCGTCGAGCAGGATCACCCCGCTGAAGATCAACAGCGCGATCCACGAACGCGCCGACCAACGCACGCGCTCGTCGCGCGGCACCGATGCCGTCGCGGACGCGGCCTCGATCGCGGAAGCGGACGCAGGCAAAGCAACGCCGTCCCGCGGCGTTTCGCCCGGGTTCAAGCCAACCGACATGACGCACTCCAATGGTTTCGTTGCCGCGATCATCGCCGCTTGTCGGCGCGCGCAAAAACGAGTAATTCTCAGCGCATCGTCAAACGTGGCTTGAAGATCGATGAATCGCATGCTGCCCGGCACCCGGGCGCTCAGGACCTTCGAAGCGGCCGCGCGCCACCTCAACTTCACCCGCGCCGCCGATGAAGTCGGCCTGACCCCGGCGGCGGTCAGTTACCAGATCAAGGAGATCGAAGAGCAACTGGGCATCGTGCTGTTCGTCCGCACCAGCCGCAGCATCCAGCTCACCGCGGCCGGCGCGGTATTGTTCGAAGCCACGACCGACGCCCTGGGCACGCTGCAACGCGCGCTCGCCCGCGCGCGCAGTCTCGAGCGCGGATCGAGCCGGTTGCGGGTGTCGCTCAGCGCCGGATTCGCCAGCAATTGGCTGCTGCCGCGCATGGCCCGATTCAATGCCGCCCATCCGCAGTTGCAACTGAGCTTCGACATCAGCGACGAGTTGCGCGAGTTCGAAACCGACGACATCGACGTGGCGATCCGCTTCGGCACCGGCGACTACCCGCGGACGCGATCGCACCGCTTGTTCGATACCGTCGTGGTCGCGGTATGCAGCCCGGCCTTGCTGGCTCAAGGGATGCCGCTGAACGAGCCGCGCGACTTGTTGCAACACACCTTGTGCTATGTCGACTGGAAGACCGAGCGCATGGTCTGGCCGAACTGGCGCATGTGGATGGCCGCGGCCGGCATCGACGATTTCGACGACAGCCGCTGCGTCGCCTTCGCCGATTCGGGCTATGTGGTGCAGACGGTGATCGACAGCGGCGCGATCGGCCTGGTCGACCTGGCGCTGATCGGCAACGACCTCGCCCAGGGCAGGCTGGTGCGTTTGTTCGATATCGGCGTCGAGGTGGCGGCGGATTACGCCTACCACCTGGTCTATCCGGAAAGCGGCGAGGACGATCCGCGCATCCAGGCGTTTACGCAGTGGATGCTCGATCAGGCCGGACAAAATATCCAGCCCTGACGATCGATCACCAGATCAGATCGTCCGGCACCTGGAACTTGGCGTAGAACGCATCGTCGTCGCTGGCCTCGGCTTGTGCCGCCGCCGCGGACGCGGCGTGGTCGAGCACGATCATCGACGGATCGCGCGCCATGACTTTTTCCGCCGCGGCGCGCGGCAGCAGCTCGTAGCCGTCCTCGTGGCGCGCGATCACCAGCGCGCCGCTCGCCAACTGCGCGCGCAAGGCCGGATTGATCCACACGCTCTTGATCGCCGCGCCATCGGTGAAGCGGTAGCTGATCTCGCCTTCGCGCTTGACCTTGTTCGCTTCGACGATCTGGCGGATCTGCGCGCGCAACTCGTGCGCGCGCGCCTGCGCATTGCGTTCGGCGGCCAGGGCGCGATCGCGCTCGGCCCGTTCCGCGCGCGCGCGCTCGGCTTCGATCTGCTCGGCGCTGGGCGCGGCCGGCGCCTTGCCGTGGCGCTGCTTGGCCTGCTCGCGCGCGACCTGGGCGACCTGGGACTTTTTCACCAGGCCGGCTTTGAGCAATTGATCTTGCAGGGGATTTCGCATGCTTACGAGTCTAGTACGCGCGGCGGCCGGCCGGAAGCGGGCAACCCCTCGCGCCGCAGGGTCTGCGCGATCCGTCCCGGCGGATTGACCCGGCCTCGCACCGGGACTGTAATGAATCCTCCGACGAGGCCCGCCCATGCCCGCTTACGCCGTCACGCCGCGCCTCGCCCAGTTCGAAGGCGAACACCTGCCCGGCAACAGCGTGTGGCGGACCAGCCACGTGCATTACCTCAGCGACGCCGAACTGCCGCCGTACCGGATCGAGGTTCGCGACGGCCGGCTGTACCGCGCCGACGGCAGCCTGTTCGACACCTCCGACTCGCACACCCATTGGAGCGGCCAGGGCCGCGCGATCTTCGTCATGCACGGCGACGGCGCGATTTATTCGGCGAAGGAACACCTGGTGGGCCGTTTCCATCATTCCAGCCTCGGCCAGGGCAAGCCGGTCGCCGGCGCGGGCGAACTGGAAGCGCGCGACGGCGTGCTGACCGCGATCACCGATCACAGCAGCCACTATTGCCCGACGCGGCGCTACACCGAACAAGTATTGAGCGAATTGGCGCGCGTCGGCGTGGACCTGACCGGGGTGACAAAGGAATTCCGCTACTGATCGGCGCGGCGCAGCACGATCGGATTCGCCATCGCCCGCACCGGTGACCGCGACGCATGCACGGCGCATCGGCAGGACGGGACGGACGGATGCCCGCGGCGGCAACGCCGCATCGACGGCCTCAGCGTCGCGGCTGCACCACGCGATACTGCTTCTGATCGCCGTAGCTCTTGCCTTGCGGCTCGACATTGGCGCACAGGCGGCCGTCGCACAGGGTCACGTCGGCCTGGTTGTAGGCGCGCAGCAGATCGGCCGCGACCCGGTTCTCGTCGATGTCGGCGCGGTACTGCCACAACAGCCAACCGCCGCCGACCAGCAACAGCAACACGCTGCCGAACGCGGCGCCGACCACTTTCCAGACCAGATGCTTGTGCAGCGATTCCATGCGCTTGAGCTGCGCGGCCAGGGTCTGCGAGCCTTCCTGCAGCAATCCGCCGGCGCTTTGCAGACGTTTCTCGTAAGCGCCCACCGGCTGGTCCAGGCCGCTTTCCAGCCGACCCATGACCGCGCCGGGCAAGCTGCGCAGGCTTTCGTCGGCCGACTGCCGGACCACGCCGGGTACTTGCTGGGCCAGTTGCTGCAGTTGCTGCATCACCGCGCGCTGACTGGCGCTGATTTCGTCGCAACGCCGCTCGAACTGCTCCATCAGCACCGCGGTCTTGCTGATCAAGGCCATCAATTCGTCTTGCTGCATGGTCCCCTCCTTGAGATCGTCATAGCCAATGATCGCGCGGGGTCGCTGCGTCCGGCGATGACCGCGCATCCGGCCGATCGCATCGCAGACACTCCCCACCAGACGGTCCCGAGCCTATGCCAGGGCGCGGGACAAGGCAACGACCGACGCCGCTTACCTCGAGGCGACGGCGTGTCGGCTAATCGTCGGCACGCCCGCTGGCGATCACCACGAAATGCGGTGAGTCGTCGAAACCCGGTTGCCGGTCCGACAGATGCTCATGGCCGTAGTTCGCGCCCATGCGCTGCATGGTGTCGGCGGCCTTGTTGAGAAAGTTCGCGATCCGGCGAAGTTCGGCTGGCGTCGCGACCAGGCTGATTTCCGCCATCTCCTTCGACTGGATCTCGCCGCTGGACCGACCCTCACCGCTGTAACCGTGGATCTTCATGTTCGATGGTCCTGGGTGATTCGCGGCTTGGTTGCCGAAGCCGTGCTCGTATCGCCGCGGCGCTTCGAGCGAACGATCAATCGGCTTCGCAAGGCACCGTCGACGGCGTTGCGCGACGTGCGTCGGCGCGCGCCCAAGCATAGATCAGCAATCCGGCCAGCGCGGTGATCGCGCCGACCACGCCGGTCGAGGTCCAACCGTAGCCCGCGGTGATCGCCATGCCGCCCAACCACGGCCCCAACGCATTGGCCATGTTGAACGCGGAGTGGTTGGAGGCCGCCGCCAAGGTCTGCGCCGACTTGGCGACGTCCATCAGATGCGCCTGCAACACCGTCGCCAGCGCGCCCATCGTGCCGACCGCCAACACCGCCGGCAGCACCGTCCACACCGAGCGCGCGGCCAGCGGGAACAGCAGCAGGATGATCGCCGACCACACCAGGATCCACGCCGCCGCGCGGAACTGCAGGCGATCGAACAACCAGCCGCCGCCCAATGTGCCGAGAATGCCGCCGATACCGAACGCGATCAGCCCGAACGGAATGAACGACTCGCGCACGCCGGTGACATGCACCAGGGTCGGCGCGAGATAACTGAAGACGCAGAACATGCCGGCGAAACCGATCGCGCCGATGCCCAGCGCCAGCCACACCGGCTTGCGATTGAAATCGCGCAGTTCGCGCATCGCGTCCGGACGCGGCGCGTTCATGCCGCGCGGCAATACCCGCATCGTCATCGCCACCGTCGCCAACGCGATCAGCGACACCAAGGCGAACGCCCAACGCCAACCGAAACTCTGCCCAAGCCACGTCGCCAGCGGATTGCCCAGCAACAGCGCGACCGACAAACCCAGCATGACCCGTCCGACCGCGGCGCCGCGTTGCTCGGGTGGACTGATGCGCGCGGCGACCAGGGCCGCGATCCCGAAATACGCGCCGTGCGGCAGGCCGGCGACGAAGCGCGCCAGCATCAGACTGTAGTAGCCCGGCGCCAACGCGCTGGCCAGATTGCCGAACGCGTAGAAGCCCATCAGCGCGAGCAGCAGACTGCGCCGCGACATGCGCGCGCCGAGGATCGCCAGGGTCGGCGCGCCGATCACCACGCCGAGCGCATACGCGCTGATGACATGCCCCACCTGCGGCTCGGTCACCGCCATCGCGCGGGCGATGTCGGTGATCAGCCCCATCACCACGAACTCGCTGGTGCCGATGGCGAAACCGCCCATGGCCAGCGCGAACACGATCAGGCCGACCTGGCGGGGAGACAGGATCGGGGCGGGTGCGGGGGTGTCCGGGCGGACGGGGGCGGCGACGGTCATGCAGCCATTATTGTGCATTGCAGCATGCGGCGCCATTGCGGGATTGGCCGGTCGCGGCGGCGGGACTAAACCCTCGGGCCTTTGATCGCCGGATCGTCCTGCGCCTGCGCGGGTGCTTGTTGCGCCACGCCCTGCGCTTGTGACGGCTGCTGGGCCAGGGTGTCGCGAACCTGCTGCGAGGCCTGGGACAGGCTGGTGGCGTTGTCCTGCGCGGCGGGCAGCAGGGCCAGTTTCGCGGTCGGATTGCGCAGTTCGCCCTGACCGGCGATCAGGCCGCTGCGGTCATTGTTGAACACGACGAAATCGATCCGATCCAGCCGCTCGTTCTGCCCGCCCTGCGGCCGTTGCGCGCCCGCGAGGCTGGCATAAGCCAGGTTGGCGGCGGCCTGCTGCAGGCGTTCGTCCGGAAATGTACCGGGCGGGATGTTCGGCGAACGCCCGATCGCGTCTATCGCTTGCTGGAAGCGCTCGTGCCCGGGGTGATTGCGGTCGGTGATGCTGGCCGCGCCCGGAGGCGAAGCGGCCGGTGCCTGCGATCCGGGTTGAGCCGGTTGCGTTGGTGTCGGCTGCGTCGTCGGCGCGCCTTGCGTTGGCGCGCTCTGCTCAGGCGAAGGCGCGCCTTGCTGCTGCGACTGCACGCGCGCCGCCGGGCCGATGTTGAACTCGGCGAAACTGCCCGCGTTTACAAGCCGATTGAGGTTGACTGTGATCTCCGGGTTGTTCGCGTTCCAGTTTGCGCCGATGTTGTGGTTACCTTCGTCTGCGAGCAGGTTGTTCCCGTAGGGATTGCGCAGCGTGACCTGGGCCTCGTTGGTGCGCGGATCGCGCGACACGCCCATCACCATATAGGCGTGGCTTTCCTCGAGACCATCTTGAACATCCCGGCCTTGCGTCGCCATCGATACCGGCCGATGTGTCGCCAGCGCCTGCTCCACCTCGGTATAGACCGCATCCAGCTCCAACTTGGCGCCATGTAAAGGTGCCCGGTACGGCGGCGGCTCGGGGCGTGCGACATGGTCGGGGCCGGTGGGCCGCATCGGCGGGGCGTCGGGATTCCGGATCTGGAGACTGCGGCCTGATTCTCCGGTCAAGGCATACACGCCGTCAGCAAGGCCACCGCCACCCGTCGGATCGCCTATCGTGCGATAACCCCGGTTCAAATTGACTTTTCCCTGCGCATCGCGGCCGTACAGTTCGGCGAACCCGGCTTCGATCACGGTCGGCCACAGGGGACCATCACCATTGCCATTGTTGTCGGCCGTGCCGCCGCCCTTCTTGCTGATGTTCCGGCGAATATCGTCTTGCGACACGACGATCGATTCCCGGATGGGATCGGTCTGCCCCTGCCCACGCTCTTGCGTGTTCGGCGGACGGTAGAGCGTTACCGTGAACTCACCGGACCGATCATCGAAGTCGATGGCATCGCGAATGCGATCGGGCTGTGTTTCGCCCAGCGCCCCCATCGGCGCGAGGAAATAGCAGTCGTAAATACTATCTTGAGTGATATGGGACGCGCGCGGTCGGCCGTCCGCACCATACAAATCCGCCGCCGTGTATTGCCGCTCCGTTGCCATGTTGATTTCTTCCCTGGATGGTCTTCGTCACTGTTTCGCGGATGGCACGAGTTCAAAATAGCCCACCAAACTTCGCTCATGTGTGCCAGGCAAGAAAACATTGGTAATCGTAAAAGCGATATAGCGCGGTGAGCTATCGCCAAATTTCCACAGAAGCATCATGTAATTATCATCGTCATACCAGCCTTCGACATGCATCGTGCCGCCCAGAGTCTGGGTCACATACTGATGCGCCTTGGAGCCGATCCCCGCATTGCTGGTGAACCCTGGCGCGGTCAAGACGAAACGTTGACTGACCACCCGATAGTCATGTTTCAGATACTGCTCGACCCACTGCACCATCGCCGCTTTGGCGCGCCGCTGCTCGTGCTCGGGCGACACGCTACCAATCAGCTTGGGCATCGACGCCTGTTGCAAATCTTCGAGCGTGCTATTGGTTGGCTCTATGGTTTTGCAACTCATCAGCGCGCAGCACACCACGAGGAGCAAGACCACGAGGGGACGGAGTTTCATGGCGATGCTCCTTCTGCTGAATGCGGCCGTGTGCCGTCGTTCTTCCCTGCTCATATCGAATTCCTGTCGTCGTGGGCCGGTCAATTTTTCGCCACGGGTGCGAGTTCCAGATAGCCCAACATACGGCGTTCGCGCGTACCAGGCAAAAAATCGCGGGTCAACACGAAAGCCACATAGCGTGGTGAGCTGTCGCCGAATTTCCACACATGCAGCATGTACTTATCATCGTCATACCAGCCATCGATATGCATCGCGCCACCCAAGTTCTGCGTGACATATTGATGCGCCTTGGAGCCGATCGCCGCTCCTGCGGTGTCCCCGGGCGCGGTCAAGACGAAACGTTGGCCGACCACTCGATATTCGTGCTTCAGATACTGCTCGACCCACTGCACCATCGCCGCCTTGGCGCGCCGCTGCTCATGCTCGGGCGACACGCTACCAATCAGCTTGGGCATCGACGCCTGTTGCAAATCTTCGAGCGTGCTATTGGCTGGCTCGATGGTTTTGCAGCTTGTCAGCGCGCAGCACACCAGAACGAGCAAGACCGCGAGAGGGCGAAATTTCATGGCGAGCTTCCTACTGCCGATTACCGCCAGTCTAGACCGTGCCTGTCGTGGTTGCCCGTCCTTTCCAGCCGCTGTGTCCCGCCCATACCGCCACGCCACGCTCCGCGGTCGTACCAAGCCCCGCACCCGACTCAAAGCGGCACGCGTTTTCCATCCAGCATGCCGCGTTCCAAGCGTCCGTTCTCGACGAACAATAATTCGCCGGAGCGGCCTTCCTTGATGCTGCTGTCGACGGCAATCACGCGGCCGTCGAAGTAGCCGCCGACATGCTCCATCGAGGTATGGCCGACGACGATCCGGCTCACGCCAAGTCGGTCGAGGATCGTCTGCACGTCGTTCTGGGCGAGTTCGCCTTGCTTGAAGTAGCCGCGGTACCAGATCGGGCTGGTCTTTCCGTCGTAGAGCGGCGCGAACAGCGGGTCTTGTTTCACCGTGGTCTTGGCCAGGCCGAGCGATTGCCGGTAGCGCGCGTTGACCGCGTCGCGATCCAGATGCAGATCGAAATGACCCGGCTCGATGCCGCCGTGAACGAACAGCAGGTCGTCGATCTTCAGCATCGTCGGCAGTGTGCGCAGCCACGCGCCCAGTACGCTGTCGGCGTCGTACAGCTGCGGGTAGGATTTGCCCAACAACTCGGCGCCGCGCAGGTACTTCGGGTTGACGTAACGCAGGTCGTCGTACAGCACCATGGTTTCGTGATTGCCGAGCAGCACATGCACGTCGCCGCCGGCGTCGCGCGCCTGCTGCTGCAACTGATACAGCAGCCAGAACGTCTCAGTGACGCGCGGGCCACGATCGAACACATCGCCGACCACGACCAGGTGACCGTTGCCGTAGTTCCAGCGACGCCGCTTATCGATGACGTGATTGGCTTGCAGCAAGCGCACGGCCAGATCGAACTGGCCGTGGATGTCGGACAGGGCGACGATGCGGTCGACGCCGCTGATCGACGATGTGGGTTCGGCGACCGCCTTCGCCCTGACGTCGATGGGATCGGGATAACCGCAGCGAGGCGGTATCCGCAGGGGCCATCGCCGCGCCTTGAACGTCTTGCGGATCACCTCGCCGTCGCAGACCCACTGCGCCTGCACCTGCGAGGCGCCGTAGCTCAGGTACGGCCCGTCCTGGATCGATGTCGCCGCCACCGCGTCGGCTTCGGCCGGTTGCTGGCTGCGCTGCTGCGCGAAGGCCGCGCCGCCAACCGCGAGCGTGGAGAGCAGGCATCCCGATAGCAGACGTGCGAAAGCATTCATCGAGGTCGGATTCCGTCCGGGGTCATGATTCATCGGCGCGGCCAGACCGCGCTCAAGCTTGCCACGATGCGCCTGCGTCGTCGTTGCCGAACCAGGCGCGGCGCGTGGCCGGATCTTGGACGATCCGGCGCCGCTTCTCCAGCATGCGACCCAGGCAGCACCCGGCGCCCGGCGACTGCCGATTGCGGCCTGGAAGGTCCCGCCGGCGCAGCGTGAACCTTTTTCCCCATGCACCGACTACCTTGGGGACGAGTGAAGGAGAGTCCGTCAGTGGACGAACACGCATCCGACCGCGAACCCATCGACCAAGCGCGCGCCGACCTGTTGCTGGTCGTGCGCTGCCAGTTGGGCGAGCGCGCGGCGTTCGACGATCTGATCCGGCGCTGGTCCGGCTCGCTGCATCGGTATGCGCTGAAGCTGTGCAATGACCCCGAACTGGCCGACGACCTCACCCAGGAGGTGTGGCTGCGCGCGTTGCAGGGGCTGGGAAAACTGCGCGAGGCCGCGCAGTTCCGCGCCTGGCTGTTCGGGATCGCGCACCGCAGCTTCATGGACCGGCTGCGAACCCGCTATGCCATGCCCGTGGACAGCGGCATTGATCTCGATGAGCTGGCGACGGTCGAGGCGGACGACGACGACGAGGATATGGAGCGGGCGCTCGCCGTCGGCATGGCGTCGCTGCCGTTGATCGAACGCGAAGTGTTGACGCTGTTCTACCTCGAAGAGCTGTCGCTGGCGGATATCGCCGCCGCGCTGGGCATTCCGCTCGGCACGGTCAAATCCCGGCTGTTCCGCGCCAGAACGCTGTTACGCAAACACATTGTCCCGGAGGCATCGCGCTCATGATCATCCAATCCTCGCCACGCTCGCTGGAGGCGGAACTGCGGCAGCTGACCACGCATGCGCTGTCCACGCGCTCACGCTATGGCCATGTCGCCTTGTTGTTGGCGGCGCTGATGATGAGCGTGCTGCTCGGCGCATTGCTCGCAACCGAGCCTGCGTTGTCGGGCCGCACCCGGGTCGCGCTCACGGTCATGCTCGGCATCGGTGCCAGTTGGGTCGTGTATGCGGTGTGGGTGCTGCGTCATCGCAGGCCTCTGCTGGCCAATCACCGGGTGGTGGCGGGCTGGATGGCGGTGACGTTCACCACGCTGTTTTTCGCCGGCGCATCGGCGATGGCGCTCACCGCGGGCGGCCCGGTTTACCAGGCCGCGGCCGCGATGGGCGCCGCGATGCTCGCCGTCGCGGTGGCCGTGCTGATTCAGGCCTGTCGCAACTTCGCCCGACTGCAGGCCCGGCGCCGCGAACTGGAACGGCAACTGGGCCTATGACGAACGCCGCGGCGTGGATCAGGCTGCCGACGCATCCGTCCGCGGCAGTTTGGCGATCACCTTGATCTCGAACTGAAAGCCGTACAGCCAGGTCACGCCGATGCCGGTCAGGGTCGGGTATGGCGCGCTGCCCCAGTAATCGGGCAGAACGCTCCAGATGGTGTCGAAGTTCGTTTCGGGATCGACGATGAACACGGTCACGTCGACCACATCGTCGAACGTGCAGCCCGCGGCTTGCAGGATCGCGTTGAGGTTGTCGAACGCGCGTCGCACCTGCGCGGTCAGTTCGGGCTCGGGCGAACCGTCTTCGCGGCTGCCCACTTGGCCGGAGACGAACAGGAAACCGTCGGAGCGGATCGCTGGCGAGTAGCGATTGCGTTCGTAGAGCGCCTGGCGCCCGGCGGGGAAGACCACGTCGCGTTTGTTCACTGAGTTATCTCCATCGAGGAATCGCAGCCGACCCGCGCTGCAACGATGCCAGGACTCTAGGACACAGGTTCCGGCGGATAAACAGGCCAGTACGGTCATCACTGTCCGTAGAATCCAAACAATCCCCGACCCGGCCGGAGCACGGATGGACCGTTTCGATGCGATGCAGGCCTTCGTTCGCGTGGTCGAAGCCGGCAGCTTCACCAAGGCGGCGCAGACCCTGCACATGAGCAAGACCAGCGTGACCCAGCTGGTGCAGCAACTGGAAGCGCGCTTGCGCGTGCGCCTGCTCAACCGCACCACGCGCAAGCTCGCCGTCACCGCCGACGGCGCCGCTTACTACGAGCGCGTGGTGCGCCTGTTGGCCGACATGGACGATGCCGAGACCAGCCTGTCCAGCGCCTCGGCGGCGCCCAAGGGCCGGTTGCGGGTCGACGTGCCCAGCCCGCTCGCGCGCATGATCCTGATGCCGGCGCTGCCCGCGTTCCACGCGCAATACCCGGACATCCAGTTCGACATGGGCGTGAGCGATCGTATCGTCGACCTGATCGGCGAACACGTCGACTGCGTGGTGCGCGGCGGCGCGCTCACCGATCAGTCGCTGATGGCGCGGCATGTCGGCGATCTGCAACTGCGCGTGTATGCGGCGCCTAGCTATCTGCAGCGCGTCGGCGCGCCGTCGCATCCAAGCGAACTGGAGGACAGCCATCACCGCATCGTCGGCTTCCATTGGGCGCGCAGCGGCAAGGTCTTTCGCTACGCCATGCAGCGCGGCGCAGAAAGCATCGACGTGCAAGGCCGCTACGTGCTCGCGGTCGACGACGGGAACGCCTATCTCGCCGCGGGCCTGGCCGGCATGGGCGTGCTGTGGTTGCCGGATTACATGGCGAAGGCGCATGCGGCTAGCGGCGAACTGATCCCCTTGTTCGAGGATTGGCGGATGGAACCGATGCCGTTGTACCTGGCGTTCCCACCCAACCGACATGTCAGCCGCAAACTGCGGGTGTTCATCGACTGGATCACTGAGCTGATGGCGCAGCACGCGCCGATCACCACCCGGCCCGATCCATGAACGCCGTCGCGGAAGCGTGATCCAGGTCGAATCATGACCGCCTGATCAGACAGTCCGTGCCATCGACGCGACTGGACGGACCGAACGGCGCGTGGCTATCATCCCAGCGCCTGAATACGCACGCAGATCCTCACGCAAAGGGCCCCTTGCAACCGAGGAGCCGCCCATGCGTGCGCAGTCCAGCCTTGAAACGATCCCGCAACCGGATGCGCAAACCGGACTCGCCCAATGGCGCGAGCTGACGCGCCAGGCCAACGCGGCCTTCGACCGACGCCAGATCGCGCATGCGCAGCGCCTGTACCGGCAGGCATTGCAGACAGCGCTCGCGCTGATCGCAAGTCCGGCGCTCGCCGCCTGCCCTGACGACTGCCTCGCCGCCCTGGTCGTGGCCCATCACAACGTGTCCGAAACCCATCGCCAGCGCCGCGATCCGGCCGGCACGCTCGACCACTTGTGCCTGCCGCACGAAGCCCTGATCCGGATCGCCGCCGATCCGCTTGCGCCCGATGCCGCGCGTCGCCGCGCCGTGCATCACCTCAGCCGCACCCGACTCGCGCTGCTCGACTGGCAGACCCGCCACGGCGCATGCGCGAGAACCCAAGCCCTGTTGCGCGATGGTCTGTCGGCGTTGTCGTCGCTGGGCGCAGCCGCGCTTCACTGATTCGCTTTGCCCCCTCTCCCGCCTTCGGAAAACCCGCCATGACTTACGCGCTTCCCGCCCTGCCCTACGCCTTTGATGCACTCGAGCCGCATATCGATGCGAAGACGATGGAGATCCATCACAGCAAGCATCACCAGACCTACATCAATAATCTCAACGCGGCGCTGCAAGGCAGCGAACACGACGGCGTCGCGGTGGAAACGCTGATCGCCGAGATCGACCGCCTGCCCGAACACCTGCGCGCACCGGTGCGCAACAACGGCGGCGGCCATACCAACCACAGTCTGTTCTGGACGGTCATGGCGCCCGCCGATCAAGGCGGCGGCGGTCGACCCGACGGCGCGTTGGCGCAGGCGATCGAGTCCGACCTCGGCGGCTTCGACGCCTTCAAGGACGCCTTCACCAAGGCCGCGCTGACCCGCTTCGGCAGCGGCTGGGCGTGGTTGGTGGTGAGCGCGGACGGAAAGCTCGGCGTCGAGAGCAGCGGCAATCAGGACAGCCCGCTGATGCGTGGGATTGGTTCGGGCGGCGTGCCCATCCTCGGCCTGGACGTGTGGGAGCACGCGTATTACCTGAAGTACCAGAACCGGCGGCCGGACTACATCGCCGCGTTCTACAACGTGGTGAATTGGCCGGAAGTGGCGAGGCGGTATGCACAGGCGCAGAACTGATTCCCGCGCCGGGGGCGCGATGAGCGGCGCGCGCGCGACGGTGTTCGGTCGCAGGTTGAGCGTGGCGCAATGGTTCGGGCTGGCGATCCTCGCGCTGGGCGCGATGGCGATGATCGCCGACGCGTGGCGCTTCATCGACAGCGTGCCGGCGGTGCGCGCCGCGTTCGTCGGCGGTTCGGTCGCGGCGCTGGCGACGGCACTGGGTGCGCTGCCGGTGTTGTTCTCGCAACGCCTGTCCGATCGCATCCAGGACACTCTGTTCGGATTCGGCGCCGGGGTGATGCTGGCGGCCTGCGCGTTCTCGCTGATCATTCCAGGCCTGGCGGCGGCGCAGGCCACCGCCCAGTTCGGCGGTGGCGAACGCGGCGCCAGTCTGGTGATCGGGCTCGCCGTGCTGCTGGGCGGCGCGACGATCATGCTGATCGATCGAGTCGTGCCGCACGAGCACTTCATCAAGGGCCGCGAAGGACAGTCGCCGGGAAAACTGCGTCGCACCTGGCTGTTCGTGTTCGCTATCGCGCTGCACAACCTGCCCGAGGGCCTGGCGATCGGCGTGGGTTATGCCGGCAACGAGGGCGCGGTGCGCGCCAATGCGCTGGCGATCGGCATCGCGATCCAGGACGTGCCCGAAGGCCTGGTGGTGGCGGTGGCGTTGCTGGCCGCGGGTTATGGCCGGTTATGGTCGGTGTTCATCGGCGCCGCGAGCGGTCTGATCGAACCGGTCGGCGCCGTGCTCGGCGCGGCCGTGACCAGTCATTCGCACGCCTTGCTGCCGTGGGGGCTGGGCTTCGCCGCGGGCGCGATGCTGTTCGTGATCAGCCACGAGATCATTCCCGAATCGCATCGCAAGGGCCACGAGAGTTTCGCCACGGCCGGGTTGATGATCGGGTTCGTGTTGATGATGGTGCTGGATACTGCATTAGGTTGAAGCCGGCGCTGGGCTGAGGCCGGCACTGGGATAACGCGGCGCGACACAAGATCGCAGCGCATCGATCCGCGCCTTGCACGGCCCCCAGGGCGGTATCGCGAACCGCAGGCTGCAATCGCCGCCAGTGGTGTGCGTCCACAGGCCGATGTGAGCTGGATCATGGCGATTTCCTGGGCCTGCGCGATCCACGCGAACGAGCAGCGCGGATGATGGCAACCGCGCGCCTGCAGTTCCTGCACTTCACCGCAGCGAATGACGCTTCATGCTTCCGCCGTCACCTCGGCGGCGTCCGACGTTTCTTCGCCGCGCCCTCGGACCGGGCAATGTCGTTCTGCTCGGGCGGACGGTCCGCGCAGGTCAGCGCCACGAAATTTTTCGTCTGCGCCGATTCCTGATCGAGCAGATGCGCCAGCGCCAGACGCGCGATCGGTTGCAGGCCGGCGATGTCGCGATAGACGATGCCGGGCAACGCGAACCGGCGCATCGCCTCGGGCACGATCGACACGCCCAGTTCGGCCGCGACCAATGCCAGCGACGAGGCGAGTTGCGGCGCATGCTGGCCCAGGCGCGGTTCGAATCCGGCATGACGGCAGGCGCCGACGATCGCGTCGTGCAGGGTCGGGCCGACCGTGCGCGGCGTCAGGATCAACGAATCCTCGCGCAGTTCGGTCAGGTGGATCGATTTGCGCCGGCCGTCGCGCGCGGCCGGGTGCGCGCTCGGAAGCGCGGCGATCATCGCCTCGTCGAGCAGCGGATACAGACGCATGTCGCCGTTCTCGGAACCGTCCGGGCGCAGGAACGCCAGGTCCAGCGACCCGTCGCGCAGCTTCGCCGAAAGATAGGCGCTGTTGCCTTCCTCCAAGGTGAGTTCGACATCGGCGTAGCGGCGGCGGAAATCGCGGATCGCCCGGGTCGTCAGCGGCGCGAGGATCGCCGATGAAGTGAAACCAAGACGCAGCGCGCCGGTCTCGCCGCGCGCCGCGCGCTGCGCCTGACGCATCGCCGCGTTGGCCTGCTCGGGCAATGTGCGCACGCGTTCGAGAAAGGCGCGGCCCGCGTCGGTGAGTTCGGCGCCATGCGGTACCCGGTGGAACAGACGCGCGCCGATCTGGGTTTCCAGATCGCGGATCTGCTGGCTCAACGGCGGCTGGCCGATGCCGAGCCGTTCCGCCGCGCGGGTGAAGTTGCGCTCGTCGGCGACGGCCAGGAAATAGCGGATATGGCGCAGTTCCATCGATATCTCCAAAACATATGGAGCATGTAGGTTTCATATATTGGACGAATGAAACACGCGGCGCCATCCTGCCCGCATGAGCACGACACCCCTGCCGCTATCCGCCCTCGCCGCGCCGATCGAACGTGGCACCAGCGCCTATCGCCGCGCCAATTTCGCCCTGTTCCTGGCCGGCTGTTCGACCTTCTCGCTGCTGTACTGCGTGCAGCCGCTGCTGCCGGAGTTCGCGCGCGATTTCGCTCTCGCTCCGGCGGTCAGTTCGCTCGCGCTGTCGCTGACCACCGCGGCGCTGGCGATCGCGATCTTCATCGCCGGCGCGCTGTCGCAGCAGGTGTCGCGGCGACGCCTGATGTTCGCCTCGATGGCCCTGGCCGCGGCCTGCAACCTGCTCGCCGCGGTCGCGCCGGACTGGAGCTTGCTGTTGCTGGCGCGAACGATCGAAGGCGCGATGCTCGGCGGCGTGCCGGCGGTGGCGATGGCCTACCTGGCCGAGGAAATGGACCCGCGCCATCTGAGCGGCGCGATGGGCCTGTACGTCGCCGGCACCGCGTTCGGCGGAATGATGGGCCGGGTCGGCATGGGCTTGCTGGTCGAGATCGGTTCCTGGCGCTCGGCGATGGCGGCGATCGGCGCGTTCGGGCTGATCGCGGCGATCGGCTTCGCCGCGCTGCTTCCGCCGTCGCGCCGGTTCGCGCCGCGTCGTGGTTTCGTGGTGCGTCATCATCTCGAGTCCTGGCGCGCGCATCTGGCTCATCCGGGCCTGCTGCGTTTGTTCGTGATCGGCTTCTTGCTGACCAGCGTGTTCGTGGCGCTGTTCAACTACGTCGGTTTCCGCCTAGCCGGCGCGCCCTATGCTCTGGGGCCGGCAGGGATCAGCCTGATCTTCCTGGCTTACGTGTTCGGCATGTTCTCCTCGCCGTTCGGCGGCCGTCTCGCCGATCACTTCGGCGGACGCGCGCCGCTGATTGGCGGCATCGCGATCATGACCGCCGGCGCCGTGGTCACGCTGGCCGCTTCGCTGCCCTTGATCGTGGTCGGCATCTGTCTGATCACGATCGGTTTCTTCGTCGCCCATTCGGTCGCCAGCGCCTGGGTCGGACGGCTCGCGCGCGCCGACAAGGGCCATGCTTCGTCGTTGTATCTGTTGTTCTACTACTTCGGCTCCAGCGTGACCGGCGTGATCGGCGGCTGGGCCTGGCAGCACGGCGGCTGGACCGGCGAAGTCGCGTTGACCGCGAGCCTGGCGCTGGCGGGTATCGTATTGGCGACCCGGATCGAAGACCCACGCCAACCGGACAGCAGCGACGCGTGAGCGACAAGCAACCGCTGCTGTTTCTGCCCGGCCTGCTTTGCGACGAACGCCTGTGGCGCGATCAGGCGCGCGATCTGGCCGATATCGCCGCGCCGACCATCGCCGACCTGAGTCTGGACGACAGCGTGGCGAGCATGGCCGCGCGCGTTCTGGCTGATGCGCCGCCGCGGTTCGCCCTGGCCGGATTGTCGATGGGCGGCTATGTGGCGTTCGAAGTCCTGCGCCAGCAACCCGAGCGCGTCTGTCGGCTGGCTCTGCTCGACACCCGCGCCGCGCCAGACTCGCCGGCGCGCGCCGAGCAACGACGCGCCGGCCTGCGATTGCTCGAACGCGGACGCTTCGCCGGCGTCACCCAGCAATTGCTGCCGACGTTGGTGCACCCGCGCCATGTGCATTCGGCGATCGGCGCGGAGGTGCGGGCGATGGCGCAACGGGTCGGCGCGCACGCGTACCGGCGCCAGCAGGCGGCGATTCTGCAACGGCCCGATTCGCGACCGCTGCTGGCCTCGATCGCGGTGCCGACCCTGGTCGTGGTCGGCGAAGACGACGTGCTCAACCCGCCCGCGGCGGCCGAGGAGATCCAGCGCGGCATCGCCGGCGCGGTGCTCGCGCGAATACCCGATTGCGGCCATCTGCCGACGATGGAAGACCCGCTGCAAACCAATCCCCTGTTGCGGCAATGGCTGACGTGGTGATCGCAGCGCGCTGCATCCGTACTATCCGACTTCGACGATCGACTGGAGCAATGCAATGAACGCGGTGGACTTCGACAATACCGATCTGGATGCGCTGCTGCGCCTCAACCGCCTGCGCGCCGAAGCGGCAAGCGAAGCCGCGCAAGCGATCGAACGCCATTTCGCCGAGCGCTGTCAGGCGGATCGCCGCTTCGCCGTGTACGGAACCCTTGCGCCCGGCAAGCCGAACCATCATCACCTCAGCGATCTGGACGGCAGCTGGACGCCGGGGCACTTCGTCACCGGACGGTTGGAGCAATCGGGATGGGGCGCCGACATGGGCTACCCGGCCTTGCGCTGGTCCGAAGCGGGCGACGCGATCGAAGTGCAGCTATTCGCATCCGACGACTTGCCCGCGCACTGGGCGCGGCTGGATGCGTTCGAAGGCGACGAATACCTGCGCATTCTGGTACCGGTGCATGGCCCGGACGGATCGGTGACGGTGGCCAATGTGTATGCCGCGAGGCCCGATCGGCAAGCCTGATCGTGGCGCGAAGTCCGATCGACTTCGTGTCCGTTCGCAACCCGAAGCGTCGGCGACTGCTGCGCGCGAGCGACCTTGCCCTCGTCCTGATCGCATCCGAGAATGTGGACGGTGCATCGCGCCGCGGCGCCATCGACGGCGTCGCGCGCCGCATCCCTCTCCCCTTGAGAGCATCCTCATGGCCCGTAACCACCTCTCCACCTTGGCGCTCGCGCTGTTCACCACCGCGATGCTGGCCGGATGCCCGCAATCCCGGCCGCTGCCGACCGAAACACCCAAGGCGGACGCCCCGGCGCCCGCCCCGGCCGCGACATCCGCGCCGCAGCCCGCGAACGCCGATGTGTTCCGTTTCAAAATCGGCACGCTCGACGCGGTGGCGCTGAAAGACGGCGACATCGACGTCGCCAACGACGGTAAGACCTTCGCCATCGGCCAACCGGCCGATGCGGTCAACGCGCTGCTGACCGCGGCGGGCCAACCGACCGACACCCTGCACCTGAGCATTCAACCGCTGCTGGTGCGCAGCGGCGCGCAGGTGCTGCTGTTCGATACCGGCGCGGCGGATGCCTCGTTCGCGCGCGCCGGACGCTTGCCGGCGTCGCTGCGCGCGGCCGGCGTCGAGCCCTCGCAGGTCACCGACATCTTCCTCTCGCATCACCATGCCGATCATGCCGGCGGCCTGCTCGGCAAGGACGGCGCGCTCGCTTTCGCCAACGCCAAGATCCATCTGTCGGCGCCCGAATGGGATGCGATGAAGAAAGACGACGGATCCGCCAAGCTGGTCGCCGCGATCGCGCCGAAGGTCGAAACCTTCCAGCCCGGCGCGGCGATCGTGCCCGGCGTGGTGACCGCGGTGGCCGTCGACGGACATACCCCGGGCCACAGCGCTTACGAGATCGCATCTGGCGATCAACGCCTGCTCTACATCGGCGACAGCGCGCATCACTTCGTGATCTCGGTGCAGCGCCCGGAGTGGACCGTGCAATACGACCAGAACGCACCGTTGGCTCAGACCAGCCGGCGCGCGCTGATGCAACGCGCCGCCGACGGCAAGCTGCGCGTGTACGCCGTGCATTTCCCGTTCCCCGGCCTGGGCCAGTTCAAGGCTCAGGGCGACAGCTTCGTGTGGGAACCCGAACGCTGATCCCCGCGCCCGCGACGAAACGACGGGTGTATAAGCCAGCATGAGCGGACGTCGATGGCGACGTCCACTCACTGTGAGCGGCATCCGGTACTCCATGGCACAGGCCTGCATCGCTGATGAACCTGACGTCAACGGGCCCGATCGGACCCGTCTCAAGCCCACCTCCTGGTCATGCCCCGGCATGGCCGCTGAACGGCTACGGCCCGGTCCCGCCACCGGCGGTCTTTGGCGCTAAGCTCTCGCCACGGCGCGCCGAAGGATGCCGCGCGATCGCCGTTCCCGCTCTGATGCACTACGACGAGGTGCCTGCGATGAAATCCCTGAAACGTTCCGCTCTATGCCTGATGCTCGGCTTGAGCTTTTCCCTGGCCCTGTCGGCGCAGGCCCAGACCGTCGGCTACAACATCCGCACCGGCGACGTCTGGGTCGATACGCGGCTGGGCGAGATCAACGATTACGGCCGCCGTTATCCGGAGCCTTTCGTCGACGAAATCAGCGGCTACTACGGTGCGCCGCGTTCGTACGTCGAAGAGCTGCTGCAGCGTCGGCGCTGGGCGCCGGGCGATGTCTACTACGCCTGCGCGCTCGCGCGTTCGCTCGGCGTGCCTTGCCAGAACGTCGTGCGCGAGTACGACCGCAACCCCGGGCAGGGTTGGGGCGCGGTCGCCAAGCGCATGGGCATCAAGCCCGGCTCGCCCGCGTTCCATGCGCTCAAGCGCGGCGCGGTGACGACTTACGACCGTTGGGGCTATCCGATCCGTGTCGATCAGTCCGTGCATGTGAACTGGGCCGATCATGGACCCGGTAAGGGCCATGGCAAGTCGAAAGGACCCGATCACCGCTCGTACGACTCCGGCCATCCGTCTTCGCAAGGCCACGGCAAGGGCAAGAGCCACAAGGGCGGCGAATCGCACGGCGGCGGCAAGGGCCACGGCAAAGACAAGGGCCACGGCAACGGCAACGGCAAGGGTAACGGCAAGGGCCACTGAGCCATCCTGGGCCGTGTAGACGACGGCCCGTTCTTCTCGACCCGACCGAGCCGCGACGCGGTTTCGGCTGGGTCGACCACCCGCGGTTTTCCGTTCACGACATCGGCGACGGCGCGCTGCGTCACCACGTAATGGCTGGCGAAATCCTCGCTTTCATCACGCCGAAGCAGTTGTACGAATAGACATCGGGATCCTGCCGATCCGGGACGAACGAGCAACTGGCGCGATAGCCGGCGAAAGAACCGCCGCTGCAGGCCGCGGCATTCGCCCGTTACTTCAGGGCGACGGCGATGAACTTCGGCGTTCCGCCGACGCGCTCGATCAGGTCCTGGGTGCGCGCGGTCGTGGCCTCGAGCAGGATCGCGCCTTGCACGTCAACGCCTTGCTCGTCGCGGACGTCCGCTACTTCACTCTGCGCAAGCGCCGGTAGAAACCGCCTTCGGGCGTGCTGCCTTCGATGATCAATTCATCCCCGACCAGCTTGATCGGGCGAGGCTGATCGGTGCCGGTGTAACTCGGCATCAGGCTGCCTTGCACCTGATGGATCACCTTGCTCTGCGCTTCATCGACCCGGTAGGTGCCGAAGTACGCGACATAACCGTCGTAAGCGGCGCGGACTTCGCGCTCGCTGCCGTTCTGGTCGCCCGCGGCGAACGGCGGTGTCGCGGGCGTTCGCATGACCTGCGCGTGCATATGGCCCGTCGCGTCGTAGACGATGTATCCGAGCGGATGCTCGCCATAGGGGTGCCGGACGACGCCGGACGAATCGGTGTCGGTCATTTCCATGACCTGCCAGGTACCCACCAGACGGGAGCTCAGCGAGTCCGCGCGACCCTTCGCCGCGCTCGGACCCGCGGTGGCGCAGCCGATCAACAGACTCGCCGCTATCGAAACGAAAAAGCAGGCTTTCACCGATTCCTCCACTGAATTAAATGCGACAAAAGGTCGGTATCCGCGGGCTGCGACGCAAGCCGCATATGTCATTGATGACGCATGACGGAGTGGATCGCGGCGTCGCCTGTACCGCCGTGCACGCGTCTGCCGATGAGAATGGCCAGGGATTCAGGCGCGGACGTGGAACCAGCCCGCGCTCAGTCCAGCGAGCGATGCGACCGTCGCCTGGCGCCTCAATCGCCCGACATCGGCGCCGGATGCAGATGAATCGCCAACCAGACCGCTCCCTGCGAAACCCTTCGCACAGTGTGCGGTGTACCGGCGGGCAAGAACACATAACCGCCGGCCTGCAACTCGATGGTCTCGTCCGCGACCTCCAGGGTCGCCTCACCCTGCAGCAGCGCGACCCACTCGTCCTGGGCCTGCACGTATTCCATCGGAACCGTCGCGGCGGAGCTGAGGATTCGTTCGACGACCAGGTTTTTGTGCGCGAGCAAGGTCTCGAAGCGTTCGCCCCGGACAGGCGCATCGGCATCGGCGAACAGGTTTCCAGTCGGCATGCAAACGATCTCCTCTCCCATACGGCTCGACCTCGAATCGGCCGCGTCGCCAAGCCTGTTCGGCTGGATGCCGCCGTGAGACGCGAGCGTACACGATCGCCATCGATGTCGAGTTGAATCGTCTACGCGAACGCTGCATGCCGTCGATGCATGGTCAGGCCGAAATCGCCGCGACAACGTCGGAAATTCATCGCGGCTGCTTGGTGCTCTACCGCGGAATGTAAATCCCATCGGCGATGGCTTTACTGGTGGAAGCGACGGTGAAGCCGGTGAGGCGTGCAGGCACCTCGGTAGAAGGTAGCGGCTCGTAGACTTCCGATCAGCCGCGGTTAGGACGGGTTGTACGCCACCCATCCCTTGAACGTGAACGCGGCATAGAACAGTTCGACATTCTCGAATCCGGCGTCGCGCAACAACGCCTCATCCTGTTCGGGCGAAAGCATGGGCAGCCGGCTGTCGAGTGCGACGACCGATTTGCCCGCGTCCTGCGCGGGAATACCACCGGACGCCACCGCGAATTCCGCATAGCGATGAAGCCATTGCAGCTTGCGATCGTCGGGAACGCTGTGGTGGGCCACGATCAACGGCGCGCCGGGCTTGAGTCGTCGCCTGAGTTCGACCAGCGTGCGCAGGCGTTCTTCGGCGGGCAGAAAATGCAGGGTCAGCAGACAAGTCGCGCCGTCGAACGGGCCGACCGGCGCGGTGTCGATATAGCCTTCGCACAGTTCGACCCGCGATGCGAGCGGGCCGAGGGTTTCGCTCGCCAGTTTCAGCATCTCGGCCGACGGATCCACGCCGACGAAACGCCATTCGGGCTGCGCGTCGGCGAAGACCTTCAACTCCAGGCCGCCGCCGGCGCCGAGAACGAGCACTTCGCCATCGCCAGGAACCGCCTCGGCGAGCAGTAACGCCGTCATCTGCTGCAGGGCGTGAAAGCCGGGAACCTGCCTGACCGGGCCTTGTGCGTAACGAGCGACCGCTTGGGGATCTGAGAACGACAAAGCACCGCTCCACTTGGCGAGTTCAATACGGCTCATGCTAGCGCAGCGCGTTTGCGCCTGGCCGATCGCGGATGCTTCGATCTGTTCCATCGATGTATCGCTGCGGGCGTTGCGCGCAACAACGATCCATAATGCCGCGGGCGATTCGCTGTAAGCGGATACACTCGTCATCGCTTATTGCCGCCAAGCCCAGAACGACCCGCATGCCCACGAAAGCGCGACCCCGGCTGATGACGATTGGAGCGACCAAGTACTCATGGATCGTTCGTCCCATCGATCCCAACCACGTCGTCCTGAAAGTCTGGTCGAAGCAGCGAGGGCGCAAGGATTTCCCGCTCGAAGTCCGCATCCGCTTCGACGATCCATGGCTGAACTATGGCCCGATCATCACGGCGCCCAGCGAACGGCGCCACGAGCTTTTCGAACTGGCCCCCGTCACTCCGAAACTGGTGCGCTTGGCCATCGATGCCGCGATAGCGGCGGGCTGGAATCCGGAGCAAACGCGCGAGCATCGCTTGTTCGAACGAGGATCGAACGGCGATCTGGTGAGCGTGCAAAGGCCCTGACGCGCCGGAGCGTTCCTGGGCCGACATTCGGCTTTCACGCTGGCGGAGAGAACCGGCCGTTCAAGGCGAGAAGACGTCCGCTATCTAGGACGCACGCTCAGGAAATCGCCAATGCCTCCATGTCCGCCACCGTCTCGCGCTCCTTCGCATTTTTCCGCCGGCATTCAAGCAACAACGGCGAAGCCAGATTGCAATCGGGATGCATCCGGTTGAGCGCATGAATCGCCCCAGCCAGACCGGTCATCAGACCAGGCGTGAATGCCTGACGGGTGATGCCGCCGACGATGCCGTGCTCTTCGATCGCCGAGACCACTTCGGCGGTCGCCTCATCAAAATCGATCGCGGAACCTTGCGGATCGAGCGCCGCCGCGCGCACCAGCAATTCCCACAGCGAGAAATCGCCGTGGCAGAGCGTGTGGGTAAAGCCCCATTGGCCGCGCGACGCCGCCACCGCGCGTCGCAAGTCGCGCAGATCGCGCGGATCGCCATTGCGTGCATACAGATCGGCCGCGGCCAGGCCGATGCCGACTCCGCCGTTGCACCAGGTCGGAAAGTTGACCGTGTCCTTCATGCGCACGTCGCGCCAGTTGCCGACCGCCGCGTCGAACAGCGAGTCCTGGAAGGCGAACGCGCCTTCGGCGAGCGCGTTCCAGCGTCGACGATCGTCTTCGCTGCCGGCTTCGGTCTGGACCAGGCGTGCCAAGGCCCAACCGATGCCGTAGCCGCCGTGGGCGAAGCCGCCGATCGGGTCGGCTATGCCCGCGGTGAGCCAGTAGGTACCTTGTTCGTCGACCCGCACTTTCGATTCCAGATGCGCGGCCGCGCGTGCGGCGAGCGCCAGCCAGCGTGGATCGGCGCTTGCCTCGGCGAGGCCCAGCAATGGCGCGATGGCGCCGCAACTGCCATCGGTGATATCGAGGCTGGGATCGTCGTCGAAGCCTTTTTGCTCCAACGCCGCCGCGCACGCACAAGCATTGGCGAGCAATTGCGGCCGCCTCAGCAGATCGTGCAACACCAGCCAGGCCCAGATGCGGCTGCCGTCGCCGGTGAAACCGCCGACCGTTGCCGGCGTTTCGGCCGCGACGAAGGTTTGCAGGGCGAGCAATGCACCTTCGAGCGCTTCATCCACGCCCGCGACCGGATCCGCGCGTCCGTGCGCGACTTCATGGCGGTAGCCGGCCAAGGTCACCGCCACGCCGCCGAGGCCGAAATACGCGTCGGCGCCTAACGGCTGCACATGCCAGCCCTGGCTACCGAAACTTTCCGGCGTGATCCAGGTGACCGAGCCGTCTTCGCCATGCACGGCAAGCTGCAACAGACGCCGCATCGTGTCGGCGGCCAGCCGGCGCCTGCGTTCGTCGAGCCGGTCGCGATGCGGATGGCGAGCGTAATGCGACCGGCTGTCGCGCTGGTCCGGACCATCCGCGCCGCTGTTGAGCTGGGTGACCACCAGCGAACTGCGGATCGTCATTTCCTCCAGTTCGATCCGCATGCCGCGCCAGTTGGCGAGCGTCGCGGCGATGCGTTCGGGCGACAGCGACAGCGCGAAGATCGGGATGTCGCCGTAGCGCAGCGCCTCGATTTCGCCGGCGATATCCTCCGGCGACGGCCGCGCGCCTCCAGTGGCGCTGGAAAACAGAGTGCGGGCGCGCTCGATCGCCTTGGCTTCCTCGTGCAGCGACGCCGGATGCCAGAGCATGCGGCCGATTTCCACGTAGACCTGGGTGGTGCGGCGCACGTCGCGGGCGCGGCAGCCTTCGAACGCGGCGAGCAACAGCGCGAGCCGGCCGTCCGCGTCGAGTCGGCGCAGCCGATGCGAGGCGTCGAGAAAGGCGTCGGTGATCTCATCCCAATAACGCGACACATCGGGGTTCGGGCTGGGATGGTTCTGCGACCGCTCCATGTCCGCCTCGACCAGTTCCACCCGCGCGGCGGTGGTGCCGTCGTCGGCGATCACCGGGACCTGCAGTTGCGGCTGCTCGCCCGGCAAGGAGCCGGCGGCGGACAAATCCGCGCGTCCGAAACCGACACTGCGCGAACGGAACGGCACGATGCCGGTACGCAGCACCGAATCCTGGATCAAGGTCTGGGCGAGGTCGTAGGCCTGGCCATAGTTCGACGACGCGACCGGCCGCGCGGCCGCGAACAGACTCTCGACATCGACCACCACCGGCACCGGGCCGGCCGCGACCAGATTCTCCAGATGGATGTCGGTGCCGCCGAGCAGACGCAGCATCGCCAGCCAATGGCCGAGGCCGCGATAGAAGCGGCGCAGTTCGTCGTCGCCGTCGCAGTAGCGATGATCGATGAAGGCAGCCCAGCCGTAGTCGTCGCGATCGAGCACCGCGGGCACGCGGATGCGTTGCTCCTCGTCGAACAGTTGAGCGAGGAACGCATCGAACACCGCATCGATGCGCAGCGAACGCGGCTTGTACATGACCTGTCCGGCTTCGAAGGTCAGCCGGGCCACGGTCTGCCCGCCTTCGTGCAGGTCGCCCTGGCCGAGGCTGAGCTTGATCAGGCGGCCGAGCGCGGCGCCCATGAACTCGGCCAGCGCCGCGCGATCGGCGATCAGGCGCGCCGCTAATGTTTCGATCGCCGCGCATTGCTGATCCAGCGCGCGTTGCAGACGCTCGCGCAGCGGTGGGTAGCGATGCCGCAGCAGTTCGGCGAATTCCGGGCTCAGCGCCTTGGCGACGAACTGGGCGAAGCGGCCGGCTTCGTCTTCGGCGGTAAGCTCGCCGCCGAGCTTGGCCGCATGCAGCTCAAGCAGCAGCACCCGATTGAGCTTGAGCCGCGCGTTCTCGTACAGGGCTTGCGCGAGCGCCGCGCGGATCAGTTCGGATTCGCGCGGGTCGAGGCCGGCGGGCAAGGCCGCGAGCCGGGAGTCGAACGCGTCGCGCGCGGCCGCGGTGAAGTGATCGATGATCGGACCGAAGCCCTCGTGGATACGGCTTTCGGTCATTGCGACACCGCGATGGAATTTGGGAGAGCGGGCCGTCGGCCCATGAAAGTACCGAATCAGTACCGAGACGACGCGCAACCCGGCTGGATTGCGCGCCGACGACCTCGTGAACGGCTTACATGCAGCAGTAGCAGCGGCCGCTCGGGCAGGTCGATATCGAAGTGGAGTGGGTCAACGGGGTCTTCATCGCTTCGTCCATCGCGATCTCCCCTTCGATGTAGAGCGGTCCCGCCGGATTCTTGTAACCGCCGACGTTGTTGGCGCCGGTGAGCCAGGCGGAGACGATATCGTTGCTTTGCATTGCAGGTCCTCCTTGAGTACTGAATGTCGCCCGGCAGACGGCGGCTCCGTGTGGCGAAACTCCGTCGCACCGGACATCGATTTCGAGCCTTGCGGCCTCTCACCGCGAACCGATTTTCATCGGCGACGTACCTCAAGAGATACCGCCTCGGCACTCTAAACAGCGGTATCGACCACTGTCAAATGAGTCGCGCGCTGAACTTTCGCTCGCGCCTTTCTGTTGCATCGCGACGTTCGGCGAAGGCACGAACGCATTGGATGCGGCGGTCGAAAAACAGGTCGCCGCGATACTTGGCATCGTACACAAGCGCTGCGCAAAGCCGCCGATAGTGACCCAAACCTTACCGGCTCAGGCCGAACCGCCGTCACGGATATAACGCCACGACAAACCCGCCGATACCAGCAGCCCGACCATGCAAACGACGCACACGATTCGCAGGCCGGCATCGATGCGTACCGCATCGGCCAGCAACAGCCCGCACAAGGCCACGCCCAGCGCCGCGCCGGTCTGGCGCACCGCATTGAGCACCGCGGCGGCCATGCCCGACCAGGACCGGTCCACGCTGGCCAGGATCATCGTCGTGGTGGCCGGCATGGCCAGCCCCATGCCGGCGGGAACCGCCAGGAACGCCGGCAATATCCAAAAGTAATTGTCTCCGTGCCCGAGCCGGCTCAGCCACGCGAAGCCCGACGCGCACAGCAGCAGGCCCGACAGGATCGTGACGCGAAAGCCATAGCGCGCCAGCAGCCGGCCGCCAAGCAGATTGGCCGCGATGAAGGCCAAGGTAAGCGGCACATAGGCCAGACCGGTCTGCAGCGGCGAATAGCCGGCGAACTGCTGCAGGTACAGGCTCATGACGAAGATCAGGCCGTAGTAGGCCAGACTGATCGCGATGGCGGACAACAGCGCGATGCTGAAGTTGGGCAAGCGCAACAGCGCCAATGGCAACATCGGTTGCGCGACCCGCGTCTGCGCGATCGCAAACGCGATGGCGCATGCCGCGGCCAAACCGAACCCGCCCAGGACCACGGCATGATCGAATCCCAGGCGCGGCGTCTCAATGATCGCGCCGATCAAACAGACCAAGCCGACCACCGCCAACACCTGCCCGGCCAGATCGAGGCGCCTGTCCGGTTTGCGCGGCGTTTCCGCGATGCGCCAAGCCAGCACGATGCCGAGCGCGCACAGCGGCAGGTTGACGAAGAAGATGCTGCGCCACCCGAGCGTTTGCAACAGCACCCCGCCCAATAACAAGCCCATCGCCGCCGCCGCGGCGCCCGAGGCGGTCCACACCGCCATGGCGCGTGCGCGCTGTATCGGGTCGTGCGCGTAGGCGTGATTGAGCAGGGCCAGCGAGGATGGCACCATCAAGGCGGCGAACAATCCTTGGCCGGCGCGCGCCGCCACCAGTTGGGTCAGGCTCTGGGCGAGGCCGCATGCCGCCGAGGCCAGCAGGAATCCGCCCAGGCCGATCAGAAAACTGCGTCTGGCACCGAAGCGATCGCTGATCGCGCCGGCCGACAGCAGCAACGAGGCGAACAGGAGGGTGTAGGCATCCACCACCCACTGCAGGCCTGCGATGTCGGCGGCCAGATCGTTCGCCAGCGTCGGCAGCGCCAGATTGACGATGGTGATGTCGAGTTGGACCACCATGAAGCCGAAGCAGGCCGCGAGTCGGGTGACACGCAGCAGACGGTCGGAGGATCGAGGCGACGATGGCGATGGGTCGGACATTTTGTTTCCATCGACGAGGTGAGAAGTGGTCCGTTGTTTGCGTGCGTGAAGATCTAATCCACTGCGGTGTCTTCGCCAGCGTCGCGACGCCCGTGCGCGCTAGCGCGAGCGCCACACCACATCCACGTATCCGCGGATCGGCACTTGGCCGCTCGCATCGACCACCTGCATCGCGATGCGCGCCCTGCCCTGGCTTGAACCGGTCACGGCGATGAGCTGCGCCGCGTCGATCGACGCATTGGCCTGGATGTCGCCGCACAGCGGCTTGCGGAAATCGGCCTGCACCGCCTTGACCACGAGCTTCGCGCCGCGCGCCAGATGCTGCGCGATCACCAGCGCGGCGGCGTATTCGCCGGCCAGGCTTGCCGCCATCGAATGAATGCCGCCGGCGCGATTGCGCAGATGACGACGATTGCCGGCCACAATCGACACCTTGCCCGGTTCGATGGCGACGATGCGGAAGCCGTGGGTGCGGAAATACCGGCTTTGCCGGCCCAGCGCCGCCGATACGATCCGGTAGCGCCAGCCGCGCGGAAGAAACGCCAGCCTATCCAGCGAAGCGGACAGATCGCTCATGATGCGCTCATGCCAAATCAGGCTAGGCATGCCGCATCAACCCGCGGCATGTCCAGTTGACGTAATGGCTCAGCACCCAGATGCCGCGGAAGAATTGCCTTTCTTCGCCGCCCTGCACTACATGCCGCTGATGCAGTTCCTGCAAGGTCAGCAGATAGCGGAACAAACCGAAGATCCGATAGAACGTCCAGTCCTTGCTGCCGCGCGCGGACGCGCTCAGGTAACGATCCAGCAGTTCCTCGCGGCCGAGCATGCCGGGCAAGTGCGACGGTTGCCATTGATAGCGCCGCGCGACGAAGTTGTCGCCCGGCTCGGTCCAGTACGACAGCAGGATGCCCAGATCCATCAACGGATCGCCGAGGCAGGCGAATTCCCAATCCAGCACCGCGCGTATCCGCGTCGGCCGCGCCGCATCGAAGACGATGTTGTCGAGCCGCCAATCGTTGTGCAGCAAGGCGGCGTGGCGTTGCTCGGGCACGTGGTCGAGCAACCACTGGCCTATCGCGCGCAGATCGGCGCCGTGCCAGGTCCTCAGCCGGGCGTGGCGGCTCAACCAGTGCAGCAGCAGCTTGCGCAGGTGGCTCGCGCTGGGTGGCGCCAGGGTCAGATGCTTCGAGACCAGCGAACGCGGATCGATCCGATGCAACGCGAGCATCTGCTCCAGCAGGTTGATGCACACCTGCCGCGCATCGCCGACCGACAAAGCGACGCCGCCGAACGATCGCCGGCGAGGCACGATCCCCGGAACGTAGCACATGACATAGAACGGCGTTCCGACGATGCCTTGATCCGCGCACAGACGGACCATGTCGGCGACCGGACAATGCGGCCGCAGCGCGGCCTGCAAGGCGAACTCGCGCCGCATCCGCTGCAACCCGCCCTGCCCCGGCGGCGGCCGGCGCAGCACCAGGTCGTGCGTGTCGTAGCGCAGGCGATAGGTCAGATGCGACATGCCGCCGTCGCAACGCCGGATATCGGGCCGCCCGTCGACATCGACTCCCTCCGATCGCAGCCAGCGCGTGACCGCCGCGACCGCACCGGACGTTTCCGACAACAACGCATCGGTGGATCGCGACGGCGCCGGTTCGGCGCGCGCGCGTTGTACGACGAACTGCCGCGGCCGGATCGAAATTCCGGCCGTGCTTGTCCGATGGCGAAAGCCGAAATCCGGATCGGCGAACCGTCGCGCGTGAGCGCCTGAATCGGTCAACACCACCGAACCGAGACGATGCGGCCCGCGCAGCGGTCCATCGAGACCGGGCGTCGACGCAAGCGTCGTCGGCTTGTCGTACGCGGATGGCCCGCCGCCTGTATCGCCATCGTCCTTGTCGTTCGCCATGGCGCGCCCCTGTCCGACTGCGTCCGCCTTCGAGTGCTCCGCGCAAAATCGGCTGCAGCGCACAGTTCCGTTCACTGCATCCGCGGCGGCAAGCACGCCGCTATCGCGCGAATCGATAGCACGCGTCGGGTCGCATAACCGATACTCGCGGCCGCTTTCCCGGCCCCGGGCGGATCGGCGCGCCTACGCGATCGCGCATATCGGTCGGCGGTCTCAGTTGCGATGCGTGATCGGTTGCCGTGCGTGCGCAGGCGATCGTGGGAGCGTCGCGCGCCCCGGTCAGCAAAGCGTCGGACGCCAAGACACGCGCTGCTACTGCCTTGTTGCCAGGACGAGGAGCGGACGCCTCGCCCGCATGGAACGTCCAACGCGGCGCCATCCCGCCATGAATGCGCACACGCATCGTCCATCCCGCGACGCAAGGCCGTTTCGCGCCATCGCCATGTTGCGCCGCGACAAATAAACCCGCCAAGAAAACGCTTTCTGTCGAGTCATCAGCAGCCTGTGTCCTGTTTTATTGACAGCGCTGTCAATCCACGTGTCAAATCGCCCCGCGGCACTTTCGGGGCACGCAGGATGCACCTGCATGTCCATCGCAAGATCCTGGGGAGGAGTTTCGATGAAGCAAACGCGTGTTGCCCCGCGGCACACCATGCTGGCGTCCGCACTGTTGTTGGTGCTCGGCCAGCCGCTGTACGCACAGACGACCACGACCACGCCGGGCACCGCTGCCGACGAGCAGCCCAAAGCCGATGCCGAGCGCGATGCGAGGACGCTCGACACCGTCGTCGTCACCGGCATCAAGGGAAGCCTGACCTCGTCGATGAACCTCAAGCGCGACGCGCAGGGCGTCGTCGACGGCATCGCCGCCGAGGACATCGGCAAGTTCCCCGACACCAACCTGGCCGAGGCGCTGCAGCGCATCAGCGGCGTGTCGATCGACCGCAGCAACGGCGAAGGCTCGCGCGTGACCGTGCGCGGCGTCGGCCCCGACTTCAACCTCGTGCTGCTCAACGGCCGGCAGATGCCGACCGCGACCGGCGGCCGCGCGTTCGAATTCAGCGACCTGGCGGCCGAATCCATTTCCGCGGTCGAGGTGTTCAAGACCAGCCGCGCCGCCACGCCCACCGGCGGCATCGGCGCGACGATCAACATCAAGACCGCGCGGCCGCTGGACAATCCCGGCCTGCACGCCAATGCCGGCATCAAGGGCATCTGGGACGGCTCCGACGACGATCTTCCGGGCGCCTACAAAGGCGATTCGGTGACGCCGGACGCGTCCGGCATTTTCAGCAACACCTCGGCCGACGGCCGCTTCGGCATCGCGCTGAGCGCGAATTACCAAAAGCGCGAATCCGGCTCGGCCTCGGCGTTCGTGGCCTCGGGCAATGGCTGGCGTCCGTTCATCGATACCCCGCAGCCCAACGGCGAAGGCGCCGGCTCGGCGCTGCCGCTGCCCGGACAGCCCGGTTCGGAGAACATCACCAACCGCCCCGGCCCGAACGACGTCTACTCGATGCCGCAAAGCCTGGGTTACAGCATCAACTCGGTCAAACGCGAACGCGTCAACAGCCAGCTCACCTTTCAGTGGGCGCCGACCGACAACCTCACCACCACGCTCGACTACACCTATTCGCAGAACAAGATCGAGCAGCTGCGCAACGACATGTCGGTGTGGTTGAACTTCACCCCGGGCACGAGTTCGTGGACCAAGGGTTCGGGTTCTTCGCCGACCTATTACGACGAGCGCTACAACGGCAACTCCGACTTCGCCAACGGCGCGAGCAAGACCGCGGTCAAGCGCGAGAACAAGTCGGTCGGCCTCAACGTCGATTGGCGCGTGGCCGACAACTTCAAGCTGAACTTCGACTACCACCGCTCCACCGCCGAATCCTCGCCCGACAGCCCGTACGGTTCGAGCAACACCCTGGGCGCCGCAGGCTTTTTCCGCGCCGGCAATACCATCGACTTCAGCCGCGATTTCCCGGTGCTGACGCTGCACTTGCCGGCCGGCATGACCGCGATCGATCCGGCGCAGATGCTGGTCGCCGGCTCGGTGTTCCGCAACGACATGCACCGCGCGAAGATCGAACAGTTCCAGGCCAACGGCGAGTTCGAGTTCCAGAACTATTCCAAGCTCAATTTCGGCGTCGCCTCGACCGACTACGAAAACCGCTCGGCCTTCACCAACGTCCAGCTCGATACCTGGGGCGGCGCGACCAGCGTCAACGATTACCCCGATTCGGTCTGGCGCCTGCAGCACATGGGCGATTTCTTCAACGGCGTCAGCGGCAGCAACGATCCGAACTTCACCGATTCGTTCTTCCTGTTCGACTTCGACCAGGTGCGCCAACTGGCCGAGGATGCGTGGGTCGCCGCGGGCAAGGGCTCGCGCGAGGACTACCGCGCGTCGTTCGATTACAGCGGCGCCGCGGTTCCGGGCAGCACCGCCAACCGCACCGTGGGCGACAGCCAGGTGCGCGAAGAGTCGAGCAGCTTCTACGTGCAGTGGAGCAATACCTTCGAGTGGAAGCTGCCGGTCAACCTCGCCGCCGGCGTGCGCTACGAGCGCACCAAGGTCAAGGCCTCGGCGCTGCAGCCGGCGCCATCGGGTATCGATTGGCTGTCGGAGAACGAATTCATCATCCGCTACTCCGGTTCGGAGTTCCGCAATCTCGACGGCGACTACAAGTACTGGCTGCCTAGCCTGGACGTGTCGGTCGACCTGACCGACAGCATGAAGTTGCGCGCCAGCTACGGCGAGTCGATCGGCCGGCCTAACTGGAGCAGCCTGAATCCGGCGCTGGGCGTCGGCGGTCAGGCGCGCTACGACGGCGGCGGCGGCGGCGCGGGCAATCCCGGGCTCAAGCCGCTGGAATCGCGCAACTTCGACCTGTCCTACGAGTGGTATTACGGCGAATCGAGCTATTTCTCGGTCGGTTACTTCCGCAAGAAGATCGACAACTTCATCGCCGATCAGGTCAGTCGTCAGACGCCCTATCCGGATCTGCACACGCCCGCGGGCGGCGCGTACTGGAATCAGGCCATCGCCCAGGGCTGCGCCGCCACCGACCGACCGTGCATCCGCAACTTCATCCTCAACACCTACAACGGCCAACCCGGCGTGGTCAGAACCGGCGTCGACGCCAACGGCATCGCCACCGGCACGATCACCGGCCAGCCCGGCGATCCGGTGCTGGCGTTCAACATCACCGCGCCAGTCAATAACCGCTCCGATACGCTCGACGGTTGGGAGTTCAACCTGCAGCACGTGTTCGGCGACTCGGGCTTCGGCCTGGCGGCGAACTACACCATCGTCAATTCCGGTCTGACCTATAACGACGGGCGCCTGGGCACCCAGTTCGCGATGACCGGCCTGAGCGATTCGGCGAACCTCGTCGCGTTCTACGAAAAGGGCCCGTGGCAGGCGCGCGCCGCCTACAACTGGCGCGACAAGTTCCTGACCTCGCTCGGCGACGGCAAGGGCGCCAATCCCGCCTACGTCGAGGCTTACGGGCAGCTGGACATGAACGTCAGCTACGCGGTCAACGACAATCTGGTGCTGTCGCTGGAAGGCATCAACATCACCGACGAGACCATGCGGACCCACGGGCGCAACTCACGCCAGTTGTATTCCTACGATCAGTCCGGACCACGCTATATGTTTGGGGTGCGCTACAAGTTCTGATCGCGGCGATCGCCACGCCTTGCCGGCGACGCGCACGGGCTACTGCTTCGGCGGGCCCGTGCGACGTCGACGGCGAGTGCGCGGCGAACAGCGTCTTCGGTCGCGGTCCGCCGCACGATGCGCCTAGCATGCACGGGCCTTCCGCTCGGTGCGCCGCGGGTCCATTCTCCTGCGGAGCAGCCACCGCGGCCGCAGCCCCGCGGAAACCTGCGCCGCGGCGGGTGTTCCGCGGACATCCGCACCCGCTGGGCGCCACGCTCACTCATGGCCCGCACCGATCCTGGAAACCGCGATGCCCCAAGCCGTCCTGCTCAACAACATCGATCACCACGACCTGCGCGTGATCACCGCCCGCGGTGCTCGCTACGGCGACGACACGATGCTGGCGCCGACGTTTTTTCGCGAGTTCCGCGACTTGCAGGCGCACTATCCGGTGGTGTTCCAGAAGACCGCGGACGGCGGTTTCCAGCCGATGGCGCTGCTGGGCCTGCGGCCGGACGAAAATCTGTTTCTCGACGGCGAAGGTTCCGGCATCCAACGCTGGGACGCGCATTACCTGCCGATCGCGGTACAGCGCCTGCCGTTTCTGATCGGTATCGCCGACGACGAACCGATGATCCATATCGACCTGGCTCACCCCCGCGTCGCCCGTGGCGACGCGGCCGAAGGCGAGCCGCTGTTTCTCGAACACGGCGGCACCACCGCGTACCTCGAGCACATGGCCTCGATGCTGCGCGCGCTGCACGACGGCCTGCGCGACAATGCGGACTTCATCGCCGCGCTGCTGCGCCATCGTCTGCTGGAACCGTTCGCGCTCGAGATCCGCCTGGACGACCGATCCGAGCTGCGCCTGAGCGGATTCCACACCATCGACGAACAACGCCTGCGCGAGCTCGATGCCGCGGCACTGCGTGAGCTGTCGCAAGCCGGCTATCTGGAAGCCGCGTACATGGCGCTGGCGTCGATGTCGCATCTGCGCGACCTGATCGAACGAATGAACCGCCGCCATGCCGCCGATCGCTGAGGCCATCGAGGAACTGCACGGCATCGACGCGGCGGCGCTGCCCGAGGCCCTGCTGCATCCCACCCGACCGTACGTCTTGCGCGGCCTCACGGCGGATTGGCCGATCGCACGCGCCGGCGCGGCGTCGGCGCAGGAAGCGATCGCCTACCTCAAGGGTTTCGCGCGCGACATGCCGGTTACGGTCAGCATCGCGCCGCCGCAGGCAGGCGGACGGATTTCCTATCGCGAGGACATGCTCGGCTTCGGTTTTTCGCAGGAGAAGGCGACGCTACCGGTCGTGCTCGACAGCTTGCTGCAACAACTCAACGATCCGGCAGCGTCCACCATCTACGTCGGCTCGACCACGATCGATACCTGGCTGCCGGGTTTTCGCGAACACAACGACCTCGGCTTCGGCGCAGTGCAGCCACTGGCGAGCATCTGGATCGGCAATCGCACCCGCATCCCCGCGCATCAGGACGTCCCCGACAACATCGCCTGCGTGGTCGCCGGTCGGCGTCGGGTAACGTTGTTTCCGCCGGACCAGTTGCAGAACCTCTACATCGGTCCGCTCGACCGCACCCCGGCCGGGCAAGCAGTCAGCCTGGTCGATTTCACCGCGCCGGATTACCAGCACGACCAAGAACGTTTTCCCCGATTCGCCGACGCCTTGCGCCACGCGCAAACCGCCGAACTCGGGCCAGGCGACGCGGTGCTGATCCCGAGCATGTGGTGGCACCACATGCAGGCGCTGGATGCATTCAACGTGCTGGTCAACTACTGGTGGCGGCAATCGCCGAAGTGGATGGACACGCCGATGAACGCGTTGCTGCTCGCGATCATGAGCGTGCGCGATCTGCCGCCCGAGCAACGCGAGATCTGGCGCGAGGTGTTCCGCCATTACGTCTTCGATGCCGACGCGCAGACCGCGGCGCATATTCCCGAAGCGGTGCGCGGCCTGCTCGCGCCGATCGACGAACTCCGCGCGCGCGAACTGCGCGCGCGCCTGCTACACGGCCTGAACCGTTGAGAGACGCAATGCATAACGATGCCGAGCGCAATGCGAGCGCTGCCAGACCGATCAAGCGCGTGGTGATCGCCGGCGGCGGCACCGCGGGCTGGATGGCCGCGGCCGCGATTTCCAAGATCTTCGGCGACACCCTGGAGATCAGCCTGATCGAGTCGGAGGAAATCGGCACCGTCGGCGTCGGCGAAGCCACGATTCCGACCCTGACCACGTTCCACCGCCTGCTCGACATCGACGAGCGCGAGTTCATGGCCGCGACCCAGGGCACGATCAAGCTCGGTATCTCGTTCGAAAACTGGACCACCGAGCAGCACCGCTATATCCATTCCTTCGGCAGCACCGGCAAGGATCACTGGAGCGCCGGCTTCCAGCATTTCTGGCGCAGGGGCCGCGAGCTCGGCCTGGCCGGCAGCTACGACGACTACTGCGTCGAACTGCAGGCCGCGTTGCAAGGCAAGTTCGCGCATCTGAAGAATTACCGGATGAACTACGCCTACCACCTTGACGCCAGCCTGTACGCGCGTTTCCTGCGCACGATGAGCGAGGGCAACGGATGCCGGCGCATCGAAGGCAAGATCGTCGAAGTGCTCACCGATCCGGATTCGGGCTGCATCACCGCCTTGCGCCTGGAGCGCGGCGAAGTGATCGAAGGCGACCTGTTCATCGATTGCACCGGCTTCCGCGCGCTGCTGATCGACAAAACCCTGGGCGTCGGCTTCGAGGATTGGTCGCACTGGCTGCTCAACGACAGCGCCATCGCCGTGCAGACCACCTCGGTATGCGATCCGGTGCCGTACACCCGCGCGATCGCCGAGAAGTGGGGCTGGCAGTGGCGGATCGCGCTGCAGCACCGGGTCGGCAACGGCATCGTCTATTCCAGCCGTCACGTCGACGACGATGAGGCCAAGCAGGCGTTGCTGGGCAGCGTCGACGGCGAGATCCTCAAGAATCCCTGGCCGGTGCGGTTCCGTCCGGGACGGCGCCTGCAGTGCTGGAGCCATAACTGCATCGCACTCGGTCTGGCCGGAAGTTTCATCGAACCGCTGGAATCGACCACCATCCATCTGATCCAGCGCGGCATCACTCACCTTATCCGTTCGTTCCCGCAGGTGATCAGCCAGGCCGGCGTCGACGAATACAATACCCAGATGGCCGAGGAACTGCAGCACGTCCGCGACTTCGTGGTGCTGCACTACCACGCCACCGAGCGTCGCGATTCGCCGTACTGGGAGTACGTGTCGAGCATGAGCTTGCCCGATACGCTGCGTCGCCGCATCGAATTGTTCCGCGAGACCGGCACGGTGTTCCACGTACCCGGCGAGTTGTTCGCCGAGAACTCGTGGATACAAGTGATGATGGGACAAGGCATCACGCCGAAGACGCACCATCCGACCGCCGACACCATGAGCGAGGTCGATCTGCGGCGGTTCCTCGACGACATCCGCAACCAGGTCGATGCCACCGTGCGCGCATTACCGCCGCACCAGGCTTATCTCAGCCAGTACTGTCCCAGCGCGCCGCGTGCGACGGTGCCCGCCAATGTCGCGTGACTGCATGAACACTCGCTCCGGCAACACGCGAGGCCTCGGCGTCGCGCTGGCTTCGGTTGGTCTGTGCGCGGCGATGGCCTTCGCCCCGAAAGCAGCCGAGGCCGAGGGATTTCTGCGCGCGCAGGGTCAGCAGATCGTAGACGAACACAACCGCCCGGTGATTCTGCGCGGCGTGGGTCTGGGCGGCTGGATGCTGCAGGAGGGCTACATGCTGGGGCTCAGCGGTCCGGGCATGCAGCACACGATCCGCAGGCGCATCGTCGATCTGATCGGCGAGCAGGACACGCGAGTGTTCTACCAGGCCTGGCTGGACAACTATGTCAGCAAGGACGACATCGACACCTTGGCGGCCTGGGGCTTCAATTCCATTCGCTTGCCGATGCATTACGCGCTCTACACCCTGCCGGTGTCGAAAGAGCCGGTGCCGGGCCAGCAGACCTGGCTGGAGGACGGCTTTCGTCGCACCGACGAACTGATCGCCTGGGCCAAGGCCAACGGCGTGTACGTGATTCTCGATCTGCACGCGGCGCCAGGCGGCCAGGGCAACGACCTCAACATCTCCGATCGCGATCCGTCCACGCCCTCGCTGTGGGACGACGCCGCCAACCGCGACAAGATGGTCGCGCTGTGGCGCAAACTGGCCCAGCGTTATCGCGACGAACCCGCGGTCGCCGGCTACGACATCATCAACGAGCCCAATTGGGGCTTCGCCAGCGCCAAGGACAAGAACGGCTGCGAGGAAACCGGCAATGCGCCGCTGCGCGAGCTGTTGGTGCGCACCACCGCGGCGATCCGCGAGGTCGACAAGCGCCACATCGTCATCATCGAAGGCAATTGCTGGGGCAACAATTACCGGGGCGTGCTCGACGCCGGTCTGTGGGACGACAACCTGGTGCTGAGTTTCCATAAGTACTGGAACGGCACCGGCCGCGACAGCATCAAGGATCAGCTGGCCTTGCGCGCGCGCTGGAACATCCCGCTGTGGCTCGGCGAAACCGGCGAGAACTCCAACGACTGGTTCGCCCGCACCGTCGAAACGATGGAAGGCGAAGGCATCGGCTGGGCCAACTGGCCGGTGAAGAAGCTGCGTTACAACAACCCGCTGCAGGTGATCGGCAACCCGGGCTATGAGCGGGTGCTGGCGTACTGGGAAGGCAAAGGCCCCCGGCCGAGCCGCGAACAAGCTCGCGAGGCGCTGCTAACTCTGGCCAATCACGATATTCGCCTGCAGAACAACGCGCGCCACCCCGACGTGGTCGATGCCTGGCTGCGCGCGCCGCGCGACGACCGCAGCCTGCCGTTCAAGCGCAATGCGATCGCGTCCGGCGGCGGCGAGGTGGCCGCGGTCGATTTCGACATGGGCCGCAACGGCGTGGCCTATTTCGACCTGACCGCGGCGAACGAAAGCGGCAAGCCGAGCGGCGACTGGAACCCGTCGCAGTTGTATCGCAACGACGGCGTGGACCTGATTCGCGATGCCGACGGCCTGCGCGTGGCCGCGATGCAGAACGGCGAATGGCTCAAGTACACGATCGAGGTCGAGGCTGCCGGCAACTACGCGTTGACGGTGCGCGGTACCTCGGGCCGTGTACGCACGAAGGTCAACGGCAACGCATTGGCGCCGATCGATGTCAATCAATCGCAGTCGGTGGCACTGCCACACGGCCGCAACACGCTGGTGATCGAGGCAGTCTCGGGCACGCCCGACCTCGCATCGCTGCAACTGCAACCCGTTTCCGGAGACGCTCGCTGATGCGGGTACTGGTCAGCGACATCGGCGGCACCAACGCGCGTTTCGCCATGGCGGAACTGGCGCGCAGCGCGCCGCTCCTGCACGACAGCGTGCGCGAGTATCCGGCGGCGGATTTCGCGAGCGCCGCCGATGCCGCGCGCCATTTCCTCGACGAACTGGGCGAGCGCGCCGAGGCCGCGGTGTTCGCGGTAGCCGGCCGCGTACGCTTGGAGGAAGCACAGATCACCAATCATCCCTGGCAGATCCGCGCGCCCGAAATCGGCGCCGCGCTGGGGACGCCGCGGGTGGCGCTGATCAACGACTTCGCCGCGCAGGCGATGGCGATCTCGCGTCTGCGCGCGGACGACGTGGTCGCGATAGGTGCGGTCGGCTGGCCGGGCTTCGACACGCGCGCAACGCAAACCTATGCGGTCATCGGACCGGGCACCGGCCTGGGCGTGGGCGGCCTGCTGGTTCGCAACGGCCGCTGCTTTCCATTGGAGACCGAAGGCGGCCACGCAGGTTTCGCACCGTCGCAACCGCGGGATTTGCGCACGTTGGAATGCCTGATGCGCCGCTTCGGTCGGGTGTCGTGCGAACGACTCGTATCCGGGCCCGGGCTGGTGAATCTGTATCTGTCGGTGTGCGAGGTCGAAGGCCTGGCAGCGGAGTCGTTGTCGCCCGCGCAGATCAACACGCGCGCGGCGGCCGGGGATGCGCACTGCCAGCAAGCCGTGGATCTGTTCTGCGCCGCGTTCGGCTCGATGGCCGGCGATCTGGTATTGACCCTCGGCGCCTGGGACGGCGTATTCCTCGCCGGCGGCGTGGTGCCGAAGCTGTTGGATGCGATGCGCACGCGCGGCTTTCGTCAGGCCTTCGAAGCCAAGGGCCGCTTTTCGCCGGCCATGGCCGACGTGCCGTCGTTGGCGGTCGTGCATGCCTGCGCGGGCCTGCTCGGCGCGGCGGCATATGCGGCGGAAACTTACGAACCGATGGTGGTCGGTTAGCGGTCGCCGGATGCGTCGGACCGATTGCTTTCCCGGCGGGCGCCGACGCCGTGGCATTGGCGCGGCAGCCTCGACTCGCCTGAAGTCGGCTGCCGCCGTCAGCAGCTGAAAAAGAACGGCTTGCCCGGCGTGCCCTTGCCCAGGGTGCCGGTGTTGATATCGAGCGAGTACCACAGCCCGCCGCGTCGCAACGACACCGGCACGGCGCCACAACCGGGTGCCGCATCCTGGAAATCGTCGCCGAACGGCGCGCGGCCGGCCCCGTCGATCACCGCATAGCCGCGCGCGCGTTGCAGTACCAGGAAGTCCTGAGTCTGCATGTACAGCCGTCCCTCGAAGCGTCCCACCCGGCGCGGCTCGCCGCGAGCATCGAAACGGAACAACTCGGTGTTGCCGTCCTCCGACGGCAACACCAGCATTCCTGATCCGGTGATCGCGGCCCTGCAGCCGTTGAGGCCATGCGGCGCGCGGGCGAACGGGGTCAGGTCCAGGGTGAGGAAGACACAACCATCGCCCTTCATGTCCAGCGCCAGCGCCACCAGCGTATTCCACCGCCATAGCGCCGCCGGTTGCCCGTCGGTCAGCGCGCGCAGCTCGATCACCTTGGTGATGCCGTCGGCTGCATGGTGCGGGCCACACTCGCTCAACAGTTCGACCCGCTGCTTGGCGAATGCGATCCACAGTCCGGCGCCGTGTCCCGTAGCCTGCTCCTGACTTGGCTTCGACGCCGGACACCTGTCGATTCCGCCGCTCGCGGCATCGACGAATTCGATCGAATCGAAACGCGGCGGCAGCACTTCGCGCAGGTCGGACGCGAGTATGCCGGTCGCGCCGGCATCGGCCTTCGGCGCATACCAGTACGTCTCGCCGCCGCTTCTGCCGCGATAAGGCGAAAGGTAAGCGTAATAGTCGGAACGCCGCACAAGCGGACGATCGCCGGGCCCGATGCGGATCAGCTGCATGCCCAGGGGATCGCCGCCGACCAGCACCACGCTGCCGTCGTCGTTGATGTGATCCACGCCCAGACTCGCATGGGCCAGCGGCAACACCGTGGCGCCGTGGACGTCGATCACGCCCTGACAGCTCCCGCGCGCGACTTGCAGCAATCGGTCATTGATCGGCTGCATGCGGTCGAAGATCGGCGGCGTCAGGCGCCGACCTTTTTGCTCCAGGCCGAATCGCCACAAGCCAGCGGCACTCACCGCATAACGGCGAATGCCCTGGTCCGGCGCGATGTCATCGTTCTGCTCGTCATAAAGCGAATTGAATGCATCGCCGTCGGGCTCGCCGTCGAAACGGCAGGGCCCGGCTGCTTCGCGCAGCGCGCGCGCCGAGGAGAAGTCGATACTCGATCCGGTGTGCACCCCGGTTTCGCTGGCGACGCTTACCGTCGACCAGAACAGGTATAACGCAAAAAACCATGCTCTTTTCACCAACCGACTCCGTTTTCGCGAGCTGCAACGCCTTCCGTTGGCTATGAAGCCGGCCACCGCCCATAACGGAATCGCCCCTGTAAGGCATGAATTATGCATCGGGGGAGATCGACCCGGGGCGAACCGCCGTTCGTGCGGTTGCCTTGCACGGTCAAGGCGGACTCGTGCGTCCACACTTTGCGTCATCGAGGCTTGAATGCGGTCTGCCGCGAAGTCGCTTGGGCTTGAAGTCAGATATCGGCAGCGGCGCCTGACGAAACGGCGATCGTGATGGCTTCCTGCAGATGCTCATGGCGCCACGTGCTCGGACCGCGAGCGTGCGCGGTAACGCGAACGGCGCCATGCGTCTTGTCTTGCCAAGCGACCTGACACTCGATCTCGATCAGCTCCCCGCTCACGTCGACGACTCGGGTCGAAGCTGCGCATCCCGCCAAGGCGATGAGCGCCGCCTCAGGGAGGTTGCGGATGGCCTCCAGTTCCCTCAGCAGCACGGCGTATGCGTCCGAAGTTCTCATTGATGAATACCCATGCGCGTAACGGCGGGATTGAACCCGGCCACGCGGCGATTCAGTTCGGGATGATTTTTCACCTGCTACAGGCCGCCTTTACCTTGGAAGTCCAGTGCGGATCGCCAGGATCGATCGTAACGACACGGAAGCCGTGCCTGTCGCCTTCCGCTTCGACTCCGGCGGAGTCATCGACCAGCAAGTCGATCCCGAATGCCGGCGGGTATTTGGACGGGCTGTAGGGCCGGCCGCGCAAGGCGTTCGCATGGGCGGTTGCATTCACCACGCCGCCGAGTCGAATTCCCGCGCACAACAGCCAAAGGTACAAGTAACGCTTCGAGCGCAGCGAGGACGTGTATATCCAGACCTCATGCCCATCGGCCTGCAGTTCGCGCATGAGCGCGACCGTGCCTTCGCGCAAGGGTTCGCGAAAAACCAGACGCATCGGCAGCGGCAACGACGAAGACCGGAATTGCCCTTGACCCAGCGGAGTCAAAGTCCCGTCGATATCGAAGGCGATCCGCATCTGAAGTTGGCCTGGGACTTCGGTCAATGGCGCCATGCCGCGGAAAGAGCGCGGCGCGAAATCGGCGGCGGCCGCATGCCACGACCGCCGCCGGCGTCCGCACGAACGAACAAGGCTTATTGCGCGCTGCGGTCGCTCCGCGGGCTCTGCGCCTGGGCGATCTGGATCGGGCGCGGCAACGGATTTTCGACCATCGGCCGCAGCAGGTCGGTGAACGGCGCGGCGATCGGGTTGGTGCAGAAGGTCTCTTCGCACAGCGCACGCGCTTCTTCGCAGACCTGTTCCTGCTCCGGCGTGTCTGCGTGGATCATGCAACGCACGAACAGCCAGGGGCAATCGTTGCAGGCGGCGAACGCGCTGGAAACGGGCATCAACGTGGCGACGACGGTGATCGAGCCAAACAGCAATGGGGTCAGCAAGCGAGACTTGAACATGACGATCCTTCCCATGGGTGGCGCCGACTCATTCGGCCCGGTGAGATTATCACTTGGCCGATCCCGCCGAAGGCTGCATGGCGAAGCGCCGCGAGCGACCCGCGCTTGGATGGAAATCAGGACGCAGCGCGCATTAAGCGTCTGACCGCCGTCGACAAACCGGACTAAATCGACGTTTGATTTGCGGTTGAACCGAGCCGCGACGCGGCGACAGCCCGCAACCATCCGCCCTATCGATCACCGGCCTGGACTTGAGCTTTGGATGCATTCGGCTCGATGCATGCCGCATTGCGGTAAAGACATCGGTGCCTGGCGGACGTCGCCGACCATCGCCGGATGGCTCGCCCCTTCCTACTGCGACGCGACAGCGCGACGCCGCCCCGGGCAGCGCCACGCTGTCGTTTAACGCCGTCGCTCAGAGCCTGCGATACACGCGCACATAGTCCACGTGCATCTTCGCCGGCAACTTGCTCTCGTCGACGTTGAAGCCCGGCCAGTTGCCACCGATGGCGAAGTTCAGCAGCAGGAAGAAGTCGCGATGGAATTCGTCGGTGCCGTTGATGCTGTTCTGGATGTTGGCTTCATGGAACTTGTTGCCGTCGACGTACCAGCGGATCGCATTGGCGTCCCACTCCACCGCGTAGACATGCCAGTCGGCGACGTTGACGGCGGTGTTGCCGCCGTACTGCGCGTAGTTGCCGTTGTGGTCGCGCCAATGAATGGTGCCGTAGCTGCGGTTCTCGTTGTTGATGTGCTCCATGACGTCGATCTCGCCGGAGGCGGGCCAGCCGACTTGCGGCAGGTTGGAGCCCAGCGCCCAGAACGCCGGCCACGCGCCCATGAACGACGGCAACCGCATCCGCGCCTCGATCTTGCCGTACCTGAAGTTACGCACGCCCTGAGTCTTCATGCGCGCGGAGGTATAGCGGAAACCGCCGAAATCCTGGCGCCGGGCGGTGATGACCAGGGCGTTGTTCTCGATCGCGGCGTTCTCGCGCCGGTAATACTGCAACTCGTTGTTGCCCCAACCGCTGCTGCCGTTGCCGGTCTCGAACACCCAGCTCGGGCCGATCGATCCGTTGAACTCGTCGCTCCAGGCCAGCTGCCAGGTCTGCGCGCTGGCGCCGCCGGCGAACATGCAGGCGACGAAGAACAGCATGCCTTTCATAAGCAGTTTCATGACGTCTTATCCTCGTGGGAAAGGGAGTGAATATCGATTCGACCGGACACGGCGCGACGACTCGCGCGCAACGACGCGAGGTGTTCTGCGATATCCGACTGGCCGCGATGAAGCCCGACCGCTTAGGCCGGCTGCTTGGTCCTTGATGAGATTCCGCGGCGTCGCCGAGGTCGAACGCATGCCGCCAGCGACGCGCTCAAGCGTTCGGCAACCGGCCGCGAGGGTGGATCGATCGGCGCATGCGCCGAGGTTTCGCCACCCTTCCGCATCAGTCCCGCGATCGACGCTGTCCTCGCATGACAGCGCTGTCAACCGCTGGTTTGCCGGGCGATTCTTTGCGCGGACGGGTTCACATTCCGGATGTGGGCTGGTTGGTACTAAGTGCTCGCGTTCGCGTAAGCCGTGCTGCACGACAGCACGACGCTGCGCCCGCATCGGCGACGCGGGCTGTGCGTACGCGCGCAGGCTCGCTTGCCTCGATACAAAATTTGCCGAGTCTGCCCGGGTCGCGATTTTGCGCGGCAGTGCCGCTCGAAGCTTTCGCGCGACGGGTAGAAGCGACGTTCCGGCGTGGGCCGGAATCCCAAGGCGCTAAGGAGAGTTCCGATGTTCCGTTTGCACAGGTTGTCCAAGAAGAAGTTGTCGCTGGCGTTGTTCGCCGTCGGCGTGGTCGTGTCGTTCGCCGCGGCCGCCCTGCCCTATCCGAATCCGGGCGAAGCCTATATCCAGACCTATTACTCCGATGCGGCGCGTACCCAGGTGGTCGGCGAGCGTTCCTACGGCCACTGCGGCGAGAATTTCTCCTGGGGTGTCCTGAAGGGCTACTTCACCCTGCGCAAGGTCACTTGCGGAACCGGCGGCCCGGAAGGCGCGAACTGAGTTGTCGGCCGCGGCGCTCGTCGCCACGAGCCGCAACCGAGCCCACCGCATGCGGTGGGCTTTTTGTTTGTCGATCCATGTTTGATCGCGAGCGATCGCCCCATGTCGGCCGAAATGTTCGACGTCGGTTTTCGTCGGCGGCCGGCCCAGACCACATTCGACCGTGACGCAGAACGCACTTTCACGAGCATGTAACCGTTTCCAAGGGTAAGCCCTAGCTGGTCCTGTGCCATCGCGGCACCTGTAATAAGCCACAACCGCTATCACCGCCGCGCACCGGGCGGCACACAGCACAGGAGACCGACTCATGGACAGCGTCAACGGCAGCTCCGGCACCTCAGGCACTTCGGGCACTCACGACAGCCAATCCGCCTCGCTCGGCGCGCAGTCCACGCCGACCCAGGCCGAGACCCAGGAACAGGATCTGCGCGACGCGCTGGCCGAAAATCCCCAGGCGGTGGCCGCGTTGTCAGCGCTGACCGCGAACACCCACTACGCTCAGCTCAGCGTCGAACAGCAGGTGCAGGCACTGGACGCGTTCAACGCCGCGCCCAACCTCGCCACCGCGACCTATCTGCAAGGCGTCGCCGAACAGACCTTGAATCCGCAGGCCACGCCCACCTCGCTGACGCCCGATGCCGGCACGCTGACCCTCGACGGGCAGACCTACAGCATCCGCAACGGCAATCTGATCGGCGCCGACGGCCAGGTCGCCGGCACCATCCGCAACGACGGCCAGGTGCAGCTCAACAACGAAACCACGACGCGCAGCGTCTACGACGACATCAACACCCGCGTGCAGTTGCGCGAGACCAACGCGGCGCAGGAGTTGCAGGATCTGGTCAACCTGCACGCCGCCGATCCCAACGCGCGCCTGGACAACGCCAACATCAATCGCGAAATGGCCCGCCTCGCCACCGACGTGATTTCGCGCGCGCGCATGGAAGGCATGGACATGCGCGTGGTCAGCGATTTCCGCAGCGTCGAGGAGCAGAACGCGCTGTTCGCGCAAGGCCGCACCGCGCCGGGCCGGGTGGTGACCAACGCCACCGGCGGCAGCTCCTGGCATAACTACGGGCTGGCGGTGGACGTGGCCTTCAACAACGCCAACGGTCAACCGAGTTGGCCGGAAAACGCCAACTGGGATCGCTACGGCGAGATCGCGGTTCAGCGCGGACTGGAATGGGGCGGCAACTGGCGCGGGATCAACGACCGTCCGCATATCGAATACCACCCCGGGCTCGGCGCCGGCGAGGCGCGCACCATGCTGCCGGCGTATCGCCAGGGCGGACTGGATCAGGTCTGGAACAACCTCGGGCTCGGCGGACGTTGACGTGGGTCGCCTGACGATGCCGGCGTTCGCGTGGATACTGAAGCCATCCGCGCCGACCGGGACCGCATCGCCATGACCGCAGCATCGCTTCGCCATCGTCGTTTGCGCCTGGCCGTCGCCGCCTGCTTCCTGATCGCGACCGCCGCTTGCGCCGCGCCGCCGCGCGACGGCGTGCCCGCGGTCGACGCCACCGCGGTGCAACTGCCCTCACAGGGCCCGCTGTCGTTTCACCCGCAGCGCGATGAACTGTCCTGGGCGCAGGGCCGCGACTGGCATCGGCTGGATCTGAGCACTGGCCGCGGCGAACGCTTTCACGCCGAGGCCGAGATCGCCGATCTCGCTTACGCCGACGATGGCGCGCTGTGGCTCGCCGCCGGTGCGCCGCAGCGTTGGCTGCAAGGCCGGCGCACTTGCCGCGGCGACAACGCCGATCTCAGCCGCGCGTTCGGCGCCGACCGCGACGGCATGCGCATGGCCAGTTACGGCCACGACGACACTCAAGGACCGATCCGCCATCAATACTGGTTCGATCCGCAATGCCGCGTGCGTCGCGACAGTCTCGCGCCGTTGCCGGCCGGCCTGACCGACAGCGCCGCCGATCCGGGCGAATCGCCCGGCGCGGGCGACGCGCTCGCGGCCAAGCTGCGCAACACCGCGCAGCCGAGCGCGGACGGCACCGTCGCGGTCTCGCGCGACGGCCGCTGGCGTGTGGTCGAACGCGGCGGCGAACGAAAACTCGAGCGCGTCGGTCCGGGTTAAGTCCGCAGCCGGCTGCCGCCAGGCGCATCGGCGCGACGCGAGCGATCGCATTCGCGGCGGCTGCGACGTGTCCGGCCAAGACTGACGGCTCATACAACGACAGGGCTGGAACTTCGCGCAATTTGAACGATCGCGGCGGTCATCGCGGCGCGTCCACGCACCGAACGCCGTCGCGCCTCGGCTGAATTCGGCAGTCTGCGCGGGCGGGCGTGGCACATCGGGCCGTGGCGGAACTCATGCATGAAATCGCGACTTATCGCGAATCCGATCACACGCCAAAAGGACGGCCATTTAATTTTTCCGCTCAAGCGGCGACGGCTTCGAATCGCGCATCGCCGCGGCGGCACAAGCCGCGTGCGATGCCGATGCATCGCATGCGTTATCTGTCGCGCTGACTCAGAGCAGGCTGATCGCAATCACCGTTATCGTCGCATCGGCCGTCGGCATTCGCGCGCGCGACGGTCGCCGAGAGGTCGAGCACGCGCGGACGCCTCGCCGCCAAGCCTTGCTCACGCAAGGTTACGGCACAGGCATTCGATGGGTGGCTGACGCCCGGCTCGACTCGATGTCATCGCTACTCAAACCACAGGATGGATCACCGACATGAAGCTCGATTCGCCACAATCGTCTTGTCTGCGCACCCCCGTCGATATCGGCCAGTTCTGGAAACTGGCCGACGATCTGCAAGGCAGGACCGTCGAACACGCCAAGGACATGTTCGCCTTCGTCGAAACCGCCAGCCCGGACCGCTTGTTCTCGTTGCTGGTGCAGTACCGGTATTTCACCGTCTACTACATCTGCGACATCGCGCTGCTGATCGCGCGCCTGCAACCGGGCCGGATGCGCAGCTTTCTCGCCGACATTCTGCTCGACGAACTCGGCGGCGGCGATCACACCCAGGCCCATCCGGAGTTGTACGACCGCTTTCTGGCCAGCCTGGGAATCGAACATTCCTCGCTCGACGGCATGGCGCTCGCCGACAACATCGCCTTGCTGGAAACCGCGCGGGCGAAGTTGATCGCGCCGGAAAACACCAGCGCCTACGGCATCGGCCTGCGCGGGATGGGCGGCGAATGCGTATGCCAGATCTACCTGGCCCGCTTGTACGAGCATCTGATCCTCAATCCGTACATTCGCGAACGCACGGCGAGCATCAACTGGACGTTCTGGGAACTGCACATCGGCGAGCACGACATCGCGCATCGCGAGAACCTGCGCAAACTCATCAGCGACGAAGTCGCCGGCATGGACGGCGACAGCGTGGCGGCGCTCGAAGCCGGCTTCCGCGACAGCATGACCGCGTGGTCGGCGTTCTGGCAGAACATCCACGACGAGGCGACGCGGCCGGCGGATCAAGCGTCGAACCCGCGCGCGGACATCGGCGAGGTGGCGCTCGGCCCGGTCGTCGACGATCGCGACGCGGACGCCGACATCCGTCAGTTCCATCTCGCGATCGGCGTGCACGACCTGCAGCAGGCGCGGCAGTTCTATTGCGAGGTGCTCGGCGCCAAACAGGGGCGCTCGACCAAGAACCTGATCGATCTTGACTTCTACGGCCATCACCTGGTGATCCATCAGACGCCGCAGGACGCGGACAACACCGACAACGCGTTCGGCTCGGCGTTCTATGGCGAAACCGTGCGTGTCCCGCACTTCGGCATGAACCTCAACTGGCGCGACTGGAGTTCGCTGGCCGATCGGATCAAGTCGATGGACTACGCCTTCATCGACCCGCCGCACGTGCGCATGCGCGACCTGCCCGGCGAGCACGCGACCATGTTCCTCAACGATCCCAGCGGCAATTCACTGGAGTTCAAGGCGTTCCGCAATCACGACGAAGTGTTCTCGGTGATCTTCTCCAACAGCACCCGCGACATCTTCGGGTTGGATTCGCTGGTGGCGAAGGCCGCCGCGGCGGCCTGACCGCGAACGGACCGCTGCATCGAAGAGGTCCCGAGCAGTTCGGGGCCTCTTTGTTTCCGCTACGCGACCGCGTATCGATCGGTCACGGCCAACGCCTCATCGATGATGGCCAGCCCCTGGCGCAGGTCGTCCTCGCTGATCGTCAGCGGCGGCACGACATGGGTTCGATTGAAATGGGTGAAGGGCCACAGGCCGCCCTGCCTGCAGGCGGCGGCGAACTCGGCCATCGGCCGGTTGTCGGCGCCCGCGGCGTTGTACGGCACCAGCGGCTCGCGGCTGGCGCGGTCGCGGACCAGTTCGATCGCCCAGAACATGCCGACACCGCGCACCTCGCCGACCGAGGGATGCCGCTGCTTGATCGCCTCCAGCGCGGGCGCGATGAGTTCGTCGCCGAGCCGGCGCACGCGCTCGATGATGCCTTCGTCCTGGTAAACGTTGATGCAGGCCACCGCGGCCGCGCAGGCAAGCGGATGTCCGGAGTACGTGAGTCCGCCGGGGAACACCTTGGTGGCGAAACTCTCGGAGATGCGCTCGCTGATGATCACGCCGCCGAGCGGCACGTAACCGCAGTTGACGCCCTTGGCGAAGGCGATCAGGTCCGGCACCACGCGCCAGCGGTCGATCGCGAACCATTCGCCGCAGCGGCCGAAACCGGCCATCACTTCGTCGGCGACCATGACGATGCCATGCCGGTCGCACAACTCGCGAACGCCCTGCAGATAGCCGTCGGGCGGCACCAGGATGCCGTTGCCGCCGACGACGCTCTCCAGCACGATCGCCGCCACGGTGTGCGGACCTTCGACCATCAACACATCGGCCAGATGGGCCAGGGCGCGATCGCGCTCCTGCTCGGGCGAGGACGAATAAAAGGCCGAGCGGTACGGATACGGCCCCCAGAATTTGACCGCGCCGGACGCCCCCGGCTCGGCGCCCCAGCGACGCGGATCGCCGGTCAAGGCCAGGGCGCCCGCGGTGGCGCCGTGATAACTGCGATAGGCCGACAGCACCTTGTGCCGGCCAGTGTGATGACGGGCGATGCGCACGGCGTTCTCGATCGCCTCGGCGCCGCCGCTGGTGAAGAACACCTTGTTGAGATCGCCGGGCGCGACCTGCGCGATCAGCCGCGCCGCTTCGGCGGTGGCCTCGTTGGCGTGATACGGCGCGAGCGTGCACAGCTTGTCGGCTTGCGCCTTGATCGCTTCGATCAAGCGGGGATGTTGATGGCCCAGATTGACGTTGACCAGTTGGCTGGAGAAATCCAGCCAGGTCGTGCCGCTCTCGTCCCAGAAGCGGGAGCCGCTGGCGCCGGCGACCACGACCGGATCCAGCGAGGCCTGCGCCGACCATGGATGGAACACGTGGGCGCGATCGTTGCGATACGCGGCCGATCTGGCCTGAGCCTGTGCGTCGTGGTCGCTGTCTGTCGTCATGCCGTCGCTCCGGATGGGCGGAATGGATGGCCGTCAGGGCGGATCGTCAATGCGTCGCGGCCGATCGGTTTGTTCGGCGGCAGCGATCCAGGCCCGCGGCCAGAATTACAGTGACCGATCCGGCGCGCAAGCCGGATTGGATGCGACCGACGCCGCTCGATCGTCACGCTGATCGTCACGCCGATCGATGCGCGCCGCCGCGCGCCTGCGGGCCAGCAACCGATCGCGCAGCCGCAGGAACGGCCGTTCCACGCCGTAATGCAACAGCGCGGCGGCGGCCAACGCGGCGACGCCATAGGCGGCGAAGGCGACGATGCCGCGCCCGGCCAATACCTCGCCGAACGCTTCGTCGACTACATGGAACATCGCCTTGTGCACCAGGTACAGGCTGTACGAGGTGGCCGCGAGCCAACCGGCCCCGGGAATCGCCCAGCGCCCGATCCAACTGCCGCGGCTGGCGCCGGCGAACACCAGCAAGCCCAGGCCGGCCGACAGCACCGGCCAGCCGATCGCATTGCCGAGCAAGCCGGTGCGAACGTGAAACAGCTCGAACGCAAGCGCGACCACGGCCAGGCCGAGCAACAAGGCGATGTTGGCGTGAGCCTGCGCGCGCCGCCACGTGTGCGGGCGGAACGTCTTGAGCGTCGCCAGCACCACGCCCGCGAGCAGGCCGTCGAGCCGGTTCCAGGTCGGGTAATAAATGTCCTCGACGAACCAGTTGCGCCGCGCCGCATTGACCGGCCCTTCGACCGCGGCATCGTGCAGCCAGACACCGGCGCGCAAGGCCACCCCGGCCAGCACCACGCCGACGCAGATCGCGACGAACGCCGTCTTCGAAGGCCGCCGCGTCAGCCACCACGCCAGCAGCGGGAACACCAGGTAGAAATGCTCTTCCACGCACAGCGACCAGGCGTGCGAGAACGCCTTGTTGTCGCCGTAGTCGATCAGCAGATTGAGGGTGAAGCTCAAGAACTTCCACGCCGGCTCCAGGCCCGGCGCTTCGCGGAATCCCGGCACCCACATGTAGATCGCCAATACCGCCAGAAACGCCGGCAGGATGCGGAACGCACGACGCAGGTAGAAACCGCCGAACGACAGACGCTCGCCGCGCGCGAGCGGCGCCAGCACCTGCGAGCCGATCAGATAGCCGCTGAGCACGAAGAACAGGTCGACACCCATCCAACCGTAGCGCGACAGCCAGGCGTAGTCCTCGCCCAGGCCGCCGACCACGTAGGAATGAAACAGCATCACCCAGACCACGGCGATCGCCCGCAGCAGATCGAGTCCGGGCAGGCGTACCGCCTCGCCGGCCGGCTCCGGCGTTTGCAGGCGCGCTGCGTCGATGGGTGCGTCCGCCACGAGGGTCGTCCTGTGCAGGAATCAAACCGGAACTGTAACGGACCCGGCGCGGTTGCGAATCGGCGCGTCGCCGAATCGTGCGCGGGTCGCGGCGAAGCGGTGGTTGCGTTTTCGAAACGCTCGGCGCTCCTGGCCAAGCCGCCTTGTCCCCCGGTTCGCCGCATCCAGCCACCGGCTGGCCGCAGCGCGCGCGCTCGCCGCGGCGCGCGGCGCTTACATTCCGCTGCACCCTTGCAACCTGTCGAGGTTCGTATGAAAGCGTTGTCGATTCTGCTCGCCTGCCTGCTGTCGCTGCCCGTGTCCGCGTCCACTTCCGCGTCCACCTCTGCGCAAGCGCCGTCGCCCCAGCACGAGGCGGGGATCCGCTCGGTGATCGAAGCGTTCCGGGCGTCCATCGTCGAAAAGGACAAGGCGCGCTTCGTCGCGCTGTTCGTGCCCGCGCCGGTCACCTGGCAATCGGTCGACAGCGACGAGATGGTCGAACGGATGCGCAAGCAGCACCCTCGGGCGGCCAAGACCCGCTTCAATCCGGACAGCACCTATCTGAGCTTCATCGACAGCATCGTCAACGACCCCAAGCGGATCGAGGAGACCTTCGATCGCATCCGCATCGACAGCGACGGCGATATCGCATCGGTCGCTTTCGACTACCGGTTCGTCGTCGCGGGCGTCGAAAGCCATCATGGCCAGGAAAACTGGCAGTTGCTGCGCACCGACCAGGGCTGGCGGATCGCTTCGGTGATCTGGTCCATGCGTCCGTCGCGCAAGGCGAGCGGCACTCGATGACGCGGTTGCCGCCTGGATCGGCGGACCTGATGGCATCATGATTTCAAACCCAGCCGCCGGGGCACCGAGTCGATGAACCAAGCCGGGGATAGCGACATTGAACCGCTGTCGTCGCCGCCGTTCTGGCTGCCCGTACTGGCGGGCCTGCCGATCGGCCTGTGCCTGATCGTGATGGCCCTGCCGGTGCTGGGCCACGGCCACGCCACCGCCTACCGGACCTTGTACCTGCTCGCGTTCCTGATGTGGGTCGTGCCGCTGACCGCGTTGCAGCGCGCGTTGTGGCGCCGGCGGACGCCGCTGTGGGCCATGGCCTTCGCGCTGCTGGCGACGACTTATCTGATGTCGCTCGCGAACAACGCCCTCGGCGCCGCGCTGGCGGTGATCGCCGGCTGGGAGTCGGCATCGGATTTCGAATGGACCGGACTGTTCAGCGGCCTGGATGGCTGCTGGCTGGCCTTGATCGCGTTCTGCGCGATCCACGCAGTGGTGGCGTACTACGCCCAGCTGAAACAGGAGCAGCACCGGCGCCTGCACATGACCGCGCTGGTGCGCGACGCCGAATTGCGCGCGCTGCGTTATCAACTGCGCCCGCACTTCCTGTTCAACACGCTCAACGCCATCTCGGCCCTGGTGGCCGAGAACCGCAATCGCGAGGCCAACGACATGATCGTCCGGCTCGGCGACTTCCTGCGCGCCACCCTGGATGGATCGCAGGGCCACGAGGTCGCCCTGGCCGACGAACTGGCGTTGACCGAGACCTATCTGGAGATCGAGAAAGCGCGCCTCGGCGAGCGCCTGCGCCTGAAATGGCAACTGGGACCGGATCTGCTGCGCGCGCGCGTGCCCTGCCTGCTGCTGCAACCGCTGGTCGAGAACGCCATCCATCACGGCATCGCGCGCCGCACCGCCGCCGGCGAACTCGATATCCGCATCGCCCGCGAGGGCGACCGGCTCTGCCTGCGCCTGAGCAACGACACCGAACCGACGCCATCGGCCGATGCCGCGCCGCGCGCCAGCGCCATCGGCCTGCGCAATATCCAGGAGCGCCTGGAAAAGCTCTACCCCGGCGAACACGGCTTCGAGGCGGGTCCGCGCCCGGACGGCGGTTTCGAAGTGCGGGTGAGTCTGCCGTTTCGTGAAGCCTCCAGCGTGCAGGACGCCGCAGCATGATCCGCGTCGCGGTGATCGACGACGAACCGCTGGCCCGCAGCGGCGTGATCGTGCGGCTTGCACGGCAGGCCGATGTGGCGGTGATCGGCGAATACGGCGATGGCGCCGCCGCGCTCGCCGGTTTGCGCGAACTGCGGCCCGACCTGGTGTTCATCGACGTGCGCATGCCCGGGCTGTCCGGACTCGATGTGCTCGCCGCCCTGCCCGCGCACGAGCGCCCGATGGCGATTCTGCTGACCGCCTACGAAAGTTTCGCCGTGCGGGCCTTCGAGCTGCGCGCCGTCGACTACCTGCTCAAGCCCATCGACGACGAACGCTTCGCCGAAGCGCTCGATCGCGCGCGCCAGGCGCTGGCGTGGCGAACGTCGATGCCACCGGCGCCCGCGGCCGCCGAGCCGAACCCACCCAGCCGCTGGCTGACCCGCTTCTGCGTGCGCGTGGGCCGCAAGACCGTCTACCTCGCCGCCAGCGAGGTGGAATGGATCGAGGCCGACGGCGACTACGCCACCCTGCATGCCGGCGACAAGACGCATCTGCTGCGCGAATCGCTGCAACGGCTGTGCGAGCGTCTCGACCCCGCGCTGTTCATGCGCGTGCATCGTTCCGCGATCGTCCGCATCGACTGCGTCACCGAGCTGCAGCCGCTGGCCAACCGCGACGCCATGCTGCGATTGCGCAGCGGCACGCCGCTGCGCGCGAGCCGCACCTATATCGAGCCCTTGCTCGGGCGGCTGCGTGGTGAGCCGGACCCCCAATCGTAGCTGCCGGATTCCGGCGGCAAGTCGAACCTGGAGTAGCCATCGTCGCGAAAGTCTCGTGCAACCTCCCGGCAACCAACCCCACGGCACAGACCAATCGCAACGATGCCGAAGAACCGAATGCGTCGAGCGTCGCTTGCTTGAGAAACCTCGGTTCCGGCCTCGCTCGTCCGCCTTGGACGAACACGCCCGCATGCCCAGCCGGACCGCCGCGCGAACCGGACTGGGCGGGTCCATTGAACCTTGGTCGCAGTGCCCGGCAAGTACGAGCGGCGCGGATCCTGTGCTAGCGTCGCCTTTCCCGATAATTCCGGAGGCCGCCGCCGCTTCCGGAGGGGTCGCGTCATCGCGATACGCGAGGGTTGCGCGTGCTGTCCGACCGATGAGGGGAACGACCGGGGCGGCTTTCAACGGAGGGATAAGGCATGAAGGGATGGATTGCAAAAGGCGCCGTGTTGGCGGTGTTCGTCGGTGCGATGGTGTCGGCCATGCCGGCCGCGGCGGAACCGAGCTACGAATGCACGCTGGCGCACGAAGGCGAGTTGTTCCAGGTCGCGTACGATCACCCGGTCGATCCGGGCTACCTGTACCAATGCCGCGGCGCCAACTGGCGCCTGGTCGGAATCTGCAGCCAGAGCCAGGGTTGCCCGCCGGCGCCGGACCCGGGTGGTCCGATCGTAGAGATGTAAGGATTGCTCGCGTCCGATGGACGTGGCTATTCGAGGCGGGGCCCAGGCATGGGTCCCGCCTTTTTCATGCTCGCTCGGCGGCGATGCACGGCGCATGCAAGCCGCGTCCGATTCTGAATCGTCGATCGCGCGCGCCCTCAGCGTAAGTCCGCAGTAAGAAGGCGCCGGCAACACTGCGCGCCCTCCCCCATGAGTCCGGACCATGCTGAAGTTCTTCCCGCTCGCCTTGTTGTTCGCCGCGCCCTCGATGGCGATGGCGCAATCCGCGACCAGCAGCGTCGACCTGCTCGCCGAGGAGGTCGACGATCGCTGGGATCTCGGCCTGGCGCTGTCGGTCAACGACAGCCCCTACGCCGGCGAAGGCGCGCGCGCGCGGCCGTTTCCGCTGATCGGCTACGAAGGCGAGCGCCTGTTCTGGCGCGGCCTGTCGGGCGGCGTGCATGCCCTTCGCGGCGATGTCTTCAACCTCGACGTCATCGTGTCAGGCCGTTTCGACGGCTTCGACATCGACGACCTCGGCCGCCGCGAGCTGGCGGCGAACGGCCTCGACGCCGATCTGCTCGACGATCGCGACGACGGCTTCGACGTCGGCCTCGCTGCCAGTTGGAAGGGGCGCGCGGGAGAATTCAAACTGCGCGCATTGGCCGATGCCAGCGACACCCACGACGGCTACGAATTCACCGCCGACTACGCCTACCCGATTCATCTCGGCCGCACCACGCTGGTACCCAGCATCGGCGCGCGTTGGCTGTCCAAGGACCTGGCGAACTACTATTACGGCACCCTGGACAGCGAAGTCGCGCGCGGTGTGACCCTGTACCGGCCGGGATCGGCGGTGATTCCGCAAGTCGGCGTGGCGCTGTTGCGGCCGCTCGGCGAGAAATGGCGGTTGTTCGGATCGATCGACTACAAGCTCCTGCCCGACGAGATCAAGGACAGCCCGCTGATCGATCCCGACGTCAGCGGCGAGGCCGGCCTCAAGATCGGCATCAGCCGCGGTTTCTGAGCTATCGAGCGCCGTCCACGCCCCTGTCGGAAAGCCCATGTCGCCAAGCACCCGCAAACTGCATCACCGGATCGCGCTGGTCGAAGACCACGCGCGCCTGGCCGATCTGGTGACGCGAGGGCTGGCCGGCGCGGGCATCGCGGTCGACGCTTTCGCCACGCTCGAATCGGCCTGGCACGGCATCGGCGAGCGCGAATACGCGGTCGCGGTGATCGATCGCGGCATGCCCGACGGCGACGGGCTCGGCCTGGTGCGGCGCATGCGCGACGCGCGGATTCTGACGCCGTGCCTGATGCTGACCGCGCGCGATGCCTTGCGCGATCGCGTCGACGGATTGGACGCGGGCGCCGACGACTACCTCGCCAAGCCCTTCGCCATGGAGGAATTGATCGCGCGCGTGCGCGCCTTGATGCGCCGGCCGACGCAGATCAGCGACACGCGGCTGTCGTACCACGGCGTCAGCGTGCAGCCCGAAGCCGGCCATATGCTGTGCGGCGACCAGCACGTGAGCCTGGCGCCGGCGGAACTGCAGATCATGATCTGCCTGGTGCGCGCCGGCGGACAGGCGGTGCGCCGGGCGACCCTGGAAGCGGCCGCCTGGGGCGTCGGCGAAGCGGTCACGCCGAACGCGTTCGACGTCGCCCTGCACCGCTTGCGCAAGAAACTCGCCGCGATCGACGCCGACCTGGCCCTGGTCAACCTGCGTAGCTACGGCTACGCGCTGAAGGCCGGCGATGCTGCCGCGTAGCCTCACCGCGCGGCTGATGCTCGCCAGCCTGGGCGGGCTGCTCGCGGCCGCGATCGCGGGCGCGGCGTTCGTCTGGCTGCAGTTCTGGCCCGCCTCGCCCGCCAGCACGGTGCGCGCGGAACTGCGCGGTGAACTCGGCGATATCGAGGAAGGATTCCGGGTCGATGCGGGCGGACGCGCGCGCGTCGTGCTCGATCATTACGACGCGGCCACTTACGACGCCATGACCAAGGACGCCGCCTACCTCGTGTTGAACGATGCGGGCGATGAAGTCGCCCGAAGCATCGACGGCGCCGCGCTCGTCGGCCTGCGCGCGGCGCCGCGCGGCGCGCGCGCGCTCACCCTGCCCGGTAGCGACGCGACGGTGCGCTTGCAGATCGGCGAAGGCCATGCGACGCGCGCAGGCCATCGCTACCTTATTCGCATCGCCCGCAGCGAGCGTCTCGTCGTCACGCTCAACACCTTCGCCGGCGAAAAATTCATGCGCGGCGCGATGGTCACGGCGGGGTTCGCCTTGTGCACCTTCGCCCTGGTGGTCTACTTCACGATCCGTCGCATGGTCCGGCCGCTGCGGCGCGCGTCGGCGGTGGCCGCGCGGCTGGAACCGGGCAACATGTCCGAACGCCTGCGCACCACGGGCGTGCCGAACGAAATCGTGCCGCTGATCGACGCCTTCAACTCCGCGCTGGGCCGGCTGGAGCGCGGCTTCCGCGTGCAGCAGGATTTCCTGGCCTCGGCCGCGCACGAACTCAAGACCCCGCTGGCCCTGCTGCAGGCCGAGATCGAACTGGGCGGCGCCGCCGACAAGGACGCGCTGCTGCGCGACACCGCGCAGATGGCGCGTATCGTGCATCAGCTGTTGCATCTGGCCGAAGTCAGCGAAGGCCAAAACTACCGGTTCGAACCGGTGCAGCTGCGGATCGAGATCGGCGAGGCCGTCGATTATCTGCAGCGCTTGGCCGCGCAACGCGAGGTGTTGCTGCGGCTGGACGGCGCAACCACCGACAACGCGGTCGAAGCGGACCGCGGCGCGGTATTCGTGCTGGCGAAGAACCTGCTCGAAAACGCATTGCATCACTCGCCTCCCGGCTCGACCGTGCACGTGCGGGTCGAGCCGGACGGTTTCCAGGTAAAGGACCAAGGGCGCGGCGTGGCGCCCGAGAACATCCCGCACCTGTTCGAACGGTTCTGGCGCGCCGACAAACACAACAGCGACGGCGCCGGGCTCGGTCTGGCGATCTGCGAAGAAATCTGCCGGGCGCATGGTTGGCGGATTCGCTACGAAGGTGCGGGTGCGGGTGCGGGCTTGGACGCGGGTGCGACCGGCGCGCGCTTCGTCGTGACGACTGTCGCGGGTGGAGCGCTGGATTAGCGGACCTCGCGGCCGATGCGCAACGCCGCCATTCCGAAAGCATGCGGGATTGTCGACAATACGAGCTTGCCATCGCCCGGCCCGCGATATTCACTCTCGCGCCTTACGGTCGCGGCTTGTGTCCATCCGGCAATGACGGCTGCGGCGATCTTTAGTCCTGCTTCTTCCCCGCCGACAACGGCTCGCCTTCGTCGTCATAGGCCGGCGGCGAATAAATATTGACCGTCTTCAGCGCGGTCCGACCGGTGTTTCGTATCTCATGCCGCTCACCGCGTTCGATCACGATCAGACTGCCGGGCCCGAGTCGCTGGCGATGGCCTTCGACGATCGCCACACCACTGCCCGCGACCACATACAGCCATTGGTCCGCGCCGCGATGGCGATTGTCGAGCCCGCCCTCGCTGTCGCCCGGCGCGATGACCATTTCCGCCGCCTGCACCCGACGCACCTGGAACGCAACCCGAAAGCCTTTACCGAAACGGAATCGCTTGTGCTTCATGCCCGGCTCCATCGATCGTGGATCGCGGGCCAGAATGCGCGGCGCGGCGTTAACGCCGCACGCAGGGGATGTGAAGAAGCGCGCGGAGGTTTTTCATGGCCGGTCTGGACCATGTCCAGCCGCACGATCGAAACAGCGAAAATTTGCGATCTGGCGATCCGCCGCGCACGGCCGGTCGTCGCGTTCAAGGCTGACACCGCACGCCAGCCGGACCTAAGAACGCCGTCAGTACAATCGCCTTCCCAGCCTCACTTGACGAACTGCATCTCAAGCAACGCCCCGGTCTTCACATCGACCCGGGCGATATAGCCCACGTCGAGATAGAAGCTCAAAGGATCCTCGCCCGCGATGCTGTACACCACCAGATGGTCGTCGTCGCGCGGGAAATGCGCCAGGTCGAGGTCGCTCCAAAGCACGGTGCGATCCAGATCGAGCGCGAGAATGGAGGGTTCCCCGTCGTCGGGCAGGAACGTCACGATCACCGTATCGCCGATGAGCGCCGCATCGTGAATGTGTCGACCGAAGTCCCACTCGCTGCCGTTGACGATGATGGTTCTTCTGATGGGGATCTTCATGCTGGGCCTGTCCATGGATGGCTGGCGCGGGAACTGCGTCGCCGACGAATGCGCCCCGCAATCGTAGTTCACTGACGGCGGAGGTCGGGCGATCTCGAGCGAACTGCCCCACACCGCGCACCGACCGCCAGTCCACGCGACCCAAGCCGTGGGCCGTGCTACAACTACCCATCATCCAGCGCAAAGGACCCGCCATGGCCCGCTATCCCAGGATCGACCAACCCTGCCCGCTCGACGCGACGGCCCGCGGCCGCATCGACGGCCACTGCGGCCAGTGCGGCAAGACCGTGCATTGCCTGGACGCGAACAGCGATGCCGAGCGCGCGGCATTGTTGCGGCAAGCCAGCGGCCCGATCTGCGTTTCGTATCGATTGGCGATGGGCACGGCCTTGGCCCTGGCGATCGCCGCGCCAGCCGCCGCCACTTCGGTGGACGCCAACGCAGCAGCCGCATCGTCGCAGGCCGCGCCCCTGACTTCGCCCAATGCCGCGTCGCAGGCGCAAACGCCGGTAGCGCCCGAGACGCTGGTCGAGCCCGACCTGCGGATGGTGTTCGTCGGCGGCATCAGCCGGCCCGACGAAGCCGAATGGATCGACGACGATCACGAGCTGCCGGAGCTGCCGATGCGGCGCGAACCGCCGCCGCGCGAATAGGCGCTCGCGACACTCAGTTCGCGGCGCGGTCCTCGTCCAATACCCCGAACGCATCCTCGATACGCAGGCCGGCGATGGCCTGCATCGCTCCGCGCAGACTGTCCGGATCGCCATCGCCGACCACCAACGCAAGGTGGCCGGCGTCGAATTCGCCCATACCGGCGTCGTAACTGACCCAGCGTTCCCCGTTCCAGGCCTGCACCCACATATGCGGCCCGAACGCGTTAGCGCGGCCGACGAAGCGACTGCCGTAGGCCAGGCCGGCGACCACCCGAGCCGGTATGCCGCGCGCCCGTGCGGCCGCGGCGAGCAACAGCGCGTACTCGGTGCAATCGCCTTCGCGCCGCGCCAAGGCCTCGCGCGCGCTGTGATAGCCGCTGTAAACCACGGGTCCGGACAGATGCGCCTGCACCGCCGCAACCAGGCGGCGCATGCGTGCATCGACGCTGCCACCGCCGGCGGCGCGGGCGAACCCCCTCACCGCGCGATCGTCACTCTGCAGCCACGGCGTGGGCGCGAGGTAACTCCTCAGCGCTTGCGCGTCGGGTGCGGTTTCGCGGCCGCAATCCTTGCAGACGGTCACCTCCAGCCCATCGGACCGGCGCACCGCGATTTGCTCGCCGGTCCGCGGCCACGACCAGCCCACCGCGCCATCGCGCTCGCCGAGCCGGTAACGGATGGTGCCGTGACGCGCCGCCGGCGACAGCCGGTACGGCGACGGCACCAGCATCGCCTGGATCTGCGCCTTGAGCTTGAACTCGGACGCGGCGCTATCCACGGCGCCGGCTTCGCCCACCCAACCCGAAGCCAAGATCAGCAACGCGCATAGCAGAATTCGCTTCGACTTCATCCACCGCCTTCCCAGCGTTCTCGTTATCTCCAAGTCGAGCGCGCGCCCCGTCTCACGCCGCGGGCGCGGCGGTCGACCCACGCAGCATCAAGCTGAAATCCAGTGTCTGTTGATGCGGCACTTCCACTGCCTCGATGATGGCGAGCAGCAGGTGGACGGCGCGCACGCCGATCTCGCGCATCGGCTGGCTGATCGTCGTCAACGGCGGGGTGAGATAGCGCGACGATTCAAGGTCGTCGAAACCGACGATCGAAAAATCCTGCGGCACGCGGATGGCCAGATCCCTGCACGCGGCGAGAACGCCCAGTGCCATCTGATCGCTGAAACAGAACGCGGCGGTTGGCGCGGATGCCTGGCTCAGCAGTTTTTTGGCAGCCACATAACCGGATTCAACCGAAAAGTCGCCCGGGGCGATCGTCAGCAGACGCAAACGACCCTTCGCTCTGGCCGCGGCCTTGGCGCCTTCCAGCCGTTGTCGATGCAAGGGGTTGTCGGGCGGGCCGCCCACCACGGCGATCCGCTCGTGCCCCAATCCATACAGATGCTCCATCGCGACGCGCGCGGCGGCGGCGTTGTCGATGTGGACGCTGGGAATGCCCAGCGCCGGGTCGAATTCGCATCCGTTGACCACCGGCGCGGTAACGCCGAGCCGCTTGACGATCTCCTGCGCCGTCGGCGGAAGCCGATGCCCCAGCACGATCAGGCCGTCCGCTTCGTTGCGGGGAAGCATCTGCGCGTAGCGTTCTTCGCGCTCCGGTCGGTTCTGGGTATCGCCGAGCAGCACGGCGTAGTCGGCGGCCTGCGCGGCTTCTTCCGCGCCCTTGAGGATCTGCGCGAAGAACGGATTGGCGATGTCCGGAACCGTGACCAGGATCTTGCCGCTGCGCTGGGTCTTGAGCGTCCTGGCCACCGTGTTGGGGACATACGCCAGCGCGGCGGCCGCCTCCTCGATGCGCTTGCGCGTGGCCGGCAACACCTTGTCCGGACGGGAGAGCGCGCGCGACACGGTGCCGGCCGAGACACCGACGTGTTTAGCGATGTCGTAGATGGTCGCCATGACTCAGCCGCAGGTCCTGCGATGCAGTGCACAACGCGTGTCCCGGGGACCCCATGCTAGGATTGCAATCGATTGCATTGGGCGGGTTACCGTGAAAACACTCAAGGGTCCAGCGCTGTTCCTCGCGCAGTTCATCGATGACAAGCCTCCGTTCGATCGGTTGGACACGTTGGCCGAGTGGGCGGCCGGGCTTGGCTATTGTGGGGTACAAGTGCCGACCAGCGCGCCCCACCTCTTCGATCTCGCCCAAGCCGCGCGCAGTCAGGCCTACTGCGACGATATCGCCGGCACGCTGGCGCGGCACGGCATCCAGATCACCGAGCTGTCCACGCACCTGCAAGGTCAGCTGGTCGCCGTCCATCCAGCCTACGACATCTTGTTCGACGGTTTCGCCCCGCCGGAAAAACGCGGCGATCCGGCCGCGCGACAGGCCTGGGCCGTCGAACAGCTGACACTGGCCGCCAAGGCCAGTCAGCGCCTGGGACTTAGCGCGCATGCCACGTTTTCCGGTGCGCTGGCCTGGCCTTACTTCTATCCCTGGCCGCAACGGCCGAACGGGTTGGTCGAGGAAGCCTTCGCCGAACTCGGTCGCCGCTGGCGCCCCATTCTCGACGCCTTCGACGACTGCGGCGTGGACCTGTGCTACGAGATCCACCCCGGCGAAGACCTGCACGACGGCGCGACCTTCGAGCGATTTCTCGACGTCGTCGATCAGCATCCGCGCGCGAAGATCCTGTATGACCCCAGTCACCTGCTGCTCCAGCAGATGGATTACCTGGGCTTCATCGACCGCTATCACGAGCGGATCGGCATCTTTCACGTCAAGGACGCCGAATACCGCGCCAGTGCGCGCAGCGGCGTGTATGGCGGCTACGAGAACTGGATCGATCGTCCCGGACGATTCCGCTCGCTGGGCGATGGCCAGATCGATTTCAAGGCGATCTTCTCCAAGCTGGCCCAGTACGACTTCCCGGGCTGGGCGGTGCTGGAATGGGAGTGCTGCCTGAAGCATCCCGAAGACGGCGCGCGCGAGGGGTCCGCCTTCATCCGCGACCACCTCATTCGCGTCACCGAGCGCGCCTTCGACGATTTCGCCGACAGCGGCGCCAGTGCGGAAACGATGCGCGGCATGCTGGGGATTTGATCCGACACCCACTTGGGAGGGGAAGTCATGACGTTCACCATGTCGCGCCTGAGCGCGATGATGTTTCTTCAGTTCTTCATCTGGGGTGCGTGGTTCGTGACCCTGGGTACGTACCTGGTGCAGGGGCCGCTGCAAGCCAGCGCCAGCCAGGTGGCGACGGCGTTCCTCAGCCAGTCCATCGGCGCCATCGTCGCGCCGTTCCTGGTCGGACTGATCGCCGACCGCTACTTCGCCGCGCAACGCATCCTCGCGGTGCTGCACTTGGCCGGCGCGGTGCTGATGTGGCAGGCCTCCACGGCGACCAGCTTCGGCGCGTTCTCGGCCTGCGTCATGATCTACATGCTGCTGTTCATGCCCACATTGGCGCTGGTCAACAGCATCGCGATGCGGCATATGCAGGCGCCCGAAAAGCAGTTTCCGCCCGTGCGCGTCGCCGGCAGCATCGGCTGGATCGTCGCTGGCGTGCTGATCGGCTGGCTGGGCTGGGAGCAGGCCCATCGGCTCGAACTCACGTTCCAGATGGCCGCGGCGGCCTCGCTGGCTCTCGGTCTGTATGCGCTCACCCTTCCGAGCACACCGCCGCTGGAACAGCAACGCAACGCCAAGCTCGGACAGATCCTGGGCCTGGATGCGCTGCGCCTGTTGAAGTCGCGTTCGTACCTGGTGTTCTTCCTGGCCTCGATCGCGATCTGCATCCCGCTGTCGTTCTACTACAACTTCACCAACCCGTATCTCAACGACCTCGGCGTGCGCGGCGCGGCGGGCCTGCAGTCGCTCGGCCAGGTGTCCGAAGTGCTGTTAATGCTGGCGATGCCGTTCCTGTTCGCGCGGCTGGGCGTCAAGACAATGCTCGCGCTGGGCATGGCGGCGTGGGTGCTGCGCTATGTCCTGTTCGCCTACGGCGACGCCGGCGCCGGGTTCGCGCTGCTGGTGGGCGGCATCGTGCTGCATGGCATCTGCTACGACTTCTTCTTCGTCACCGGTCAGATCTATACCGATGCCCATGCGGGCCCCGCATCGCGCAGCAGCGCGCAGGGCTTCATCACCCTGGCCACCTACGGCGTCGGCATGTTGATCGGCAGCTTCCTGTCCGGCGCGATCGTCGAGCACTACACCACGGCGGCGGGCCGCGACTGGCAGCAGATCTGGCTGTTCCCGGCGGGCGTGGCCCTGGTCGTGCTGGTGGCCTTCGTGTTCCTGTTTCGCGAACGGACGGCCGCCGTGCCCGACGCATCGTCCGCGCCATCCGCGCACTGAGGGTTCATACCGATGAGCAAGCTTGGAGTCGCCATCGTGGGTGCCGGGATGATCGGCGAGGTGCATCGCCGCGCGGCGATTCTGGCGGGCGCCAACGTCAGGGGCGTGAGCGCATCGTCGCCTGAGCGCGCCACCCAGGTCGCATCAGCCTGGGATGTTGCGCGCGCCTATCGCGATATCGAAGAAGTCGTCGCGGACCCGCAGGTGCAGGTCGTGCACGTATGCACGCCCAACCACCTGCATCGCGCGATGGCGCAGGCGGCGCTGGCGGCCGGCAAGCACGTGATCTGCGAAAAGCCGCTGGCCACGACACTCGAAGATGCCAAGGCCCTCGCGGCGTTGGCCGCATCCACCGGCCTGACGGCCACCGTGCCCTTCGTCTACCGCTACCACCCGGTCGTCCGCGAGGCGCGCGCGCGCATCGCCCACGGTGAACTGGGGCCGCTGCGCCTGATTCACGGCAGCTACCTGCAGGACTGGTTGATGGATCCCGCCAGCAACAATTGGCGCGTTGATCCGAAACTGGGCGGCGCCTCGCGCGTGTTCGCCGACATCGGCTCGCACTGGTGCGATCTGGTGGAATGGGTCAGCGGCGAGCGCTTCGCCGAGGTCAGCGCCGCATTCGAAACCGTGATCGCCGAGCGAGGCGCGGCCACCAGCAAGAGCTTCGCCGCCGCAACGACGGACGGCGGGATGCATGCGGTATCGAGCGAAGACGTCGCAGCGGCGATGTTCAAGACAGGAAGCGGCACGCTCGCCTCATTGACCGTCAGCCAAGTGTCGGCCGGGCGCAGGAATCGCCTCTGGTTCGAGATCGACGGCGCCAAGGCCAGCGTGGCGTTCGACCAGGAAGACAGCGAGCGATTGTGGATCGGCTTGCCCGATCAGCGCGAAGAAATCTTCGTGCGCGGCCCGGGCGCGGGAAGTTCCGAGCAACGCAGGCTCTCGGTGCTGCCGGTCGGCCACGCACAAGGCTACGGCCACTGCTTCGAGGCCTTTGTCGCCGACACCTATAGCGCCATTGCCTCCGAACGCCCGGAAGGGCTGCCGACCTTCGATGACGGGCTGCGCTCGGCCTTGATCGTCGATCGCGTCATCGCATCGGCCAGAACACGCGTCTGGACACCCATCGATTGAACGACAGCGAAGCGCGTCGGTCCGCCCGACGCCGCAGGTACAGCGCCACTTGAGTCATTACTTGTCCATCGTCATCACAATCCCGGAAGGAAACCATGATGATCGCCACCCCACGCAGCATCGCGGCCGCCGTACTTCTCTTGCTCACCGCCTTGCCCGCCTTCGCGCAGACCACCAAGCCCCAAGCCAAGCCCATCGCGGTGCAGATGTACACACTGCGCAACATCGCCTCGCTCGAGGAACAGCTGAAGATCGTCCACGACGCCGGCATCCACGCCGTGGAGACCGTCGGCACGCAGAACGCGTCGGCCAAGGACCTCAAGCAGCTTCTGGACAAGTATTCGATCAAGGTCGTTTCGACCCACGTGCAGTTGTCCGATCTGCGCAGCGACCTCGACAAGGTGGTGGCGTTCAACAAGTCGATCGGCAACATCGTGCTGGTGGTGCCGTATCTGAAAAAAGAGGAGCGTCCGACCGATGCCGCCGGCTGGACCGCATTGGGCCAGGAACTGGGTGAGATTTCGAACAAGGTCCGGGCCAAGGGCATGACGCTGGCCTATCACAACCACGACTTCGAGATCGTCGACTTCAACGGCAAGACCGGCCTTGAACTCATGTTCGAAAGCGCCGGTCCGAAGCTCGAAGCCGAACTCGACCTGGCCTGGATCGCGCGCGCGGGCTACGACCCGGCCGCGTTGCTCGGCAAGTTCCGTGGGCGTGTGTACGCGGTACACGCCAAGGACAACGCGCCGTCAGGTCAGGCCAAGGAAGAGGACGGTTTCGCCGCCGTGGGCAAAGGCGTGCTGAATTGGAATGCGATTCTTCCCGCCGCCGCAGGCGCCGGCGTGCAGTGGTACATCATCGAACACGATCATCCGCTCGATCCGGCCGCTGTCATCAAGACCGGCGCGGCCTACCTCAACCAGCACCTGCCCGCGGGCGCGGGTCGTTAGTACCGAGGAAAGCCCATGTTTAAATTCATTCCGATAGCGGCCCTGCCCTTGTTCGCCGCGGCGATCGCGGCCGCGCCCGCCACCGCGCAGGATGCCGCGGCAGGCGCCAAGCTCTATGCCGCCAACTGCTCGGCTTGCCACGGTCCCGACCGCGCGGGTATCGCGGGAACGTTTCCCGCCCTGACCGACGTGAATAAGCGGCTCGACCCGAAGCAGATCAAGGAAAAGATCCAGAAAGGCGGCGGACTGATGCCGCCGTTCGCGCAACTGTCGGAAAAGGATATCGACGACATCGCGGTCTTCCTGAAACAGTAAGACGCGGGCGCGGAGGTCGCTCCGCGCCTGTCGCTCACAACTCGCGCACCCAGACGTTGCGGAAGCTGACCTTCGAATCGTGATCCTGTAGGTAGATCGGCGCGCAGCCATGAGGCGAGTACGAAGGCGCTCCGATGTATTCGGTCTTGCCCGACAAGACGGTGTCGTTCTGCACGAGAACACCGTTGTGCAAGACGGTGATGCGGGCGGGCGAAACGAGACCGCCACCGTCCGAGAAGCGCGGCGCCTTCCAGATAACGTCGTACGCCTGCCATTCGCCCGGCGCGCGCGATGCGTTCACCAGCGGAATGGCCTGCTTGTAGATCGAAGCCGCCTGGCCGTTGGAATAGGTCGGGTTGTCGTAGCTGTCGAGCACCTGCAGCTCGTAGATTTCCTGCAGGAAAACTCCGCTGTTGCCGCGGTTCTGGCCGTCGAATCCTTGGGTCTTCGCCGGACTGCGCCATTCGATATGCAGCTGGATATCGCAGAAGCGCTTCTTGGTGCGGATCCCCTTGCTGCCGGGCACCACGGTGAACGCGCCGTCGGCTACGGCCCAGGGCGCTTCGCCGCCCTGCTCGCTTTCCCAGGCCGACAGATCCTTGCCGTCGAACAACACCACCGCGTCGGACGGCGCGGCGTCCTTGGGCGTGGCGACGGCCACGGGAACCGGCTTCCAAGCTTCGGTTTTGGCCGGGTCGCGCTGCTTGTCGCCTTGTGCCTGCGCGAACGTGGGCGTTGCGGCCAGCACGCACAAAGCCATCAAAATCGGTCTGGTCATCATTCCCCCAAGAAGAGCGGCTCGAGCACGTCGAAGCGTTATCAGTTGGTCGCCCACGCGGGCGTGCCCGGCTCGTAGGCGACGTTGCCGTCATAGCGGCCCGGCACGGCGACGTAATGCAGCGCCTGTGTCGCTCCCACCTTGGAGGTGAAAAATCCGAAGAGAACGAGCTGCTTGATCATCGCGAAGTAATGCAGTTTCACCGAAGTCGGATTGGCGCCTCCGGTGGCCACTTCTGTCGCGTTGCGCTGCTTTCCGGCTTCGGCATCCAGGACACGCAGCAATTCCGTGCGGGCCTGGGGCGTCAGCGACATGTAGTCGCCGCCCGCGCGCTGGTCGATATCGGCCAATCCCTTGCGGAAGACCGTCCGATACTCGGGCGTGTAGCAATCGCTCACGAACTGCGCCATGAACAGGCCCACGCCCGCATCCTTGGCGCCAGGCGTCTTGGTGCGCGGCAGGATGGTTTCCGCGATCTCGTCCAGCTTGGCCACTTCGGCCGCGGAAAAAACCGTCGTCCCGTTCGCGACCGGCGCCTGTCCATAGACGAACGCCGGCAGGCCGATCATGGCCGCGCCGGTGGCGGCGGCGATCATCTTCAAAAGCTCACGACGTTCCATCACAAGTTCCCCGCCTTGAGTTCGCGCGCCGCATGATCCGCCGCCCGCGCCGTCAGCGCCATGTAGGTCAGCGACGGATTCACGCAGGCACTGGAGGTCATGCAGGCCCCGTCGGTCACGTAGACGTTCGGCGCATCCCAGACCTGATTATGCATGTTGAGGACCGAATTCTTCCGATCGCGGCCCATGCGCGCCGTGCCCATTTCGTGGATGCCCATGCCGGGGGCGTAGTCGCCCTTGTGCACCTTGACGTTCTTGACGCCGGCGGCCTCCAGCATTTCGGCCGCATCCGCGCCCATGTCCTTGCGCATGGCCAATTCGTTCTCGCGCAGGCTCACATCCATCGCCAGCACCGGCAGACCCCACTTGTCCTTGCGCTTCGGATCGAGGCTGATCGCGTTGTCGTGATACGGCAGCATCTCGCCAAAACCCGTCATGCCGATGGACCAATCCCCCGGTACGCTCAACGCGTCCTTCAGGTCGGCGCCGATGCTGAGTTCGGCGATATCGCGCGACCAGCCGGTGCGGCTGGCCGAACCCTGATAACCGAACCCACGCACATAACCGCGCTTGTCGCCGCCGAGGTTGCGGAAACGCGGGATGTAGAAGCCGCACGGGCGGCGGCCGAAGTAGTACTTGTCTTCGTAACCCTCGACCATCCCGGCGGCGCCGACGCGGAAGTGATGATCCATGACGTTATGCCCCAGCTCGCCCGAAGACGAGCCCAGTCCGCCTTCCCACACATCGGTGGCTGAGTTCATCAGCAGCCAGGTCGAATTGAAGCTCGATGCGTTGAGGAAGATGACGTCGGCCGTGTATTCATAAGTCTGGCCGTTCTCCGCATCGATGATTTCGACCCCGCGTGCCCGCTTGCGGTCCTTGTCGTAAAGCACTTCCTTGACGATCGAGAACGGGCGCAAGGTCAGGTTGCCCGTCTTCATCGCCGCCGGCAGCGTCGCCGACTGGGTCGAGAAGTAAGCGCCGTACGGACAACCCAGGATGCACTTGTTGCGGTACTGGCAATTGACGCGGCCCTGCTCGAGCTTGGGCTGAGTGATGTTCGCGGTGCGCGAGTGGATCAGATGGCGGGTGCCGCCGAAGGCTTTCTTTATCCGCGCCGCCACGTCCTTTTCGACCACGTTCAACGGGATGGGCGGCAGGAACTGACCGTCGGGCAGCACGTCCAGCCCCTCGACGGTGCCGGCGATGCCCGCGAATTTCTCGACGTGGTCGTACCATGGCGCGATGTCGGCGTAACGGATCGGCCAGTCGGTGGCGATGCCATCCTTGAGGTTTGCTTCGAAATCCAGATCCGACAGGCGATAACTCTGCCGGCCCCACATCAGCGAGCGGCCGCCGACGTGATAACCGCGGAACCAATCAAAGCGCTTGGTTTCGGTGTAGGGACTATCCTTTTCGTTGGCCCACATCCCCATCGTGTTTTCGGCCAGCGCGTAGTCGCGCATCAGCACCGGGAAGTCCGCCTTCATCGCCTGGGTCGGCCGGTCGCGATGCGGGAAGTCCCACGACTCCTTCATCGCGTTGACGTAGTCCTTGACGTGTTCGATGTTGCGGCCGCGTTCCAGCATCAGGACCTTGAGCCCCTTTTCGGTCAGCTCCTTGGCAGCCCAACCGCCACTGATTCCCGATCCAACGACAATGGCGTCGTAGTGATTGTCTGCCATGGGTGTTTACCTAGGTGGATATCGATTTCAAACGTCGCACAAACGTATCGCCTCACGCAGCGAGGCGACGGGATCGGGCGCCTGCGGCATGAACTCCTGCGCCAGATAGCCGGCGAAGCCGGTGTCGCGGATCGCGCGGCAGATCGCGGGATAATTGAGTTCCTGATCCGCGCCGATCTCATGCCGGCCGGGTACGCCGGCGGTGTGGTAATGCTTGAAGAAGGCATGGTGCTTGCGGATGCTGGCGATGATGTCGCCTTCCATGATCTGCATGTGATAGATGTCGTAGAGCAGGCCGAAGTTGTCCGAACCGATCCGCTTGCACAACTCGATACCCCACGCGGAGTGATCGCAAAGGTAGTCGGGGTGATCCACCCGGGAATTCAGCAGTTCCATCACCAGTACGACGCCGCGCTTCTCGGCATGCCCGAGAATGCGCTTGAGCCCCGCCTCCGCGTTCGCCATCCCCACCGCGGGATCCATGCCGTTGCGATTGCCGGAGAAGCAGATGAGGTTGCGGTAACCGGCGTCCGCCACCAGGTCGATGTGGCGGGTGTAGCGCTCCAACAACTGATCGTGGAACTCGGTGGCGGCGAAGCCCTTGGTCAGGCCGATCTCCGCGCCATTGCACATCGAGCTGTCCACGCCGTGCGCTTTCAAGGTCGGCCAGTCGTCCGGGCCGACCAGATCGATGGCGGAAAAGCCGATGTCCTTCACTATCCGGCAAAGCTGATCGACCGACTGCTTCGGGAACGTCCAACGCGCGACGGAATGCTTCAGGTTGCCCTTGAGCGGCTTTGTCGCCGCAAGCCCGGGCGTAACCGCGCCCGCGGCCAGCCCGAGACCGGCCATCATCGCGGCGCCAATCGCGTTTCGCCGTGTGAGTTTGGGGTTCAAGGAACTCATCGCGGCGTCCTCAAACCACAAACGAAAGATTTCCCGGACGAATCTTTCGAGGCATCGCCTCTGCTGCAGGATGCATATCCGTCACTGATTCGTTGCGTCGGTTGGATCGAATAGATACCCATCTATCTTCCGGCCTCCCAACCGGCGCGAAACCTTGAAATTCGCCAAGATGCAATCGATTGCACCATAAACAACGCGGCGCGTCACCGCAAGGCTTCCGAGGTCGAATTTTATGCTGCAAGGCACAACGAAAACGACGCGAAATCCGCAGTCCCTCGCGATCCGACCGTTAGATGATTTTATGGTGGTCGTCCGCGCGGATGGCATCGTGCGTCGCCGCGGCGATCGTGTTCGCCATGCGGAACATGTCGGGCATCAGCCGCGAGGAATGAATGGTTAAAGATTTCTAATTGACTCTGCGCGGATCGCGAATGGTTCGGATCGCAGTAACCAGGTACGCACAGCCAACGCTATGACATTTTTCACCGCAACACCCAAGATCAGCACGCCAACAGCGAGCTATCTCTTGATGAGAGCAGCGTGATATCGACCTGTCCACACAAGACCGGCCTGAATACTTTCCGAAAATTCAGTAGTGCCAGTCCTCATGCCTAACAGGCAACTTGTTCAGCTGCCTCCTTAGGTGCTGCCAGTGCGGCAGGTACACATCCATCAGCGCCGTGAACCGTTCATTGTGAGTCGACTCCAGCAGATGCACGAGTTCATGCACAACGATGTATTCCAAACACTCAGGCGGCTTTTTAGCCAGGTCAGTGTTAAGCCGGATGTAACCTGAGCTTGGCGTACAGCTGCCCCACTTGGTCTTCATGCGCTGAACGAAGACCCGATTTGCCTTTACTCCCATCAAGGGCTCCCACTTGGCTAGCAATCCAGGCATCGCATCACGCACCTGCTGGCGATACCAGCCGTCAAGCACTTCCTCGCATCGGGCTTGGTCGGCACCTGGGCGCACCTGAAGCAGCAACTTGCGGGGAGTCAAAGCTACTGATGGTGCGGCATCGGCAACGCTGATCTCCAGCAAGTAGCGCTTTCCCCATAGGTAATGGCTTTCCTTGTTCAAGAATTCGCGAGGCGTTTCGCGCTCCTGGGACTGCAGCTTGCGCTGCTGTGCGCGGATCCAAGCAAGCTTCGAGATAACAAACAACCGGATCGTCTCCAGATCCATGCCTTGTGGCGCAGCCACGCGTACCTTGCCCGCTGGCGGCAGCACGCTCAGGTGCACGTGTTTGATCGCCTTGCGAGTGACCTCGGCGCGCAACACACCGAGATCTAGAACGTCGTGCACTTGTCAGTACTCCTTCTGCGCAAAGACGATCGGGAATATACGACTGACTTCATGGATGTCCTGCAGCACCTCAAACATCGCTTGTTTAACCATCTGTTCCTTCGCCACCACGCCACGCCACCCATCCGGCCGCCTTGACTTGATTGCGGCATCTAGAGCCAGAGCCTGCTCTAGCGCATGCGTCTTGCCGGCATAGGACACTTCGGGCTCCCGCACGGCATTGGTGACGACGCGGTCCTTCAGGTTGTTGTAAAGCGCCAGTTGTCCCGTCGTCTTTAGCTGCAGGGGTGTGTCGTCAGCCCGACCCGCGCTAACCTTCTTAACGATATCGGCAATGCGTGCTAGGTAGTCCTCGTACTCCACTGCCCGCTCTTTACGCAAGCGGATTATTTCGTCCAGCAGTGCTGACATTTTTGCGAAGAATGCCGGATCGGTCAGTTGTTCTTTCAGTATCTTGCTGCGGACGTTGTTCTCTATCGTTTCAGCAATCGACTCTTTGTTGCCTTTCATCTCTCCGAGACGTTCGGCGATCGCATCGGCGATACCAGTTTTGACTATGAGTTCGAGCAGGCCGATACCATCGAAAGGCGAGATCTTTCGTGGTGCTTGAGCCTCGATGTAGGTGTCAATGAGGTGGCGCATATCCGCTTCATACGGCTTCAGGTCCAGAGTCTCGCCTGCGGCCTTGCGGATAATCTCGCGCAAGTCAAGATAACGCCTCTGCAGGCTCTTCAGGTGATCGATCTGCGCGCACGTGTAGCCGGCCGCTTCCAACTCATCAGCCACGTTGGCGTAGGCCCGCACCAATGCCACCACGGCCTTATAGAGCGCCACTCGATGGGGCTCGCGTGCCTCCAGATCATCGGCAATCTCGGTATTGCCGCAGAAGTAGTGAATATGGTCCAGATCTCCCTTGGGTGGTTGCACCGGCTCGCACAGCAAAGCCAGAGCCTCGACCGCGTCGTCCAGGCGCTCCCTTCCGGCCTCCAGTCGATCTTTGAGCAGAATCTCCGGATCCGCGCCTTCCACACTGTGGGCCAGCTCCGAAGTGTAGACAGCTATGGCTTTCTCAACCTTCTTGAACAAATCTTTGTAGTCGACGATGTGGCCAAAATCCTTATCGTCGCCATCCAGTCGATTGGTGCGGCAGATGGCCTGAAACAGGCCATGATCCTGCATCGACTTGTCGATGTAGAGGTAGGTGCAGGGCGGCGCATCAAAACCCGTCAGCAGCTTGTCCACCACGATTAGCAGTTTCATATTTGCGGGTGACTTGACGAAGCGATTCTTGACCTGTTGTTCGTAGGTCTCGGTCTTGGTCTTGCCCGCCTCCGCCACCACGTCCTTGAGCAGCTCGGTGTAGGTGTTGTAAATGAATTGCTTGTCGCTCTCGGTATTGGCGCCAGTCTCTTCCTTGCTCACATCCGATGCCTGTGGGTTATAGGAGGTGACCACCGCGCACCGCCCCTTGAATGCGGTTTTGCCGAACAAAACAAAATACTTGCAAGCCTCGTAGATGCTGGACGCCACCAGCATGGCATTGCCGCGCTCATTGGAGAGTCGTGGTTTGACGGCAAAGTCGAAGACGATATCGGCCACCACCCGGTCCATGCGGGCGCGAGAGCTGAGCACGTTTTGCATCGTGCCCCATTGCCTCTTCAGCTCGTCCTTCTGCCAATCGTTCAAGGCTTTGGTCTTGGCCTCGAACCATTGATCGATCTGCTCGCTGTTACCTAGCTTTTGGTCGATGTCTCGGGCCTCATAGGCCAAGTCCAGCACCACTTTGTCTTCCACCGCTTCCGCGAATTTGTAGGTGTGGATGTATCCGCCGAACACCTCCAGGCTGGTCTGCGCATCCGACTTCAGTAATGGCGTGCCGGTAAAACCAATGAACACCGCGTTGGGCATCATCGCCTTCATCAGCCGGTGTAGCTTGCCGCCCTGCGTTCGATGGCACTCGTCCACAAAAACGTAGACCTCACCCTGGGTCTGGCTGGGCTGCGCAGCCAGGTCGCGCAGGAAGGTCTCGAAATCGTCCACATCACGCCGGCCGAACTTGTGCACCAGCGAGCAGAGCAGTCGCGGGTTGGGCTGCGCCAGTTGGGCCATCAGGTCGCGGCCGCTCTGGCTGCGGTGGATCTTCTCTCCCGCGTCCTTGAACACCCGCTCGATCTGGCCGTCCAGCTCATCTCGGTCGGTGATGATGGCCACACGCGCCGCCGGCTTGTTCTCCAGGATCCAGCGGGCCAGCAGCACCATCAAGATGCTCTTACCCGCCCCCTGCGTGTGCCAGATGATGCCGCCACGCCGTTGCTGCACGTGGTCTTGTGCAGCCTTGATGCCGAAGTACTGGTGCACACGAGGCAGTTTCTTTACGCCACCATCGAAAAGCACGAAGTCCCGAATCAGTTCCAGCAACCGGTCTTTGCGACAAAGCTTGGCCAAGTACTTATCGAGCTTGTAGCCGACGTTGTCGGCCTCATCTTCCTTCCAGGCCAAAAAGTACTTTTCCTGGGTTTCGATGGCGCCGTAACGCAGGCCTTCCGAGTCGTTTCCCGCCATCACCAGTTGGACCGTACTGAAGAACCAATCGTTGAATTCCGGCTTCTGGTTGGACAAGCACTGGCGGATGCCCTCGCCCAGTCCCACGCGACTGCTCTTCAATTCCAGCACGCCAACGGCGATGCCGTTGAGATAGAGCACGATGTCGGGGCGGCGCTCGTGCTCACCCTTCAGCGTCACTTCTTCGGCGACGGCGAAATCGTTGTTGGCGGGCGTGCTCCAATCCACCAAATGCACGGTCTCATTCACTTGGCCGGCCGCCAGCTTCACCGGGATGCCGTAGCGCAACAGCTGATACACCGCCTCATTGGCGGCATAGAGCGTGCGTCCATGCACCAAGGCTTCAGCGCGCAGCTTATGAAGTGCGGCGCTGATATGCGCTTGGCTATAACCGCGACGGTTCAAGAACGCTGTCAGCAGGCCGTCATCTATGCAGTCATTGCCCGAACGGTCGGACCAGTCCCCCAGGTAGCGATAGTCCAATTGCTCGGCAAAAAGTTCCACTACCCGTTTCTGGGTGACACGTTCCGGCTTGCTAATGAGATCCTTCATCGCTCCACATCCCTCGCTTGTCGCGGCCGTTGTTCTTTACCGTCAGTGTTTGATCAGTTTGAAGCTCACGTGGTAACGGTAGAAACTGATGTTGGGTACGGCGAGCAAGGCCCAGCGCAGTTTCTGATCATCGTCCAGCGCTATGATCGCGCCTTCGACGATTTGGTGTGGCTCGGCGATCTGTTCTTTCACATAGCCCATGTAGCGCAGGATCTGGCCCACCACCACATCGGACGCACGGCCGCGCTTGAGTTCCACCACCAGCAGACGTTGGCCATCCTTGCTGACGGCTAGAACGTCGATAGGCCCAGCGTCAGTACCGTACTGCTGGCCTACCAGCTCACCATCTTCCTCGTAGATCTTAAAGTGCTGAGCCAGTTCGGTTTGCGCCCAGTTTTTAACCAGGAAGTCCTCCAGGTGTTTCTCCATCGCAAACGCCACCGGGTCTTCCACCACTGGGTCAGTCGCCACGATGACAGGCGTTGTCTGGCCCGGCAGCACGGCCAGGAACTGCTCGATCTCATGGTGGTGTTGAGTGATCGTGCTCACCGTGCCGATGGAGCCAGTGGAGTTGCGCAACGCCTCGCTCATGGCCGCGCGAGCGATAGTCACCGGCAGCCAGTTCACCTGGCGGCGATGCGGCAGTTCCTGATCGGGCACGTAGCGGTATTCGCCCTCGACGATGCCCACATGGTAGATACCCGTACCGTCCGGGCTCAACACCACGTCACCGGGACGAATGCCCTTGGCCACCGTCCACAATGCACCGCAGGCCAGTCCCGCCGAGATCTTGCTCTTGTGCGGGTGGCCGGCCAGGAACACTGGGATGAAGGCTGCGTTGAACTGCCGCCATGCGTCGGGCAGATGGCCACTGAGGTCTTGCTCGATGCCGAAGTCGGCACCGATAAAGCCACCGGCCAGGCATTCGGCGGCGTGGGCGCTCTGGCGGCCTAGCATTACGCGGTAGTAGCTCTTGGCAGACTGTGTCATGCGCAGGGCTCCGCAAGGCGGATGCGGCCGGTTAGCAAGGCCTGAGCCATCGCTTGCTTAAGGGCGCGTGCTTTAGTGAGGCGGGATTCAAGAGTAGCGATATCGGTGTCGATATCGGCGAGAACTGCGGCGATGGCCTGCTGTTCGGCTACTTCAGGAAGATGCAGCTCGTATCTAGCCATGTCTCGAGCATAGAGGTGGAATACCGTCGAGCCAGTGACCAACTCTAAAACGCGCTCCGGCCACAATCGAATCAAGTTACTGAGAAACGGACCATGCAGCACATTGGAATCAGCTCTGATCACCAATATGTCTCCGCCCAGAGCCACACCGCGTTGCAACACACAACTGGCCTTGGCCAGGCCGCCCGGCGTGACATCTGATGTTGGCATAAGCACATCGTTTCTTAGCGATGTAGGGCCGCGCGGCGGCGTTTGCATGAAACTCTTTACTGCATCAATAACAGCACTGTATTCGGTAAAAAGCTGACCGTAGTGGATACAAGGGAATTGACCATCTGACGACAGCGCCGCCTTGCTCAGACCCGATCCCTTAAGAAAAATTGCTACATCGGCAAGGCGAAAATGCTTCCAGGCAGCCACAAACCCCGGTAACCGCCGCTTTCCGGTGAGCAGTTCCTGCATGGCGCCTTGCTTGATCTGGCGCTTCTTTGCCAGCAATTTCTCCAGCGAGTTGATTAGCTCATCGGCGTCATCAAGTGATCTCGCGACCGCATCTTGCTCCGCGCGGTGTTTTGGAAGAAGTACGGAAATGGCCCGCAATACGGAAGCACTCAGTGAAGGGAGTGCCGTCGTTGCGACCAAATTGCTAAACCGAATGGATTGCAGTTGATGGCAGACGTATGAAGCAGAAACGTCAGAATCTACGACGAGCGCAGACAAATTGTTATCTATGCAGCTGGTGTGTGCAACCATCCGCTTGCGCTCGAGGAAGACTGCTGCACCTACCTTGGCGAAGATAATCGCGCTGGCGGGAATCTTGCGAGCTCCAATCTTCCGCCTAACCGCGTCCGAGACATAGTGATTGGCAACCTCAAATCGATGCTCGTTACCTGGATTGCTGAAATCAGACACCTTTAAAAACGGGAAGTCACCATCGGCTCCGCCCTGATAGCGTAAGGCGAAAGCACTTCCGCCCACGATCTGTCCAAGCTCCCCAAGAGGGAGAGTTGTCCAGTCTGTTGGCCTCCCAAAGACGCTTTCGTTTGCGGACTGCCCAAGCGGCGTATCCACTTGACAATTCACCTCCATGTGAACCCCATCTTCGACAGATGCCCCGCCACCCGCGCCTCTACCGTCTCCACCTGCTCCACCAACTCCGACATCGTCCGCCCGTATCGCTCTGCCAGTTCCTTCACCCGCCCTGTCAGTGCTTGGCTCACCTGACTCAGCTCGCCCTGTACAACCATACCCAACGACTCCATCCACTTATGATCCACCACCAACGTCTTCACTTCGTCCGCCGTCAGCTTTGGGTAGCGCGCCAAGGCCTTCGAATCCAGCTCGGCATCCAACATCCTGATGCGCTTCTTCAACATGCTCACCTGCTCTGACACAGCCAGCCACTTCTTCAGCACGGCAAGCTCATCGGCTGCATCCTCGTCACGCCCGATTTCCCTGATGCGCGACTTCACTTCCTTGTCGCTGATCTTGTCGAAGCCAGAAAACACCGCGTCATCGCCGCTGTGTTCTTCTTCCAGCTCAATCTGCGTGGCCTGGGTGTTTTCTAGCTCCACGGCCAGGTGATCTAGCACGGCCCGCTCGGACGCAAAGTGGTGCTTCAACAGCAGGGCCTTGGGCACCAAGTCACAGGCCCAGCCCTTGTCCACAGTCTTACCCGGTGAGCCGTCCTTATTCTTCTTAGTCTCCAGCACGCGATAGGGCTGCGCCTTCCAGCCGTCTTGTGCGACTAGGTAGGCGTCGTCCTGCATCGTCTCGGCCCAATAATCCATCAAGTGCTGGTAAACGGCGTAGGGATCGATTAAGGCTTGTGCGGTGGGTTGGTGTTCATAGTGGGCCAGCAAGCCTTCCGCCAGTTCGTGGATTAGCGCCTTGGGTTTGAAGCCGGGCACTAGAATCTTGAGCCGCTGGGTCACCGGCGCGCGCCATGCGTCAAAGTGGCCATTCATGGCCTTGGTAAAGGCCTGGAATTCGGGGTGTTGATGAATGGCCGGCTTGATAGCGGCCGAGGTGACCGTCAAATCCAAATAGCCAAGCCGACGCGGCTGGAACAAGACAGCTCGCAGTTGCGGGCACACGGCCCAATAACGGCTTAGCGCGTCCACGTCGGCCTGAGGAATCCCGCCATTGAGATGTGCATCGATATCTTGCTGGTCTTCTGGCGCGCTGCTGTCGATATAGCGCGACAGGTTGAGGTTGAAGTCGTTTTTTTTAATCTCGTCCAGGCCCACCATGCGTGCGTAGCGCGGAGCGCTTTCACCCAACGTAGTGAAAGCATCGACGATGCGGTGGATGTCGCGCTCACGCAGCCGATTCTTGGGGCCGTCCTTCATGAAGCCCTGACTGGCATCGATCATGAAGATGCCCTTGCGCGCCGCCGCGCCGGCCTTGTCGATAACGATAATGCAGGCCGGGATGCCGGTGCCGTAAAACAGATTGGCCGGCAGGCCGATGACGGCCTGGATCAAGCCGCGCCGTACCAAGCTCTTGCGGATTTCGGCCTCGGCGTTGCCGCGAAACAACACGCCGTGCGGCAGGATGCAGGCGCCTCGGCCGGTGGGTTTGAGCGAGCGGATGATGTGCAGCAGGTAAGCGTAGTCGCCCTGCTTGTCGGGCGGCGTGCCGAAGCCTTCGAAGCGCTGGTAGGGGTCGCCGTTCAAGCCGTTGCTCCAGCGCTTGTCTGAGAACGGCGGATTGGCCACCACGTAGTCGAAGGTCTTGAGCCGGTCGCCGTCCAGGAACTTCGGGTCGGCCAGGGTGTTGCCCTGCTCGATCACCGCACCGGGGTTGTGGTGCAGGATCATGTTCATGCGGGCCAGGCCGCTGGTGACTTCCTCCTTTTCCTGGCCGTAGACACTCACTGGCGTAGGTGCGGCCTCGGCCACCTTCAGCAGCAGCGAGCCCGAGCCGCAGGTGGGGTCGTATACCGTGGTGTTGGGGCTGGTCTTGGCCTTGGCGATACCCAGCACCTGAGCCATTACCCGGCTGACCTCGGCCGGGGTATAGAACTGCCCCTTGCTCTTGCCACTCTCAGTGGCGAAATGGCGCATCAGGTATTCGTAGGCATCGCCCAGGATGTCATCGCCATCGGCGCGATGGCGGCTGAAGTCCAGGTCCTGGGATTCGAAGATGCCGATCAGGTTGGTGAGCTTATCGACCTTTTCCTTGCCCTGGCCCAGCAACGCGTCGTCGTTGAAATCGGCCTTGATGCGCAGGCGGTTGGCTTCTTCCAGCGGGCGAATGATCTTCTTGTTGATCTGGTCGCCGATGTCGCTCTTGCCCTTGAGCGCCACCATGTCGGCAAAGCTGGCGCCATCGGGGACCTTGATGGCTGCAAAGGGCTGGCCGGCATACTTGTCGCTGATGTACTTGATGAACAGCAGGACCAGCACGTAGTCCTTGTACTGACTGGCATCCATACCGCCACGTAACTCATCGCACGAGGCCCAGAGTTTGGAATAGAGATCGGATTTCTTGATGGGCATGAGGCCTGAACTTCCTTCTTAGAACGCAACGTGCCCGTACACAGGCGTGCACAGACGGGTCTAGCCGCGAGATCATAGCTGGCTCGGGTAAGGCCTGAAATGCATTTGTGCTGGCGATCTACCTCTTAAAGGGGCCTTTTATGGACCGATTCGCCGAATGTAGTTGGGGGTGGCGCGCAGGCATAACTCACTCACCTCACCCTCGATGGAGTTGGCGAAATATCCACGGCGTTGAAGCCGCCTGGCGGACAGAACCCCAAGAGCACCATCTACCGCGCCTGCCGCACAGCTTATGGCTGCATTGCCATCGCAAGTTGGCCCAAAGGGAAAACTTATGCTTCCAAGAGCACAGACGCGGGTTTGAGTTCGGGAGGGTGGTGTAGCCACGGGAACCCGGTTCAAGCCCTTTATGGGCTAACGGGGGCTCATGGGGGCCAACGAGGGTCATTGGGGGTCGGCTCGCGGAGACGTTGCGGGCGTTGGCTTTTGCAGCCGAGTACCTGGCGGGCACTCTACGCGCCCGCGATTCTCACCGGCAGCGCTGGCCTCGGCCATGCCGTCTAACGTCAATCGCGGCGTCAGTGCCGAAGCGTTTGAACGCGCCTCACGTTGAGGCCGGTCAGTATGTGACTTCGCTTCGCAGCTCGACCGAGCCCGCTACTCGACAGACGGATTCAATCCTGAGCACAACGATGGGATCAGGTTGAGCCACCCGGACTTTTCGCAGCGTGGTGCCAAGCTCCAGGGCGCCGCGCGACCATAACGCATGACCCGGAAGCGAGAACGCTTCCGGGCCCGCGCACTACTTAATAGACCAGATATTCCAGACGTTTCGCGCTCAACTCCGCGGACGATTCGTTGCGCACGTCGGCACTGAAGCCTTGCCCGGTCAGGGTGCTCTGGCTGATCAGGAAGCTGAAGATACTCGGCCCCTTGCCTGTTGTTTTGTCCCTGGGGTATTGCGCGTTGCCGTGGCAACCCATGCATCCGCCCATCACCAGTTGGTCGCTGTTCGGCGGCAACTTCTTAACGCCCAGGATGCTCGGCAGCCCGCGCTTGGCAAGCAGGGTGAATTGCTGCTGGTCGGGATCGGGATCCTTGACGCCGCCCTTGAACAACTGGATGCCAGGCTGGCTGCTCTCGATCACGATATTCGCCAGGTAAAAGTCCTGAGTAAGCGGATCGGGCTTGGCCGGCGTGACCGAGCTGTCCTCGTTGGTGGGCAACACCTGCAGCCCTACGAGACGGTAATAGCGCCACACCGAATTCTTGAACGCGGGCGCGCTGGCCATCGCTTGCTGGACTTCGTTGTTGACGTCATACACCGCGCTTGTCGCTACCGGTGGATTCTGGACCTTGATCGGACCCGAAAATCCGGGCGGCAAGGTGAATTTCCCGGCAATGACATCGTAGCCGTGGGCGCTGTCTATCGCGCCCGCCAAGGGCAGCGTGACCGCTGTGCGGTTGGAGCCCGAATTGAGGATCGCCGTCGGCCGCGTCCCTGACGGTACCGATGCATCGTATTGCATCTGGTCATACAGATTGATGAGATACAAGCCGGTGTCTTTGTTGTCCGGCGTGGTCAGGCTGTCCACCTGTTCGAAGGTGGTGTAGACGAAGGTCGGGTAGTTTTCCATCTTGCGCAGGATGTGCAGGCCGACCAGTCCGAAGGTCGCCACCCGAGCCTGAGTCACGCCGTTTTCCTTGTAGTAGTACAAGGCCTCGGCCGTGTGATAGCGGCCGGACGCGATCAAGGCGGGCGTCATTTCCCGCCATGCCGACTTGACCTCCACCGATTCGTTCTGGTTCGTCGCGTTGGGAGGCAATTCGAGCGAAGCCGGGGGATTTCCGGCGTTGTAGATGGATTTTATATAGTCGTATTCGACTGGATTCACCTTGGCCTGGAACAAGATGATGTGATCGTCCTGAGGATTGGGCGACGGCGTGTTGCCGTTCTTCGGGAAGAAGATCTGGTTCTGGCCGATCTGGGTGTTTTCGTCGAGATTGTTGAATCGGGCGTCGGTCGACGCGACCTTCAGATTCGCCTGGAAGACGTACTCGGGATCCAGGGTGGCCAAGTTCCCTTTGGGCGCCGATCCCGCGGGAAAGAGCTCGGACCGATGAGCGAAGGTTTCCCACACCAACTGATTGCCGCTGAAGTTGGAAGCGCCGGTTCTGCCGCTCTGGTAGAAGTCGCTGGCGCCGGATGCGGCGAAGTTGCGGCTCGGATCGATGCTGCCCCGCACTACCGGAGACTTGCCGGCGGCATCGACACCGTTCTTCTGCGCCGGCGAATTGAAGTGGATGAACTGCCGCCAGGCAAAGCGGGCGTATTCCGCATGAGTGATGTTGGGGTTGTAAGGGTCGTAGTTGTACGCTGGCGGAGCGACGGGCAAAGCTGCCGGGGTCGCGGTCAGATCAGCCGCGGTGATCGGCGCGCCGCCCGGAAACGGTGTTGCTTGATCCTTGGCGGCCGATGAAACGGCGACAGCGGGTTCGGTTTTCGTACACGATGCGGACATCGCCAGCACACTGGCGAGTGCGCCGAACATAAGGATCCTGGTCTTCATTGCCGCACTCCGTCATTGTTGCGCCGCGCGGCGAATCCACGCGATCCATCGCGGCAGCCATGGGAATTCATGAGGTGTCGTGCCTCCCCCGCTTCAGTCGGGAACGGGGGCGGTGGCGGTCAGCCTACGTACGCGTACCACTGGATCACGAAGCTGGTGTCGTTGTAATCCATATCGCCACCGTCTTCCGTCACGTACAGGGTGCCACCGCCGAATACCTTGTTATTGATGAAGAACTGGACCGGATTGCCCGCCGAGACCAGCGGAACGTTCGGCCCGCTGCTGCCGAACTGGACCTGCATCCCGGACGCCATGGTGAACCGACCGGCGCCGTTCTGGAGGAAGCCGACGTTGACGCCGCTTCCCGAGATCGGAAAGCTCGCCTGACTGCCATCCAGGCAATGGAAACTGATGGGCCGGTTGTTGGCGTCGATGATCTGGACGTATTGCGTGTACTCGGCCTGATGCATCGCCGTGAACGTCACGAGCATGCCGTCGGGGATATAGGCCAGGGATTGAGCGGCCGACCATTGAACGCCTGCCATGATGAAATCTCCTTGTCTTGATTGGCTTCCAGGATTGAGTGAGGCAACGCTGCTACCTTCACCGACTCCCACGGAGCCGGTGATTGCCGTTGAAACACGCGGGCTTGAATTAGAAAACAGTGCTTCGCGCGACGACGTTCCCCGAACGGCGACACAGGGCGATAAGTGACGAAGTAGTCTCAGGGTTCATCGACAGCCTTTTCCGCGATTCAACGCAAACACCGTCGCCTCAGGCTCGAGCATCTGCGTCTTGGCGCATCACCAGCTACTACGCTGTCAGGCGGAAGCTGCGGCCAGTTTTTTTGTCGATGCTTGATTGAGCTCACAAAATTCGACCTCTACTTCGCGCCAATGCGACCTCGCTCGCACAAGAATCAATAACCAGCGAGCGAGAAACTCCATGCGCGCAGCAGCCAGATCGGCGCTGATGCTTCGAAGAAAAAGTCGATTCGCCCTGAAGGCGGGCAAACACGAGACGACCCTCATGAGCGATATCTGCAACGCGAAGAGCAGCGCGGAGGACGGAATCGAATCAGTAGAGAAGAGTTTCACGCTCGACGAACGCTACGAGCGGGAGGACTCAAGCAACGGCAGGCCGATGTTCAATCTCAAAGCATCGAATGGCCAGATCATCGGCACCAGCGAGCTTTACTCGCGCGCCTCAGCCCGGGACGGGGGCATAGCCTCGGTGAAAGCGAACGGGCCGGCGGCAGAAGTCGGCGATCAGACTTGATTAAATTCCGGGATCGCGGAGTGGGGCCCCTCGCCCCTTTTTCACGCCAGGCATTGGCCGTGAAGCGGCTTCGGCAACGAAGACAGGAAGTACACGCTCCTGGTCAAGACGGGGGCGGGCTAGAGGATCACTGCTGTTGCTTGGTGGGGCAATCTATAACCCCAGCCATTTTGGCCTGTTTGGCCTGTCCGATCTGGCGCGACCGGCCAACCGGCTGGGTGCATTCAACACACGCCTCACAGCAGACTGCGTGATGACGAAATGGACATGGACAAGCGTTCGGGGCGTCCTCGATGGAGCCACGTATGAATGCAGCTTGCCGATGCCCGAGGGACGGATACTGGCGATTCTTCGACGAAGGCCGGGCCTTGAAGATGCGAATCAGCTGTTGGCCGCGATACGATATCGATTCCGTAGATTGCCGGCGACGGCAATCTGCGTTTCCTATGCAAAACCGGGCACTAACAACGCGCTACAGGGAGAGCCATGATGGATGTGGAGATAAAAGGGATGCGGGGCGCATCACGTGCTGCGCTGATGATGGCGCTGACGTGCGCATCGACAGCCGTTAACGCGAACGTTCTGATGTTCCACGGGCAAGGGGAAGCGGGTAACCGCCAACTTTACTTCGCGAATCTATCGAGCATTGCGGACCGTACCCCGATGGACGACATCCTCGGCTCAACTTCCGTATTCGAGATGGAAGTGCTGACTGTTTACGAAGGCGTCGAAGGCCCCGACTGGTCCGCGACAAAGCTGCAGTTCGAATGTCCGGCGCCCACGGCGCCCCAATGGCCGGGTTCGCGCAAGAAGAAGCAAACCGAACCGGCATCGCCGCGGCCATTGCGTTGGCGTGTCGGCAATCGAAGCTACCAGCTCATGCGCGACGCGGCGGAAGTGCCGGTCGCGCCGACCGCATGGGCGCCGGTGACCGATCAGGCTATCGGCAAGGCCGGGCTTCTGGCGTGCAACGAGCTTGTGGTGCGCGATGCGATTCGCAGCAGTGGCGCATCGTCCGGCGTCGACAACGCCAAGCTCAACGCTTCGCTGGCGCCAATCGGTGTCGGTGGCGTCGCATGGGTGCAGGACACCGTGAACGTCCTTGGCTTGCGAACCCTTGCGTGGAACCAACTGTGGAAGCGAGAGCGGCCGAAGGGCAAAGCCGACAGGCAACTGACTGCCGCCGAGTTGGCCAAGAGCAATGCAGCCCTGGAAGGTGTTGCGAAGGATATGTCGCGGCTGAATGACCAAGCCAATGCGTTCGCGAAGCCGCATGTTGAGGCTCACGGAGCCGATCAAGCATTTCTAGCCCAGGTCGCTCAAGTGCGCGGCGGGCGACAGGTGACGCAGCTAGAATCGTCGATGCTGATGGTCTGGCTGGCCAAGCCCCAGGAACTGGTCGCGGCCCGCCTAGGCGCGAATCCACGCCTCAGCGAGGTGGGAAACCTGCGTTTCATTAGCTACTCGAACCAATCGGACACCCGGTCGGCAACCGTAAGCGCAGCTTCAGGCCGTGTGATACAGCAACACGGCGCTTTCGCAGCTTGCACGGTGAGCTTCGTCCTGGCACAGGACTCCAAGAGCGTGTGGCGCGTAGCCGACATCAGAATCGAGGCCGACGGGCCTGCCGGCAGTTTGTGCCGATCCTTGTTGAACACGCCCGAAGGCGGAACCTTGGAATGACGAATCCTTCGGTCAGTATCACAAGTGTCGTGACCCAAGACAGCATTGATCGTGAAAAATCGGGCCTCAGTATGAATCGCCATCAGTAGCCATATCGTTCAAGTGTTCGATGCGGGGCTTGCCAAATTGCGGCCCAGGCGCTTGCGTTGGAACATCAAGTGGAGCGCAACGACTGCGGCAACCCGGAGTCGCACGGGTCGCCGCCAACGTCGACTGCGATCACGGCGAACGCGAAGCCTGCGAACGGAGGTTGAAGGAACGGTTGCCGAGGCGTTACGAGCCTGTGCATTTCCGCTCGCCCCGGCATCAGACTCCGTCGGACCTGAGATACCCATCCGATGCTTGCACGGGCCGCAAGGCACCGGGTCCGCTGCGGGTACCGTCGATGAAGCCGATCCGATCGATGTTCACCGTTCGGCCCTAGTGGGTGTTGTTGTGCAGCAACAGCGTGCGCTTATCCCAGTTGACGCGCTTCAACACCCCTTGCTCGATCGTCGGGTTGATTGAACTGTCATGCCTGCCCAGCTCATCAGGCACTTTCCGACCGGATATTGCTTGAGATCAGCATCGAAAGTGCGTGAATTCTTCGGCTCATTACCGAACGTACTGATGGTGCCGACGTCCCCGAACTTGCATTCGACAAGGTCTTCGCGCTCGACTTTTCCGTCAAGACCCACGCCGTGATGCCAGACGACAGTATCGCTCCTATTCCAGATTTCGCGCCGTGTTCCGACAACTGATCGCCGGTGTATTTCCGAACTACGACCTCCCGACACTGCAAGGCGCGCTTGCCGCGCAGGTTCTCAGCGGCGTGGATCGCGTTTTTCGCGGTCCCGAACGTGAGAGCCGCCAGAAACAGTTGTTCGAGATCGTCCAACACTACGACTTAGCTCGTTGGGGACATGATTTTCTGCAATCTGTACGCACCGATGAACAGTCGTCAACAATCGCTCCGCCTCGGCAAGATTTGACGGGAGAAGAACCGCTCGTCGGCAGGCTTCTTCATTCAGCAGAACCCATTATCGTGGACCTGGAACGGATGTCCGAGGCTGGATAGTCAACGAATGTGGTTCGGCAGCCTCAAGGCTTCATCTGGCAGCGCGCACGTCGTTAGGATCAAAAGTGAGGCAAGCAGCGGACATGCATTGCAATCAGGCATTGGACGAAGACCAAGCTACAAAGCCACGCAGCACAGGCCGTGCCCGCGCTGCGTGGCGATACAGACCCAGCAAGCCCGCCGCCGGAATGCGCAGGTGGATTCTTCGTTACAAGCCCAAGAGCAAGATTAAATAGAAATGCATACCCGAAACTTCACACAGGGGAAGAATCGCAGGCTCGACAAGGGTAGAGAACTCACCAGCCGGTTGGCTACACGTTTCGTCTCAGGTCAGCACCAAGCTGATGAACGATTGGCCCGATCCTTCGCGACGCGGAAGTAGTTCATTGCTACCGTCAATGAGTCACAACTCTTTCAACAGGCGCGCCGTTCACCCCATCGGCGCAGGCAATTGATGCCCGCAGTTGCGGCAGAACAGTGCATCCGGATCGTGCCCTTCCAAGGCGCAATGTGGACAGCCGCGCCGGTCCAGGTGACCGCGCTCGTGGCTCGCCTCGCGCAGACTGCTGGCCAATTCGGCGGTATATATCCCGGTCGGAACAGCAATGACGCTATAGCCGATCAGGATCAGCACCGACGTAACAAAGCGACCCAACGTGGTCGCTGGCGCGATATCGCCGAAGCCGACCGTCGCCATGGTCACAATGGCCCAATACATGCTGGTCGGGATGCTGGTGAAACCGTGTTGCGGCCCTTCAATCACGTACATCAGCGCGCCAAATATCACCACGACGGTGAGCACGGCGCAGATGAATACAAAGATCTTGCGCCGGCTACGCCACAATGCGCCGATCAGCACGCCACCTTCCTCGACGTACTGGGTCAGTTTGAGAATGCGGAACAGACGCAGGATGCGCAGGATGCGCACTACCAGCAGGCTCTGGCTACCGGGCAGTAGCAGCGACAGAAACGTCGGAAGGATCGACACCAGGTCAATGAGACCCCAACTGCTCAGAGCATAGCGCCATGGCCGCCGCACTACCGCCAGGCGCATTGCGTACTCCAGGCTAAAGAGCACGGTAAAAATCCACTCCAATGCATACAGCCAGCGCGACCAGCGGGCATGAATGCCCTCCACGCTGTCGAACATGATCACCAGAACGCTCGCCAGGATTAGCCCGATTAACAGCAGGTCAAAGTTTCGCGACGGCGGGGTGTCGTGGCGATAGATGATGTCGAACCAGCGTCGACGCCAGCCGGCTTCGGTCGCCGGGTTGAGTTGGGGGTCCAGCAATAGACGCATGCCCTACTCCATTTCGGCTGCGACAGGCTATGAAGTGTCTGGGGATTTAAAGGCCGGGCGATTTACAGCCAGTCTTTTGTGCTGACATCCTTGACGCAATCTGCCCAGCGGGGCCCGCATTGCGCTGACTCCGCCGCGCACAGCTCTTCACTCGCACGCCAGGCTTCAATCTTACTTGAGCCACGGCCGACAAGGACTCGTCCAGCGGAAAGATCAATAACGCCTGTCGCGACCGTGGTTGTGGAGCTGCCTGCCATGCCGGCCCACGTCATAAACGCAGCGTACTCATTGCGGTAATTGGCAATGCTTTTGCAGCTCTCGCCGCCACTTTTCTCTTCGCGGCGATTGAGTGCGGCGCGTGCGGCGCTACGTTTGCTTGTTGGTTCGACCGCAACGCCCCCTTTCTCCCGTGAAGGCAACTGCCAACGCGGATCGTTGCTGTGACCGATCGCGCCAATTGGGGCGGAGTAAGCGAACGCGCCATACGCCTTGAGCACAAAGTCCCGTGGCGGTGGCGGCGGAGATGGGACGGCAGGCATTGGTCTGGGCTGATTCTGCGACCAAGCGTTGGGCGGGATGCGGCCGGGATCGTTAGGGATGCCAGCCGGACATTGCGCCCTCGCGATGTTTCCCCAATGGGCGCCGATGATACTCGCCAACACCAGAGTACTCGCTAGCGACCAAGCGTATCGTCTACTGATCATAGGCCTGACAAATCCCGCAACCTGTTATACATCTATCTTGGCAGATCAGCCGCGATGCACGGAGATCTGTCTATGCAATTCCTAGCGCCTCAATCTGCGTTCGCCATCTGATTCTATGCCAAGTTAACGAACGATAGCCCTGCATTAGAGAAGGCAGCGTCGTGAAGCGGCTTCGGCTCGGAGACGTAATACATATGCGCTCGATTACTGATCAGGCGAGGCGGTGGTTGACGCCCATAACCGATCGTGCGCGCAAGTAGCGATTCATGGTCCGAGCGACGCGCCTGTCTCAGCCGACGAGCGCTATTGACCCAAGAGCGGTCATTCTGGAATGCATCGCCTTAGCGGAGATTGCCTTTAGACGCGACGCCTTTCGGAATCAATGGCCAGCAGCCGAACTGGCGTTATCACCCCGGTGTTTGCTGATACGCTCGATCAACGTATCGCTGGCCTCGTTAAGGCCGATTACTTCGACTTCCGCTCCGTGCGCACGCAGCTTCAGTACCACCCGATCTAGCGCGCCCACCGCGCTGAGGTCCCAGAAGTGCGCGTGAGCCAGGTCGATCACCACCTTCTTCGGCGCGTGCAGGTAATCGAAGCTGTTGGCAAATTGAGCGGCGTCGGCGAAGAACACCTGCCCCCTCACTTCGTACACGCGCGTGCCGTCGGCTTCATCGTGATCAGTCACCTGCAGCATCGCACTGACGCGACGGCTGAATGACAGCGCGGTTAGCAATACTCCGGTCAACACGCCCTTGGCGAGATCATGCGTGGCGACGGTGACGATCACGGTGGCGAGCATAATGAGCGTAGCGCTCTTCGGATAGGTCTTAATGTCGGTGAAGGACTTCCACTGGAAGGTGCCGATGCTGACCATAATCATCACCGCCACCAGCGCCGCCATCGGAATTCGCGACACCCAATCGGAGCCATACACCACGAGCAACAACAGCACCACGCCAGCGATCAGGCACGACAGCCGCCCGCGTCCGCCGGATGTTACGTTAATCACCGATTGCCCGATCATCGCGCAGCCGGCCATACCGCCGAAAAATCCTGTCACTATGTTGGCCGCGCCCTGTCCGGCGCATTCGCGCCTGCGGTTGGTCGGGGTGTCAGTCATGTCCTCAACGATCTGCGCGGTCATCAATGATTCGAGCAGGCCGACGACCGCCAACGTAGCCGACACCGGGAGCAGGATCTTCAGCGTTTCCCAGGTGAACGGCACATCCGGGAACAGGAACACCGGCAAGCTGTCAGGCAGATCGCCCATGTCTCCAACGGTACGGATGTCTAAGCCCAGCAAGATGCATACTGCAGTCAACACGATGATCGCAACCAGTGGCGAGGGAATCGCTTTGGTCAACACAGGAAGCAGGTAGATGATGCCGAGTCCCGCCGCACACACCGCGTAGACCGGCCACGGCATGCCGATGAGCTCGGGGAGCTGCGCGAGGAAGATCAGGATCGCCAAGGCATTCACGAAGCCGGTCACGACAGAGCGCGACACGAAGCGCATCAGCGTGTTCAACCGTAACACTCCCGCCACGATCTGGAGCACGCCAGTGAGAATGGTGGCTGCGAACAGATATTGAAGACCGTGATCCTTCACAAGGTCGACCATCACTAAGGCCATTGCACCGGTCGCGGCGGAAATCATTCCGGGGCGACCACCGGCCACGGCCGTGACCACTGCGATGCAGAAGGACGCGTACAGACCGACCTTGGGGTCAACGCCTGCAATGATAGAAAACGCAATCGCTTCTGGAATGAGCGCGAGCGCAACCAGCAAGCCGGAAAGAATGTCGCCACGAACATTACCGAACCACTGCTCGCGCAGTGAATAGACCACGGACATGAATTGACTCCGTGCGCGCCGGTTGCCGGCACGCGGTGTAGAAGAATAGAAACGCAGACCCACTCGCCGCCACGGTTCGCGGCAGCACTGTCATATCGGAGGTGAGTCAGGGCGGAGTCATCAGCGGAGTCGGTCCAAATGCAGGCGCAGTTTAGTGCAGCCTGGTAGATCGCTCAACTTGGCCGCCTGCGCCGTTGGCACCTCCCGGCGGCCCTCGCCTCCGGCTGGCTGCTGCTTTCGGCTCACTTCGCAGATCGAAGCGTTTGTTCGGAAATCGGCTGGCGGTGTAGGCCCGGGCTGGGAGTACCACCTCGGCATGCTGGTTGCTGCTCGCGAAGGTAAGCCGCTTCCGTCATTCGTCGACTACTATCCGGCGCAAAAGGCGCACTACCTGGAAGGTACGTAGGCACCGGTTGCCACAGCAGTGCGTGCATGCGCCGATTCAGGACCTGCACGTACCAGCGCGACGACCCGCCCTTTGGACGTCTAGCCGCGAAGCGGCTTCGGCTCAGTTACATCGTTGACAATGTGGCCACCGAATAACGCACCTGTGAAAGTACACGCTGGCCCCTGTTTTCTCTCCCAGTTTCGTCGGCCGCGCGACGAAACTGCGGTGGCGCTCGCAGGCTAGATTTTCTTACGATCATCCCCCCGGCGAGGCGCTCAGGCCTGCAAACTATCGGTCGAGCGCGTAACGTCCTCCCAGCGATCGATCTCGCCGTTCAACTCGACCAGCTTCTTGCGCACCAGATCGAGGGCATCGCTCCCCAGCAACAGATGCGCTGGCGGCGAATCGCTGTCGATCACCTTCAGCATGGCCCGCGCCGCTTTTTCCGGATCGCCGAGTTGCTGCCCGCTCTTTTGTTGGCGGGCCTCGCGGACCGGATCGAACAAGCCGTCGTAATCGCCGATCGAACGCGGCGTTCTGACCATCGAACGTCCCGCCCAATCGGTGCGGAATGAACCCGGTGCCACCGCTGTCACCGCGATGCCGAGCGGCCCGACTTCCTTGCCGAGCGTTTCCGATATACCTTCCAACGCGAATTTGCTGCCGCAGTAGTAGGAAATCCCCGGCATGGTGATGTAACCACCCATCGACGTGATGTTGAGGATATGTCCGCGGCGTCGATCTCGCATATAAGGCAGCACGGCCTTTATCATCGCCACCGCGCCGAACACGTTGACCTCGAACTGTCGCCGCATCTCGGCCAACGGCGACTCTTCCATAACGCCTTCGTGACCGTATCCGGCGTTGTTGACCAACACATCGATCGGTCCGACGGTCCGCTCGATTTCGGCTACCACCGTATCGATCGAACCGAAGTCGGTGACGTCGAGCAGGCGACCGATCGCATTCGCACCAGCCGAGGTTTCGAACTCGGCGCGGGCTCGCTCGCTCCGCACCGTGCCCACGACGCGATGGCCCGTCGAGAGCGCCCCGCGGGCCAGGGCACGACCGAATCCGCTGCTGACTCCGGTGATCAATAAGGTCTTAGGGGCTTTCATGGTGGCGGTTCCTGTAAGAGGAGACCGCACAATAGGATTATCCGCACGCGGATTTTACGCCTTATCGTCTACATTCATTGCCTATTTCTCTGATTCGCCCATGTCCGTGAAAAAGGCCGAGCCCACCATGGAAGACGAAAGCCGGCGCATCAAAGCTCTCGCGTGCCAGCTGGCGCCGCAAGAGGGCTACAACCTCACCGCCCTACCCGGCGTGCGCCTGCTGCGTTCGGATCGCGCGCTGTCGCGAACGCCGGTGCTGTACGACCCCGGCATCGTGATCGTCTGCCAAGGCCGCAAGCGCGGCTATTTCGGCGAACAGGTTTTTCTCTACGACGAGCAGCATTACCTCGCGGTGGCCATGCCCGTGCCGTTCACGATGGAATCCGACGGTAGTCCCGAGCATCCGTTGTTGGCGATCTATTTGCATCTGGATTTTCAGATCGCCGCCGAACTGATGATCGAGATCGACCGCCATCCCTCACCACCCGACGATGAGCATGCGCCGCTCAGCATGATCTCCAGTCCGATGGGGCCGACGCTGCAGTATTCCGTTCTGCGTTTTCTGGAAGCGATGAATCACCCGTTGGAAGTCTCGGTGCTGGGGCCAGGCCTGCTGCGGGAAGTGTATTTCCGTGTGCTCACCGGTCCGCAAGGCACCGCCATGCGGTCGGCGCTCGGCATGCACGGACAGTTCGGAAAGATCGGCAAAGCGCTGCGCCGCATCCACGCCGCCTACGCGCAACCGATCACCCTGACACAACTGGCTGCGGAAGCCGACATGAGCGCGCCTACCTTCCATCATCATTTCAGAGCGGTGACGCGAACCTCGCCGATGCAATACCTGAAGTCGACGCGATTGCATCAAGCGCGCCTGTTGATGGTGCGCCAAGGCATGACCGCAGACGCCGCTGGTTACGCCGTCGGCTATGCGAGCGCATCGCAGTTCAATCGCGAGTTCAAACGGCTCTTCGGCCTGCCGCCCGCCGCGGAAGTGAAGCGGATGCGCGAGAACTTCGCGATACCGCCCGCGCTGGCGGCATCGGACTATGTTTCCTCGCATTGATTGGCCAAACCCGAAGTTTCGCCTGATCCATGCGTGCCTGCTGTATACCAACTCTTGAGATCCCTTTAGACATTGAACCTACCGCGCCAGAGGTGGACTCATTGGTCGGATCAGGCGGTTTGATGTGGCGCTGGGGTCAAAACGTCAAAACAACTGTTGACTCAGACCATTGCTAAGTCACTGATTCTTATATGCAACCAATGGTCGGCCGACCACAGGCTCGGAGAAAAAGGCCAGGAGAGAGGCGAAAAAATCACCAAACATCCCCTCTGTGGATAACTAGCCGACCAATGGAAAATGCCAAAAGCCTCGGAAATAAGGCCTTTTTCGTCGTTGCGACGGGGCGTAGAAAAAGTTGGAAGGGGAAGTTTGGCGCGCCCAGCGGGATGCAAACCTCCGACCAATGGCCAACGCCTACTTATCGCGACCAAATTTGCGCCGTGGTTTTCACGTTGAGTGTTCTGGTTGACCTGTTGACGGCCGAAAAACTCGCAAAAAAGTCCACGGCTAACCCATTGATCTACAAGACCCTGAAAAATGGGCCTTTGGTTCCGGGACCACAGGTAGGGAGAGGAGAGAGGGCTGACTGGCGAAATTTTCGCCAGACGGCGTTTTTCGCCGACTCTCCGAAACCACGGCCTTCGCAAAAAAGCCCAGAAATAAGGCGGTTTTGGAGTTCCGCGTCGGCGGAGAAAACCGCCCCAGGAAGAACGGTGGTGGGCCCACCAGGATTCGAACCTGGAACCAAAGGATTATGAGTCCTCTGCTCTAACCGTTGAGCTATAGGCCCGCGCGAGGCGCGAGCGGGAATTCTAAAGGCTTGGCGGGTCTGGCGTAAGCCGCGGTCGGGACGGCGGATACGGAAAAGGCCCGGGGTGCGGAAACCCGGGCCTTTCGTGGTTGCATCACTCACTGAGCCGTGGCTCGGTGTCGCGGCAAGGCGGCTGGTCGGCGCGTCAACCGGCCTCGACGGACGTGCCCACCCAACCCGGAGCCGCCACCCTCACCGCCCCACACTCATCGAATACGGCCGCAGTTTCGGATCCGTCGCCCATTCCTTGTTCGGCTGCGCCTGCATCACGAATCGCAATTCCCCGCCCGCGACGATTTCCTCATGCCGCAGGAAGCTGCGATTCAACGGTTTGCCGTTGAGGGTCGCGCTGCCGATGTAGGTATGCGCCTCGTCCAGCCCCTCGGCGATCACGCTGAAGCGCTTGCCATTGGGCAGGTTGAGGGTGGCGCGCGGCAGGAACGGGCGGCCGATGGCGTATTCGTTGCTCGCCGGGGCGACGGGGTAGAAGCCCAGGGCGGTGAAGACGTACCAGGCGGACATCTGGCCGAGGTCGTCGTTGCCGGCCAGGCCGTCGGGGCGCGGGGCGTATTGGGTCGCCATGATCTGCTTCAGACGCTCCTGGGTGCGCCAGGGTTGGCCGGCGTAGCCGTATAGATACGCGACGTGGTGGCTGGGTTCGTTGCCGTGCGCGTACCAGCCGATCAGGCCGGTGATGTCTTCCATGTGTTCGAAGATTTTCGGGTCGACCTTGGCGTCGAACACCTGGTCGAGTTTGTCGACCAGTTTGGCGTCGCCGCCGAGGGCCTGGGTCAGGCCGGCGACGTCCTGCGGTACGTACCACGAGTACTGCCAGGCGTTGCCTTCGGTGTAGTCGCTGCCGTAGCCGCTGACGGTCGGGTCGAAGGGTTCGCGGAAGCTGCCGTCGCGTTTGCGCGCGCGCATGAAGCCACTCGACGCGTCGAATGCATGTTTCCAGTTACCCGCACGCTTGGAGAATTGCGCGGCGATGTCCTTGCGCCCCATGTCTGCGGCCACGCGCGAAATCGTCCAATCATCGAACGCGTATTCCAGGGTTTTCGACGCGGCCTCGCCCTCTTCGTCGATCGGCACGTAGCCCAGCTCCATGTACTGGGCGATGCCGTCGTAGGGGCCGTAACTCGCGCTGGCGACCATCGCGTCCAGCGCTTCCTTGGTGTCGTAGCCGCGGATGCCTTTCATGTAGGCATCGGCGATCACCGGCACGGCGTGGTAGCCGACCATGCACCAGGTTTCCTGCCCATGGAACGCCCACACCGGCAGGATGCCGTAGGGGCTGTCGCGGCGCGACGCCAACAGCGAATTGATGAAGTCGTTATTACGTTGCTCGGGCTGCACCAGGGTCAGCAGCGGGTGCAGCGCGCGGTAGGTGTCCCACAACGAGAAGGTCGAGTGGTAACGAAACCCTTTCGCCTGATGCACGGCGTTATCGGGCCCGCGATAACGGCCGTCGCTGTCCATGAACAGACTCGGGCCCATCAGCGTGTGGTACAGCGCGGTGTAGAAACTCTTGCGCATCGGCTCGGGCGCGTCGGCGTCGATCGCCGACAAGGCTTGCGTCCAGGTGGCGCGCGCGTTGGCGCGCACGGCGTCGAAATCGAAGCCCGGCACTTCGGCTTCGAGGTTGGCGATCGCGTTGTCTTCGCTGACCGGCGAGATCGACACTTTCACCACCAAGTCTTTGCCGGCGGCGTCGTTGAAGTCGAAGCTGCCGACCAGCTGCCGGCCTTCGATCTGCGCACGCTTGCTCGGATCTTTTTCGCCCGGCGGCGGGAAGCCCTTGTAGGCGACATCGGCTTCGGTGTCGTGGAAACCGTGGCCACTGACCGGCCGCGAGAAGCGCATCGCGAAATACAGCTGCCGGCCCGGCGCCCAGCCGCGGGTTTCGCGAAAGCCGGTGACGGTGCCGTCGGCGCGCAGGCGCAGCCGCGACCACAGCACCTTGCCGGGGTAGTCGTACATGCTGGTGCGCAGGTCGATCAGCACGTGCGCGGCCTGCCCTTGCGGGAAGCGGTAGCGATGCACGCCGACGCGCTCGCTCGCGGTGAGTTCGGCGCGGATCTTGTAGTCGTCGAGAGTGACGGCGTAGTAGCCGGGCTGGGCGACTTCGTCGTCGTGGCGGAAGCTCGATCGGTAACCGCTGCGCGCGACCTTGGAATCGCCGCGCTCGAGTTTCACTTCGCCGGCGATCGGCATCAGCAGCACGTCGCCCAGGTCGGAATGGCCGGTGCCGGAAAAATGCGTGTGCGAGAAGCCGACGATGCTGCTGTCGCTGTAGCGGTAACCGGCGGCCCAGCCATAGGCGTCCTTGCGCGGCTTGATCTCGGTGTCGGGGCTGAGCTGGATCATGCCGAACGGCACGGTCGCGCCGGGGAAGGTGTGGCCCTCGCCGCCGGTGCCGATGAAGGGGTCGACCGCCTCATAGGCGCGGCGACCGGCCTCGTTGGCCGGCGCGGCGGACACGGCGAAGCTGCAAGCCACCAGCATCGCGGCACTCAGGCCGCGCCATAAACGACGCGCGCCGGGTGCCATGGCGGTAGGCTGGGGCAATTGGGTCGGCCGGGTCATCCGCAGTACTCCATCTCAGACAGGATCGGGGTGGGGCCGGCCGCCAGGGGATCGGGGCTGGACACTTTTAGATCGTTCTAAATACGGGCAAGCTAACACGGGGCCAGGACGCGTTCATGCTGCATTGCAGAATGCAGGGACGGGCCTCAAGCCGCAGGATGACGGCATTTAGAACGATCCAAAAGCCTCCAGCGCGAGCCCGCCATGATCCGCCACCGCCCTATCCCAGTGAGGTGCCACCGATGAACGACGCGCCCGCCCCCCGAGGCCGGGTCACCCTGGCCGACATCGCCCGTGCCTGCGGCCTGTCGCGCGCGACCGTGTCGCTGGTGCTGCGCGGCAGTCCGCTGGTCCATAGCGAAACCCGGGCCCGGGTCGAGGCCGAGCTCAAGCGCCAAGGCTACGTCTATCACCGCGGCGCGGCCAACCTGCGGCGCAAGGTGTCGACCGGCGTGGCGCTGGTGATCAACGACCTGTCCAACCCGTTCTTCGCCGAATTCGCCGCCGGCGTGGACGAATGGCTGGCCACGGCCGGCTTCGTCACCCTGCTCGGCAGCACCAACGAGTCGGTCGAGCGCCAGCAGGCGGTGCTGACTTCGCTGATGGAGCACGACCCGGCCGGGATCATCCTGTCGCCGGCCGAAGGCAGCGACGGCGCGCGCGTGCGCGCCCAGGTCGGCGGACGCACGCCGGTGCTGGTGTTCAACCGCGAGCTCGACGCCACCGACTGGGATTTCCTCGCTCTCGACAACACCCACGGCGCGCGTCTGGCGACCCGTCATCTGCTCGAACGCGGCCATCGCCGCATCGCGTTCTTCGGCGGCCATCGCGATTCGTCCTCGTGCCGGCAACGCCGCCAGGGTTATCGCGAAGCGCTGGCCGAAGCCGGCATCGAGCCCGAACCGCAGTGGCTGGTCGAATGCGCACCCACCCGTCTTGAAGCCGCGCAACAGACCGGCGCGCTGTTCGTGCGCGATCCCGCGCCGACCGCGGCGGTCTGCTACAACGACGCGGTCGCGCTGGGCCTGATGGCAGGACTGGTCGCGCGCGGGCGCCGTCCCGGCGGCGATTTCGCGGTGATCGGCTTCGACGATATTCCCGAAGCCTCGGTCGCCTCGCCCACGCTCACCACGATCGCGGTCGACCCGCGCGCGCGCGGCCGTCAGGCCGCCGAACTGATCCTCAAGCGCCTGCGCGAACCCGAGCTGCCGCGCGCCCATACCGTCGCACCAGTCCGGCTGCAGGCACGCAGCAGCAGCGAGGTGCTTGTTCCGCCGTCCGGAGAGTCCGCATGAGTCGTCGCGACATGTCCTACACCGCCGCGCTGGCGGTGGTGACCATCATCTTCTTCACCTGGGGCGGGCTGACCAGCCTCAACGACGTGCTGATCCCGCATCTGAAGAACGTGTTTCAGATGAACTACACCGAGTCGATGCTGATCCAGTCGACGTTCTTCGGCGCCTACTTCCTGATGTCGCTGCCGGCGAGCAAGGTGGTGGCGATGTACGGCTACAAGAACAGCATCGTGATCGGCCTGATCGTCGCGGCGATCGGCGCGGCGATGTTCTTCCCGGCCGCGCGCCTGCCGTCGTATCCGTTGTTTCTGAGCGCGCTGTTCGTGCTCGCCAGCGGCATCACCCTGCTGCAGGTGTCGGCCAATCCCTACATCAGCCTGCTCGGCGATCCGGCCGGCGCGCCCAGCCGCCTGAATCTCGCGCAGGCCTTGAATTCGCTCGGCACCACGGTATTTCCGTACGTGATCGGCCCGCTGATCCTGGCCGGCGCGGCGCTCAGCGTCGACGAACTCGCCGCCAAGCCGGTCGCCGAGCAGATCGCGTACCGCGCGCACGAAGCGGCGTCGGTGCAGATTCCGTACATGATCATCGCCGCCGGCCTGCTGCTGCTCGCGGTGTTCGTCTACACCATGCGCATCCCCTCGCTCGCCGAAGCCACCGAGAGCGCCGATCCGGTGCATCACAGCTTCGCCGAGGTGCTGGGGCAGAAGCATCTGTTCTATGGCGTGATCGCGATCTTCCTGTACGTCGGCGCGGAAGTATCGATCGGCAGCTTCCTGATCAACTACATCTCCGCGCCCGAGATCGGCAACATGGATCACGCCACCGCGAGCGAGCATCTGCCGTATTACTGGGGCGGCGCGATGGTCGGCCGCTTCATCGGCGCGGCGCTGCTGCAACGCTTCGATGCACGCCGGCTGTTGGCGTTGTTCGCGGTGGTCGCGATGGCATTGCTCGCGTTGACCATGCTGACCCAGGGCACGGTGTCGATGTGGGCGGTGCTGGCGATCGGCCTGTTCAACTCGATCATGTTCCCGACCATCTTCACCATCGCGATCGAACGGCTGGGGCCGCTGACCAGCAAGGCCTCGAGCCTGTTGATCATGGGCATCGTCGGCGGCGCGCTGATCCCGTTGCTGCAGGGCGTGCTGTCGGATCGCTTCGGCATCCAGCATTCGTTCGTGCTACCGCTGGCGTGTTACGCCTTCATCGTCTGGTACGGCCTGAGCGGTTCGCGCATTCGCGCCGGCCAGGGCCAGCACGCCAATGCCCAGGCTTCCGGAGTGATGCATTGATGTCTGTTGCACCCGTGGTATCCGATTCCGCCGTAGCCAATCCATCCTCGCCGCGCGGCGCCGCCATCGTGTGTTTCGGCGAGGCGTTGATCGATTTTCTCGCCCGTCCGTCGTCAGTCGTCGGCGAGCCGCGCCACTTCGTCGAATACGCCGGCGGCGCGCCGGCCAATGTCGCGGTCGCGGCGGCGCGCCTCGGCGGCAATGCGCGCTTCGTCGGCATGCTCGGCGAGGACATGTTCGGCGACTTCCTGGCCGAGCAGTTCGAGCACTACGGTGTCGACACCCAGCACGTGGTGCGCACCGCTCAAGCCAAGACCGCGCTCGCGTTCGTCTCGCTCGACGGCCACGGCGAACGCAGCTTCAGTTTCTATCGACCGCCGGCCGCGGACCTGTTGTTCCGCGATTCGGATTTCAGCGTCGACAGCTTCGTCGATGCGGGCGTGTTCCATGTCTGCTCCAACAGCCTGACCGAGGAAGCGATCGCCGCGGCGACCTTGGCCGGCATGCGCCGCGCGCGCATGGCCGGCGCCTTGGTGAGCATGGACATGAACCTGCGTCCGTCGTTGTGGCCGAGCGATGTCGATCCCGCGCCGCGATTGCTCGCCGCGTTGCTGGAAGCCGACCTGATCAAGCTGTGCCAGAGCGAGCTGGATTTCCTCGCCCGCCATCTCGGCGGCGAACGCGCCGCGTTGCAGCGCCTGTGGGTCGGTTATGCGACCTGCGTGCTGATAACCGACGGCGCCACCCCGATTCGCTGGCATACCCGCACGCGTTCGGGCGAAGTGGCGACGTTCAAGGTCGCGCCGGCCGACACCACCGGCGCCGGCGACGCCTTCGTCGGCGGCCTGCTGCACCGTCTGGCCGCGCTGAATGTCGACGCGGCGAATTTCACGTCGTTCCTCGAACGCAAGAGCGATTTCGTCGACGCCCTGCGCTATGCCGCGGCGGTCGGCGCGCTCGCCACTACCCGCCATGGCGCGTTCGCGGCGATGCCGAGCGCCGCCGAAGTCCAGCGTTTGATGCAAGAGCAAGTCTGATGCAGGAGCAAGCATGAATCTTCCCGCGACCCCACTGCCCGATTTCCGCCAAGTCGATGTGTTGCGCGCGCACGTCGCCGACACGATGGCGTTCTACGATCCGGTTGCGCTCGATCCGGACGGCGGGTTCTTCCATTACTTCCGCGACGACGGCACGGTGTACGAGGCGTCGCATCGGCACTTGGTCAGCAGCACCCGCTTCGTCTTCAACTACGCGATGGCGGCGATCGAGTTCGAGCGCCAGGACTACCGCGAACGCGCACGCCACGGCCTGCGCTACCTGCGCGAGGCGCATCGCAACCCGATCAGCGGCGGCTATGCCTGGACGATCCGCGACGGCGTCGCCGAAGACCGCATGAATCACTGCTACGGCGTGGCGTTCGTGCTGCTCGCCTACTCGACCGCGCTCAAAGCCGGCATCGATGAAGCGGCGGCGTGGATGGACGAAACCTGGGACCTGCTGGAAACGCGCTTCTGGGAAACCGATCACGGTTTGTATCGCGACGAAGCCGACGCCGACTGGAATTTCACCGATTACCGCGGCCAGAACGCCAACATGCACATGTGCGAGGCGATGCTGGCCGCGTATGAGGCGAGCGGCAAGACGCGTTATCTCGAGCGCGCGCTGATCCTCGCGCAGAACATGACCCAGCGCCAGGCCGCACAGGCCGACGGATTGGTGTGGGAACACTACGATCGCGATTGGAGTATCGACTGGGACTATCACCGCGACGATCCCAAGCACTTGTTCCGCCCTTGGGGTTTCCAGCCCGGCCATCAGACCGAGTGGGCGAAGCTGCTGCTGATCCTGGACCGTCATCTGTCCGCGCGCGGCGATGCGCCGCAGTGGCTGGTGCCGACCGCGCGGCATCTGTTCGACGTCGCGGTCGCGCGCTCCTGGGACGACGCGCGCGGCGGCTTGTACTACGGGTTCGCACCCGACGGCACGGTCTGCGACGACGACAAGTATTTCTGGGTGCAGGCCGAATCGCTGGCGACCGCGGCACTGCTCGGCGCGCGCACTGGCGACGACTTGTACTGGCAGTGGTACGACAAGTTGTGGGCGTACGCGTGGCAGCACATGGTGGATCACCGCTACGGCGCGTGGTATCGGATCGTGGACGCCGACAACCGCAAGTACGACGACGAAAAGAGCCCGGCCGGCAAGACCGACTATCACACCATGGGCGCGTGCTACGAGGTCATGCCGTTGTTGCGCTCGCGCGAGGCTTGATCCGCGCACACGTCGTATCGCGACCGGGTCGGCGCATACCGGTAACGCTTGAGCGCACGGCGCCGCGGGCGGTCGCGGGCGTCGGCTAACCTGTCGGCCTTCGCCAGGATCGGATGACCGCATGCGCTCGACCCGCTTCCACATCGCGCATCCGCGCGCGCCTCGTTCGCCGCGGACGTTCGCGCCGCGGCGCTTGTCGTTGCTCGCACTGGCCTTGCTCGTATCGGCCTCGCTCGCAACGGCGGGAATCACGCCGCTTGCCGCGGCGACCGCGGCCGACACGACAAGCGCATCCGCATCCGCATCCGCATCCGCATCCAAGCCGGCGCCAACGCCTGCCGCAATCGCATGGGAACACCGGCTGCGTCCAACCGTGATCAAGGCCGGCGACGCGCAGCCTGCGTGGTCACTGAGCGAACGCATGGCCCACTATCGCGTCCCCGGCGTCGCGGTGGCGATCTTGCGCGACGGCAAGATCGTGTCCAGCCGCGGCTACGGCGTGCGCGACAGCGTCAGCCGCGAACCGATCGATGCGCAGACCCTGTTTTCCACTGGTTCGGTCAGCAAGGTGGTCACCGCCACGACGACGTTGCGATTGAGCGCCGCGGGCAAGCTCGACCTGGACCGCGACGTCAACGATTACCTCAAGCAATGGCGGGTGCCGGCCGATCCGAAGTGGCCCGACGCGCAGGTCACGCTGCGCATGCTGATGTCGCACACCGGCGGCTTCAACGTGCATGGCTTTCCCGACCTGCAGCCCGGCGAACCGTTGCCGAGCCTGTTGCAGACCTTGAACGGCCAACCTCCGTCGAAGACCGAAGCGGTGCGATTGATTCATGCGCCCGGCGCGCAACAGGATTATTCCGGCGGCGGCGTGACCATCGAACAAGCGGTGATCGAAGCGGTCGACGCGCAGGGCCTGGACGCGGTCGCGCGGCGCGAAGTGTTCGAGCCGTTGCACATGCGCCGCAGCGGCTTCATCGCCGAACTGCCGGCGACCACGGCGAACGTGGCCAAAGCCCACGACGAGAAAGGCCAACCGACGGCGTTGCCGCGCGGCTGGGAGTCGTTCCCGGAACTGGGCGCGTCCGGCCTGTGGACCAACGCCGACGATCTGGCCGCTTTTGTCGCCGCGTTGCTCGGCAGCTATCGCGGCTCAAACGATTTCCTGCCGCGCGCGTTGGCGACGGCGATGATGACCGAAGTCGCGCCGGGCAACTTTGGCTTGGGTCCGCGTCTCAACGGCGTCGGTCGCGGCCGCGTGTTCCATCATGGCGGCGCCAACGATCACTACTACGCCTGGATCGAAGGCCATCTCGACAGCGGCGACGGCCTGGTCGTGTTGACCAATGGCGCCGAAGGCGACCGCTTGATCACCGAGATCCGCAACGCGGTGACCGACGCCGCGCATTGGCCGCTCAACGAACCGGTGCATAGCGTGAGGCTGGAAGCGGGCGCGGTCGCGAGCGCCGATTATCGTGGCAACTACCGGCTCGACCCGCGCCAACCCATGGACCGGCGCGGCGTGCTCGCCGATATGTTCGACGTCGAATCGCTCAAGATCGGCGGCGACGATGGCGGCGCGATCACGCTGCAGGCGACCGGTTCCAAGCGCGTGCATCCGCTGCTGCCGCTGACGCCGAACCGCTACGTCGCGCCGGAGATCAGCGTGCCGGCGACGACCTTGCAAGTCGAATTTCACCGCGGCGGCGACGGCCGCGTGCACGCGCTGACCGTGCTGTGCGGTGAGTCGCGCGCGCATTACCTGCGCGAATGAGCGCCGGCTCGCGTGGGCGACCGCCGGTCTGAATGAATGCGCGGGTGATGCCTGTCACCGCGCAGCGCTGACGTTAGTGCGCAGCGCCGTCATGGCGCGCCGCCTATGCTGGGCGCTCCATCAACGCAGCGTCGCCATGGACATCCAGCAAATCGCCGATCGCTATGTCGAGCTGTGCCGCGCCGGCAAGCACGAGCAGATCCAGGACGAGTTGTACGCCGACGATGCGGTCAGCCTCGAAGCGCCCGGCAACGAGGCCGGTCCGCTCGGCAACGTGCAAGGTCTCGACGCGATTCGCGCGAAGGGCCGCAAGTTTCAGCAAGACGTGATCGAAGTTCACGGCAGTGGCTGCAGCGATCCGTTGATCGGCGGCAACTGGTTCAGCGTCGCGATGAGCATCGACGCAACCTATAAGAGCATGGGTCGCGTGGCGATGGCCGAGGTCGCGGTGTATCGGGTGCGCGACGGCAAGATCGTGCACGAACAGTTCTTCTACGGCTGACGGCTGAGTGCGTGGCGCCGCGGCATGCGCATGCCGCGAGGTCTCCGCCTCGATCGCCGGACGCGTCGCGCGCCTGCCCTGAGCCGCTTCGGCAGGCTCGCGGTCTCAATAGCCCAGCAGCGTCGCCATAACGCCCACCAGCACCATGGCCAGCGGCGCGATGAACAACACCAGCGCCGGCAGCAACGCCACCGCGATCACCAGCGCGAGCACGTTCGACGCCATCGGCCCGCCGGTCCGGATGCGTTGCGCGATCGCCGGGCCTTGCAGCATCGCCGCCAGGCCCGTCATCGCCAGCGGCTGCGTCATCAGCGCGAGCAACAGCAACGGTATCGGTTCGATCCCGAACCGTCGCGAGCCGACGTACAAGCCGCTCAGCACCACGATCGTCAGCACCGGCCCGAGCAGCAAGACCACCGCCCACGCGGTGCCGCGTTGCTTCTGCGCGGCGTAGTTCAACGCGATCAGGACCGTGCCGGCGAACACGCTGCCCAGCGCGCTGGCGAGCGCGATCGCGGTCAGGCCGAACAGGCCGCGCTCGTCGTCGTCGGCATCGGGCGGCTGGATGTCCGCTTCGGGTGGTCGGTACGGGTCAATGTCGTTCAATCGGTCGCTCCGTTTCCCGACGTGTTCGTCCGCGCTCGTCGCAATCGGTCCGCTCATGCCGCCTCGGCCAGGCCGACCACGGTGAACATCAGCATCAGGATCAACGGAAACGCGATGGCCAGCAGCACGAACGCGATCGCGACCAACAGCGCCAGCCACCACGGCCGCGCCGCCAACCCGGCTTCGGCGCGCGCGCGGATCGCCCTTCCGTGCGCCCAGTCGGCGAGCAGGTACATGATCGCCGGCACGATCACCACGACGGCCAGCGCCACGGTGATTCGATCGTTGCTGTTGGCGTTGACCGCGAAGCGGAATCCCTCGAGCGCGGCGAGCGCGAGCATCGGCAGCCCCAGCAACCGCAACAGCCAGGCCGTGGCGTGCCGCCCCTGCGCCGCGTAGTTCATCGATATCAGCCAGACCCCGGCGAGCGCGCTGCCGACGATGCTGGCGACGGCGATGCTCGTCAAGCCGAACAAGGGCCGGCCGGAGTCGGGCGCGCCGCCGGTCGCGCGCGGTGGCGGCGGCAACGGCGGCGGTGAACTGGGTGACGCGTCCATGGTCCGGCCTGCTCGGCATTGTCCTGCGCCGATCATGCACCGGCGCGGTCGCGATGTCGCCACGGGCGCCGTCGCGAGCGGCCCGAAACGAAACAGGCCCCGTTTCCGGGGCCTGTTTCTACACAACTTGTTTCTTACACGTTTTTTTGCTGACGCGATCAATCGATATCGAGGAAGCTGCGCAGCTGTTCCGACCGGCTCGGATGACGCAGCTTGCGCAACGCCTTCGCTTCGATCTGACGGATGCGCTCGCGGGTCACGTCGAACTGCTTGCCGACTTCTTCCAGGGTGTGATCGGTGTTCATGTCGATGCCGAAACGCATGCGCAACACCTTGGCCTCGCGCGGGGTCAGGCCGGCGAGCACGTCGCGGACCGTTTCCGACAGGTTGATGTTGGTGGTGGCTTCGACCGGGGACTCCACGTTGGTGTCCTCGATGAAGTCGCCCAGGTGCGAGTCTTCGTCGTCGCCGATCGGAGTCTCCATCGAGATGGGCTCCTTGGCGATCTTCATGACCTTGCGGATCTTGTCCTCGGGCATGTCCATTTCTTTCGCAAGCTCTTCCGGCGTGGCCTCGCGGCCGTACTGCTGGAGCATCTGGCGCGAGATGCGGTTGAGCTTGTTGATCGTCTCGATCATGTGCACCGGAATACGAATGGTGCGGGCCTGATCGGCGATCGAACGGGTGATGGCCTGACGGATCCACCAGGTGGCGTAGGTCGAGAACTTGAAGCCGCGGCGGAATTCGAACTTGTCGACCGCCTTCATCAGACCGATGTTGCCTTCCTGGATCAGATCGAGGAACTGCAGACCGCGGTTGGTGTACTTCTTGGCGATCGAGATCACCAGACGCAGGTTGGCCTCGACCATTTCCTTCTTGGCCTTGCGCGCCTTGGCTTCGCCGTAGGCCATCGCGCGGCTGATTTCCTTGATGTCGTTCAAGGTCAGCAGCGAGGCCTGTTCGATCTCGATCGTCGTCTGTTGTTCGACGATGATCTGATCCTTGACGTCGCGCAGGCCCGACGACCACTTCTGCTTGCGCTTGAGCAGTTCGTCGACCCATTCCAGATTGGTCTGGTTGCCTTCCCACGCGCGGATGAAATCCTTGCGCGGCATCTTGGCGACGCGGGTGGCCAGATCCAGGATCTTGCGCTCGCGGTCCTTGATCGAACCGACCACGTCGCGCAGGTTGCGCATCAGGCTGTCGGTCAGGGCGAGCGGCAGCTTGAGGGTGACGAACACGGCGGCGATGTCTTCGCGCAGCTTGGTCACGGTCTTGTGGCCGGCGCCGTTCTTGGCCTGGGCCTTGACGAACTTGCCGTACAGGTCGGCGATGACCTCCATGCGCGCGGCGACTTCGACCGGGTCGGGACCGGAGGTGGTTTCCTCGGCGTCGGCATCGTCGCCGGCGGCCTCGACTTCTTCGTCGTCGTCCGCGTCGGCGTCGGCCTCGGCCACCACCACCGGCGGCGCCGGCGGTTCGGGTTCTTCGTCGAGGTGATCGTTGAAGCCCACCACGATCTCGGCCAGGCGCTTCTTGCCGGCCTTGTGGGTTTCGTAGTCTTCCAGGATCAACTGGATGGTGGACGGGAACAGAGCGAGCGAAGCCTGGACCTGGTTGAGGCCTTCTTCGATGCGCTTGGCGATGGCGATTTCGCCTTCGCGGGTCAGCAGTTCCACCGTGCCCATTTCGCGCATGTACATGCGCACCGGGTCGGTGGTACGGCCGCCTTCGCCGTCGAGCGCAGTCAGCGCCGCCGCGGCTTCTTCAGCGGCGGTGTCGTCGACTTCGCGGTTACCGGTATTGCCGTCGGCGAGCAACAGCGTTTCGGCATCGGGCGCAACTTCATGCACCTCGATGCCCATGCCGTTGATCATGCCGATGATGTCTTCGATCTGTTCCGCGTCGACGAGATCGTCGGGCAGGTGATCGTTGACCTCGGCATAGGTCAGATAGCCCTGCTCCAAGCCCTTGCTGATCAGGAGCTTGATATCGGACGGAGGGGGCTGACGTTCGTTGGCCATGGGCTGCGCCACCGCGCTATTGAGGGTAGGGAACGCTCCAGTATAGCAGGTCCGGGCCGGTCGGCCGGGTCATGCATGCGGGAGGCTTGGGTCGAGCGGGTCGATCAGGGCGGTCGGATGGACCGGTCAGGCGCGGAGCAAGAAGGTCACCGGACCGTCGTTGACCAGGCTGACCACCATATGGGCACCGAAGCGGCCGGTTTCCACCCCCCCGGCATGACGTTGCCGGCAGGTTTCGACCAAACGGTTGAATAGCGGTTCAGCCAGGGCCGGGGCGGCCGCGGTACTGAAGCCTGGACGCATGCCGCTGCTGGTGTCGGCCGCCAGGGTGAACTGGCTGACCAGCAACAATCCGCCGCCGCTGTCGGCCAGGCCGCGATTCATGCGGCCGGCGTCGTCGGCGAAGACCCGGTACCCGAGCAGGCGTTCGGCCATGCGAGCGATCTGGGGTTCGCCGTCGCCGGGTTCAACCCCGACCAGGGCCAACAGCCCCGGGCCGATCGCGCCGACGGTTTCGCCGTCGACGACCACGCTGGCCTGGGTCACGCGCTGGATCAGGCTCAGCATGCCGCACACCTGTTCGAAAAGTCGGGAACGCCAGTGTAAAGCCTGGATCGCGCCGGCATCGGCGGCGTTCGTCCACCGAACCGGCATACCCGGCACGATCGGCGCCGAACTGCCTGCCGCTACACTCGCGCCATGAGCTCATTCGTCGCCCGCGTGCTGTATGTCCTGGCCGGTCTGCTGGGCCGCCTGCCGTGGTCGTGGCAACGGCGGCTGGGCGATGCGATCGCGGCCTTGTGGCTGCGTCGCGACGCCCGCGAGAGCCGGGTGGTCCGGGTCAACCTGGAACTGGCCTACCCGGGCCTGCCGCCGGCCGAACGCGCGCAGTGGCAGCGCGCGATCATGCGCACCACCGCGCGCCAGGCGGTCGAGACGGTGCGGTTGTGGACCCGGCCGCATGCGGAAAATCTGCGCCTGTTGCGTGAGCAGCACGGCACCGAGCTGTTCGACGCGGCCGTGGCCTCGGGCAAGGGCCTGATCGTGGCCGCGCCGCATTACGGCAACTGGGAACTGTTGAACCAGTGGCTGGCTTCGCGCACGCCGCTGGCGATTTTGTACCGGCCGCCGGAATCGGCGATCGGCGAGGCCTTCCTGAATCTGGTGCGCGCCGACACCGACGCCGAACGCGTGACCCAGATACGCGCCGAAGGTGCCGCCGTGCGCCAGTTGTGGAAACGGCTCAACGCCGGCGGCGTGGTCGGCATCCTGCCCGACCAGCAGCCCAAGGCCGGCGACGGCGAGTTCGCGCCGTTCTTCGGCGTGCCGGCGCTGACCATGACCCTGCTCGGCCGGCTGGCCGAACGCACCGGCGCGACCGTGCTGTTCGCGTATTGCGAACGCATCGGCACCGATGCCGACCCGCTCGGCTTCGCCTTGCGCATCGAGGCCGCGCCCGACGGCATCGCCGACCCCGATCCGCAACGCGCCTGCGTGGCGCTCAACGCCGCGGTCGAACGCATCGCGCGGCGCGATCCGGCCCAGTACCAGTGGACCTACAAGCGCTACACCCTGCGCCCGTCCGGCGACGGCAACGACAATCCGTATCGGTTGCGTTGAATCCCGGGCTTGGTTGAATCCCGGCCCTGTTGAATCCTCGCCCGCGCTGATCCCATCGGCGACGATGCGCGCCTTTTGCACGCACGATCAAACATCGCCGCGCGCGCGCGTGTCGATGCCGTTCCACGCCCCGCGCCGGCGACTACACTGCAAGCTGACTCACCCGATGGCCGCAGGATGACGCAGACCGATCACGACGACGCAGCGCCCGCTCCCGCATCGGCCGCCCCGACCGAGCCCGCGCGCGATCCGCCTGCGCCGACGACGTACGCCGGCGGCGAATGGCAGCGACTGCCGGCGCGCGCGATCCCGCTGTGCACGATCGACATCAGCCTGTCGCTGGCGTTCGTATTCGGCATCGCCGGCACCATCGTCGGCGTGCTCACCCTGGGCCGCTATGCCGGCCTGGCCAGCGGCCTGGCCGGGGCGCTGTTCGGCGCCGGCATCGGCATGTGGATCGGCTTCCGCCGGTATCGCAACACCCTGTGGCGATTGGACGACTACGGCTTCGCCGTGCGCCGCGGCGTGGCCTGGCAACGCGAGACGCTGGTGCCGCTGACCCGGGTCCAGCATCTGGACCTCAAGCACGGGCCGCTGCAACGCATGCGCCGCCTGTCGACCCTGGTCGTGCACACCGCCGGCACCCGCCACAGCGCGGTCTCGATCGATCACCTCGACGCCGACGACGCCCAGCGCCTGCGCGAGCGCCTGGGCCGCCAGCTCGATCACGAAGACGACGACGCCTGATGAGCGCGTCCGAGATCGAGCACGCCGCGCCGGCCGAACCCGCCGCGCCCGCAAGCGTCAACGCAACCAACGCCAACCCGGCCGCAGCCGTCGACGCCGACCGCCGCCTGCATCCGATGTCGTGGCTGTTCGTGCTGATCCAGCAGCTGCGCCAGTTCATCGTGCCGCTGCTGGCGCTGCTGTTCTTCGGTCGCGGCGACCGCAACGAGCTGTGGTCGCTGATCGGCGTCGGCGTGCTGGTGCTGGTGTCGCTGTGGCGCTATTTCACTTATCGCTACGGCATCGGCGGCGACAGCGTGGTGGTGCGCAGCGGCCTGTTGAACCGCAGCCTGCGGGTGATCCCGTTCGTGCGCATCCAGAACGTGGCCCTGCATCAGAACGTCCTGCATCGTTTGTTCGGCGTGGCCGAAGTGCGGCTGGAATCGGCCGGCAGCAAGGAGGCCGAAGCGCATATGCGCGTGCTCAAGCTCGACGACGCGCTGGCGCTGGAATCGCTGGTGCGCCGCCGCGGCGCGAGCGCGGCCGAAGCGATCGAGGAGCGCGCCGATGTCCTGTTGCGGCTCAGCACCGCCGACGTGCTGCGGCTCGGGCTGGTCTCCAACGGCGGGCTGGTGCTGGTCGGCGCGGGCCTGGCCGCGCTGTCGCAGATGGTGCCCGACGTCAACGGCCGCATTCCCGAACGCGCGCTGCGCCAGGGCCTGCGCTGGGTCTCGGGCCATGTCGACGTGCATCACTTCGACACGGCCGGTTATGCCTTGCTGGCGATCGGCGTGATCGGCGCGACCGCGGTCGCGCTGAAGACCTTGTCGATCGCGCTGGCGCTGCTGCGTTATCACGGTTTCGAACTGAGCGAACAAGGCCGGCGGCTGACCGCCGAACGCGGCCTGCTCGGGCGTTGGCGCACCACCGTGCCGCGCCGGCGGATACAGGCATGGACCTTGGAAGAAGGCCTGATGCATCGTCTGCTCGGCCGTCGCCGGCTGGCGGTGGACACGGTCGGCGCGGACGAGGGCGACGAGGGCCGCGCGCTCAAGGACCTGGCGCCGATCGCGACGCCGGCGGCCTGCGATGCGCTGGTCGAACACCTGCTGCCGCGCGCGCATTGGGATCGGCTGCAGTGGCAGGCGCTGCCCGGCGCGACCTGGTGGCGGCTGTTCCTGCCGGACGTGCCGTGGACCGTGCTGGCGACGGTCGCGTTGTACTGGCACCTGGGCGCGTGGGGCCTGCTCGCCCTACTGTGGCTGCCGTGGACTGCGTTCAAGGCGCGCCGGCGCGCGCAGCGGATCGGTTATGCCTACAGCGAGGATCTGATCGCGGTGCGCGAAGGCTGGTGGCATCGTTACTGGCGTTTCGCCGAACTCGACAAGCTGCAGGCGCTGCAGATCAAGCGCTCGCCGATCGACCGGCGCTGCGGCACCGCGACCTTGTGGCTGGACACCGCCGGCGCCGGCACCCTGGCGCCGCCGCTGCGGATTCGTTTTCTGCCGGAAGCCGACGCCCGGCGCCTCTACGAGACGCTGGCCGCGACGCTGTCGAAACGGCCGTTGCGCTGGTAACGCGCGGCCGGCACCAGTCCACGATGCCGCCCATCGCGGCGAGCGTGGATGCAGCAAACCCCCGCGCGAATTGCGCGGGCCGCCTACCCGATCAGCGCGCCGAACCCCAGTAACCGATGCGGCGGCGGAGCTTCAGCTTGCGCCACCAGTTGCGCGGCTTGCGCTTGCGGTTGACGCCGCCACGGGCGATGAACGCGTCGATCGCTTCGAGCACGCGTTCGCTGGAACGTCCGTCGTGATACGGATGAATCGCCTGACCGTATTCACGGATCGCCTGCATCAACTCCGCCGGCCGTGACAAGGCGCGCTCGATCGCCGGCTCGAACTGGTCGACTTCCTGGATGTCGATCAGCTGCGGGCCGGGACGGCGGTTGCGGAAGGTCACCACCGGTTTGCCGGTGAGCAGGAATTCGTTGAGCGCCGAGGAGGTGTCCGAACACATCATGTCGACCTGGGCGAACAGTTCGAAGATGTTGTCGTTCTCGGCGAAGGTCAGGTGTTCGTTCTGCAGCGCCTTGTAGCGCGCCACGGTGTCGGGATTCATTTTCGGATGGAAGGTCACGATCCAGCGTTTGCTGCCGTCGCGCGACATCCGCTTGACCTCTTCGTACAGCGTCTCGGCGGCGCTCCACGACGGCGAGAAGGTCGAGTGGTACAGGATCGTCGGCGGCTGGCGCAGCGGTTCGGGCTGGCCGGACAACTGATCGGCGAACGGGTCGAGCTTGGGCCAGCCGGTTTCGACAACGCTGAAGTGGCCGACGCGGTCGGCGATCTCGCCGAACTTGGCGGTGTCGCGCGGCCCGGTGGTGCAGTACAGGTCGAAGAAACCGCGGATGTAGATATGCCGCGGCTTGCCGGCATCGAAGCCGTGGAAGGTTTCGACCTTCACACCGGGAAAGAAATGCGGCACGGCGTTGCTGGAGGTGATGACCGCTTCGGGCCGCCAGCGCCGCACTTCGGCAACGCTGAGCAGGCGCTCGCCTTCGACCAGGTCTTCCGCGCCGGGGCCGTCGAAGAACCACGCGGCCTCGTCGCCGCGCGCGCGGATCGCGCGCTGCAGCGGCCGCAGGATCGCCAGCGCGTAACGCTCGGAACCGTAGAGCAGATAGTGTTTTGGCATGGTCAGCGATCAAGTCCGTGGCGCCGCAGCACCGTGCGCGCCTGTTCGATCGACGCGGGATTGCGCCGCATTTCGTAATAGCGGATGCGTTTGTACACCGCGTAGGCCGCGGCGACATGCGACACGATCAGGCCGCGCCATCCGTCGAGGATCGCCAGCCGCATCACGTAGTCGCGCAGGAACGCCGACAGATACACCAGCGGCGTCTGCCACATCCGCACCGGGCGGTTCTTGTCGTTCCAGTCCAGGCATTTGAGCTCGGCGTAGCGCAGCACCTTGAGGTGCTTGTGCGCCAGGGTCGGGTTGTGCGCGTGATCGAACGGCGCCTTGAAATCGACCGATTCGCCGTCCCAGCGCAGCGACTCGTGCACGCGCGCGTCGGTCCAGCGGGCGCGGCCGCGGTGATACAGCCGCGCCAGGCGCTCGCCGCGCATTGGCCGGTACCAGCGCATCGGCGCGCCCATGTAGGAGGTGCGTCGGCGCAGGATCGCGACCGCGGCCTGCGAGCTCAGCAACTCGGGCAGGCGCTCGCGCAGTTCTGCGCTCAACTCCGGCGTCAGCGATTCGTCGGCGTCGAGAAACAGGATCCAGTCGTGACGCGAATGCGAGGCGGCGGCGTTGCGTTGCGGGCCGAAGCCCAGCCAGTCCTGATGCACCACCCGCGCGCCGTGCGCCTGGGCGATGGCGACGGTGTCGTCGTCGCTGCCGCTGTCGATCACCAGCTTCTCGGCCGCGAACGGAACACTGTCGAGACAGGCCGCGATATTGGCCGCCTCGTTGTGAGTGATGACGATCAGGGAAAACGGCAGTTCAACCATGCCCGAATCATACCCGATGGGCGCAGGCCGCCAATCTCGACCCGGCCTCGTTACCGCGCCGGAATGCGCGGCGATTCAGGCCTGTGATCGCCTTTTGCAGCGGCCGATGCAGAACCGGGGCGCGGCGTTCAATGCAGCGCCAACGGCATGGCAGCGGCGGACTCACTCTCGATCGACACCGGCGAGGCAGGTCGGTAAAGCGTCACGCAAGCGCCGACTTGTGCCCCATCGCGACTTTGGCATCGCGGGCTTCGCGCAAGGCGAAACCGTACAGCGTGCCGATCGCCACCGCGTAGAACGACGCAATCAGCTGGTGCGCGAACATCGATTGAGTCAGGCCGCAGGCGAGATAGACCAGCACCAGCACCAGGCCGGCCAGCGCCGCGCTGCGCGCGCGTCCTGTCGGCAGCTCGCGCAGGCGCCGCGCGAACAAGAACAGCGGCAACAGATAAACGCCCAGGATCGCCAGCAGCCCCGGCACGCCCATGGTCGCCGCCCATTCGGGCACATCGCTGTGGGCATGACCGAGCCTGCACAGTCCGGGACGCGGCGTCGGCGGCTGGCATTGCGGCAGATCGCGCACCGCGCGGCCGAAACTGCCCACGCCGATGCCGGTGACCGGGTGCTCGGCGAAGGTTTCGCCGGCCAGCGACAGCAGCACCAGGCGTTCGCCCAGCGAAGATGCGGCGTCGCCTTCCATGTAGCGGTCGACGTCCGAGCGCAATTCCTCGATTCGGGTCTGCTCGGCCAGTGGCGGGATCCACCACGACGCGATCACCGCCAGCGCCAGCACCGCCAGCAAGCTCAGCAACAACTTGCGGGCGCGGCCGGCGCTGACCAGCAGGCCGATCACCAGCACCAGCGCCAGACCCGGCCAGATGCCGCGGCTGCCGCTCAGGGCCACCGCGCCGATACCGATCGCGCAGGCGACGGTCGTCCACAGCAACTCGCCCGGCGGACGGCAGAACACCGCCAGCACGATCAATGCGATCAAGGCGTCGGCGAACATGATCGCGTTGTCGGTCCAGCCCAGCGCGCGATCCACGCCGTTGCCCACCTGCCAGGCCGCGACCGCGAACGCGCCGACCAGCCCGGCCAGCGCCCCGGCCCACAGCCAGCGCCGCGAAGGCCGGTAGGCATAGACCATCAACGCGAAGAACGGCAGGGTCAGCAGGCGCAGCCGGTTGTCGACCTCGCGCCAGCGCACGTCGAAGACGAATTTCGAAAGCACCACCACCACCGTCACCGCCAGCACCAGCGCCAGCAACAGCCGCAGCGAACGGCCGATCTCGCGTTTGCCGCGCGCCAGCTGATCGGGCGCCATCAGCAGCGCGGCCAGGGCGAACGCGGTGAACGGGGTCAGCCCCCAGGGCGTGGAGATCAGCAGCGCCGGCAGGCAGAACAAGCCGATCTCGAGTACCCGCCGCGCCCTGCGCACGCGTGGCGATTCGGCGCTGGCGACAGCGGCCTCGGCGTGGGCGGTCGGATCGGGGCGCGATTCGGGCAAAGGCATTGGCGATGCGGGCACGGACTCAGTCCAGATCTGCTTTGTCTATCCCGCTGATCGCCGGCGCAGCGGAACAGGTGACCCGCGCCGAATACGGCACCAGCCACCAGTTGCGCCGGTTGGAAACGCCGACCTTGGCCTGGCTGCGATCGACGCAGTCGGGCACCGCCGGCTCCTGGATCAGCAGCCAGCGCCGCTGCGGCGACTGCGCCTGCCACGCCAGGCCCATCGCCAATTGCCGGTTCCACGGCACCGAGTAGCCGAAGTCCTTGGTCCCGGGCGGGCTCATCAGCATGTTCTGCACCCGCCACCCCACCAGGCCGAGCTCCGCGTCCGGCCCGATCGTGCGCGCGACCCGGGTCATCACGCCGCGAGCCGACGAGGCGTCGTTGAGAATCGGCGGAATCAGCAGGCCGTACAGCACCCACAGCCCGGCCAGGGTCGCGATCAGGCCGTGGTACGGCCGCTTCCAACCCGCCCACAGCAGGGCCGCCGTGCCCCACGCGCCGATCGCCAGCACCGCGACGGTCAGCTGGTGCGCGCCGTCGGTCAACTGACGCTCGACGATGAGACGCCGCTCGAAGCCCGGATCGCCGAACCACATCGCCAGGCCGACGCCGAGCGCGGTCAGGGTCAACGCGGCGGCGAAGGCGATCGCCAGCACCCGCAACGCGCGTCGGCGGATCAGCCCCGGCAACAGCGGCGCCAGCGCCAGGCACACCATCGGCAGCGCCGGCATGATGTAGACGTCGCGCTTGCCGGCGGGAATCGAGAAGAACACGATCACCAGCGCCCACCACACCAACGGCAGCAGATAGCGGCCGTCGAGCCGGCGCAGGCGCCTGCGCCAGGCCGGGATCGCCCACGGCAGCGCGAACATGGTCGGCAACCACATCGTCGCCATGACGCCGAAGTGGTACCAGACCGGCTGATGGTGGTCCCAGGAGCGCGAATAGCGTCCGGCGGTCTGCCGGAACAGGATGTCGTTGAGATAGGCCTGATGGGCCGGATCGCCGCTGGACAACACGCCCGCGACCATCGGCACGATCCACAGCGATACCGCCACCAGGAACGCCAGCGGGCCCAGCCAGAAACGCGGATTGCCGATGCCGGCGCGCACCGGCAAGCGCGTCCACGCCAACAGCCGCGCGCCGACGCCGCCCGGCGCCAGCGCGCCGTGCACCGGCCGCAGCACCGCCGCCAGCGCCACCGGCGCCAGCATCAGCAGTGCGATCACGCCGACGCCCTTGGTGATGGTGCCGATACCGGCGGCGAACCAGCCCACCACCCACCAGCGCCAGCTCGGGCCGGTCAGCAGATGCCGCAACAGGCCGTAATTGGCCAGGGTGATCCAGAACACCACCGACGGATCGATCTGCGCCTTCTTGCCCTGGAAGACGAACTGCACGGTGATCAGCAAGGCCCAGCCCGCGTACAGGCCGACCCGCGGCGTCCACAGGCGCCGGCCCAGATCGACCACGCACCACAGCGTGCCCAGCGCCGCCAGCAGCGACGGCAGCAGAAACGCGATGCGCCAGTTGCCGGTCAGCAGGTAAGAGACCGCCTGGGTCCACATGAACAACGGCGGCTTGTCCGAATACAGCTCGATGCCGCGATGCGGGAACAGCCACACCCCGGTGTCGACCATCTGCTTGGCGACCAGGGCGAAGCGCGGTTCGTCGGTGGGCCACGGATCGCGCAGGCCCAGACCGGCGACGAGCACCAGCGAGGCGACGACCCAGAACAACCACAGATGTCGCTGGGTGGCTCGATTGAATGCGGTGATAGGCATGGCGCGGATGATACCCAACGAACTCGAAACCAGTGCGGGGCGGCGCCATCGACGGCGCCGGCTGCTTACGGTGCACTCATCCTGGGCGCGCGGCGCGGTCGAGCGGCGAACGGCGAAGGCGCGCGTAGAAAAATCCGTCGCCGTCGTCCTCGCCGGGCAGGCGCTGGCGGCCGACCTCGCGATCATGGCCGTAGCGCGCGTCGAGCGCCTCGCTGCGCGCATCCGGGGTGCGGGCGAGGAACGCGCGCACCTGGGCCTCGTTCTCCTCCTGCAGAATCGAGCAGGTCGCATAGACCAGCACGCCGTCGGGCGCGACGGTGTGCCACAACGCATCCAGCAGGCGTGCCTGCAGCACAGTAAGCGCAGCAATGTCGGATTCGCGTCGGTGCAGGACCACGTCGGGCTGACGACGCACGATGCCGGTCGCCGAGCACGGCGCGTCCAGCAGAACCGCATCGAACGGCCGGCCGTCCCACCACGCGTCCAGCTCGGCCGCGTCGGCGGCGAGCAGTTCGACCCGATCGACGAACCCCTGCCGGACCAGACCGCTGCGCACCCGCTGCAAGCGCTGCGCGTCGATGTCGAGCGCGGTCAGCCGCAACGAGGCGTCGCGTTCGAGCAGGTGCGCGCTCTTGCCGCCGGGCGCGGCGCAGGCGTCGAGCACGCGTGCGCCCGGCGCGGGCGACAGGGCGTCGGCGACCAGTTGCGCGGACAGGTCCTGGATCGAGACCAGACCCTCTGCGAAGCCCGGCAGCGTCGAGACCGGCACCGCCGCATCCAGTCGCAGCGCTTCGGCCGGCGCGGCCGGCGCCATGCTCTGAATGCCCGCCTCGGCGAGCTGGGCGCGATAGTCCTCGCGTCCGACCCGTGCGGCGTTGACCCGCAGCCACATCGGCGGCGCGATCGCGCTGTTGGCCAGGATCGCGTCGAAGTGCTCGGGCCATTGCTTACGCAGCAGGCCGCGCAACCAGCTGGGCCAATGCGAATGGCGCGGGTCGGTGGCCGGCAGGCCATCGCGCTGGGCGCGGCGCAGCAGCGCGTTGACCAGTCCGGCCTGATGCTTGCGGCCGAGAACGCGGGTCGCTTCGACCGTCGCGGCGAGCGCGGCGTGCGCGGGCAATTGCAGCGGATCGAGCTGGGCCAGCCCGGCGAACAGCAAGGCGCGCAGTTCGCCGTCGCGGCGCGACAGCGCGCGCGGCATCCACGCCTCGAGCGCGGCCTCGTACCGCAACGGCTGGCGCAGCACCGCGAAACACATCGCCTCGACCAGGGCGCGATCGCGCGGGTCGGGCAAGGTCGGCAGCGCGGTGGCGAGTTCGGCCTTCAGCGAGCGGCCGCGATGCAGCACCGCATCGAGCACGCGCGCGGCGACCGCGCGCGGCTGCGCGCCGGGCAGCAACGGCGGCGGCGCGGGCCGGGCGGGAACAGGTTTGCCGGCGTCGCCTTGCGCGCGGCGCGGCGGCGCGCTACGAGGCCGATCGCCGGCACGCGGGGCGGCGCCATATGGCGACTTAGCCGCCGCCGGCTTTCCGACAGCCTGCTGTCCGCCAGCCGACTTCGCCCGATAGGCCTTGGTGCCGCCGGGCTTGGCCGCACCCGCCGTCGCATCGGCCTCGCCGCGCGGGCCACGCGCGTCCGCCGGTCCATCGACGCCACGCCCGCCTTGCGGCCCACGTGGACCTTTCGGCGGCGGAGTCGATTCGCTCATGCGCCGCGCGCCGCGATCAGATCGCGCCGGCCGTTCAAGTAATCGGCCGCGGTGATCGCCTTGCCGCCGTCGCGCTGCAGCACGCGCACGCGCAAGGCGCCGACGCCGCAGGCGATGTCGATGCCGTCGCGACCGGCCAGCAGCACCGTGCCGGGCTCGGCGCGATGCTCCAGCGGCAACGCGATCGCGCCGTGGATGCGCACGCGCTCTCCGGCGATCAATGCATCGGCCATCGGCCAGGGATTGAATGCGCGCACCTTGTTGGCCAACGCGGTCGCGCTGTGGCTCCAGTCCAGCCGCGCCTCGGCCTTGTCGAGTTTATGCGCGTAGGTCACGCCGGCCTCGGGTTGAATCCACGGCCGCGGGAACAGCTCCGCGCGCGCCAGGCCCAGGCCGTCGCCGAGCACTTCCGCGCCGAGTTCGCTGAGCCGGTCGTGCAACTGCCCGCCGGTCTCGTTGTCTCCGATCGACAGCTTGGCCTGCAGCAGCACCGGGCCGCTATCGAGGCCCTTCTCCATCTGCATCAGGCACACGCCGGTCTCGGCGTCGCCGGCCTCGATCGCGCGCTGGATCGGCGCGGCGCCGCGCCAACGCGGCAGCAGCGAGGCATGCACGTTCCAGCAACCGTAGGTCGGAATATCGAGCACCGACTGCGGCAGGATCAAACCGTAGGCGACCACGATCATCAGGTCCGGCTGCAACGCGCGCAACGCCTCGCGCGCGGCGCGGGTCTTGAAGTTTTCCGGCTGAAACACCGGTATCCCGCGCAGCAGCGCCTCGCGCTTGACCGGCGAAATCGACAACTCGCGGCCGCGTCCGGCCGGACGATCGGGCTGGGTGTACACGCCCACCACCTCGCCGCGTTGCGCGGCCGCGCGCAGGCTCGGTACGGCGAAGTCGGGGGTACCGGCGAAGATCAGGCGCATAGGGGCGGGGATTCGGGATTGGAGATTCGGGATTCGCAAAAGCGCTGCGCGCAGTTTGCGGTCTCACAGCACAGACGTGGTCACAACGGCGATCCGAAAGAGACGAAAACCGACGCCACGACCCGACCGCGCCGAAACGCTCTTTCGAATCCCGAATCCCGATTCCCGAATCCCGGCCGTTAAGCCGACTGCCGCCGCTGCTTGGCCAGCTTCTTGCGCACCATCTCGCGCTTGAGCGGCGAGAGGTAGTCGACGAACAGCTTGCCGTCGAGGTGATCCATCTCGTGCTGGATGCACACCGCGAGCAGGCCGTCGGTGCTCAGCTCGAACGGCTGGCCGTCGCGGCCGATCGCCTGCACGGTGATTTCGTTGGCGCGGGTCACGTCGGCGAAGATGCCCGGCACCGACAGGCAGCCTTCCTGGTAGACCTGCTCGCCGGATTTAGCGACGATCTGCGGGTTGACGAACACCAGCGGCCGGTCTTTCTCTTCCGACACGTCGATGACCATGAACCGCTGATGCACGTCGACCTGGCTCGCCGCGAGGCCGATGCCGGGGCATTCGTACATGGTCTGGAACATATCGTCGAGCAACTGCTGGAATGCAGGCGACGTTACGTGAGAGGCTTCCACCGGCACCGCTTTGGTCCGCAGGCGGGGGTCGGGAAATTCGAGGATGGGGAGCAGGGCCATGGGCGTCAAAAATGGGGGCGTGGGTCACATACGCAAGCTTTGGTTGCATTGTACCCCCGTTATAGGCTGTAAATGCCTGCTAGTGTTCGCAACTCTTGGGCTATAGTCCGGGTGCCCGCAGAGGGCAAACCTGGAAGGGGAATCAGGTAGATGGCCGCCATGTTTAAACCTATCCGTGCGGTTTTTACCGCAGCGTTGCTGACTGTTGCCACATACGCCCTCGCGGCGGAAATGCGTGGCGACCACCCCAACACCTATACGGTGAAACGGGGTGACACCCTGTGGGACATTTCCGCGCGCTTCTTGAAGAAGCCGTGGCTGTGGCCGGAAATCTGGCAAGCCAACCCGCAGATCAAGAATCCACACCTCATCTATCCCGGTGACGTGATCTCGCTGGCCTACCTCGACCGCGTCGCCGCGGCCCAGGTCCAGCCCGGTCCGCGCCAGGAAGCGCCGCTCACCGGCGTGCCGTTGTCGGAAATCGAGCCGTTCCTGAAGAACCTGCGCGTGGTCGACGACTTCGAACAGCTGCCCTATGTGGTCGGCCTCGAGGAAGACCGCCTGCGGGTGACCCAGGGCCAGGCCGCCTACGTCAAGGGCCTGACCGACCAGAGCCCGGGCACCCGTTACGCCGTGGTCCGTCCGACCCAGCGCTACACCCGCCTGGACCGCGTCGCCTGCTGCGACATCATGCGCGCGGCCGACCTCGACTACCGCGGCAAGCGCACGGTCGACTTCGACGCGATCTGGACCGACGTGGTGGTGCCCGACAAGGGCCGCGAACTGCTCGGCTACGAGCTGCTGCAGGTCGCCACCGGCACGCTCAGCCGCGGCGCCGTCGGCGGCATGCAGGCCTCGACCCTGGTGATCGACGACACCGGCCGCGAAATCCGCGTCGGCGACCGCCTGATTCCGGTCCAGGCCCAGCCCTACGACCTGCAGTTCTTCCCGCATCCGCCCAAGGCCCAGTTCGACTACGGTCGCGCCCAGGTGCTGTCGGTCGCCGATCTGGTCAAGAACGGCGGTCCGCGCGACGTAATCGCGCTGTCGGTCGGCTCCAAGGACGGCATCGACAACGGCACCGTGTTCTCGACCTGGCGCGTAGGCACCAGCCAGCCCGACCGGGTCAAGGTCGGTCCGGACCGCGCCGAGGACCTGTTCGGCAAGCATTCGCGGGTTCGCCTGCCCGACGAGTTCTCCGGCCACGCGATGGTGTTCCGCACCTTCGACAAGGTCAGCTACGCCTTGATCATGGACGGCGTGCGTCCGACCAAGGTCGGCTACGAGCTCAAGCACCCCGACTCGTCGTACTGAGTCCGGCGAAGTCGCGCGGCCACTGCCGCGGGCTTTTCCTACAGCACCACGCGACGGCGCCTTCGGGCGCCGTCGTCGTTTGCGGGCTAGGCTGGGGCATGAACCAGACCGATGCCGACATCACCGGCGAAAACGCCCTCGCCCTGCTGAGCCTGATCGACGCCGGCGGCGCGGCGGCGCCGCGACGGCTGCTGCTCGAGCAACACGGCAGCGCCGCGGCCGTGCTGGCGGCCGGGCCGCGCGCGTGGCGGGCGGCTGAACTGTCGGAAAAGCAGATCGACCGCCTGCGCACGCCGCAGGCCGAGACCCTGGACCGCGCCAGCCGCTGGCTGAGCGACCCCAATCACCACCTGATCGAGTGGAACCATCCCGACTACCCGCCGCTGCTGCGGCGCGTGTCCAGCCCACCGCTGGCGCTGTTCGTGGTCGGCGAACCGGCCTTGCTGTGGCATCCGTCGGTGGCCGTGGTCGGCAGCCGCTCGCCGACCCCGGCCGGCAGCGACAACGCCGCCGATTTCGCCCGCGCCCTGGCCCGCAGTGGCCTGGCGGTGATCAGCGGCCTGGCCGCGGGCATCGACACCGCCGCGCACCGCGCCGCCCTGGACGCCGGCGGGCTCACCGTGGCCGTGCTCGGCACCGGCCCCGATGTCGCCTACCCGCGCAGCAACGCCGAGTTGCTGGCGCGAATCGGCCAACTCGGCGCGGTGGTCAGCGAGCACCTGCCCGGCACTCAGGCCCGGCCCGAGCATTTCCCCAGCCGCAACCGGATCCTGGCCGGGCTCAGCCTGGGCACCCTGGTGATCGAGGCGGCCGAGCGCTCCGGCGCGCTGATCACCGCGCGCCTGGCCAGCGAATGCGGGCGCGAGGTGTTCGCGGTGCCCGGTTCGATCCACAACCCGCTCGCGCGCGGCTGCCACCGGCTGATCCGCGAGGGCGCCGGGCTGGTCGAAAGCGCCCACGAAGTGACCGCGGCCTTAGCGCCTTTGGCGGCCGAACTGGCCGACGGCTTGCGCAGGCGCCTGGGCGTCCCCACTACATCGGGCCATGCCAGCGACGAGGCGACGCCCCCGGCGGATTACGCCGGCCACGCGAGCGTCACACACGACGATCACGATGGCCGCGACAGCAGTTCCGGAGCGCCGCCGCACGCCGAATACGCCGATCCCGACTACCAGCGCTTGTGGAATGCGCTGGGTTACGACCCCACCGGTATGGATCGCCTGGTCGATCGCACCGGATTGACGATCGCCGAACTGTCCTCCATGCTGCTGGTCATGGAGCTTGAGGGTCGCGTCGCGGCGCTGCATGGCCGTTACTTCCGCAACCGCTGAATCCGAATCGGCATCGATCTGCCGGCGGGTCATTCGGTCAATCAGCAACTCCTGACCCACCGCGCCGCATGCGGCGCAGGCCGAGGGAAATGAAAGAGAGCATCCTGGACGTCCTGCTGTACCTGTTCGAGCATTACTTCACCGACGATGCGGACCTTGTCCGCGACCGCGATTCGCTCCGCAGCGGCCCCCTGTTCGATGAATTGGGTCAGGCCGGTTTCAGCCCCGCCGAGATCAACAAAGCCATCGAATGGCTCGATGCGCTGGCCCAGCAACGGCCCAGCGTCAACGCGCCGCGCGTGGGCGGACCGACCCGGATCTATTTCGGCCCGGAACTCGACAAGCTCGATGTCGAATGCCGCGGCTTCCTGCTGTTCCTGGAACAGCACGGCATCCTCGATGCCGATCAGCGCGAACTCGTGCTGGATCGGGCGATGGCGCTGGACCAGGAGGAACTCGACCTGGACGACCTGAAATGGGTCGTGCTGATGGTCCTGTTCAACCAGCCCGGCTCCGAGGCGGCGTACGCCTGGATGGAAACCCAGATGTTCGCCGACGAGCCCGAACCGGTGCATTGACCCCGCTCGCGCCGGCCGTCTGACGCCGGCGCGCAGCCCTCGCCGCGCCGGCCCTGCCGGCGTGGCGGCAGCGATCCGGCGCGCCTCGCGCCGCGCTTACCGAGCCTCCCAGACCTCCCCATCCGGCCCTCGCGTGCCGCCGTTCATCGCCGAGCGCGTACCGCCGCTGCGGTCTGCGTCACGTTTTCCCCTCTCCGTGCTAGTTTCTTGCGTCTCGCGCATGCCCCCGGGGCGGCGGCGCGGCAGCATGCCATCATCCGCGAGACCACCCCGCCGGGTCCGGTCCGCCGCCACGATGGCCTTCACCACACAGGGACGATCGCAAGATCAGGGGGAACGACATGACGAACTGGTACTACCACGACGCAGCCCAGGGCCGCGTCGGTCCGATCGACGCCGACGCGCTGCGCGGCCATTTCCGCGAAGGCCGCATCCAGCGCGACACCTTGCTGTGGCGCGAGGGCCTGCGCGAATGGCAGCCGCTGGAACGCTTGTCGGCCGAGTTGGGCCTGGACGGCGACCTGCTGTCCTCGACCCCGCGCCCGCCCGCGCCGCCGCCGTTGCCGCCCGGCGCCAACGACGCGCCGGCCTACTCGGCGCCCGCCTATTCGGCTGGCCCGGGCTCGAATGGCCCGGGGCCGTCCGTCGGCGCCAACCCCGCCGACGCCGCGGCCGCGGCCGCGCATTTCAACCGCCGCCCGGCCGCGCCGCCGCCGCGCAAGGGCCTGTCGGGCTGCATGATCGTGCTCATCGTGCTGGCCGTTCTGGCGATCCCGGTGATCGGCATACTGGCCGCGATCGCCCTGCCGGCCTACCAGGACTACACCTTCCGCACCAAGGTCGCTCAGGCCGTGGCGGTCGCCGGCAGCCACAAGATCGCGGTCGCCGAGTACGTGCAGTCCAACGAGGCCTGCCCGGGCAACGACAGCGAAGGCTTCCAGCCCGCCGCCGACTACGCCGACACCTACATCGCCGGGATCAGCTTCGGCCATCTCACCGAGAACGGTAATTGCGCGATCCAGGTCGAACTGCGCGGCATCGACGGCAGGATCGACGGCAAGCACATCGTGCAGTCGTACGACCCGTCCAGCCACGAATGGAGCTGCACTTCGGACATCGAAAAGCGCGCGGTCCTGCCGATGCAGTGCCGCGACTGAGCCCGGCGCCGGCGCGCGATCGCGCGCGCCGGCGCATCGCGACGGCAGTCGGTGGCATCATGCGGGGCATTGCGGCCCCGCAGCCGGGCCCACGACCGCCAGAGACTCGCGATGACCCAGTGGTACTACAGCGACAACGAACGTAACCGGCACGGACCGCTGGACGGCGCGCAGATGATCGAGCGCCACGGTCGCGGCGAGTTGGGTCCCGATACCCTGGTGTGGCGCGACGGCCTGCCGCAATGGCAGCCGTGGCGCGATCTGGCCGGCGAACTGGTCGCCGACCCCGGCTTCAACGCCGCGCCCGACCCGGCCCAGGTCCTGTCCGAGCGGGTCGACAGCGTGGTCGGTCATGCCGTCGCCGACGCCCATGAGCGCGCCGACGACGCGGTCGACGCGGCCGCTCCGCGCAACCCGGCCGGCACCGCCGCGCCGCTTCAGGACTCGCCCGCGGCGAGTTCCGCGCACGCTTTTCAGACCCAACCGACTTCGGCCAATCTCGGCGATAGCGCAGCGTTCACCCCGGTTTCGTCAGCGAAACTGAGCGACACCTACACCCCCGCGCGGGCCCTCGACGAACCCGATTCGCCGTACGCCGCGCCGCGCGCCGGCGTCGCCGAGGACATGTCGGTGGTGCTGGGCCATGAGGTGGTCTATGCCGGGTTCTGGAAGCGCCTGGCCGCGTACATGATCGACGGCCTGCTGGTCACCATCACTTATTACGCGGTCAACACCGTGCTGGTGCTCGGCGGCATGGTCGCGTTCGGCGCCGCCAGCGGGTTCGATTCGGCCAAGTGGCTGACCAGCGGCGCCGACAGCATGTTCATCCTGTACACGGTGCTGTCGTACGTGCTGATGGGCGCGATCAGCCTGAGCTACTACGCCGGGTTCGAGTCGTCCTCGATGCAGGCCACCCTGGGCAAGCTCGCGGTCGGGATCAAGGTGGTCGACGCGAACGGCCAGCGGCTCAGCCGCGGGCGCGCGATCGGCCGCTGGTTCGCGGCCATGCTGTCCTATCTGAGCCTGTACGTGGGCTACCTGATGATCGCCTTCACCGACCGCAAGCAGGGCCTGCACGACATGGTCGCCAAGACCCAGGTGGTCGACCGTTGGGCCTACACTGCGCGCCCGGAACTGCAGAACCGGACCCTGGGCACAGTGGCGCTGGTGATCCTGATCCTGGCCGGCCTGATCTGGGCCGCGGTGGTCGGCGTGCTGCTGGTCGCGGTGGGATTCGCTGCCTTCTCGAGCTGAGTCGCAACGCGCTGGCAGCTGAACAGGACACAATTCATCACACCTTCTTCAAGCAATTGAGTGCCACTTTATTGGCGGTTCCGAGGGGCCGAGCTTGACAGCTCCGCCCGGCTCGTGATTCCACTAGAAAGAGGAAACCTGAACGCCCGCCGCTGAACGCTGCGGGCGTCGCCTTCTTAAACCTTCGCAGCGCCGGGCCCGTTCCGACGCTGCCCGCCGCAACAGAACACGCTGTCGAGCAGGCGCCCCGCCCCGGGCCCTGCGGAGTACCAATGGCCAAGAACCTCCTCATCGTCGAGTCGCCCGCCAAGGCCAAGACGATCAACAAGTACCTCGGCAAGGACTTCACCGTCCTGGCCTCCTACGGCCATGTCCGCGACCTGGTGCCGAAAGAGGGCGCGGTCGATCCCGACAATCACTTCGCGATGGACTACGCCGTCATCGAGAAGAACGAAAAACACGTGGACGCGATCGCCAAGGCCGCCAAGAGCGCCGACAACGTGTTTCTGGCGACCGACCCGGACCGAGAGGGCGAAGCGATCAGCTGGCACATCGGCGAGATCCTGCGCGAGCGCGGCCTGCTGGAAGGCAAGCCGCTGCAGCGGGTGGTGTTCACCGAAATCACCCCGCGCGCGATCAAGGAGGCGATGAGCCATCCGCGCGAGATCGCCAGCGACCTGGTCGATGCGCAGCAGGCCCGCCGCGCGCTCGACTACCTGGTCGGCTTCAATCTGTCGCCGGTGTTGTGGCGCAAGGTCCAGCGCGGCCTGTCCGCCGGCCGCGTGCAGTCGCCGGCGCTGCGCATGATCGTCGAGCGCGAAGAGGAAATCGAAGCCTTCGTGGCCCGCGAGTACTGGTCGATCGAGGCCGAGTGCGCGCATCCGCAGCAGGCCTTCACCGCCAAGCTCAACAAGCTCGACGGCAAGAAGTTCGAGCAGTTCACCATCACCGAGGGCGACAGCGCCGAGGCCGCGCGCAAGCGCATCGTCGCCGCCGCCAACGGCGCGCTGCAGGTGACCGACGTCACCAGCAAGGAACGCAAGCGCCGCCCGGCCGCGCCGTTCACCACCTCGACCCTGCAGCAGGAAGCCTCGCGCAAGCTCGGCTTCACCACCTCGCGGACCATGCGCGTGGCGCAGAAGCTGTACGAGGGCATGGCGCTCGGCGACGAGGGCACGGTCGGCCTGATCAGCTACATGCGTACCGACTCGGTGAGCCTGTCGCAGGAAGCGGTGGCCGAAATCCGCGACGTGATCGCGCGCGACTTCGGCACCAAGGCGCTGCCGGACAAGCCCAACACCTACCAGACCAAGTCGAAGAACGCGCAGGAAGCGCACGAAGCGATCCGTCCGACCTCGGCGCTGCGCACGCCGGCGCAGGTCGCGCGTTTCCTCGACGACGACGGCCGCCGCCTGTACGAACTGATCTGGAAGCGCGCGGTCGCCTCGCAGATGGTGCCGGCCACGCTCAACACCGTCAGCGTCGATCTCGCCGCCGGTTCCGAACACAGCTTCCGCGCCTCGGGCACGACCGTGATCGATCCGGGCTTCCTCGCCGTGTACGAGGAAGGCAAGGACGCGAAGGCCGCCGAGGACGAAGACGAAGGCCGCAAGCTGCCGCTGATGAAGACCGGCGACCGCATCCCGGTCGACCGCATCCACGCCGACCAGCACTTCACCGAGCCGCCGCCGCGCTTCTCGGAAGCGTCCTTGGTCAAGACGCTCGAGGAATACGGCATCGGCCGTCCCTCGACCTACGCCTCGATCATCCAGACCTTGTTGTTCCGCAAGTACGTCGAACTCGACAGCCGCCGCTTCCGTCCCAGCGACGTCGGCCGCGCGGTGTCGAAGTTCCTGTCCGGCCATTTCACCCAGTACGTCGACTACGACTTCACCGCCAAGCTCGAGGACGAGCTCGATGCGGTGTCGCGCGGCGAAGAGGACTGGGTGCCGCTGATGGAGCGCTTCTGGGGCCCGTTCAAGCAATTGGTCGAGGACAAGAAGGAATCGGTCGATCGCAACGAAGCCACCGGCGCGCGCGAACTGGGCACCGATCCCAAGAGCGGCAAGCCGGTAAGCGTGCGCCTGGGCCGCTACGGGCCGTATGCGCAGATCGGCACCGCCGAGGACGAGGACAAGCCGACCTTCGCGTCGCTGCGTCCGGGCCAGAGCATGCACACGATTTCGCTCGAGGATTCGCTCGAGCTGTTCAAGCTGCCGCGCAAGCTGGGTCTGGACAAGGACGAGGAAGTCAGCGTCGGCGTCGGCCGTTTCGGCCCGTTCGCCAAGCGCGGCAGCGTGTACGCCTCGCTGAAGAAGGAAGACGATCCGTACACGATCGACCTGGCGCGCGCGGTGTTCCTGATCGAAGAGAAGGAAGAGATCGCGCGCAACCGGATCATCAAGGAATTCGACGGCAGCGACATCCAGGTGCTCAACGGCCGCTTCGGTCCGTACATCAGCGACGGCAAGCTCAACGGCCGCATCCCGAAGGATCGCGAACCCGCGTCGCTGACCCTGGAGGAAGTGGTCAAGCTGATGGAGGAAACCGGCAAGCCGATGCGCGGCCGTTTCGGCAAGAAGACCGCGGCCAAGAAAGAACCGGCCAAGAAGGCGGCGAAGAAAGCCGCCAAGAAGGTCGTGAGCGCCGACGGCGAGGCCAAGGCACCGGCGAAGAAGGCCGCGGCCAAGAAGGCGCCGGCGAAAAAGGCCACCAAGAAAGTCGCCAAGAAGACCGCGACCAAGAAAGCCGCGAAGAAGGTCGTCAAGAAGGCCGTGGCGAAAACCGCCTGATGGCTCGACCGCCGCGGTAAGCGGCGATAGAGGCCGACGAGTGAGGAACGGGCGCCGGTTTCGGCGCCCGTTTCGTTTGCGCGCAGGCCCGCGCGCCCGACGCGCCGCAGCAAACGCCAGCGACACGGTGTCGCAGCCACGCGGTCAAGCCGTGACGCCGCTTCCGCTTTCGCATCGCCGCCGCGACCACACGCCCGCGCATGTCGCCGCCAGCGACCGCTCGCACAGATTCAGCCTGCCCCGGCCACTAGGATCGGCCCACATCGCGGGCCGGTCCATGGATCGAAGCCCGACTCAGACGCGATCCAAATCGCGCGCGCATCACGACCAGCACGAAGACCTGTTCCCTGGGGGGTGTCTTTCACCTATCCCATCGACAGGAGTCGTCATGACCCGCGCCACTCGTATTTCCCTGCTCTCCGCCGCCGTCGCTTTGTGCGCGGCCGCCCTGCCGGTGTCCTCGGCCTTCGCCCACGGCACCTTCGTCAATCCGCAAAGCCGGATCTACAAGTGCTACCTGGGCAATAAAGAGAATCCCGCCGATCCGGCCTGCCGCGCCGCCTGGGCGGTCGCCGGTTCGCAGCTGTTCTACGACTGGAACGGCATCAACCAGGCCAACGCCAACAGCAACCATCGCGCCGTGGTGCCCGACGGCAAGCAGTGCAGCGGCAACAACCCGACTTTCCGCGGCCTGGATGTGATCCGCAGCGATTGGCAGACCAGCAACGTGCGTTCGGGATCGAGCTACACCTTCACCTTCTACGCGACCGCGCCGCACGCGACCAAGGACTGGACCTTCTTCGTCACCCCGCAGGGCTGGAACCCGAACACGGCGCTGCGCTGGAACGACCTGCAGCAGTTCTGCAAGACCGGCCCGGTGCCGCTGTCGAGCGGCAACAACTACCACATCACCTGCACCCTGCCGGCGCGCAGCGGCCGCCACGTGATCTACAACACCTGGCAGCGCTCGGATTCGACCGAAGCGTTCTACACCTGCATGGACGTCAACTTCACCAACTCGGTCGCCGATGCGAAGTCGCCGTGGCGCGAGTCGGGCAACGTCAACGTGGTCAACGACTACCCGGTCGGCACCGCGGTGACCCTGCGCGTGTTCAACCCCGACGGCAGCGACGCGGAGAAGATCGAAACCGTGCTGCGCGAAGGCGAAACCTCGATCGTCGCGTGGCCGCGGCGGGTCGCCGAACAGGTCAACGCGCGCGCCAGGTTCGCCCGCATCGGCGAGCAGCGCGGCGGCCAGGTGCAGGCGAAGGACGGCCCGGGCAATCGCGTGTACCTCAGCGGCAATCGTTCCTACGCCTTCGACGTGCGTCTGCCCGCGTCGGCCAAGCCGTTCGCCGACGAACACGCGCATCACGATCACTGAGATCGCGCTGAAGACCCATCGGCGTTGCGCGGCGGCTTGCCGTCTTGCAACGCTGAGTGGGTGAAACCGGTTCGCGGGCATGTCGATCTTGATCGTCATGCCCGCGTTCGGTGTGCGCGAGGTTCCTTGTCGATCCCGCGAGTTCGCCTTCGACCGCATCGATCAGTGCCGTCGAACGGAGCATTGCTGCCTGGCCCTGCAGCCGGCGGCATTCATCGAGCACGCACAATGCGTACTTGTCTGATTGTGCTCGCGCTGAGCGTGCCTACGCTGGCTTGTCCGGATGCCCCCGGACGCCATTCCCAGGAACGCTCATGACTCCGTTTCCCCCGATACGGTCCGCCCTCATCGCCCTCGCCGTGCTGACCGCGTTGCCGGTCGCGCACGTTCACGCCCACGGCTCGATGATCAAACCCAAGAGCCGCGTCGTCGCCTGCGCCGACGGCAACCGCGAAAACCCGACCGACCCGGCTTGCGCCGCCGCGCATCAGGTGTCGGGCTCGGCGATGTTCTACGACTGGATGAGCATCAATCAGGCCGCCGCCAACGGTAACCATCGCGCCGTGGTCGCCGACGGCAAGCTGTGCAGCGGCGGCAATCCCACCTTCGAGGGCCTGAACCTCGCCCGCGCCGACTGGCAGGCGCAGCCGATCGCCGCCGACGCCAACGGCCGCTACGAATTCCTGTTCAAGGGCACCGCGCCGCATGCCACCCGCGAGTGGACGTTCTATGTGACCCGCGACGGCTGGAACCCGAACCAGCCGCTGCGCTGGGCCGACCTGGAGCCGTTCTGCACGGTCGGCAATACCCCGCTCGCCGCCGACGGCAATTACCACTTGAACTGCCCGCTGCCCAAGCGCAGCGGCCGCCATGTGATCTACAACACCTGGCAACGCTCGGATTCGACCGAAGCGTTCTACACCTGCATGGACGTGGCGTTTTCCGGCGCGGGCACGCCGCCCTCGCCGACGACCTGGACCGACGCCGGCGCGCTGAGCGCGCCCACCGCGCTGCCGGTCGGCACCACCGTGAGCCTGCGGGTGTTCGAGGCCAACGGCAACGACGCCGAGCGCATCGAGGTCACGCTCAAGGCCGGCGAAACCGCGGCGACCGCCTGGCCGCTGCGCCTGGGCCGGCAGGTCAACGCGAGCGCCCGCTACGCCCGCATCGGCGTGCTCGGCAACGGCGTGATCACCCCGCAGCCTTCGGCCAGCGCCAACCGCGTGTTCCTCAGCGGCAGCGGTCGTCGCCATCAACTCGACATCAGGCAGCCCGCACCCAATCCGAACCCGAACCCGGGCACTCCGTCGGGTTACGACTACGTCTACCCAGACGGCATCGGCCGCTACGTGCCCGGCGTCACCGTGGTCAAGGGCAGCGACGGCAAGCGCTACGGCTGCCGGCCGTTCCCCGAAGGCGGCTGGTGCAACATCAACGCCGACGCCTACCGTCCCGGCACCGGCTACGCCTGGAAGGACGCCTGGGTGCCGTACTGAGTCCCGCCGTACCGCGTTCGAACCGGTCCCGGCTCGGGACCGGACCGGCCGATCCCGATGCCGCGACCGCCATGCGACACTGCGCCATCGCCCCCGCATCCGATCCGCATGCCTGAGCTGAGCCTCGAACACGCCGCCGCCGCGCTCATCCGCGGCGGCGTCGTCGTCTATCCGACCGAAGCGGTCTGGGGGATCGGCTGCGATCCGTTCGACCAGACCGCGGTGCTGCGCCTGCTGGCGATCAAGCAGCGGCCGGTCGACAAGGGCGTGATCCTGATCGCCGCCTCGGTCGAGCAGTTCGACGGCCTGATCGACTGGTCGGCATTGCCCGGCGAGCGCGCCGATGCGGTGCGCGCCAGCTGGCCCGGGCCGAACACCTGGGCGGTGCCCGCCACCGACGCGGTCCCCGCCTGGATCCGCGGCAGCCACGACAGCGTCGCCGTGCGCGTCACCGCGCATCCCCAGGCGCGCGCGCTGTGCCTGGCGCTCGGCCGCCCGCTCGTCTCCACCAGCGCCAACCTCGCCGGCCAACCGCCGGCGTTCCAGCGCGACCAGCTCGACCGCGCCCTGCTCGCGCTCGCCGACGGCGTGTGCGTCGGCGAAACCGGCGGCCTGTCCGCGCCAACCCCGATCCGCGTCGCCGCGACCGGCGAGGTGCTGCGGGGCTGACCGGGGTCCGACACGGCCGCGACCATGCTCGCGCGATCCCGCCCCTTGGTCCGGAGGTCCCGCCATGACCCTGCCCTCGCCCCATTCCCCGCCTGGGCGCTGTGGTCGGCTGTTGATGGTCGGCGGCGGCGTGCTGGTGCTGGTCTGGCGTCGCTGAACCGGCCGGCGCCACGCCGCGCTTGGCTAAACCCGCCCTCAACGCCCGCGATCCGCGCCCCGCTTCGACTTCCCCGTAACGCAGGCGAGGCGCAAGATGCGTGCATGAACGCCATCCACGCCCGCCGTCGAAGCCTGGTCCTGGCCGCCCTGCTGTCCACCGGCGCATCGCTGGGCACGGCGCAGGCCGCCGAGGTGCTCATCTACCGCTGCACCGACGATCGCGGTCAGCTCAGCCTGCGCGACACGCCCTGCGCCCAGGGCCAGCGTCAGCAGACCCTGAGCATGGCCCGTCCGGTCGATCCGCCGCCGCGGGTGATCGAAGCCTCGGCCGCGCCGGCCCCGGCCTCGCGTCCGGCGATCGACAGCAGGCCGCGTGTGCTGGTGGTGCGCAACCCGCAACCGATGTTCGACTGCGTGCGCCCCGACGGCAGCAGCTACACCAGCAGCAACGGCGACGGCAATCCGCGCATGGTGCCGATCGTCGACCTGGGCTACGGCGTGCCGGTCTACACCGGCAACCGCACCTCGCTGGGCGGCCGCATCGGCGCGCCGCGGCCGCGCCTGGGCGATCCGGCCGCCGTGCTCAATTCCCCGAGCGCCCGTTCCGCGGGCATCGGCTCGGCCGGCATCGCGGTGGCCGCCAACGGCCGCCACGGCAATGTCAGCTATGCGACCACCGCCTACTCGGGCGGGTATTATTCCGGCGGCTACAACTACGGCTCCGGCGTGTACTACGGCAGCCAGTTGATCCGCGACGAATGCGAGCAACTGCCCCAGGAAGAAGTGTGTTCGCGCCTGCGCGACAACTGCTACCAGGGCGATCGCCGCTACAACAGCGCGCTGCAGAGCGAGCGCGAACAGATCACCCGGGAACAGCGCATCATCGATGCGCGAATGAACGCCGATTGCGGAGCTTACTGATGCGTGTGTGGTGGTTGTCGGTTTTGTTGCTGGCCAGTGCCGGCACTCACGCGCAAGGCGGCAAGGTGGTGATCTACCGCTGCACCGATGCCCTCGGCCAGTTGACGGTGCAGAACAACACGCCGTGCCCGAAGGGTCAGCAGCAGGAAAAACGCGTGCTCGAAGGCGTGTCCAGCTCGTCCGCGCCGCCGACCTTCATCGGCTCGCCGGTGGCGCCGTACGCGCCGGCCAATGCCCCGCCGCCGCATCCGCCGGTGTCCTCGCAACTGCCGTCGGTCAAGACGCCCGCGGCGATCAAGCAAGCCCCCGTGCCGGCCGGCCCGCAGATCGCCGACGCCGACCGGCTGCCGCCGCCGGTGTTGTTCGAATGCCGCACCTACGACAACGGCCGCTACCTCAACGACGACGGCAACCCGCCGCAGCGTTGCGCGCAACTGCAGACCACCGGCCTGGGCGGCACCGCCAGCCCCGGGGTCGGCGTCGCCTGCCAGATGGTCACCGACCAATGCCAGCGCCTGCCCGACGAGGCCTTGTGCGAAAACTGGAAGCAGCGCCTGCGCGAAGCGCAATCGGCGCTGCGTTTCGGCCGCAGCGACAGCAAGGATGCGTCGGCCGCCGAGGTCGCGCGAATCCAGCGGATCGTGACCGAAAGCACCTGCGGCAAGAAATAGACCGCGGCGCGCTAGGCATCGCCCGCCGTCTCTCTCGTCAAGTGCTCACCGACATCACCATCGCCGCCACGCCTTGATGCGAGCAAGCGTCGCTCGCCTCTATCAACGCGGCGCGCGCGGCGCGGCGTCGTAATCCTCGACCGAGATACCGAAATACGAGCGCTTGCCGCGCAGTTCGATGCGTTCGCTGTCGCGCAAGGCGCCGAAGGTGTTGCGCGCAATACCGCACAGACGCCGGCGAAGCAGGAAACCGTCGTCGGGCAGCACCACCGAGGTGCGGCAACCGCGGAAGCCCGATTCGCGCAGGCGCACCGATTCGGTTTGCGTCGCCGGGCGCGGGCCGGCCAGGTGGTGCAACAGCACCGGCACGAAAAAACGCAGCCCGCTGTGCAGGAGGAAGAAGAACGCCACGCACAGCAGCACCTGGATGGCCCCGGCGCGCCGATCGGCCGACGGGTCCAGCCCCGGGGGCCAGCCGTAGAGCAACACGATCACGGCCATGGTCACCGCCGCGGTCAACGCCAGCACCGCCGGACCGAGCCAGGCGGCCTCCAGCGACGGCACGAACGGGTCCAGCAGGGTCGGGATTCCCATCGCCAACAAGGCCACACCGAACAAGATCCAGCCGGAACCCGACCTTCGCATATCGATGACGACCGGCGCTTTGTCGCGAGCGGGCATGGCGAGGCCCTCAGAATCCGTAACGCTGAAACCCGCCATCCACCGCGATGCATTCGCCGGTGATGTAGCCCGCCGCCGGCAGACACAAAAACGCGACCGCCGCGGCGACTTCCTCGGGTTCGCCGATGCGGCCGGCCGGCGTGCGCAGCAGCACCTCGTCTAGATAATCCGGATCGGCGAGTTTGTCGGAGGTGCGGCGGGTGCGGATGTACCACGGCGCGACCGCGTTGACGCGCACGCCGTCCTCGGCCCATTCCACCGCGAGGTTGCGGGTCATCTGGTGCATCGCCGCCTTGCTCATGCCGTAGGGCGAGCCGGTGCGCACGTGCAGATTGCCCGACACGCTGCCGACGTTGACGATGCTCGAGGCGGCGTGGCGGGTCAGCAATGCATGCGCGTAGCGCGACAGTTCGAACGCCGAGAACACGTTGATCTCGAAGATCTGCCGCCACTCGTCCTCGGTGTAGTCGTTGGTCGGCTTGCTCAGGTTGCCGCCGGCGTTGTTGACCAGGATGTGCAGGCCTTCACCGAAGTCCTCGACCCAGTCCAGCAGTTCGCGCCGCTGTTCGTCGTCGGCGACGTCGGCGACGAAGCCGTGGATGTCGCGGTCGGGGAAGTCTTCCAGCAGCTCGGCGCGCGCCGATTCCAGCGCGGTCGCGTCGCGCGCGGCCAGCAGCACGTCGGCGCCGAAGCCGAGCAGTTCGCGCGCGATCGCGCGGCCGATGCCGGCGCTGCCGCCGGTGACCAAGGCGAGCTGTCCGTCCAGTCGCCAGCGCTTGGGGTCCATGGCTTGTCTCCGGGTGTGCGGTGGATCGCCGCGCTGCGCGCGCGACCGGCGTAGCATAACGGCCGGACCGACCGAGGATGCCGCGATGAAACCACGCCGTATCGTATCGACCTTCGCCTGCGCCACGCTGCTGTGCGCGCTGGGCGCATGCTCCAAGCCCGAACCGCCGGAAAAAGAGCGACCGGTGGACCCGCAGGCGACGCAGATGCGCGACGCGATCCAACAACCGATCGAGCAGGCCAAGTCGGTCGAAGGCGCGGTCGATCAGGGCGCGGAGCAGACGCGCAATGCGATCGATGCCGCCGGCGGCTGAGTGATCGCGGTGCGATGCCGGACTGCGATGCGGCGCGGCCCGGTCACGTCGTTGCCGTCGTCGGCGTCGCTGCCCGAGTACTTTTCGTTGCCTCGGCACTTTTGTGGGAGGGGCTTCAGCCTCGACGCTGTTGTCTCAGTTCGCGCGGATGGTTCGTCGCGATCGGAATGAAAGGCGTCGGGGCTGAAGCCCCTTCCCCAAGAGCCGTCGCGCTGACGCCGCATCCACTCGCGGGCCGAAGTGCCTGCAGGGGATTGGGGCTTGGCACTCGACTCGCAGTAGCCCTCGGCTCCTGAAACGCCAACGGGCCGCGATGCGGCCCGTTGGCTTTTGATCCGTCGCCGGCGCTGCCTTCACCCCAACCCTCTCCCGCAAGCGGGAGAGGGAGCGGATCGTGGCGCTCTGCCGGGTTACGGCGGGCGCGTTACAACTCGCAGAAGCAATACGCCAGCGACTTCACCGGCACGCCGCTGGTCGGCTTGATCGAGCTTTCCAGGAAACGCAGGTCCGACGCGGTCTGCGGCAACGCCTTGGCCAGCAGGCCGCGGGCGAGGTCGGAACGGCCCAGCAGCGCGCTGCCGGCCTGGCTCTGGGCGATGCCGGCGAAGAAACGCTCGAACGGGGTCGGCATCTTCTCGACGTAACGCACGCGGTACTCGCCGGCCTTGCCGAGCTTGGCGCGCGCGGCGACGTCGGTGATCGCATCGGGCAGGCCGCCCAGCGCGTCGACCAGACCGCGTTCCTTGGCCTGCGCGCCGCTCCACACGCGACCGCGCGCGATCGCGTCGATCTCGGCGACCGGCTTCTTGCGCGCGTTGGCGACGCGGCCGGTGAAATCGGCATAGCCCTTGTTGATCACGGTCTGGATGACCTGGCCGACTTCCGGCGCCAGCGGCCGGGTGATGTCGAAGGAACCGGCGAAACGGGTGGTGCCCACGCCGTCGGTATGCACGCCGATCTTTTCCAGCGCGCGCGGCACGGTCGGGATCATGCCGAAGATGCCGATCGAACCGGTGATGGTCGAGGCGTCGGCGTAGATCTTGTCGGCGTTCATCGAGATCCAGTAGCCACCCGAAGCAGCCAGATCGCCCATCGACACCACCACCGGCTTGCCGGCGGCCTTCAGCGCGACGATCTCGCGACGGATCTGCTCGGAGGCGAACACTTCGCCGCCGGGCGAATCCACCCGCAGCACCACCGCCTTGACGTGCTCGTCGTCGCGCGCGTCGCGCAACAGCGCCGCGGTGCTGACGCCGCCGACCGAACCGGGCGGCTGCTCGCCGCCGGCGATTTCGCCCTCGGCGACCACGATCGCGACCTGCGGACGCTGATCGGCCGGATTGACCATGCGGTCCATGCCGGCGATGTAGGCGTCGAACGAAATCTGACGGAACCCGCCCTCGGCATCGGCATCGGCCGCGCCGCGCTTGGTCAGCAGGGTGTCGACTTCTTCGCGCGTCTTCAAACCATCGATCAGCTTGAGCTGCATCGCGTACTTGCCCAGGTCGCCCTGGACCGCGTCCAGGCGCTGCGGCAGTTCGTCGATCGCGGCGGTCAGGTCGGCGGCCTTGAGCTTGCGCGCCTTGGCCACGTCGTCGAGGTAGCGCGACCACAGGTCGTTCATCCAGAACAGATCGGCGGTCTTGGACTCTTCCGACGCGGCGTCGAGGATGTACGGCTCGGCCGCCGACTTGAACTCGCCGACGCGGAACAGGTGTACGTCCACGCCGAGCTTGTCCTGCAGGCCCTCACGATAGTATTGGCGGTAGCGGCCTAACCCTTCGAGCATCAACCCGCCCATTGGATCGAGGAAGATTTCGCTGGATTGCGAAGCGACCAGGTACTGCTTCTGATCCATGGTCTCGGCGAAGGTGATGACCTCCTTCTTGCTCGCGCGCACCCGCGCGACCGCCGCGGCGACTTCGCGCAGCGAGGCCATGCCCGCCGCCTGCAACTTGTCCAGACGCAGCACGACGCGCTCGATGCGCTTGTCGTCCTTGGCCGCGTCCAGCGCGCGGATCACGTCGCGCAGCTGCACTTCCGGGTTCTTGTCGCCGAACGCGCGGTTGAGCGCGCGCGAGGCCGGGTCGGAGCTGTACTGCTCGACCAGGTTGCCTTCCGGCGCGATCACCAGGGTGGTGCGCTCCTGCAACGGCTTGGCGCCGCCGCCGCTGAACAACAGCATGGCGAGGAACAGCAACAGGAAGCCGAAGAACAGCAGGTTGAAGATCAACCGGCGAGTGAAATTCATCGTGTCCCAGACGCCGACGAAGAATCGCATCAACGGCCCGCGACTTGGGGTGACTTGGTTCATTGCACAGACTCCATGTGTACCGGGTCAGACTAACCCGGCACGGGTTGCGGTTTCACCCGCCATTCGTACTGGGGCCGGGATCCGAGATTCGAGATGGGGGATTCGCAAAATCAAGGCAAGGGCCAGGGCCCTGGGCATTCACAAATCCCCAATCCCCAATCCCGAATCCCGGCGTTCAAGTACATCCGGTTTCGTGCGGATCGACCTCATGCGGCGACTCGGTCTGCATCCGCGCGGCCAGCCGCGCGGGTTCACTGGAACGCAGGAAACGCAGGCCCAGCAACACCGAGGCCACGGTCAGGCCGGCGATCAGGCCGATCCACATGCCCTTCGGCCCCCAGCCCAGGCCCAGGCCGAGCCCGGCGCCGACCGGCATGCCCACGCCCCAATAGGCCAGCGCGGCCAGGATCATCGGCATGCGGGTGTCCTTGAGGCCGCGCAGGGCGCCGGCCGACAGCACCTGAATGCCGTCGGGGAACTGGAACATCGCCGAATACAGCAGCAACGACGCGGCCAGGGTCGCGACCGCGGCGTCGGCGGTGTAGAAACTCACCAGCAGCTCGTTCGCGCTCAACAGCAGGATGCCCGAGCACAACTGGGTGGCGATCACGATCGCGTAGCCGGCGTAACCGGCCCGACGCACGCCGGCGTAGTCGCGCCGGCCCATCGCATGGCCGACCCGCACCGTGGTCGCTTCGGCCAGGCCCATCGGCACCATGAAGCACAGCGCCGACAGGTTGATCGCGATCTGATGCGCCGACGCCGGCACTTCGCCCAGGCGGCCGATCAGCAGCGCGGTGACGATGAACAGACTGCCCTCCATCAACACGGTCACGCCGATCGGCAGGCCGGTCGCGAGCAAACCGCGGATGGTCGGCCAATGCGGCTTGTCGAAGCGCTCGAACAGGCGCAGGTCGGCGAAGCGCTTGGCCCGGCTCAGCACCACGAAGAAACCGATCGCCTGCGCCCACAACATCGCCGCCGAGGCGATGCCCAGGCCGCCGGCGCCCATTTCCGGCAGGCCGAACTTGCCGAAGGTCAACACATAGCCCAGCGGCGCCAGGATCAGCAGGCCGCCGGCGCTGAGCAGCATCGTCGGCAAGGTCCAGTGCAGGCCCTCGCTGAGATAGCGCATGCAGAAGAACAGCGTCAGCGCCGGCACGCCCCAGCGGATGCCGTGCAGGAAATCGCGCGCGCCGGGAATGATGCCCGGCGCGATGCCCATCGCGCCCAGCGCATACGGGATCAGGGTCAGGAACGCGAACAGGAACACGCTCAGCAGCACCGCCATCCACAGCGCCTGGCGGAACAGCGCGCCGATTTCGCCGCGACGGCCGGCGCCTTCGAGTTGCGACACCGACGGCGGCACCGACAGCAACGTACCGATCGGCACCATCATCGGCAGCCACCACAGCGCGGTGCCGATGGTCACCGAGGCCAGCGTGGTGGTGCTGTGGTGACCGGCGAGGGTGTTGTCGACGAAGCCGATCAGGCCGGTGGACACGTGGCCGGCCACCAGGGGCGCGGCAAGAATCAAGGTGGTGCGGATCTCGCCCGCCAGGCCGGAACGGACGGCGGGGCGGGAATCGGTGGGGGATGACGCGGACATGGGAGAGGACCAACAGCACGACTGCGGCCGCGCATCCGGTCTAGGGCGCTGGCGCCGGGTCGCGGCGGACGGCTATCTTACCCGCTCGAAAGTGAAGGCCGGGGAGCCTCTTTTCTCGATTCCCAATGAGCGCAACCACTTCTTCAGGCGCCAGCCATGCTGGCGAGCACGAGCCAGGCCACGAGCAAGGCCATGCCCCCGACGATGGCCACGGCCATCCCAGTCATTGCGAAAACTGCAAGGCGCCGCTGCAGGGCCACTATTGCCACGTCTGCGGCCAGTCGGTCGTCAACCCGATCCGCCACGCCGGGCATGCGCTGGAGGAAGTGTTCGAGTCGTTCTGGCATCTCGACGGCCGCATTTTCCGGACTTTGCGCGATCTGCTGTCTCCCGGCCGGGTCGCCAAGAACTACATCGCCGGCCATCGCGTGCGCTACGTCGCGCCGCTGCGGCTGTTCGTGATCGTCTCGGTGCTGACCTTCTTCGTCGCCCAGTTCACCGTGCATTTCGACGAATCCAAGTCCGACGGATTCGAGGTCATCGACCTGCAAGGCACCACGGTGCGCATGGGCAACCGGCAGAAGCAGATCAAGAAAGCCAATTCGGTCGCCGAAGTCGAATCGCTGCGCGTGCAGACCATCAAGGAACTGCAGATTGCCCGCGCGGCGATACCGGCCTCCGCCCGCAGCGCCATCGACAAGTCGATCCAAGGCGTGCAGCTTCAGGCCGACTTGCGCATCGAGACCCTGCGCGGCGAGCAAAGCCTCGACGAAAGCGACATCGCCGAGGGCAAGGCCGAGGGCGCGCGCGAGGCCGCCGAAGCGCTGGTGCCGCCGAACAGCATCGCCGCGGCCAAGACCCTGGCCGAGGTCGAACAACGCCGCGACGCGCTGATCGCGCCGCTCAAGGCGCAACGCGCGGCCACGCCGGCCGGTTCCAAGCCGCGCGACGCGATCGATCGCGAAATCGCCGAGACCAATGCCGAAGCCGGTTGCCGCATCGCCGCGTTGCAGGTCGAACACGCCACCGTCAGCCAGGGCGCGCCGCCGCGTCCGCTCGACGCGCAGCGCTACGGCGAAACCGATTGCGACGACGGCAGCCCGCTGTCGTTCAACGGCCGGGCCTGGGACGCCAAGACCAATCCGCTGACGGTGAGCTGGTGGCCGCAATTCGCCAACGACTGGCTCAACCGCCAGGTCGGTCGCGGCGAAATCAACTTCAAGCGCGCCAGCAAGGAACCGTGGCTGTACATCCACTCGCTGATCGCCGCGGTGCCGTCGGCGCTGTTCCTGATGGTGCCGATCTTCGCGCTGCTGCTGAAGCTGACCTACCTGGGTTCGGGCCGCGGCTATCTCGAGCATCTGGTGGTGGCGTTGTACAGCCATGTCTACCTGTGCCTGTCGATCCTGGCGATGTTCGTGCTGGTCCTGCTCGGCAACGCGATCTCGCCGCACTGGGGCGGCTTCGCCTGGGTCAGCGGACTCGCCATGAGCGCGCTGTGGATATGGATGCCGATCTATCTGCTTCTGATGGAAAAACGCGTGTACGGCAACGGCTGGCTGCCGACCCTGGTGCGCTACGTGGTGATCGGCACGCTGTATTTCGTTCTACTGAGCTTCGTGGTGCTCGCGCTGGCGGTCGCCGCGCTGGTGCGCATGTGAGTGCGCCGCGCGCGGACGATGCCGACGCGGCGGCGGGCGTGATCTACGAGGTCAACCTCGACCTCGACGCCGCCATCGCCGACGACTACCTGGCCTGGCTGCGCGAACACATCGCGCAGATCTGCGCCCTGCCCGGGTTTCTCGGCGCGACGCTGCACGTCGTAGCCGATCCGGTCGCCGAATCCGGCCGTAGCGCGCTGTGCGTGCAATACCGATTGCGCGACCAGACCGCGCTGGACGATTACCTGTGCGATCACGCGCCGCGATTACGCGCCGACGGCATGGCCCGTTTCGGTGGAAAGTTCAATGCATCGCGGCGAATCCTGCATCCCATCGCAAACCGATCGCGGCCCCTGTAGGAGCGGCGCAAGCCGCGACCGCGACACTTCGCTTGCATCGAAACCCTCGCCGTAGCCGAAATACCGCGGTCGCGGCTCACGCCGCTCCTACACAGAGCATGCTCGACGATTACCTGAGCAACCCGCGCATCACGGCGAAACCTGCATCCCATCGCAAGCCGGTCGCAGCCCCTGTAGGAGCGGCGTGAGCCGCGACCGCGCCACTTCGCTCGCATCGAAACCCTCGCCGTAACCGAATGCCGCGGTCGCGGCTCGCGCCGCTCCTACAGGGGCTGCGGCGATATCGATCCTCAGAACAGCTGCGGGAATTCTTACGGATCGGCCTGGATATCGCGCAGCGATCGCGTCAGCAGATCAGCGAAATCCGTCGCGACATAAGCGATTTCGTCCGGATCGTGCACGTAGGCGATGATCTGCCCGATCCGGCCGCCCAGCGCCGGCGCGCAGTCCTGGATCAGCACCAAGCTCGCGCCGCCGAAGCTCGCGAACGGCAACCAGCCCTCGTGAAACCAGCCGGCCTGGATGCGCGGATCGCGCGGCTCCGGATCGGCACTGAGCGAAATCCGTATCGTGGCGTGCTTGGGTCTTGCAGGTTCAGTGCAGCAAAGCGTCCTGCAACCACGCGCCGCGTTGCGCCGCCGGCACCGCGAGCAGACCGCCGCGCAGACGCTCGCGATCCTGCGGCGCGGTGCGCTGCACCAGCACCGCGAGGTCCTTGCGCTGAGCCGGCGTCAGCGCGCGCAGCGCGCTCAACAGCGCGGCGTGCTGGGCCTGCGGCAGTTGCGCCAGCAACGGCTGCAGCCCGGGATAGTCCGCGCCGAGCGCGGGACCGAGCAGCCAGCCGCGCCGCTCGCTGCGATCGAGCGCGTCGAACTGCTCGCGCAAGGCCCGTTGCTGCTCCGGCGGCAAGGCGGCGTAGCGCGCGGCCGCGGCTTGCAGCTGCGCGCGTTCGTCCGCGCTCAGTGCCTGCCAGGCCTGAAAGCGTTCGCGGCGCTCGCCGCGCTGGGCGTCGCTGAGCTCGCCCCACTGCGCGGCGCGGCGGCCGAAGTCGCGGCGTTGATCTTCGTTCCAGCCGTCCCAGCGTCGGCCGTTGTCGCGCAGGCGGGCCTGGGCGTCGGCCGGCAGGCGCGACAAGGCCTGGTCCAGTTCCGGTGGCAATGCGCTGGCCGGAAGCAAAGCCGCGGCCAGCGCCAAAGCCAGTGCGACCGATCCAAGCGTCGCTCGGCGCGACCCAACGCGCGACGACGGTGCGGCATGACGACGCATCATTCGCCCTCCGAGGCGTCGGTTTCGGACGAGTGGGTTTCGCCACCCGGCGCGGCCGGCGCATCGGGCACGACCGGGGTCTCCAGCGGCACCGCGGCGACGGCCGTGATCGTGCCGGCATCGCGCGCGGCCAGCCAGCTGCGGAAATCCACGTCGGTCGCGGCGGCTTCGGCCTCGGGGTCGGCGAGCAGGGCGAAGTCGCGGTGGGCGATCAGCCCGGCCTCGCGGCCATAGCGCTCGGCCGGCGCGGACGCCTCCGGCAGCGCGCTGACCTGAACGCCGTCGGGCGCGCCGAGCCAGCCGCCGGCCAGACCGCCGCCGGGCCAGAACGTGGCCGCGAAGGCCAGCGCGCACAACGCCAGCAGGGTCCACAGCAACGGCATCAGCCAGCGCGGGCGCGACGGTACTGGCCGGTCCGCGCGTCCCGACGCGGACACCGGCGCGGTGTTCGCTGGTGCGCCGCTGAGCGCGAGTTCGCGCGCCTGGGCCAAGCGCTGCAGGCGCTCGGGCGGCAGGGTCTTGATCCGGCGATGGACCTGTTCGCGCAATTGCTGCCAGGCCTGCGGGTCGGCGCGGCCGTCGGCATGCCGCGGCAGGGCGCGCTGCAGGGCCAACCGGTAGGTCGCCGGGGCGACCCCGAGCACGGCCGCGGCCTCGCCTTCGCTGAGCCCGGCGGCCAACCGCAGCAATAGCGCCGCGCGCGGTCCGCTGCCCAGTTCGGCCAGTCGGTCGGTGGCCTCGACCGCGATCGCGACCGGGGTGCGATGGGCCAGACCGGGCTGGGTCAACAGCAGCGACCAGAACCGGCTTGGCCAGTCGCTGAGCGCGGCGTCGGCGGCGATCGCGCGGAAGGCGGCCATCGCCGCGGCCAGCGCGGCGTCGCCGGCGGCGGCGTCGCCGGCCTGTAATTCGGCCAGCACCGCGCCGCGTCGTTCGACGCCTCGCAGGAACGCGGACAGCGCCGCCGGAGCGGTCGAACGCAGTGCGGAAGGGCCCGTAGCGGGGGTCGTGGAACTCATCGGGACGGCTTCACCATACGGTGCATCATAGCGATGCAGGCGGCGCACAAAACCGCTTGACAAACCGTGCAGACGCGTTCGCACGAAGCAGGACGCGGCTTGCAGCCAAATCCGGTTGTGCACAGCAGTAATAGAACCGTCATCGGCCTCAGTTTAGGACCGCGCCGCGCCCGCATTACAACGATGTTTCACGAGCAAAGCCTTGATACGCAAGGGATTGGCGCGTCTGGCGATTTTTTCACCAACCTAACCCGAGGGCTTATTTCAACGCCCTCGCGCATAGCTGCGGACCCGCCATGCACAGATTTATCCACAGGCGGTGTGGATAAGGAGATTTTCCCTTCGAACTCGGCCACTTGCGTGAGTATTGTCACTTAACCCAGAGCAATGCCCCGCAACTGACGCGTCTGCCGCCGTTCGCTCCGGCTCGCTAGACTGAGGCATGCCCGAGGCCCTGTTTCCACCGCCGTCGACCGTCTGGCGGGTCGCTTTGCCGCTGCCGTTGCCGCGGCTGTTCGACTACCTGCCGCCCGCCGGACCGACCGCCGCGGGCGACCCGGTCGGCTGCCGGGTGCGGGTGCCGTTCGGGCGCCGCGAACTGATCGGAGTGGTGACCGAAGTCGGCCCGCCCGAGGCCGGCACCGACCCGGCCGCGCTCAAGGCGGTCGCCGCCCGGCTCGACCCCGAGCCGCTGCTGCAAGGCGAACTGCTCGACTCGTTGCGCTGGCTGGCCCGCTACACCCATGCCCCGCTCGGCGAAGTCCTGGCCACCGCCCTGCCCGGCCCGCTGCGCCACGGCGAGCCGCTGGCCGACACCCATGCCTGGGCCTGGCGCCTGACCGAAGCCGGCGCCACCGCCCGTGAGCGCCTGCGCGCCGGCAAGCCGCGCCGGCTCGCCGACCTGCTGGCCGAACACGGCACACTCGACGAGGACCGCCTCGACGACCTGTTCGAGGACTGGCGCAGCGCAGCGCGCGCCCTGGCCAAGCGCGAACACGCCGAACGGATCGCGGTGCCGGCCGCGCAGCGCGCGCCGGCGCCGCAGCCCGGCCCGGCGCTCAACGACGAACAGCAGGCGGCGACCGATTCGGTGCTGGCCGCGCGCGGCCGCTTCGCCGCGTTCCTGCTCGACGGGGTCACCGGCAGCGGCAAGACCGAGGTCTACCTGCACGCGATCGCCGACTGCCTGGCGCGCGGCAAGCAGGCGCTGATCCTGGTCCCCGAGATCGGCCTGACCCCGCAGACCCTGGCCCGCTTCCGCGCCCGCCTCGGCGTGCCGGTGCATGCGCTGCACTCGGGCCTGAGCGACGGCGAACGCGCGCGCACCTGGGCCGCGTTCGCGCGCGGGCAGGCGCGGGTCGCGGTCGGCACCCGCTCGGCGGTGTTTCTGCCGCTGCGCGAGCCGGGCCTGATCGTGATCGACGAAGAACACGACGGCAGCTTCAAGCAGCTCGACGGCATCCGTTACCACGCCCGCGATTTCGCCCTGGTCCGGGCCAAGGCGCTGGACGTGCCGGTGCTGCTCGGCAGCGCCACGCCGTCGCTGGAATCGCTGCGCAACGCCCAGGCCGGGCGCTACGGCCATCTGCAACTCAAGCGCCGCGCCGGCCAGGCGCAGCCGCCGCGGGTGCGGGTGCTGGACGTGCGCAAGCGCCCGCTCGAGGCCGGCCTGTCGCCGGAACTGATCGAGCGCATCGGCGGCGAACTGCGCGCCGGCGGCCAGGTGCTGGTGTTCAAGAACCGGCGCGGTTACGCCCCGGTGCTGCTGTGCCACGACTGCGGCTGGACCGCGCACTGCCCGCGCTGCTCGACCCCGCTCAAGGGCACGCCGATGACCGTGCACGGCGGCGGCCGGCGCCTGCAATGCCACCACTGCGGCACTCGCCGGCCGGCGCCGGACGCGTGTCCGGATTGCGGCGGGCTCGCGCTGCAATCGCAGGGCGCGGGCACCGAGCGGATCGAGGAATCGCTGGCCGCGCGGTTTCCGGATTTCCCGGTCATGCGCATCGATCGCGGCAGCACCCAGAAGCGCGATGCGCTGGAACAGATGCTGGGCGAGTTCGGCACCACGCCGGGCGTCCTGGTCGGCACGCAGATGCTGGCCAAGGGCCACGACCTGCCGAATCTGACTTTGGTCGCGGTGGTCGGCATCGACGAAGGCTTGTTCAGCGCCGACTTCCGCGCGCCGGAAAAACTCGCCCAGTTGCTGATCCAGGTCGCCGGCCGCGCCGGCCGCGCCGACAAACCCGGCGAGGTGATGCTGCAGACCCATCACCCCGATCACGAACTGCTGCACACCTTGCTGTCCGGCGGCTATCCGGCGTTCGCCGAAGTCGAACTGGCGCAGCGCGAGGCCGCCGGGTTTCCGCCGTTCGCGCACATGGCATTGATCCGCGCCGAGGCGCAGGAAGTCGAAGCGGCGAACGCGTTCCTGGCGATGGCGCGGCGCGAATTCGAACGCGTCGCCGGCCCGCGCGCGCGCGACGCCGCCGATCCGGCCACGTCGCTGGAAGTCAACGGACCGGTGCCCGCGCCGATGCCGCGCCGCGCCGGTTACCTGCGCGCGCAGCTGATCCTGTCCGCGCCCGAACGCCGCCCGCTGCACGCCGCGCTCGATGCCGCATTGCCGGCAATCCATGCCGCGCCGGAAGCGCGCAAGGTGCGCTGGTCGCTGGATGTCGATCCGGCCGATCTGTACTGATCGTCCAACCTCACCACCCAATTCGCGCGGATGCTCCGTCACTCCCCTGTAGGAGCGGCGTGAGCCGCGACCGCGCTATCTCGCTTGCGTCGTAGGTGAGGTGTCGCGGTCGCGGCTTACGCCGCTCCTACAGACGAGAATTTCAGCTCTTGCCAAAAGATCGTGGCTTCGCGCGCCGCGATCGCATGCGCACCGCCCTCAACGCACCTCGATCTTCAGCGAATACTTCACCACCGCGCCGCGACGCGCGCTGGCGCGCGGCTGGTACATCTGGATGCGATACACACCATCGGCCGGCAGGCGCGCGCTGCGGGTGTCGTCGCCTTCCAGCGGCAAGGCGAGCTGTTGCGGATCGGGCAGTACGTAGTCGGCCGGCGGAAACACGTTGAGGTTGGCGTTGCTGCTGCCGCTCACCTTCAGGCTCAACCGCTGGCCGGCCTTGGCGGTGAGCAGATACTCAACGGTGTCGTAGCCCTTGAACGAGCCTTTGAGTGTGGTCGCGCTCTGGCCCTTGGCGAAATGCACCGGCACCTGGCTGACCTTGTCGGCGGCCGAAGCGATCGCCGAGGACATCAGCAAGGACAGTGCGAGCAAAGCGGCCGATAAGGGGCGAGCGATCATGTGCGAATTCCATGGGGGATGGGCGATGACCTTAGCCCAACCCACGCTGCCGAATCGTGAACCGTGCCGATGCGGTTACATCGAGCGCCGATGTGCCCGCTCATCGCACGAAAAACGGCACGCGGCAACAAAGCGGCAACGCCGAAGCAACGCAAACCCGCGTCCGCCGAGACCATGCTTGCATCGTCGCAAAACGCGCCGACAGCGACACGGTAGCGCGTGAATTGACTAATCGCCGATAGCCCACCGCGATCGCCGCCTGCCTGCTCTGCGCCCCACGCCGACACCGATGCGATTCGCGGCGACCAGACCGGCGGTATTCACCGCCGCGTGCGACATAACGCAGCCCATCCCGTCATCCGATCCACACGCCGGTCGATATCGCCGAAACGCTGATCGACGTTGCGAACGAACACGGATCAGGACTTCGACTTGTCTGCGGGCTTCGCGGCCGCGGCCGGCTTGGATGGGGCTTGTTGCTTGGCTTGTTGCTTCGGTTGCTGCTTCGGTTGTTGTTTGGGTTGTTGTTTGGGTTGTTGCTTAGGCTGTTTCCTGGCTTGTTTCTGCGGTTGCGGTTGCGGCTTGGACTGTTCCGCGGATTGCGGCTTCGGCTGTGGCTTAGGCTGTTCCGCGAGTTGCGACGTCGCCTGTGGCTTGGCCTGCACCGCGGGCGCTTGCTCACTTTTCTGCGCAGGCTCCGCCACCGATTTCACCGGCTTGGTCACGCTCTTATTCTTATCGCGTATCCACACGCTGAGCGGATCGCGCCGAATCTCGAACAGCCCCATCGCCTCGATCAGGTCGCTGAGCTTGGGATAGCCGTAATTGCGCGGATCGAACGAGGCCTGATTGCCGACCTGCTGACCGACGCTCGCCAATCGCGACCAGCCATCGTCGCCGCTGGCCGAATCGGTCGCACGCCGCAGCATTTGCACCAGGCGGGTATCGCCGCGCAGGTCCTTGGCGCTGCGCGGCGGCGTGGTCGCCACCTCGTCGGGCGGCGCGTCCTCGCTGGCCGGCTGGCCCAGGCCTTCGACATAGGTGAATTTCGAACACGCGTTGACGAACGGCTCGGGGGTTTTCTTTTCGCCAAAGCCATAGACCTTGACCCCGTCGGTGAGCAGACGCATCACCAGCGGGGTGAAGTCGGCATCGCTGGAAACGATCGCGAAGCCGTCGAGGTTGCGCGCGTACAACAGGTCCATCGCGTCGATCACCATCGCCATGTCGGACGCGTTCTTGCCCTTGCTGTAGGCGAACTGCTGGATCGGCCGGATCGCGAACTCGTGCAGCACCGCTTCCCAACTCTTGAGGTTCGGGCTTTTCCAGTCGCCGTAGGCGCGGCGCACGTTGGCCACGCCATAGCGCGCCACCTCGGCCAGGATCACTTCGATCTTCGCCGCCGGCGCGTTGTCGGCATCGATCAGCAGCGCGATGCGTTTTTCTTCCGAGGCCAGGCCCATGCGCTCATTCTCCCTGCCGCCGGCCCGGACACGGGCGGGCGTTGTCGCGGCCAGCCTAGCGCAACCGCCGCCGCGGCGCGTGGCACTGAAGATCGACGCACTGAAGATAGGCCGGCTTCATGACGGCCTAACCCCGATGCGGGACAATGAGCGCGAATCCGACGACAAGACACTCCCCCATGAGCAATCAACTCGAACAACTGCGCGCGCTGTCCACGGTCGTCGCCGACACCGGCGACATCGACGCGATCGCCCGCTTCCATCCGCAGGACGCCACCACCAACCCCTCGCTGCTGCTCAAGGCCGCCGGCCTGCCGAACTACGCGCCGTTGATCGACGCGGCCCTCGGCGGCGCCCAGGGCGATGACGAGGCCGCGCGCGTGAGCGATGCCGGCCTGCGCCTGGCGGTGGCGATCGGCGGCGAAATCCTCAAGCTGATCCCCGGCCGCGTCTCGACCGAAGTCGATGCGCGCCTGAGCTTCGACACCCAGGCCAGCCTGGCCCAGGCGCACCGCATCGTCGAACTGTACGAGCAGGCCGGCATCGGCCGCGACCGCCTGCTGATCAAGCTCGCCTCGACCTGGGAAGGCATCCGCGCCGCCGAGCAGCTCGAGCGCGAAGGCATCCACTGCAATCTGACCCTGCTGTTCTCGTTCGCCCAGGCGGTGGCCTGCGCCGAAGCCGGCGTGTACCTGATCTCGCCCTTCGTCGGCCGTATCCTCGACTGGCACCTCGCCAACGGCATGGCCAAGCCAGCGACGCCGCAGGACGATCCGGGCGTGCAGTCGGTCACCCGCATCTGGGAGTACTACAAGCGCAACGGCTACCCGACCGTGGTGATGGGCGCGAGCTTCCGCAACACCGGGCAGGTGCTGGCGCTGGCCGGTTGCGACCGGTTGACGATTTCGCCCGAACTGCTCGGCGAACTCGAATCCACCCAGGCCGACGTTCAACGCGCTCTGTCCGAAGACGGTCAACGCACCCAACCGGCCGAACCGCTCAGCGAAGCCGCATTCCGCTGGCAGCACAACGAGGACGCGATGGCGACCGACAAGCTCGCCGACGGCATCCGCCGCTTCGCCGCCGACCAGCGCAAGCTCGAACAACAACTCGCCCAGCGTCTGCGCGGCTGAGCGCATGGCGATGAGCAACGATCCGCGCAAGCACGTCGTCATCGTCGGCGGCGGTTTCGGCGGTCTGTGGACGACGCGCGCGCTGGACTCGGCCGACGTGCGCATCACCCTGATCGATCGCCGCAACCACCATCTGTTCCAGCCGTTGCTGTACCAGGTCGCGACCGCCGGCCTGTCGGCACCGGACATCGCCGCGCCGCTGCGCCACATCCTGCGCAAGCAGGCCAACGTCGAAGTGCGGCTGGGCGAAGTGGTCGGCCTGGATGCGGTCGCGCGCAACGTCACGCTCGCCGACGGCGAGGTGATCGGTTACGACTACCTGCTGCTGGCCAGCGGCGCGACCCACGCCTATTTCGGTCACGACGAATGGGCGCAGCACGCGCCGGGCCTGAAGACCCTCGACGACGCGCTGCACATCCGCCGCCGCGTGCTGACCGCGTTCGAACGCGCCGAAGCGACCGACGACGAAGCCGAACGCGCGGCGTGGCTGCATTTCGCTGTGGTCGGCGGCGGCCCGACCGGGGTCGAACTCGCCGGCACCCTGGCTGAGATCGCACACAAGACCCTGCGCCGCGAATTCCGCCGCATCGATCCGTCGCAAGCGAAGGTCCGCCTGATCGAAGCCGGGCCGCGCGTGCTCTCCAGCTTTCCCGAGTCGCTGTCGGAGAAAGCGCGCGCGCAGTTGCAGCGGTTGGGCGTGGAAGTCGTCACCGGTACGCCGGTCGGCGCGATCGGACGCGACGGCTACAGCCTCGGCGCCGAGTTCGTGCCCGCGCGTACGGTGCTGTGGGCGGCCGGCGTCGCCGCCTCGCCGCTGGGCGCGCTGCTCGACGCGCCGCGCGACCGCGCCGGCCGGGTGCGGGTCGAACCCGACCTGACCGTGCCCGGCTATCCGGACGTCTTCGTCGCCGGCGACCTGGCGAGCATCCAGCAAGCCAACGGCCAACCGGTGCCGGGGGTCGCGCCGGGCGCCAAGCAGATGGGCAGCTACGTCGCCCGCGCGATCCGTGCCCGCCTGAGCGGCCGCACCATCGAGCCGTTCCGCTATGTCGACTACGGCAACCTGGCCACCATCGGCCGCCGCGCCGCGGTGGTCGACCTGCGCGGTTTCAAGTTCTCCGGCTTCCTGGCCTGGGCGTTCTGGCTGGCCGCGCACGTGTTCTTCCTGATCGGCTTTCGCAACCGCCTGATCGTGATGCTCAACTGGTCGTGGGCGTATTTCACCTACCAGCGCCACGCGCGGATCATTTTCGGCGGCGCCGGAGAAGACGGCGATGGCAAGGACGACGACGCCGGCTGAGCCATGCGGACCTCACCGCAACAAAGAAGGGCGCCTCGCGGCGCCCTTCTTTGTTCGAACGAATCGAACGCGGCGATCTATCAGGTGTAACCATCGTAGTAGAACGCGGTGGCCTGCACGTTCTTGGTCGCGCCGGTATCGAGATCGGTGATGGTCACGCGCAAGGTGGCCTCGCCGTCGCCCTGGGTTTCGGTACTGATCGACTTCTCGCAATAAGACTGATTGCCGCAACCGGCCGGCACGGTGTTGGTCTCCAGGTCGCGCCAGGCATAGGAATAATTGCCCGCGCCCAGGCCGGCGACCTGGAACAGCGCGGTGGTCGGATTGGTCGCGCCGCCCGGCCGCCACACCGAGACGCAGCTGAAAGCCTCGGGCACGTCCAGTGCATAGGTGTCGACGAAGCAGGTCACCACCGCATTGCTCATGTCGCCCGCTCGTGCCGGCTGGCTGTGCGCCAGCCCCAAAACCGCAATCAACGCGCCCACCGCCCATAGCTTGATGCCTTGCATACACCCTCCATTGGTCTGCGTGACGCGGGCCGCGATCGGCCCGCGCGATTCGGGAAACCGCCGGTCCCGGCGGCTTCGAGCGCGAGTCTAGACAGGCCCGAGGGCGCGCATGCGCCTGACGCGGCAAGCGCATGCGGGAGTGCGATGCCGCTTCCACTTTATCCCGATGCGCGGCACATCTCGGCGCGCTGCCATCGCAAGTGCAGCATGCCGGCCATCGTCGGGCGCGCATCGATTGCGCCGGTCGATGCCGGTCCAACGCGGCTCAGTGCCGATCGATCCGGCACAGGAAGCAGCCGAAGCGCGCGTTGTGCGCCATCACGCTGACGACGCCGTCGATCGCGAACAGTGACTGCAGTTCGTCCTGTGCCGCCGCGCCGTCGACCGCGCGCGCATCGCGCATCCAGCCGTCGCGGTCGTAGGCGCGCAGCGACAGATACCGGGTCGCCAGGATCGGCGGCAGTTCGTTGCGATACGTCGGCGCCTGCAGCGCGGCCTCGCGCACGAAGATCGGGCCGCTCGCACGATACGGCCCAAGCGCATGGTGTTCGTACGGCAGCAGCAACAAGGTCTCGCCGATCGCGGCATCGGTCAGCGACACCCGGCAGGGATAACCGCGCGGCGAATCGGCGACGACCCGGCGCATGTCGTGGGCGCGCAGGCGATCGTCGTCGAGCGCGAACAAGGGACGGAACGGTTCGGGCGACAGGCCGCTGATGCGATAGGCGTTCATGGGCGACTCCAGGCGATGGCTTGAGCTCACGATAGCCATCGCCTGACGCAGTCGATATCCGGATCTTGTCGCGGCCGCGCGCGCCCCAGCTCCGCGTGTCGCGGTGGTCGATCGGACAATAAAAAACGGCCCGGTTTCCCGGGCCGTTGCATTGCATCGCGTTATTCGAAGCTGGTTACGCCGCGAACAGACCGCGCATCTTCTTCAGCGCGTTGGCTTCGATCTGGCGGATACGCTCGGCGCTGACGCCGTATTCGTCGGCCAGTTCCTGCAGGGTGATCTTGCTGTCGTCGTCGAGCCAGCGGCGCTTGATGATGTCGCGCGAACGCGCATCCAGGCCGGACAGGCCTTCGCGCAGCAGACCCAGCTTGCTGTCTTCTTCGTCTTCGCGCTCGTAGGACTGCGACGGGTCTTCCTCGGCGGCGCGCAGGTACGCGGCCGGCGACGGCGGCGCGTGATCGTCGTCCTCGTCGGACGGCGCGTCGAAGCCGATGTCGCGACCCGACAGGCGCGATTCCATCTCGAGCACTTCGCGCTCGGAGACGTTCAGGTCCTTGGCGACCTGGCTCACCTCTTCGGCGTTCATCCAGCCCAGGCGCTTCTTGCTCTTGCGCAGGTTGAAGAACAGCTTGCGCTGCGCCTTGGTCGTGGCGACCTTGACGATGCGCCAGTTCTTGAGGATGAACTCGTGCATCTCGGCGCGGATCCAATGCACCGCGAACGAGACCAGGCGAACGCCCTGGTCGGGGTCGAAGCGCTTGACCGCCTTCATCAGGCCGATGTTGCCTTCCTGGATGAGGTCGCCGATCTGCAGGCCATAGCCGTTGTAGCCGCGGGCCACATGGACCACGAAGCGCAGATGCGAATGGACGAGTTCACGGGCCGCGTCGAGGTCTTCGCCGTCGCGGAAGCGGCGGGCCAGGGCCTGCTCGTCTTCGGCGGTCAGCACCGGGATCTGATGCACCGCGCCGATATACGCGTCCAGCGAACCGAGCGCGCTGGGCACAGGCAGGTTGTTGGTGACGAGAGCAGCGGATTGGGCAATAGAGGTCATGGGGGTCATCTTAGCAGTCGGCATATAGGACTGCTAAAGGGGGAAAAGGTTCCGCTGTGTTGCGGGATTGGAACGCACGAACGCGGTCTTGGGGTGTCGGTCGCATTCGCTATGACGGGCCTTGGCCGAAATTCCGGTCAAAACCATGAGGCCGAGTCGAAAGCTCAACAACATCAATATGTTACAAAATACAGCCGGTAAGCCCTTGTGAATCTTTCCGCGCGCCGGCCGAATCTGGCCTGCGTTATTCGGCACTGCCGGGCATCCAATTCGGCGGTTTGTCGCCATTTCCCGCCGAATCCCTTTATCCGCGGTTACGCCAGCGGTTTTTCGCGGCGTGGCGGCGAGCGGGATAACTATTTGAACCTTATGAATTAAAAGATTATTAAGAGCAGGCGCCGCAGCCGCTCTACCAGACCTTCGCAGGGCCGGGACCCTCGTCGATCACGGCCAAGATCGACCGCCAAAGCGAGCCGTTTACGGCATCTTCCAGGCCGCTCGATCGACGCCAAAGGCAGCAATTAGCCTGCAGTTGCCAACATTTCGCCGACAAAGCGCGCCGTTATGCTCTGCGGCCGGGTAATGGCACTGCCTATGACCACGAAATCCGCGCCAAGTTGCAGTGCGCGGGCAGCCTGCTGCGGGGTGTCGATACCGCCTTCAGCCACCAGCAGGCAACTGTCGACGGCCCGGCGCATGCGCCGGAACGCGGCGAAGTCGTCGTCGGTCAGGCGCTGCCCCCGGGTGGCCTCGGTATGGCCGAGCGCCGCGCTGGACACGCAGTCGAAGCCCAGCGCCTGCGCCCGCAGGGCCTCGGCCGTGGTCGCCACCTCGGCCATCAACCGCAGGCCCGGATGCCGCTTGCGGATCGCGGCGTAAAAGTCGGCCAGACGCTGCCCGCCCGGACGACGACGCTCGCTGGCGTCCAGGCCGGCCATATCGGCGCCGGCCTGCGCCACCTGATCGATCTCGACCAGGGTCGGGGTCAGCGCGATCTCGCAATCCGGATAGACCTGGGTGAGCACGCCGATCAACGGCGCGTCGACGGCCGCGCGGATCCGGGCGATGTCGTTCGCGCCGTTGGCCAGCACCCCGCAGGCGCCGCCCTCGATCGCCGCGCGCGCCATCGCCGGCATGCAGCCGTGCATGGGTTCGTCGGGCAAGGCCTGGCAAGAGACCACCAAGCCGCCACGCAAGCGTTCGAACAAACGGCTGGTCGCCACGCGGCTCATCGCCCGGCGTCGCCGCGCGCGGTCGGCAGCGGCGCGTCGTTGAGCAGGCGCGCGTCGAGGATGTCCCACCAGCGATCCTGCTCGATCCGTCGTTGCTCCCAGGCCGGGTTCGCCGAACGACGCGACACCTCGCGGCGGTAATCGCCCCAACCGGCTTCGTCCGCGAACGAAATCCAGTGCTCCAGGCTGTGCACGCCCGGCCCGACCGTGCACACGTACCAGCGCGGATCGTGGGCCATGGCCAAGCCGTCGTAGAACCAACGTTCGCGTTCGCCAACCCAACGCCAGAACGCGGGCAGATCGGCGCGCGCGGCGGCGCTCGGGCGGAAGGTGTAGATCAGATGCAGCATGGCGACTCCGCGTGCATGGATCAAAGGAACGCTTGCCAGGCCGGGCTCAGGTGCGCGCCCAGTTCGCGACGATGGCGCTCGGCGAAGCGCCGGTTGTGTCGGCGCACCGCGATCGGATCGAGCGAGCGATCGCTCAGCAGCACCGCCGCGGCCAGCGGCTCGATGCGGGCGCCGCGGCTGGCTTTCGCGTGCAGAGCCGAGATCGACAAGCGCAGTTCATCGAATCCTCCGCGGGCGGCGTAGTTGATCGGCTCATAGCAGGTCAGGACGAAGTAGCGGAAATCGCGATCGTCCAGGCTGTAATCGCAACCGTAGTAGCGCGCGTGCAGCGCGCGGCCGAAGCGATACAGCAGGCACAACGCGACGATGCGCTCATCGCGTCGCGCCACGACCGCGATCGGCGACAGCCCCGCCTGGCGTTGCGCCTCAAGCATCCGCTGCATCCAGGCCGCGCCCTGGGTGCTGCCGTAGCGGGCGCGGTTGCAGGCGATCAGTTCCGCCGCGCGCGCCTGCTCGGAAGGATCGATGAGGCCCCATTCGACCCGGTTGCCGCAACGCGCGAACGCGGCGATTTCAGCGCGGACTTCGTAGCGATGGTGCCGGTTCCAAGCCGCCATCAGCCCGGCCAGACCGTCAGGTGGAACCTCGATGTTCGCTTCGGCCGAGTGCAGCAGCACGCTGGCGCCACAGACCTCGGCGAGTTCCCGCGCGGCCGTCAGCGGCATATACGGCAAGACCACGCCGACGTCGCCGCGCTCGCGCGCGATGCCGGCCATCGCCTGCAGCATGCGCCTCAATGCTTGCACGCGCCGGCGTCCGCTCACGCACGGCACTTGGTTATGGGTCGAACGGCGTCCACCGCCCCAGACGAAGCCGCGCGTCCACGGGCCGCGAACGTCGTTGAAGAAAGCGCCGAGTTCGAACAATCCGTCATCGCGTTCGCCGCTCCACAGCGTGCAGGCAGCGAGCAAGCCGGCCGAACTCCAGACCGCAAGCACCTCGCACGCGCCCAGGGCGCGATCCAGGCCGGCCAGCCAGGCGTGGCTGTTGTAGAAATTCTGATCGTTGACCAACGCATCCCACGCGTGCTCGTCGATGGCGGCGACGCCGCGACCGAGCGACACCGCCAGCGCCTCATCCGCATCGCCGCTGCGTTCGGCCCGTGGCTGCAACAGACACGCGCGCATGGCATCAGGCTTTGCGCGCGAGAATCAACGCCGCGTGCGGACGATCGAGATAAGCGCGCAGCAACGGCGCCGCCGCGGACGGATCGGACGCGGTACTCGGATCGCGCCAAACCAGATCGGTCATGCCGGCCTCGCGCAACGCCGCCTGCAGCGCCGCGCGCGACCAGTACCAGGCATGCACGCTCGCCTGATAGCGGCCGTGGCACAGCTCCAGGCGGATGCGCGCGCCGTTGGTGCGCGGCGGGCGACCGTTGTCGTCGTCGGGAATCAGGCGAAAGCCATAGGCCTGGTAGTAGTCGGGATCGGGCTGGTAGTCCGGATGGATCGGCAGCGCGACCAATCGCCCGCCCGGACGCAGCAGACCGGCGAGCGCGTCGCACATCTGGCCCAGCTCGTGCGCGCTGGTGGCGTACGGCAGCACATAGACGCTGAGCACCACATCGAAACGGCCGGCGAATCGCGGCTGCAGTTCGGATACGAACTCGATGTCCAGGCCTTCTTTTTCGGCCCTGCGCCGCGCGTACCCGAGCATGCCGTCGGCCAGGTCGTAGCCGACCACCGAGCGTGCGCCGCTGCGTTTGAGCAGCCGCGAATACAGACCGCTGCCGCAACCGAAGTCGAGCACGTCCAGGCCATGCAGATCGCCGAGCGCCGCGATCACGCTCGGCGTCTCGATATCGTGCCGGAACGGCCAACTCGCCATGTCCTCGTACAACCCGGCCAGCTCATCGAACTGCGCGGCGACTTGCTTGCTCATCGGACTCTCCCGGCGATCGAGCGATCGTCTTGTTCGAGTCGCGAGTTAGGCAAATCTGAGCGCGCGCGGTCGCGCCGGCAATCACGTTTCCAAAGCGATGCGGCTAACCGACGCTCACACTGGGACGGCGATCGTGCATGGCGCCGCGGCTGTCGTCGGGGGCGTTCAAATCTGCAACAACGCATGCGATCGCGCGCGCCGGAAAACGAACAGGCCGACTTGCGCCGGCCTGTTCGTGGATAGCCATCGTTGTCGCGCGAGCGATCAGAAATTGAACAGGTAGCTGAACTTCATGAAAAGCTGCTTGCCGGTGTGCAGGTCGAGATCGCGCGTGGGAACGACGATGTTCGGGTTCTGGTTGATGCGCAGGTTCTTCTGCTGGTCGGTATAGCCCAGGTAGAACGAGGTGCCCGGGTTCGGCGAATAGCTGACCAGCAAGTCGGTGACCAGGGTCTTGTCGCGCGGAATCAGGAACAGGTCGGTGTCGCTGTCGAGTGCGCGGTAGTCGAAGATCACGTGCGCGGCCCAGAAGCGGCTGAACTGGTATTTGACCTTGGTGCGCGACTGGATGCCGCGGAACACCTTGGCGTCCGATTCGCTGCCTGCGATCGAATACTGCGTGCGCAATTCATCCCAGATGAAGGACTGGTCGATGCGAAGCTGAGCGAACGGGCTCACCGTCAGCTTGATGATCGCCTGGCGCTGATCGCCCAGGAACGGCTCCACGCCCGCGGCCGGCAGGTAGTTGATCTTGTCGCGGACGATGATCTTGGCCTCGGCGGTCAGCCAGCGCCACCACTCGGTGCTGGCGCCTAGGGTGAAGCCGTCCATGTAGAACTTCTTGCCGCCGAAGTATTCGAAGCCGCGGATCAGGCTGCCTTCGAACTTGGTCTGCAGCAGGCCGTTGACCACGAAGCCGGGTTCGAAATTCCAGTCCTGCACTTCGCCGTCCTGGTCCCAGGTGTGCTGGGCGAGCAGGGTCGGCCCCATGTTGATGAGCCACGGCGCATCGGGGAACTGCTTGAGGTAGGACGACTTCTGATAGAACTGGCGAATGTTCACCCGCGGCACGAAGCCGAGCTGGGATTCGAAGTTGTCGGTGGCGTCGAAGTACTGGCCGTCGAAGTTGAAATCGCGGCCGCCGCGGATTGCCTGCAGAAACACCATGCGTCCGTCGTAATCGAGATTGTTGGCGCCTTCGGACTCGCTGCGGGCCAGCTGACCGTTGACGCTCCAGTTGTCGTTCAACTTGACTCGCGAATCCACGCCGAGCACGCGGTTGAACTGATCGCCGACGCTGCGGTCGGTCAGCATGACGCCGACGTTGGACTGCTGGCCGATGTCGCGCTGCACGCGCGCCACGCCGATGTTGCCGGTCTTGCCGAAGTCGTCGCCGACCACGGTCAGGCCGGCGGACTCGTCGTCCATCAGCAGGCCGCCGATCGCCCAACGGCCCAGGCGTCCGGACACGCGCGCGCCGTACTGCGGGTTGACGATCCGGCGCGAATAGAACAACGGCACCGGCAGACCGAAGATGCCGCTGTTCTCGAGGAAGAACGGCCGCTTCTCGAGGAAGTTCTGTTCGTAGCGCTCGTTGACGATGACCTGCGGCTCGTCGGTCTCGACTTCGCTGAAGTCGGGGTTGACGGTGAGGTCGACCGCGATCGAATCCTTGATCACGAACTTGGCGTCGACGCCGAGTTCGGTGCGCTCATGCCGGCGCATCGACGGGTCGCCGGCCGAATTCACGCCCAAGGTGCGCGCGTCGCGGTAGGTCAGGTGCGGAATGACCTGGATGTTGCGGCCCGGCTGGATCGAATCGTCGATGCGCGCGTGCGCGAACTGGGCGACGAAACCTTCCTTGCGCTCGGTGATGTAGGGCCAGTAGACGAATTCGTTGGTGCGCGGAATGATCCGGTTGACCGCGATGCCCCAGTCCTGCACGTTGCCGCGCTCGAACCGCAGGCTCTTGAACGGGATCTGCATGGTCACCACGTAGCCGTCGTCGGTCAGGCGGCCGTCGGAGGTCCACTGGGTGTCGAAGTTGAAGTCGTAGCTCAGGCCCTCGGTGTAGCGGCTGTCCATCTGCGCGCCGTAGGGATTGACCGTGAACACGAACGCGCGCTGCTTGTCGTGGTAGGTGTCGAGCATCAGCTGTACACCGTCGTCGCCGAACACCGCGTCGCGCCGCGCGATGCGCGCGCGCACCTGCTTGGGATCGTCCTTGCACACGAACACCACGTACAGGTTGTGGTCGTCGTAGGACAGGTAGGCGCGGGTTTCCAGGGTCGCCGGATTGCCGTCGCCGGGTTTGTTCTGGACGAAGTCCTTGACCTCGATGCCGGCGTCGGCGGGGACGCCGCCGACGTAGTCCTCGAGCCTGGGCGCGTGATCCGCGCGCGGAATGTTCAGAGTGTCCTGGGCCTGCGCCGAAAACGCGCTGCCCAACAGCGCGAGCATGACCGCCCACAAAGTATTACGCCGCATCACGTTGCCACCTTCGTGTTATCGAGAGAAAAGGAATCGTCGTCGGCCGCCGCGGCGGCCGTGGAATCGTCGTTGTGCCAGGAATGAGCCGTGGCTCCCGCGCGCAGCGCGCGCGGCTTGCGCAGCACCGCCCACACGCACAGCGCCAGCGCGATCACCTGGATCGCCAGGGCCAGCACGATGCGCGTGTGCACTTCGGGCAGCTCGATGCCGCCGACCGGAATCACCGCGGTGCAGACCAGCCAGCCCAGCACCAGCAACACGGTGTTGCGCGGGGTGAGCACGGTCGCCGCGGCGATCAGGCTCCACAGCCACATCGGCGCGATCAGACCGCTGTGATCGGGCAGGAACGGGCTGCGCATGGTCGCAAGGCCCAGCACCGCGACCCACACCGCGGCGCGTTCCAGGCGCGTCATCGACGCGTTGCGCAGGGCCGCGACAATCGTCAGCACCACCGCGATCGCGGTCCACACCCAGGCGACCGTGCCCATGGTCGCGCGGGTCATGCCGTCGAGGCCGAGGATCTTGGCTTTCAGCACCAGACCCGGCACCGATTGATTGAGCGCGCTGACCCATTCCAGCCCGGGGATCTCCAGGAACGCCCAGGCGTCGCCGCTGGCGATGCGCGGCGCCTGATAGTGGAAGAACGCTTCGAACGGATGCGCGCCGAGCCACAGCCAGGCGATCGCGGTGTACAGCGCCGAGAACGCGAAGGTCCAGATCGCCGCGCGCCAGCGCCTGGTCACCAGCAGATAAATGCCGAGCAGGCCCGGAAACAATTTGAAGATCGCGAACCCGAGCATCGCCCCGCCCAGCGCATTGCGGCCGCGCTCGAACTGGATCATCGCCAGCACCGACATCGCGATCGCGGCGAGCTGGAAATTGCCGACCTGCAAGGTCACCAGGATCGGGCTCGACAGCATCACCGCCGGAATCAGCAGCCATGCGCGGCGACCGACGCCGGCGCCGATCCAGCGCGCCAGCGACCACAGCGCGGCCATCGTGATCGCCGCTTCCAGGCCGAACCACACCGCGCGCATGCTGTAGAAATCGCCGCCGAGCAACAGCCCCAGTTCCGGCAGCAGCACGAACTGCGGCAGATACATGAACTCGTCGAGCTTGATGTGGTCGACCGAGCCGGTGTACAGCGCGGTGTCGTAGAGATTGGCCACGCCTTCGCGCGCCAGTTCGGCTGCCTGCCAATACGCCGAATAGCAGCTATGGCCGATGTAGAACGGATCGAACCAGAACGCGGAGAATTCCGGGTGCTTGGGGTCGGCCATGTACCAGGCCACGCCGAGGGTTCGCGCGATCGCCAGCAAGCCGACCACCAGCAACGCCGCGCTCGCCAGTGCATGCTTGCGACGTTGCCCGTCCCATTGCGCCGGCAAACGCCGCGCCAACGGCAACCAAGCCGCCGCGACCGGCAGCGCGGCGACGATCAGCGCGACCGCGAACGACAGGCCGAATCCGGCCAGCGCGGACGCCAGCATCGGCCAGCCCAGCGCCAGCACCAGCGCCGCGGCGGCATGGCGTTCCAGGGAAATCTTTCCGACTGCGGTGTTCATCGTGGCGCGGACTCCTTGCGCTGATCGCCGCGATTCGCGGCGCGGTCGCGGGCCGGGCCCGCAAGCGGCGAGGGCATGGCTACCGCGGCGTCACGCGCCCGCGGGCGCTCAACGTTTCTGGATGCCATCGACCTTCCCCGAGAAAAAGTAGTGATGCAGTTCTGTGAAATCGTCGAATTCGACATCGCAGCCGGTGCCCTTGGCCTCATGGCTGCGGTCCACCCGCAACAACGTGCTGATGCCGAACGGACGCGCGCCGGCGATGTCGTTGACCGGGTGATCGCCGATCATCCAGATCTGCTCCGGGTCGATGCCGAGCTTGTCGATCGCCAGCCGGAACGGCGCTTCCTGCGGCTTGTCGGCACCGGCCTCCTCCGAGGTCACGACGTAGTCGAAGCAATCGTCCAGGCCGAAGTAGATGATCTTGCGGAACTGAATCTGCGAGGTCAGGTCGGTGATGATCGCCGTGCCGATGCCGCTGCTGCGCAAGGCCAGCAGGAACTCGCGCACCCCGGGAAACAACTCGCAATGGGCCAGGAAGGTGCGCCAGTAGGTCTGCTCGAGATCCAGCGTGATCACCAACTGGGTCTTGCGCCCGAGGATCTCGATGCCGCGCTGGAAATACAGCAGGCGGCTGTGCGAACTGGCGGTCTTGCCGAGCTGGCGCTTGACGTCCTCGCGCGCTTGCGCGAATGCGTTGCGTACCTCGCCCGGGTCGACCCCGAGCAACCGCACCGCCTTGCTTTCCGCCGCCGCCAGCGCCTGCGTGTGCGGATGGTCGTAGGCATACAAGGTGTTGTCGGTGTCGAAAATAATCGCCTGCGGCGCGCGCAGGACCTTGTCCGAGTTGTGAATTCTCAGGGTCATTTGATCCGGCTCTTCAACGATTCTTCGATCTGGATCAGGACCAGCAATTGCATGATCCCGCTCATGCCGTCCTCCCATTGAGGGTGGATATCGAGCATTTCCTGCAAGCCCGGCACCAACTGCCGCGCGGCCATGGCGATGTCTTCGGCGGCGACTTCGCCTTCGATGGTCATTTCGACTTCGCGCCCGTCCTCCGAGGGCTGCACATCCAGGTGCAGGCCGCAGATACCGATCAGGATCCGCGCCATGCGCTCGTGCGAGGTGCCGTTGCGGATCAGCGCGACCAGCTTGAGCCGCACCTGACCCATCGCGGTGCTGGACTCGAGCTGATGCGCGTTGACCGGCGCAAGCCTGAGCACCAGGCCGGCGTCGCGCCGCTGAGGATGGATGTGCAGGCGCGAATCGGCCATGCGTTTCTCGATCGACGCCAGCACCGTGGCCAGCGCATGACCGCGCTGATGCACGTCGCGCTCGATCTTCCAGGCCCGGCGCAGCTCTTCGTCCACATCCAGGAAGATGCTGACGTCGAAACGCTCGCGCAGCCGCTGCATGTGCAGCGCGTGCAGGCCCGAGGCGATCACCACGTCGTTCTTGTCGAGCAGGGTCGGCGGGGTGAAACGGCCAGCGCCGTGATCATAGCGGCGGCACATGATCGCCTTGCCGTCCATCAGCGCCAGCACATCGTTGTTGAAGCGTTGCAGATCGTTGGCGCGCGGATTCAGATGGGTCAGGCCCTTCCACATCGGCGCGTAGCGGTCCCAGACGTGGTAGTCGTCGCCGGACACATGCACCACCGAGTGCTCGCCGAAGATCCCGGCGAGCGCGCGGCTCAAGGTGTCCTTGCCCGAGCCCGAATCGCCGGCGATGCCGAGCGTCACCGGCTTCTGGCCGATGCGGTAGTAATCGTTGCGCGACACCCGCTCGCGCAGCATCTGCACCAGCAGCACCAGCCCGGCGGCGACCAGCAAGGTGTAGCCGAGCGAATGCAGGTGCGGACTCATCAACGCGCCAAGCCGCGCAATGGCCGGCGCCGGATCCAGACCGAGCATCGGCAGCGACGCGCCGCTGGAATAGATCAGGTGCATGCCGATCAGCAGCGCCGAGAACATGCCGGTCAGCAGGCGCGCGCTGCGATCGCTGTACAGCTGATGCGCGACCAGGAACGGCACCAGCCACAGATACCAACCCGGCGGCGCCGGCGTGGCCAGCACCACCAGGAAGAACGACAGGCCGATCGCGGCGATCAGCAGTTCGAAACTGATCCGGCGCAGCCGCCACAACCCGTACACCGCCAGCAAGTACAGCAGCGGGGTCAGATACAGGCGCAGGCCGTTGCCGAGCGGCAAGGCCAGATCGAACAGGCGCAGCGATTCGGGCGTCCCGAACACCATGCGCACGAAGCCCGGCGAGGCCAGCCACGGCACCACCGAAATCAATGCCGTCGCGCCGCAGGCGATCGCAAACGGCTGCATCAATCCGCGCAGGCGCTTGTTGCGCCACAGATAGATCGCCACGAACGGCGCGGCGAGCAGCATGCTGAACTTCGCCGCCAAGGCCAGCCCGAGCGCGACGCCGCCCAGACGTACCCGATATTCGCGCAGCAGCAGCAGCGACCACAGCACCAGCGCGACCGGCACGATGTCGGTCTGACCGTTCCAGTAGGTCACGTACAGCGCGATCGGCGACCACCAGTACAGCCACAGCAACAGCCGCGGGCGCTCCGGCCACAGCCGCGACAGCAGGTACAAGGTCGCGATGTCGGCGCCGAGCAGGCCGAGGCGGAAGCCCATCGCGGTGAAATAGTCCGATCCGCTCAACGCCGCGGCGAGCATGCCCAGCGCGGTGCCGGGAAGATGCGCCAGCAGCATCGCCGGCCCGTACGGATACGCCATCGGATCGCCGCCGGCGCCGAGGAAACTCGACCACGGGTCCAGCGACGGATGCGCGATCGCGTGCTGCACGAACGGCACGAACCAGGCCTGCTGGATCTGCGGCACGAGCAAGACCACCAACGCGACCTTGAACAACAAGCCGAGTCGGAATACGGGATCGCGCCAGATCCGGTTCGCGTTCATCGCCAAAGCGCGGGCTCCTTGGTGCAGACCGCTTCGGCGGCGATGCCCTCGCGCGCCAGCAGCGCGCGCAGTTCGGCTATTTCCTCGGTGCCGCGTCCCTGCAGTTCCGGCGATACCAGACACAGCTTGAAACCGGCGTCCTGCAGGCGTCGCGCCTGCGCGCCGTCGAGCGGGAAGCGGGTGAAGCAATCGACCCACACCCAATCGATCTGCCCGGCCAGGCTCAGCGCGGTGTCGATCGACTCGAATTCCGACACCCGCACCGCGCAGCGCGATTCGCCGCGCTTGGCGGTTCGCACCAGGAACGGGAACGACTGGTCGAGGAAGAAATAGTCTTCGATGCCACGTTCGCGCATCAGCGCGATCAGCCGGTCCTCCAGCCCCTCTTCCTTGACGTTGAGGATCAGCAGGCCGTGGCGATAGCCGCCGAGCCAATCCTCGAAGCGTTCGCCGTCGACGAAGGCGTCGTGGTGGATGATCAGATCCTCGCCGCGGCTGCGCAGGTCCAGCTCGATACCCAGGTCCTGCGGCGTGGCGCGCAGTTCCTCCAGGGTGTTGCGGCGGTGGCGGACGATGATCATGCGCGCTCCTGCAGGCCCTGACGCAGGCGTAGACTGAAATCGACGGTGCGCTTGATGAAGCGCAGCTTGGCTTGCCAGTTCACGTTCCAGTGCGAGCTGCCGTGCGCGCGCTCGCCGAAGCGGACCGCGAAGCGCTGCACGCGCAGGCCGTCGCGCAGCGCCTGGTAATAGGCGTACAGATCCAGGGCGAAATCGTGCGGCGGCTCGCGCCAGCGTTCGAAGAACGCGCGCGCAAACAACGTGGGCTGCGCGTTGATGTCCCACATGCGCCGGCTCATCAGCACGGTCTCGAACACCGACATGCCGACGGTGAAGGCGACATCGGCGGCCGGGCGACCGTAGCGGCGGCCCTTGACGAACAGACGCGCCGGATCGGCGGCCTGGTCATATAGCGCCAACCCGCGCAAGGCATCCTGCGGATCGGTCTGCATGTCGGCGTGGGTCCAGCCGAGCACGTCGCCGCGCGCCGCGCGCAAGCCGGTCAAAATGCCGTAACCATAGCCCTGGTTGACCTCGACCCGCACGCTGCGGATACGTTCCTGCCCGGCCAGCAGCCGCGCCAACACCGCCGGCGAGTCGTCGGTCGAGCCGTTGTCGACCAGCACCACTTCGGCGCGATCGTCGAGGAAGGTTTCGCGCAGTCGCGCGACCAGCAGCGGCAGATTGGCCGCTTCGTTGTAGCAAGGGATCACCAGCGACAGGCTCAGCCGCGCCGCGCCATCGGCGCGCGCGGGCGTCGCCATGGTCGCCTGCACCGGAGCGTGCGCGCTGGCATCGCTCGCGCCGAACACGAACAACTTCAAGCCGACGAAATTCATCGCCGCCGACACCCCGGTCGCGGCCACGAAGGCCGACTCCAGCGCGATCTCGCCGCGTCCGAGCACCGCCAGCACCAACGAGTTCACCACCACGTTCGCGACCAGCGCGATCAGGTACACGGCGATGAAGCTCAGCAGTTCGCGCTGACGCCATTGCGCGCCTACGCGGAAGGTGAAGCTGCGATTGGCGAAGTAGCCGAACACCGCGCCGGCGATGTAGCCCGCGGTCTTGGCCGGATGCACCGCGATCGCCAGCGCCAGCAGCCCGCGATAGACCGCGAAATCGATCACCACCGAGGTGACGCCGACCAGCACGAAGCGCGCGAGTTCGCCGCGCAGCCTGCCCGATGCGGCGGTGGACAGCGCATTCACCACGTCGCGCGCTCCGGTTGACGCATGCGGAAACGTTCGGCCAACGCCGCGCGCGCCGGCTCGGCGATGCGCGGGTCGTGCTCGATCCGGTACGGATGCACCGGCCATTTGTGGAAACACGATTGCCAGTATTCGTAGGTGCGCAGATCGTCCGGCGTGCCCCAACACAGGTAGTGCGAGACCTCGAACACCCGCACCTTCAGGCCCAGCGCGAGCGCGTCGTTGATGCAGGTGTCGACGTAGAACTCGCCGTTGACCCGGCCGTCGCGGGCGATCATCGCCTCGGCGGCGGCGGCGAAATCGCCGGCGCGGCGGAAGGTGAAAGTGCCCAGCACGATCGGATCGCGCGCCGGATCGGCCAACGGCTGCTTGACCGAGACCGAGCGCACCGCGCCGTCGGCTTCATCGACCCAGCCGTAATGCGTCGGCCGCCGCGCCGCGCCGGGATAGCCTCGCGCGACCCACACCAGCACGTCGGTGTCCGCATCGTCGAGCAGCAGCGACAGCGCCTGCGCATCGAACACCGCGCCGTTGTCGCAGGCGCCGATGGTCAACGGCTGTTGCGGATCGATCCCGTCCAGGCCGAGCAGGCAGGTGCGCGCCTGGCCGTCGGTGACCCGCTCCAGATCGATCAACACGCAATCAGGAAACCGGCTGCGCAGCGCTTCGGCGATGCGGCCGCGGCCGGGAATGTCGCGGCGCTGCACGAACACGCGTTGCGCCGGCTCGGGCAGATCGCGCGCGGCCTGCACCACCATCGGCTCGCCTGATACGTCGATCAACGGCTTCGGATCGGCATAGCCTTCGGCGCTGAAACGCGAGCCCAGTCCGGCCATCGGCACCATCACCGCGCCGCGTTGGCGCGGCGGCGGCTGCGCGCGCGCCGGATCGGCCAGACCGCGGAATGCGCCGGACCAGTAGCGGTATTCCTCCAGGTCCTGCGGCGTGCCCCACTGCATGAAGTGGTTGAGTTCGTAGACCGCGATGCGGCGGCCGTCTTCGAGCATCGGCTTGTAGGCCAGGCTGACGTAGCGCTCGCCGCCGACGATCAGGTCCGGCCGCGCCATCGTGCGTTCGAACGCGTCGCGCATCAGCGCGCCGGAACCGAAGTAATAGGTGCCGCTGGAAGCGAATTCGCTGCGCGGCTGATCGGTGTAGGGCTGCTTTTCCTGGATGTCGAGCACTCGCCCGCGATCGCTGCGCACGTAGGCGTAGTTGGTCGAACCCATCATGTGCGGGTGGAAGCCGGTGTAGCACGGGATCGCGCCGTCGCAGCCGCTGCTCAGCACGAAATCCTTGAAATCCGCGTAATCCCAGCTGCAAGTGAAATCGCAGTAATTGACCACCGTCGGCTCGGCCGGATCGATGTGCTCGATCGCCTGCAACACCGCGTTGACCGGCCCGAGTTTGTGCGGCGCGATGCCGACGACGCGGCCGGTCGGGCAGTAGCGCGCGAGTTGTTCGGCCATGCGGTACGACGGTTCGTCCAGATGCTCCTGGTTGCAGATGAAGACGAACTGGGTCTCGCCCGGAAACAGGTCGATGACGTGAGCGATGATCGGCTTGCCGTCGACCTCGATCAGCGGCTTGGGCACGCGATAGCCCGCGCGCCTGAAGCGTTCGCCGAAACCGGACATGGGAACTACGATCTGCATGGATTCCTTCCGTGGATCTGTTCGCGTTGGATGGATCAGTTGTGTGTCCGCACCAGCGAACGTCGGTATTTCTCGGCTTCCCAGTCGATCAGCGCGGCCACGTCGGCCTCGCCCAACCGCACCAGCCCGTCGTCCTCGCACACCCGCAGCGCGACCAACGCCAGGCACTGCAACATCGCCTGCGCACCGTCCGACAGGCCCGGCACGGTCAGCACGCCAGCGCCGGGCACCAGCGCGAACGCCGGGGCGACGCCGCTGTCGCGGGTGGTGCGTTCGACCGCCTGCGACAAGGATTCGCTCTCGCCCACCACCGCCGCGCAATGCCCCAGAAACACCGCGTGATCGGGGTACAGCACGCCGTCGCGCGCGATCTGCAACGCCTGCGCATCGGTCGCCAGTCCGTGCACCGATTCGGTGCCCGGCAGCGCCCACTGCAGATCATTGACCGCAGCCAGTCGCTGCGGCTGCGACGGCGGCGCGACTCGTTCGACGATCGCCACGCGGCGTTCGATCTCGGCCAGCAATGCATCGGCTTGAGCGCGGTCGTTCGCGCCGATCACCAAGCCGTGATTGGCCAGCACCAGCACGTCCGGCGCGCGCGTGGACAGCACTTGCGCGACCGCTCGGGTCAACGGATAGCCAGGTCGTTGATACGCAATCCACGCCCAGTCGAGGCCATCGAGCAATCTCGCCAGCTGCGCTTGCGCGCGTGTGCGTATAGCCCACGCGATCGTGTTCACCGAGTGCACGTGGACCACCAGCGGATGCGGCAGCAGTGCATGCAACGAGGTTTCGATCGACGGACGCAGCGTCAACGCGCTGCCGAGCTGGGCCAGACGCGCTTCGCCATCCTCGTGGCGCAACGCGTCGCGCACCTTAGCTAATGACAGCGGGACGAAGATGTCGCGCTCGCGCGCATGCGCAAGCCAGGTGCCAGAAGCCTTTACCCACAGCACATCATCGCGTTTAAGCGATGTGTTGCCGCCACCACCCTGCACCAACAACGGATCGGCGCCGATCCGCGCTGACAGGTCGATTAGATCGGTCAAAAAGTCGATGTTGGCCACATCACCAACCCATGGGCAATGCTCGTTTCCGGCACGTTTCGCGCCTGTATGAACAGCCATTCCATGCATAGCCCCCCGGCTAAAAAAACTCCTGAAATCCCCTTAACGCAGCGGTATTCGAGAATCGGACGCCCCCGTCCGTTCCCTGCAGCGCGCCGTTGGTCGGCACCGCAATCGTTTCCCCTGCCGAGAATTCGAGGTCTCGACAACCGATTGCGGCCCGCTTTGTGCCTAAGCCCCGTTATGTGGATAGGATATACGCGGGGGGCACAGCCAACAGCATGCCTAGGATGATAGCGGCCACATGCCGTGCGTAACAACATCTCATGGTTTGCGAATAGTGCGTGCCATAAAAACACCGACAGGGTAGGTCGGCTGACGAGAGTCGTCACAAGGAAGGTAGAGGGATGAGCGAGATTGACCATCGCATCGCAGGGTTGTCCCCGGCGAAGCGGGAACTGCTGCGCCAGATCGCGGCGCGCCAACGCGGTAGCAACCAGATTCAAGCCCGGCCACGGCCCGATCGGATCCCGCTGACCTTCGGTCAGCGCCGCCTGTGGTGGCTGGACCAGTTCACGCCCGGCATGACCGCGTACAACTCGCCGGCCGCGCTGTGGCTGGAAGGCACGCTCGATCGCGAAGCGCTGCATGCCGCGGTACAGGCATTGGCCGATCGCCACGAAGCACTGCGCACGGTGTACCGCAAGCACGACGGCGAACCGTTCCAGAAAATTCTCGACCAGGTGCAGGCGCCGTGGCGCGAGTTGCGCGCCGACGGCGCGACGCCGCAGGCGCGGCGCGAGGCCGCGCTCGATATCGCGCGCGCCGAAATCCGTGGCACCTTCGACCTCAGCGCCGACGCGATGCTGCGCGCGGCCTTGATCGAAGTCGAACCGCAACTGCATCTGCTGGTGCTGACCTTCCACCACATCGCCATCGACGGCTGGTCGATCAGCAAACTGCTCGACGAGATGTACACGGTCTACAACGCGCGCCTGGCCGGCGAAGCGCCGAAGCTCGACGCGCTGCCGCTGCAGATCGCCGATATCGCGCTGTGGCAGCAGGAAACCCTCGGCGAAACCGGCCTGCAGCCGCAGCTCGACTACTGGCGCGAGCGCCTGACTGGCGCGGCGACCACGCTGGATCTGCCGGCCGATCGCCCGCGTCCGGCGGTGCAGAGTTTCCGCGGCGCGCTGTATCGCGCGGAAATTCCGGCCGCGCTCAACGAACGCATCGAAGCGTTCGCGCGCGAGAGCAAGTCGACCCTGTCGATGGTGTTCATGGCCGCGTATCAGGCGCTGCTCGCGCGCTACACCGGCCAGGACGACATCACCGTCGCGATGGGCATCGCCGGGCGCAACCGGATCGAACTCGAATCGGTGGTCGGCTTCTTCGTCAACACGTTGGCGCTGCGCACCACCTTCGAAGGCGATCCGAGTTTCGCTCAGTTGCTCGAGCGCGTGCGCGAAAGCGTGCTGGCGGCGATGGAGAACGGCGACGCGCCGCTGGACAAGGTGCTCGAAAGCCTGCGCCTGCCGCGTTCGTCCAGCCATACGCCGCTGGCGCAGGTGATGTTCTTCTTCCAGAACTACCCCGCGATCGAGTCGGAATTGACCGGCCTGCGGGTCGAATCGATGCCGCTGACCGAACTGCAGCCGGGCAACGCACAGGGCGACCTGAGCCTGTTCGTGACCCAGGACGCCAAGCGCGAAATCGTGTTCGAGTACAGCACCGACCTGTTCGACGCCGCGCGCATCGAGCGCCTGGCCGAGCATCTGCTGACCCTGCTCGAGCATGCGGTCGCCGCGCCGGACACGCGCGTGGCGCAGCTGCGCCTGATGAACGACGCCGAGCAAGCCGAACTGGCGCACTGGAACGACACCGTGCGCGAATTGCCCGCGCAGCGCACCTTGTCGACCTTGATCCAGGCGCAGGTCGAACGCACGCCCGACGCGATCGCGCTGAGCTTCGGCGCGCGCGAAATCAGCTATCGCGAACTCGACCGCCGCGCCAATGCGCTCGCGCACGAGTTGCGCGCGGCCGGCGTGGTCGCCGGCGCGCTGGTCGGGCTGTATGTCGAGCGCACGCCCGAGATGCTGATCGGCCTGCTCGGCATTCTCAAGGCCGGTGGCGCTTACGTGCCGCTGGACCCGACCTACCCGGTCGATCGCCTGGCCTACATGCTGGAAACCTCGGCCTCGCGCGTGCTGGTGACCCAGCGCGAACTGGCCGCCACGCCGCCTGCGGAAGTCGAAAAAACCGTGCTCGCCGACGCCGACGCGGTGCTCGGCGACAACGCCGATCATCCGCCCGCCGACGGCGCGAGCGAAGACGATCTGGCCTATGTGATCTTCACCTCCGGCTCGACCGGCAAGCCCAAGGGCGTGGAAATCCGCAACCGTTCGGCGGTGAACCTGCTGCGTTCGGTCGCGCGCGAACCCGGCCTGGCCCAGGGCCAGAAGCTGTGCGCGATCAGCACCTTGTCGTTCGACATCGCGCTGTTCGAACTGGTGCTGCCGTTGACCGTCGGCGCGAGCATCGTGCTGGTCGACCGCGACACCGCGCGCGACGGCATGAGCCTGCGCCGCCTGGTCGACAACGCCCATCTCGACGTCATGCAGGCCACCCCGGCCACCTGGCGCATGCTGTTGGAAGTGGGCTGGCGCGGCAACGACACGATCAAGATCATCTCCACCGGCGAAGCGCTGCCGCGCGAACTCGCCGATCGCCTGCTGCCGTGCTGCGGCGAGTTGTGGAACCTGTACGGCCCGACCGAAACCACGGTGTATTCGGCGCTGTGCCGCGTGCATGCCGGCGAAGGCCCGATCCTGGTCGGCAAGCCGGTCGACAACACCCAGATCCACATCGTCGACCGCAACATGCAGAGGCTGCCGATCGGCGTGCCGGGCGAGTTGCTGATCGGCGGCGACGGCCTGGCCGCGGGTTACAGCGGGCGTCCGGACCTGACCGAAGAAAAGTTCATCCCCGATCCGTTCAGCACCGTTGCCGGCGCGCGTTTGTACCGCACCGGCGATCTGGCGCTGTGGCGCCGCGACGGCACGATCGAGGTGATCGGCCGCATCGATCACCAGATCAAGCTGCGCGGCTTCCGCATCGAACTGGGCGAAATCGAATCGGTGCTGGCGCAGTACGACGGCGTCACCCAGGCGGTCGTGCATTGCCGCGAGGACACCCCGGGCGATAAGCGCCTGGTCGCCTACGTCACCGCCGAAGGCGCCGCGCCCGCATTGATCGCATTGCGCGATCACCTGCGCGCCGCCCTGCCCGACTACATGGTGCCCAGCGCGTTCGTGGTGCTGGATCAGTTCCCGCTCACCCCGAACGGCAAGGTCGACCGGCGCGCGTTGCCGGCGCCGGAAACCGCGAGCGGCGCGCAGGACGGCGAGGCCGACGTGCTCGCGCCGCGCACGCCCGAGGAAGAAATGCTGGTCGAGCTGTGGCAGCAGCTGCTCAATCTGCGCAGCGTCGACGTGCGAGCGAATTTCTTCGATCTCGGCGGCCATTCGCTGCTCGCCACCCGGCTGCTGTCGCGCATCGATCAGGCCTACGGCGTCGAATTGCCGCTGCGCACCCTGTTCGCGGCGCCGACCCTGGAGCAACTGGCCGTGTGCGTCGCCGATGCGCGCGCGCAGTTCCAGCCCGACGATCTCGAAGCGCTGCTCGCCAGCCTGGAAAACCTCAGCGACGAAGAAGCGAGCGCGCAGTTGAACGCGGCCTCGCAGCCCGGAGCCTCGTCATGAGTGAGCTCGACGCACGTCTGGCCGGCCTGTCGCCGGAAAAACGCGCGCTGCTGTTGCAGCAACTGGGCCGCAAGCAGAACGCGGCCCCGAAGCAGGACATCGTTCGCAGGCAGCGGCCGGCGCGTCTGCCGCTGTCGTTCGCCCAGCAGCGCCTGTGGATTCTCGACCAGCTCGACCCAGGCTCGGCGGTCTATAACGTTCCGCTCACCCTGTGGCTGCGCGGTCCGCTCGACCCCGCGCTGATCCAGCGCGCGCTCGACGAGATCCTGCGCCGTCACGAGAGCCTGCGTTCGGTCGCGCGCGCCGACGACGACGGCCCGTTCCAGGTGGTGCTGCCGCCGTCGACGGTGCAACTGGCTCAGCAGGACCTGCGCCATCTGGACGAACCGGCGCGCGAAGCCGCAGCGTTCGAACTCGCGCGCGCGCAGGCGACGCGCTCGTTCGACATCCACAACGGCCCGCTGTTGAGCGCCACGCTGAGCCGGCTCGAGGACGAGCGTCACCTGCTGACCGTCAACGCCCATCACATCGCCGTCGACGGCTGGTCGCTCGGCATCGTGCTGGACGAATTGCAGCAGTTGTACGCGGCCTATCGCGACGAGCGTCCCTCGCCGCTGGCCGAGCCGGCGCTGCAATACGTCGACTACGCGCTGTGGCAGCGCGATCAGTTCGAAAATCAGGTCCTGGCCAAGCAGCTCGACTACTGGAAACAGCAGCTGTCCGGGCGCCTGCCGGTGCTGGAATTGCCGGGCGACCGCTCGCGTCCGGCGTTGCAGAGCCATCGCGGCCAGGTGTTCCGCGACGCGGTGCCGGCCGAGTTGTACGAAGAGGTGAAGCGCCTGAGCCGGCAGGAAGGCGCGACCGCGTTCATGACCGTGCTGGCCGCGTTCAACACGCTGCTGATGCGCTATTCGGGCCAGTCCGACCAGATCGTCGGCGTCGGCATCGCCAACCGCAATCGCCAGGAACTCGAGTCGCTGGTCGGCTTCTTCGTCAACACCCTGGCGGTGCGCAACGACCTGTCCGGCGATCCGACCTTCCGCGAGCTGCTCGCGCGCGTGCGCGACAACACGCTCAACGCCCAGTCCAACCAGGACCTGCCGATCGAACGGCTGATGGAGGAACTCGACCTGGACCGGGCGCTGAGCCATTCGCCGTTGTTCCAGGTGATGCTGTTCTTCCAGAATTTCCCCGGCGAATCCAATCGCGTGTCCGGCCTCGACATGAGCCCGGTGACTTTCGACGCGATCAACCAGGGCACCGCGCGCAACGACCTGTCGCTGTTCGCCAGCGAACACTACGGCGCGCTGCAACTGTTCTTCGAGTACGCGACCGATCTGTTCGACGAAGCCACGGTGGCCGCGTTCTCGCGCCATCTGATCCAGTTGCTGCGCGCGGTGGTCGCCGATCCGTCCAAGCGCCTGAGCGAAATCGACATCCTCGGCGACGACGAACGCCGGCAACTGCTGCGCGACTGGAACGACACCGCGCGCGAGCTGCCGGCCGATCCGACCCTGCATGCGCTGTTCGAAGCCCAGGCCACTCGCACGCCCGACGCGATCGCGGTCGAGCAGAACGGCGCGCGCGTGAGCTACGCCGAACTCGACGCCCAGGCCGAGGCCATCGCCCGCGCGCTTGTCGCGCATGGCACCGCGCGCGGCGACAGGATCGGCCTGTTTGTCGAACGCAGCCCGCGCATGCTCGCGGCGATGCTCGGCGCGCTCAAGGCCGGCGCGGCCTATGTGCCGATGGACCCGAGTTATCCGAGCGAGCGGCTGCGCTTCATGCTCGAGGATGCCGCGCCGCGCGTGGTCCTCGGCGAACGCGCCCTGCTCGCGCAGTTGCCGGCATCGACGAGCCCGACTCTCGCGCTCGAGGACGCGCTTGCCACACCCGCGGGCGAACGTGTCCTCGCAGGCGTCGGTGCGGACGACATCGCCTATGTGATCTTCACCTCAGGCTCGACCGGCCGTCCCAAGGGCGTGCAGATTCCGCACCGCGCCGCCGCGAACTTCCTGAGCTCGATGGCGCGCGAACCCGGCCTGAGCGCTGGCGACGCGGTCTGCGCGGTGACCACGCTGTCGTTCGACATCGCCCTGCTCGAACTGATGCTGCCGCTCAGCGTCGGCGCGCGCGTGGTGCTTGCCGATCGCGACACCGTCGGCGACGGCGCCGCCCTGGCGCGTTTGATCGAACGCTCGGCCAGCACCGTCATGCAGGCCACGCCGGCAACCTGGCGCATGCTGCTCGATGCCGGTTGGCGCGGCGCGCCGCAGTTGCGTCTGCTGTGCGGCGGTGAAGCGTTGCCGCGCGAACTCGCCGATCGATTGCTGGCGTGCTGCGGCGAACTGTGGAACCTGTACGGCCCGACCGAAACCACGGTGTGGTCGACGGTCGAACGCGTGCAGCCCGGCGACGAAGCAATCAGCATCGGCACGCCGATCGCCAACACCCAGGTCTACATCGTCGATCGCCAGATGCAGCCGGTTCCGGCCGGCGTGCCCGGCGAATTGCTGATCGGCGGCCTCGGTGTCGCCCGCGGCTATCTCGACCGGCCCGAACTCACCGACGAAAAGTTCATCGCCGACCCGTTCGGTGCTGAGGCTGGCACGAATCCCGACGCACGCCTGTACCGCACCGGCGATCTCGCCCGCTGGCGTCGCGACGGCCGGCTGGAAGTGCTCGGCCGCATCGACCATCAGGTCAAGCTGCGCGGCTTCCGCATCGAACTGGGCGAAATCGAATCGGTCCTGGCCGAACAGCCCGATGTGCTGCAGGCCGTCGTTATCTGCCGTGAAGACCGTCCCGGCGACAAGCGCCTTGTGGCCTACATCGTGCCGCGCGCGAGCGACACGTTCGACACCGGCGCCGCGCGCGCCGCGGCGCGTCAGCGCCTGCCCGACTACATGCTGCCCTCGGCCTGGGTCGTGCTGGCGCAACTGCCGTTGACTCCGAACGGCAAGGTCGATCGCCTCGCCTTGCCGGCACCGGAGGCCGGCGCGATCGAAGCCGATCGCTACCTCGCGCCGCGCAACGGCGAGGAAGCCACGTTGGCCGGTCTGTGGGCGGAAGTGCTGGGGCTCCAGCGCGTCAGCATCGACGGCGATTTCTTCGAACTCGGCGGCCACTCGCTGCTCGCGACCCAACTGGTCACCCGCATCAACAAGGCCTTCGGCGGCGAAACCCCGCTGCGCGCCTTGTTCGAAGCGCCGACCGTGGCCGGCTTCGCGCAGTGGCTGATGCAACAGCGGGTCGACAGCGTCGATGCCGACGATCTGCTCGGCATGCTCGATCAGCTCGAAGGTTTGTCCGACGACGAAATCCAGGCCCTGCTCGCCGACGCCGGCGCTTGATCGCACTCTCAAGGACGAACCGCACCGCATGAACCAGTCTTCTTCCAATCCCGCCGACATCGCCGCCGGCACCGGCGCCGACACCGTCGTTTCCGACGCGGCGGCCGAGCGGCTGGCGCGACTGAGCCCGCAACAGCGCGAGCTGCTGTTGCGTCAGCTCGCCGCGCGCAACGCCGCGGCCGCGCCGAAGCCCGACGCGGTGACGCGTCGCAGCGTCGCCGGCGTGCCGTTGCCGTTGTCGCCGGCGCAGCAGCGGATGTGGTTCTTCGAGCGGTTCCAGCCGGGCACCGGCGCGTATCACGTCTGTGATCACCTGCGCCTGCGCGGCGCGCTTGACCTCGCCGCCTTGCGCAACGCATTCGCGCGGATCGTTCGCCGTCACTACACCTTGCGCACCGGCTTCAGCGAAGTCGCCGGCGAGCCGCGCCAGACCGTGTTCGACGAGGTGGCCTTCGATATTCCGACCATCGACCTGAGCGCATTGGCGCCGGACCTGCGCGAGCAGGAAATCCAGCGTCTGGTCGACGCCGAGACTGAGCGTCCGTTCGATCTGGGCAAGCCGCCGCTGATGCGCGCGAGTCTGCTGCGGGTCGATGCGCACGATCACGTGCTGATGGTCGTGCTGCATCACATCATTTCCGACGCCTGGTCGATCGGGGTGATCTACGACGAACTCGGCCGCCTGTACGCGGCCGGCCTCGACGGCGCCTCGCCCGATGCGCTCGACGCGGCATTGCCGGAACTGCCGGTGCAGTTCGGCGACTGCGTGCTGTGGCAGCGCGAACCGGCGCAGGAACAAAAAGTCGCCGCGCACATGGCGTTCTGGCGCGATGCGCTGGCCGGTCACGCCGGCCTGCTCGATCTGCCGACCGATCAGCCGCGTTCGGCGACCGCGCTCGGCCGCGGACGCCGGCAATCGCTGCGGCTGCCCAAGGCCTTGGCCGACGGCGTGGCCGAACTCGCGCGACGCGAAGGCGCGACCTTGTTCATGGCCTTGCTGGCGGCGTTCCAGACCTTGCTCGCGCGTCACAGCGGCCAGGACGACATCGTGGTCGGTTCGCCGGTCGCCAATCGCGGCCTGGCCGAATCGACGCCGTTGATCGGCCTGTTCGTCAACACCGTGGCGCTGCGCGGCGATCTCAGCGGCGATCCCTCGTTCCGCCAGTTGCTGGCGCGCACGCGCTCGCATTGCCTGGATGCGTTCGAACACGTGCAGGCGCCGCTCGAACGCGTGGTCGATCAACTGCGGATCGAACGCGTGCCCGGCCGCACGCCACTGTTCCAGACCATGTTCGTACTGCAGAACGCGGTCGGCGCGCCGCTGACCCTGCCGGGCCTGGAACTGGACTGGATCAATCCGCAGACCCAGGCCGCGCGCTTCGAACTGACCTTGTCGCTGGCCGCCGGATCCGACGGCATCAACGGCGTGCTCGACTACGACATCGACCTGTTCGACGCCGGCACCGCCGAGCGTCTGCTGCGCCAGTTCGAACATCTGCTCGGCGATGCGGTCGCGCATCCCGACCGGCCGCTGTCGCAGCTCGCGCTGCTGAACGAGGCCGATCGGAATGAATTGCTGCACCTCGGCCACGGCGGCGACGCCGAACTCGACGACACGAACGAGCATCTGTACACGATGTTCGCGCAGCAAGCAGCGCGCACGCCCGATGCGGTCGCCTTGATCGAACCCGGCCGCGAACTCACTTATCGCGAGCTGCTGCAACGCGCCAACGGCCTCGGCCTGGCGTTGCAGGCGCTCGGTGTCGGCGCCGAATCGCGGGTCGGCGTGCTGACCGATCGCTCGATCGAAGCGCTGGTCGCGGTGCTCGGCGTGCTCGCCGCGGGCGCGGCCTATCTGCCGCTGGACCCGGCGCATCCGGACGAACGCCTGCATTTCCTGCTCGACGACACCGCCGCGCTGGCGCTGCTGGCGCCGCCGCAGTGGCGCGCGCGCGCCGAGGCCTTGAACCTGCGCGTGCCGGTGCTGATCAGCGACGAAGTCGCCGCATCGGCCAGCGCGCCGACGGTCGAGTTCGCGCCCGAGCACGCCGCCTACGTCATCTACACCTCGGGCTCGACCGGCCAGCCCAAGGGCGTGGTGATCGAACACCGCGGCGCGGCCAATCTGACCCGCGGCTTCATGGCGCGGCACGATTTCAAAGACCAGCGCTTGTTGATGATCCCGCCGCTGGTGTTCGACGCCTCGGTCGGCGACGTGTTCCCGGCGCTGGCTAGCGGTTCGGCGCTGGTGCTGCATCCCAACCCGACCGAGCTGGGTCCGTTCGAACTCGAAGCGTTCTGCCGCGAGCACCGGATCAGCGCGATCGACGCGCCGGCCGCGCTGTGGCGGCGCTGGAGCGAAGGCTGGTCGACGATCGTGCGCAGCGAACCGCTGCTACCGCATCTGCGCCTGATGATGATCGGCGGCGAGAGCGTCGCGGTCGAACAGGTGCGCCGCTTCGCCCAGATCACCGACGGCCGGGTCGCGTTGAGCAATCACTACGGCCCGACCGAGACCTCGGTGTGCGCGGCCATGCTCAGCACGGTCGACGCCAGCGAATACGTCGCGCGCGAGTTGCCGATCGGCCGGCCGTTGCCGGGCGTGCGGCTGTACGTGCTCGATCCGCACGGCGCATTGGCGCCGCGCGGCGTGGTCGGCGAGCTGTGCATCGGCGGCCTCGGCGTGGCGCGCGGTTATCTCAATCAACCCGAACTCAGCGCGGCGAGTTTTCCGCCCGATCCGTTCGCGGCCGATGGCCGGCTGTACCGCACCGGCGATCTGGCGCGCTGGAACAGCGATGGCAGCCTGCAATTTCTAGGCCGCCGCGATCATCAGATCAAGCTGCGCGGCTTCCGCATCGAACTGGGCGAGATCGAAACCGCGCTGGAATCGCATGCGCAGGTCGAAGCCGCGGTGGTGCTGCTGCGCGAAGACCGGCCCGGCGACAAGCGCCTGGTCGCCTACGTCGTCGCCGACGAGGCCAGCGGGCCGAACCAGTGGCGCGAGCATCTCGCCCGCAGCCTGCCCGAAGCGCTGCTGCCGTCGGCGTATGTGCGTCTGCCGGCGATGCCGCTCAACCGCAACGGCAAGGTCGATCGCAAGGCGCTGCCCGAACCGAGCGCTGAACTGCTGGTCGAGCGCACCCTGATCGAAGCGCAGACCGACACCGAACGCGCCGTGCTCGCGGTGTGGCGCGAGGTGCTCGGCCGCGAGGAGATCAGCGCCGACGACGATTTCTTCTCGATCGGCGGCGATTCGCTGATGACCCTGCCGCTGGTGTTCAAGCTGCATGCCGCGCTCGGCGTGGAACTGCCGCTGGCCTCGGTGTTCGCCGCGCCGACCCTGTCGGCGCAGGCACGTCGCATCGACGAACTGCTGTCGGGCGAAGCGGTCGACGAATTCGATCTGGCCGCGCAGGTCCAGCTCGCCGACGATATTCACCCGCGCAACGCCGCGTTGCCGGCGGTCGCGCGCGCCAATCCGCGTTCGGCCTTCATCACCGGCGCCACCGGTTTCCTCGGCGCGTACATGGTGCGCGAGTTGCTCGACGTAACCAGCGCCGAAGTCATCTGCCTGGTGCGCGCCGCCGATGCCGACGAGGGCCTGGCCCGGATCCGCGCCAACCTGCACGGCTACGGCCTGTGGCGCAGCGGCGACGAAGCGCGTCTGGCGATCGTGCTCGGCGACCTCGCCCAACCGCGCCTGGGCCTGGACGAAGCCGCCTTCGATGCGCTTGCGCAGCGCGCCGAAGTGATCTTCCATAACGGCGGCCAGGTCAATTTCCTCGCCCCGTATCAGCATCTGGAAGCGGCCAATGTCGGCGGCACCCGCGAAGTACTGCGGCTGGCCACCTTGCGCCGGATCAAGCCGGTGCATCTGGTCTCCACCCTCGGCGTGTGCCTGACCGGGTCGAACCTCGATCGCACCGTGTTCGAATCCGATCCGCCGCCGAGCGCCGACGAGCAATACGGCGGCTACAACCAGAGCAAGTGGGTCGGCGAACAACTGGCCCTGGTCGCGCGCGAACGCGGCCTGCCGGTGGCGATCTACCGGCCGGCGCGGATCACCGGCGACAGCCACACCGGCGCCAGCAATCTCGGCGATTATTTCAACGCCTGGCTCAAGGGCTGCGTGCAGATGGGCCGCGCGCCGCATCTGCCCAACGAAGCCTTCGACATGGCGCCGGTGGACTATGTCGGTCGCTCGATCGTGCGTATCGCGCTCGGCGCGGGCGACGCCAACGGCAACTTCCATTTCTACAATCGCCGCCGCCTGCCGATCCCGACCGCGGTCGCGACCTTGCGCGAGGCCGGCTTGGCGCTGGAAGAAATCGACTACTTCGAATGGCGGCGCGAATTGCTGGCGAACGCGGCCGTCTCGCGCGACAACGCGCTGGCGCCATTCGCCGGCCTGTTCCCGTCCAACCCCGATCCGCGCGAACCCAGCTTCGATTGCAGCGCGACCACCCGCGCGGTCGAACCGCTCGGCTTGATCTGTCCGCCGGCCGACGCCGCCTTGCTGCGCCTGTACGTGCGCTTCCTGCAATCGCGCGATTTCTTTCCCGCCAACACTCACGCGGCCGCCGAGGTGAGCGCATGAATCCGTGGGCGGGTCTGCGCAATTTCCTGCTGATCTGGTTCGGCCAGCTGGTCTCCGGCGTCGGTTCGCGCCTGACCGCGTTCGCGCTGGGCGTGTGGGTGTTGCAGACCACCGGCTCGACCACGCGCTTTGCGATGGTGTTCGTGGCGATGGCTGTGCCGTCGCTGCTGATCTCGCCGATCGCCGGTGCGCTGGTCGATCGCTGGGACCGGCGCCGCACCATGATCGTGTGCGAGGCGATCTCGGCCATCACCATGCTCGTGATGGCCGGCCTGCTCGCGAGCGGTCATCTGGCGATGTGGCATATCTACGCGGGCGTCGGCATCACCGCGCTGGCCAACGCGTTCCTGCAACCGGCTTACGCGGCGAGCATTCCGCTGCTGGCCACCTCCGATCAGCTGACCCGGGTCAACGGCCTGGTGCAGACCGGTTTCGCGATCGCCCAGGTCGGCGGTCCGCTGCTGGCCGGCATCCTGGTCAGCACGATCTCGATGCAGGGCGTGTTGATCGTCGACGCGCTGACCTTCGTGACCGGCCTGCTGGCGCTGGTGTGGGCGCGGATACCGCGGCCGCAGCGCAGCTCCGACGACGAGGATCGCGGCCTGTGGCACGAAGCGGCGACCGGCTTCGCCTACGTGCGCGATCGCCGCGGCCTGTTCGGCCTGCTGATCGTGTTCGGCCTGAGCAACTTCATGTTCGGCATCGCCAGCATCGCGATCACGCCGCTGATTCTGTCGTTGGCCGATCCGGCATTGCTCGGCATCCAGATGGCGATCGGCGGCGTCGGCCTGTTGCTCGGCGGCGTGGCGATGACCACCTGGGGCGGCCCTCGCCGGCGCGTGGTCGGCGTGCTCGGCTTTTCGATGCTGGCCGGCCTGTTCCTGGCCGCGCACGGGCTGCGGCCGTCGTTCGCGCTGGTGGTGGTGGCCGGGTTCCTGTTCTTCCTCAGCGTGCCGATCATCAACGCCAGCAACGCCACGCTGTGGCAGAGCAAGGTGCCGGCCGATCTGCAGGGCCGCTGCTTCGCGATCCAGCGCGTGCTCGCCGAGGCGGCGATGCCGTTGGCGTTCTGCCTGGCCGGACCGTTGGCCGAGCACGTGTTCGAACCGTTGATGGCCATCGACGGTCCGCTCGCCGGTTCGATCGGTCTGTTGATCGGCACCGGCCCCGGCCGTGGCCTGAGCCTGATGTTCATCGTGCTGGGCTTGTCGATGGTGGCGATCGCCGCGGTCGCCTGGTCGGTGCGTTCCATTCGCGAAGTCGAACAGCAGTTGCCCGACGCGCCGGTCGCGGTCGAGCACGGCGAGATCGACGAGCCCCCCATCAAATGCGTGGCCTGAGTCGCTCAGGCATCAACAAGGAGTCGTTCATGCAAGAGCCAGCCATCGATCCAGGGCCGTATCGCGCGGTACGCGACCGTCGCGACCCAAGCTGTACACCGCCGCTCGACGACGCGTTCGCCGGCGGCCAGCGCGGGTAAGGATTCAAACGCAGTGCCTCGCCGATGCCGGCGAGTTATGGACGGACTCGCGCACGCGCATACATCGCGGCACGGTCTGAGCTAAGCCAAGTGATGCAGGGATGAAATGGCAATGACCCCAGACAACGACTCGACTTCGGTCATCGACTCCGACCGCCTGCTGATGCAGGGACAGGCTTTCCTCGAGAGCCCGATCGCCGCGGTGCGCGGCAAACTGCTGCAGGCCTCCGTGGTCGAACGCGAACAGGACCCGAGCGCTCCGCTGCCGCAGACCGTGGCGTGGATCCGCACCTTCCTCGCCCGTCCGCACCCGGACGTGGGCCGGCCGGGACCGGTGTGTCCGTTCACGCCGACCGCGCTCGCGCTCGACACGATCTGGCTGGCGGAAATCCACGACCGCGATGTCAGCGTCGACAGGATTACCCAACTGATCGGCGAATACCGCGACCTGTTCGCCGAAATCGAGCCGCGCACCGGCCAGGTGGCGATCAACAAGACCGTGCTGATCGTGTTCCCGCATCTGGGCGACGAAGCGGCGGCGTTCATCGACGAAGTGCAGCAGCAGTTGAAGCCGAGCTTCGTCGACCTGGGGCTGATGCTCGGCGAATTTCATGCGAGCAACGAAAGCCCCGGCTTGCGCAATCCGGACTTCCGTCCGCTGCGCAGCCCGGTGCCGATGCTCGCGATCCGGCACATGGTCGAAACCGACCTGCCGTTCCTGCGCCGCTCGCTGGATACGCCGCAGGTGCGCGGCCAGTACCTGCGTTCTTACCTGCGCCGGCTCGGCCCGACGGTGCGGCGCAACTACTTCGAGCAGGCGGTCACCGCGCTGGTCGATGCGGAACTGGAAGTGCGCGCGCTCAAGCGGTCCAAGGCGGACAAGACCGCCGACAAAGCCGCCAAGACCGACAAAGCGGCGCGCGCCTGAGTCGCCGCCGATACCTTCGAATGTACGGATACTCACTTCGATGACTGAGCAAGACATCAACGCCGGCGGACGCGTGGCGATCGTCGGTGGCGGCCTGGCCGGTTCGCTGCTGGCCTTGTCGCTGGCGCGCCAGGGCGTGGGCGTGGACGTGTACGAACGGCGCCCGGACCCGCGCGTCGGCCTGAGCGAGGGCGGACGCTCGATCAACCTGGGCCTGTCCAAGCGCGGCATCCAGGCGCTGACCGAGGTCGGCCTGATCGATCAGGTGATGCCGCTGTCGGTGGTGATGGGCGGCCGCGTGATCCATGCGCCCGACGGCAGCACCCGCTTCCAGCCCTACGGCAAGGACCGCGGCGAAGTGCTGCACTCGATCGACCGCAACGAACTCAACCGGCTGCTGCTCGATCACGCCCAGCGCCATCCGCAGGTGCGCCTGCATTTCAACCATCGCCTGGAGCGGATCGACAAGGCCCGGCGCGAGCTGGAATTCGATCACGACGGCGAGAAAGTACGCGCGCAGCCGGCCTGGGTGGTCGGCGCCGACGGCGCGTTTTCGCGCGCGCGCCAGGAAATGCAGCGCGGTGAACGCGCCGACTACCACCAGGAATACCTGGAATGGGGTTACAAGGAACTGAGCCTTGCGGCGCTGCCCGGCGGCGGCTCGCAGATCGAACTCGAAGCGCTGCATGTGTGGCCGCGCGTGCATTGCTTCTTCGTCTCGCATCCCAATCGCGACGGCTCGCACACGCTGACTTTGTTCCTGCCGCATGAAGGTCCGGACAGCTTCGCCACCACGCGCACGCCGGACGAGGTGCGCGCGCTGTTCGGCAAGTATTTCCCCGACTTGATCCCGCTGCTGCCCAACTTGGTCGACGACTGGGTCAGTCATCCGACCGGCTCGCTGATCACCACCCGCACCGCGCCGTGGAGCATGGACGAGTGGATCGTGCTGGTCGGCGACGCCTGCCACGCGGTGTATCCGTTCTACGGCCAGGGCATGAACTCGGCGTTCGAGGATTGTTCGGCGCTGATGGCCGCGTTCGCCGCGCATCCGCGCGACCGCCGCGCCGCCTTCATCGCCTACGAGCAATCGCGGCGGCCGCACACCGACACCCTGGCCGAGTTGTCGAAGGCCAATTTCATCGAGCTCAAGCAGAAGGTGCAGTCGTTCTGGTTCCTCGCGCGCAAGCGCGTCGACGCCGCGCTGAACCGGCTGCTGCCCAAGACCTGGCTGCCGCTGTACACCATGATCGCGCACACCACCATGCCGTACGGCGACGCGCTCAAGCGCTCGCGGCAGCAGGAGAAGATCCTGCTCGGCGCGGTCTCGGCGCTGGCGCTGGTGGTGGTCGGCGCGGGCGTGTGGGTGGGCCGGCTGCTCTGAGTCCGGTCCGGCGGTGAGCCGCTTGCAGTAGGCGGCTTTCATCGGATCGACACGATCTTGCGATAAGGATATCGGCATGAACGAGAACTCTGCGACCCAAGCCAACTTGCCCCAAGCCGCCCTGACCGACGTCGGGGCCATCGAAATCGGTGTGAGCCAGGACGGGCTCGCCCGCTGCGGCGAGCGCGAACTGGGGCTGTTGCGCGCATTGCACGGCTCGCGCGACGACGCGGCCATCCGCATGCCGTCTCACGGCGGCGCCGAGGCAAGCCTGGGCGGCGGATTGAGCCCCGATGAGCAGGCGCTGCTGCTGGCCGCGTTCGGCATCGATGCGCGCACCCGCCCGTTGAGTCTGCTCGCGGTCGACTTCATCCGCACTCGCCGGCGTCTGCGCGACGCGCGGCCGCGGATCGCCGGCGCGACCTGCTGAGTCGGCCGCGGCGAAGCACGACTACACTGATGGCGTCCAAACCGCCGCCATCGCGTACCGATCGATGATCCGCCGCAAGACCCAGCTCGACCGCACCGGTTGCGGCCTGGCCTGCGTGGCCATGCTGGGCCACATCGGCTACGCGCAGGCGCGTTCGCTCGCGCGGCAGCTCGGCATCGTGCCGAAAGCGCCCGGCGAAGCCAGCGGCGGCGCCACCCGCGGCAGACGCAAGGCCTACTACACCAGCGCCAGCGAACTGGCGCGGATGCTGCGCCTGCTCGGCGCGCGCCCTGGCCGCGAGCGCATGCTCGAGCGCGCCGACGCGCTCGACAGCGACGGCATCCTCGGCATCAATCCCAACCCGCGCGACGGCAGCTGGCATTGGGTGGTCTACATTCACGACGACGCCGGCGGCTACGTGCTCGATCCGAATCCGCGCGTGCGCAGCGAACGCCGCAACGATCTGCGCCGGATGCGCTGCCGCAGCTTCCTGCCGGTGCATTCGCGCACGGACTGATCGCGACGCGATCGCGCGCCGACCGCGCCGGTTACAACGACTTCAGCGCGCGCCGAACCTTTCGCAACGCCACGCCGATCTCATCGGCATCGATCACCCCATAACCGAAGGTGATGGCCGGCCGCGGCAACGGCGCGATCGCGTAGTCGTCGATCGTCTGCGCGCCCGGCAACAGCGGCAGCGCGCGCGCCATGATCGCCGGCGCGAGCGCCGGGTCGCGGATGCGCGCGGCCAGATGCAGGCCGGCCTCGCACGGAATCGGCTGCATCCACGGGTCCAGTTCGTCGCGCAATCCCGCCAGCAAGGCCTCGCGCCGCTCGCCGTAGATCGCGCGCATGCGCCGCACATGCCGGGCCAGATGGCCGTCGCGAATGAACGCGGCGAGCACCGACTGGGTGACGGTGTCGCAATGCGAATCGGCGCAATGCTTGACCGTGATCAAGGCATCGCGCGCCCACGCCGGGGCGACGATGAAACCCTTGCGCAGCGCCGGGAACAGGCTTTTGGAAAAGGTGCCGACGTAGAACACCAACGCATCGCGGTCCAGCGTCTGCAAGGCATCCAGCGGCCGCCCGCCGAAGCGGAACTCGCCGTCGTAATCGTCTTCGATCACGATCGCGTTGCGCCTTCGCGCGAAGTCGAGCAGCGCGCGCCGTCGCGACAGCGACAAGGCCACCCCGGTCGGTGACTGATGCGACGGGGTCACGCTGATCACCCGCACGTCCTCGGGCAACTGCTCCACGCACAGGCCTTCGTCGTCGACCGGCATCGACACCAGCCGCGCGCCGGCCGCGGCGAACGCGGCGCGCACCGGCGGATAACCGGGCTCCTCGACCGCGACGTTCGTGACACCCGGCGTCACCAGCACACGCGCGAGCAGATCGAACGCCTGCTGCGCGCCCGAGATCACGATCACATCCTCGGCCACGCACGCCACCGCGCGCGCGAACGCGACGTGCTGGGCGATGGCCTCCCGCAAGGGCGCGATGCCTTCCGACGGCGGATAGCTGAAACCGGTCTTCGACCACGCGCGCAACGATTGCGCCGACAGGCGCCGCCATACGTCATGCGGGAAATGGCGATGATCGGGAATGCCGAGGCGGAAGCAGCGCTCGGGCAGGTGACGCGGCGGTTCGGGGCGCAAAAACGGCGTGCGCCACAACGGATTGAGCCGCGGGTCTTCGATGCCGGCAGCCAGCGACTGCGGGCCGCGCCGGTCGCGCCGTCCGGCGACGTCGGCGACCACCGCCTTGGCGCCGGCGCGTGGGGTCGCGTAGCCCTCGGCGATCAACAGGTCGTACGCGGTCACCACGGTGTTGCGGGCGATCCCCAGCGCGCTGGCGACCTGGCGCGTGGCCGGCAGCGCCGAGCCCGCGCTCAGGCGGCCGTCGAGGATCGCCGCGCGCAGTTGCTGGTGCAGCGCCTGGGTCAGGCTGCCCTGGCCGCGCTCCGGCAGGGCCAGCGGAAACTGGAAAACTGGTTCCATGGAATCTATCCAATCTGGACCAACCATGGCACCAGCTTACCCCTAAGCTGACCCCATGAAAGCGGCCCCTGCCGCGCGGAGCGCCCCCATGATCGACCTGTATTTCGCCGCCACGCCCAACGGCCTGAAGCTGCGCCTGTACCTGGAAGAGACCGGCCTGGCCCACCGCGTGGTGCCGGTCAAGCTGTCGGCCGGCGACCAGTTCCAGACGGAATTTATGGCGATTTCGCCGAACAACAAGATCCCGGCGATCGTCGACCACGCGCCCGTCGACGGCGGCGAGCCGCTGGCGGTGTTCGAATCCGGCGCGATCTTGCTCTACCTCGCGCGCAAGACCGGCCTGCTGTGGCCGCGCGAAGAGCGCGCGCAACTGCAGGCCACCCAATGGCTGTTCTGGCAGATGGCCGGACTCGGGCCGATGGCCGGCCAGGCCGGGCACTTCCGCGCCCACGCGCCCGAAGCGGTGCCGTATGCGATCGAGCGCTACACCCGCGAAGTGAAGCGTTTGTTCGGTGTACTCGACCGGCAGTTGCAGGGACGCGACTTCATCGCCGGCGACACCTATTCGATCGCCGACGTCGCCTGTTATCCGTGGATCGTGCCGCATGCCGGCCTGGGCCAGACGCTCGCCGACACACCGAATCTGCAGGCCTGGTTCGAACGGATTCGCGCGCGACCGGCGACGCAGCGCGCGTATCAGGGTGTCGAAGACCCTTATGCGAAAGCAGCGAATTTCACCGACGAGGAGCGCAAGGTTTTGTTCGGTCAAGGCGCGAAGACGTAAGCGGCCATCGCAGCGCAAGCGGTGATGCGGCTCGCACATCAGCGCCGTCGTGTCGCATGAATAACGCCGCTGGCCGCCATCGCCCACCAAGACCGCAACTCCGCTTCATCTGGCAACACCGACAAGTCACTGGATCCCCGCGTTCGCGGGGATGACGGAATCGGGAAAAACGAATCGCACTCAAGACGGCCAACGCCGTCACGGCAGCGCTTTTCCCGCTCGAACCCCAAACCCACATCGCCACCTCGACGAGGCCCGCCATGCATCCGATCTGCGAAACCTGCGGCACCCAGTTCGCCGAATCCTCCGCGCCGCCCGAGCACTGCCCGATCTGCGAAGACGAACGCCAGTACGTCGGCTGGAACGGCCAGCGCTGGACCACCCGTGAAGCGATGGCGCAGCGCTACAGTCTGCGTTTCGAAGACGATGCCGGCGTGCTCGGCATCGGCCTGAGCCCGGACTTCGCCATCAACCAGCGCGCGGTCTATCTGCAGACCGACGCCGGCAACATCCTGTGGGAATGCCTGACCCTGGTCACCGAGGAGGCCGTCGCCGAACTGAAGGCGCGCGGCGGCGTCGATCTGATCGCGATCTCGCACCCGCACTTCTACGCCTCGATGGTCGAATGGAGCCAGGCGCTCGGCGGCGTGCCGATCTACCTGCACGAGGCCGACCGCGAATGGGTGCAGCGCGACTCGCCGCTGATCCGCTACTGGAGCGGCGACGAACTGGCGCTGTCGCCCGACGTCACCCTGATCCGCTGCGGCGGCCATTTCACCGGCAGCACCGCCCTGCACTGGCGGCGCGGCGGCGAACGCGGCGATGCGTTGTTTCCCGGCGACGCGCTGCAGGTCGTGTCCGACCGTCGCCACGTGACCTTCATGTACAGCTACCCGAACTACATCCCGATGAAGCCGAGCGACGTGCATGCGATGCAAGAGCGCGTGTCGCACTACGACTTCGAGGACGTGTACGGGTACACCTGGGGCCGCAACATCATCGGCGGCGGGCGCGATGCGGTGGATGCTTCGTTCGAGCGTTATTACGCTGCGATTTCGGCTTAAGCAGCGTTGCGTGATCGGAGTACGCGCGAGCGATGCCGGCGTAGGCGAGTGGTTTGCGCTCGTTGAACGCCGCGTCGGCTCTCGGAGTTCTTCGGTCCCTTCTTGATGTTCGACCTTTCAATGGAGCTGTTGCCATGACGCTTGGTCCCGACACCCTGCATCAATACCTGCCGGCGCGCATCAGCACCAGCGCCGATCTTCCGTGGATTCCCTCGGCCACGCGCGGCAAGTACGCCAAGCCGCTGCGCTTCTTCGCCGAGGACCGCGGCTTCGTCGAACTGCTGCGCATGGACCCCGGCGTGACCATGCCGCTGCACCGGCATACCGGCGAGATCCACGCCTACAACCTCAGCGGCACCCGCCAGCTGTGCACCGGCGAACTGATCGGCCCGGGCGATTACGTGTTCGAACCGTCCGGCAACGTCGACTGGTGGAAGATCGTCGGCAACGAACCGATGATCGCGCTGGTGGTGGTGATGGGCACGGTCGAATTCCTCGGCCCGGGCGGCAGCGTTCGCGCGCGCGCCAACGCCACGACCCAACGCGCGGAGTACGAGCAGTACTGCCGCGAGCATCGGCGGGCGATATTGGACCTGACCGATCGCTGAAACATGGCTAGTTTCGGCCGCATGCGCGATACCGGCCACCTTGCGTGCCCGAAGTCCAGACCCTCGCCACACTGGCGATCGCCGCATCAATCCTGCCCGTGATCTTTCGCGGCCTTCATGTACCCGATCAGTTCCTGTATGGACTCGATCAAGCCCACAAACGCGAAAATCACCGTCGGCGCGAACCAGACCGTGAATCGGGTGGACGACGTGGCACCGTGATCGATAACCGGCCACAAGAAATACAAACCGAGCCCTATCAAGGCCCCGCCGGCGAGGCCGATCAAGGGATAAATGGCCATCAACAACAATAAGGTCTTCTTGTTCATCGATTGGACCAAAAAAGGACTATTGGCCACGCAGGTGCCCACTCACCTGCTCGTGGCATGCCCAGGGTCATGTATCTGCGGTCGATAAAGCTGAAGGTAATCGACGGCGGCCCCAAAGCAAAGGACGAACTCGTGGACGCCCGACATTAGAAAGCAACGAGACGCAAGGTACGGGCTGGATGGCTCGGTCCGCGCCACTGGATCGGCCTGACTGGGTCGATTCCCTCCACCCGCGAGCGCCGCATGTGCCGCGGACGCTCAGCCCTCGACGAACGCCTGCAACCGCAACAACGCCTGCTCCCACTGACCGGCGATACTCTCCAGCGACCGTCGCGCCTCATCGATCTGCGACGGTTCGAACTCCCACAAGCGCTCGCGTCCGACCTTCAGATCGCGCGCCAGCCCGGCTTCGGCCAAGACCTGCAAATGCTTGGTCACCGCCTGCCGGGTGATCTGCGTGGTCGCGGTCAACTGCGCGATCGAAAATGCACCGCCCGCGCACAAGGCCACCACCAAGCGCAGCCGCGTTTCGTCGCCGAGCGCGCCGAACACCCGCGCCGACTTGCGCAGCGCGGGCGCTTTCAACGCCGCCGGCTTAGCTGACATAGCGTTCGATGTTCCCGATCTGCTCGTCCCACCCGCCGGAATTCATCCGGAACGCTTCTTCGCGGCGCGCCACCGGCACCTTGTCGAAACCGGACTCGACCGTGCGCAACAGCGTGCCGCCCTCGACTTCCTCAAGCATGAACTCGACCAGGGTAGGCTCCTCCGTGGAGTAATCGACCGCCGGATCGACCGCATACGGATGCCAGTTGAACGAGAACAGCCGCTGCGGCTGCAACTCGCGCACCGTCACCTGCATCAGCAGATGCTCGAAACCCGGATAGGTGATTTTCCCCTCGGTGACTTCCCCGGGCACAAAGCGTTGGCCCTCGAACTTCACGCCGAACCACTGGCCGAAGGACTCGGCGTCGGTCAGCGCGTGCCAGACCTTGGCGCGCGGGGCCTTGAGCAGGATCTGGCGTTCGATGCGATCGGTGGATGATACGTTCATGACAGGCAACCTCCTGGGTGCATTTGGTAGCGGCATGCTGCCACAGCCTAAATGCAACCGTCAAGTTGCTTGTCGATGTTCGCCGTGGCGCCCGAGTTTCGGTCGGCACAGGACTGCCGAGAATGATCGGAAAGGCCCACGACCGCCAAGATCACCTCGGTTGCCAGGTTCATGAAGTCTGTAACGCAGGCATGAGCGAGCTCGAGCGCGCACGCTGGAGCCCGTGGGCGATTCAGACGACGAGCAGACACGAAGCCTGGCCCCGTCTCCATCGACGCATCCGATTTCAATCCACGGCGATGGTTCTGGATACGCCGAACCTCACCCCGCTCAACCGCACCGACCGCGCGACCGTCCTGAGCTCCTCGGGAAGCTCGTTGCAGCGAATCGGAGCGGCGGGCACCGCCATCAATTCATAAGCATCGAGGTGTCCGGAACCTCGGCTTATGTCGGTCCAGTCGTACACATACAAACCCCTGCTGGCCAACTCGATGTAAGAGTCCGGTCGCGGCACCTTGACCAGCATCTCGACGCCTTGACGATCTCTGACGCCCATGTCCAGAACCCTGGGTTCGACCTCGATGACAGGGAAGAACTCGCCGTTCAACGCCGCACTCGCGATCGGTCCTTCACCCGCGGTAATGAATATGCCGACATTGCCCTCATCGTCGGATGCAATCCAGCCAAAATCCTTGGCGTGCGGATACGCTTGCTGATTCATATCGCTCCTTGCCTGTGAATCATTCGCCGGGTCATGACCTTGCAGGAAAAACCGGCCGTGTCGGGACCGAACCCGCGCGAACGCTCAGAACGGCCACTTCCTGCCGACAATTTCATCGATCGACCGGAACTGCTTGTGATCGCATTGACTGAAGTGTTCCACACAATCGTAGCCGCGGGTATGCGTGGGCCCTAGCGTAGGCCGCAGTTCTTCGCCGAGTTGGGCGACGGTCATGCGCAGATCATTGGCCTCCACGCCTATGCGCGCCTGCCCGTCGTCGAGATAGCGAGCGATCTTGCGCAACGCATCGTTCGCCAGCGGATACAACGAAGCACTGACGAGCGGATCGCGCCGGAACCGATTCATCAGCTTCAGCCGCACCAGCCGCGGCACTGAACTGAGCCGATCGTTCGCGTCCAGGCGGATGCCGCTCCAGAAAAAATCGCACACCACACGCGGTATCGCGCTGTGCTCGCGCAGATAGTTTGTCAACACGCGACGTGGATGGCCGGCGGCCCGATGCAGGGACAGATCGACCTGCAGCAGGTAGGCGCCCAGACCGATGGCAACCAGGCGATCGACTTTCTGGTGCTTCATGCAAACCATCTCCTTGGCCACCAGGCATTACGCATAAAGAATCGGATCCAAGCGCCTGGAAAATTCTTCACTGCCAGATCCCCTCCATGGCCTAGCCCCCCCGGATCGGTTGATGCATCGAGCGCGCGCCGCTTCGGCTAATTAGCATGCCCGCCGCGAACGCAGCAAGCGTGGGCGGGAACCCTTGGCGAGCGGGTATCGAACAGCATTCAGTCGTCGGGCCAAAATAATCCGCAACGAACACCAGCCTAGTCTCGCTGCGCACGCCCGATCGATGAAGGCGACGATTCCATCCGCGAGCGCGTCGACACCATCGCCCGTCGACCGTGCGAACGCCGGAACGCGGATCGCCCCCACGACGCTCGCATGACGTTTGTCATCGATCGCCACTGCGCCGCGCCTCAGCGCCGGCATCCCGTCAATGCGAGCGTCACGCCGCATACAATGCGCGGGTCGCCACGCGCGATGCGGATTCGCACGCGCACTCGTCGATCCAGGCTTGCAACCTATCAGCCGCTCGCGGCATCACCACTATCAACGCCCCCGCCAGACCGATACTGGATGCCCCCATCGCCGCGTCACCGATACGATGGACAGTCGCCCGGCTCGTCCCCTCGACGCATCGTCCGCCGCCTGCATGCGCGCGTTCGTCAGGCCAGGCGCATGCCGAACGATCGCGACGTGTGCGCCGGATGCGCTTGTTCGTTTTGCCCCGGCCGACCGCGGCGGCCGGGGCTGCCCCGCCGGCTCGCATGAGGTGGCCATGAACAAAGTGCTGCTGATCGAGGACGACGCCCGCCTGGCCGGGTTGATCTCCGAATACCTGCAACGTTACGACTTTCGAACCTCGGTGGTGCTGCGCGGCGATCAGGCGCTGACCGCGATCGAGACCGATCCGCCCGACGTGATCGTGCTCGATCTGATGTTGCCCGGCATGGACGGCTTCGATGTCTGCCGCCAGATCCGCAAGCAGTCGGACTTGCCGATCGTGATGCTGACCGCGCGCGCGGATCTGTTCGATCAGGTGACCGGGCTGGAAGTCGGCGCCGACGATTACGTGCTCAAGCCGGTTGAACCGCGCCTGCTGTTGGCGCGGCTGCGCGCGATCCTGCGTCGTAGTCAGGCGCAGCCGCAGGCCGCGATGCCGTCGCTGTTGAGCTACGGCGGGTTGCAGATCGATATGAGCGCGCGCCAGGTGTATTGGCGCGGCGAGGAAGTCGACCTGAAGACCGCCGACTACAACCTGTTCGTGATCCTGGCCCAGGCCGCCGGCCGCGTGCTCAGCCGCGACGAACTGCTGCGGCGCTGGCGCGGCATCGGCTTCGACGGGGTCGATCGCACCGTCGATGTCAGCATCTCGCGGCTGCGCCGGCACTTCGCCGACGACGCGCACGAGCCGCGCAAGATCAAGACGGTGTGGGGACGCGGCTACTTGTTCAGCCCGATCGCCTGGGAGGACTGAATGCTGCAGATGCTGGTGCGGCTGTACCTGACCGTGGCCGGCTTGCTGCTGTGCTCGTTCCTGTTGGTGCAGCAGGTGTTTCCGTATGTGTTCCCGGACCAGTACGGCGAATCGGCGCGGCAGGAATTCGTCGGCGAACTGGCCTTGCTGCGCGAACGTCTGGCCGGCGCCAGCGGCGAGGAACTGCGCGCCCGCGTCGCCGCGCTCAACCGCGTCACCGCCGACCGTTATCGACTGTTGCCGGTGTCGGGCCTGAGTGCATTGTCGGCGCAGGTGCGCGACGACCTGCGCCGGTCCGACACCGCCAGCGACCACGGTAACAACGATCACCATCACGTCTACCTGCGCCTGCACGGCGGCGAGGTGATCCAGATCGGCTACGACGAAGGCGATTTCCCGATCCGCTACATCGCCTACTTCACCGTGTTCACGATGGTGCTGCTGGGGCTGATGATCTGGCTGCAGCCGCACTGGCGCGACCTGGAGCGCCTGCGCGACGCGGCCGCGCGCTTCGGCGACGGCGACCTGAGCGCGCGCGCGCGATTGCGCGGCGGTTCCTCGATCCGCCATCTATGCATGTATTTCAACAACATGGCCGATCAGATCGGCCGGCTGATCCAGTCGCAGCGCGACATGGTCAATGCCGCCTCGCACGAGTTGCGCACGCCGATCATGCGGCTGGAGTTCGGCCTGGCCAATCTGGCCGACACCGTCGACGACCGGGTCGCACGCGCCCGCGTGCATGCGCTGCGTTGCGACGTCGAAGAACTCGATCTGCTGGTCGGCGAGCTGCTGACCCTGGGCATGATGGAACGCAATGGCCCGCTGCCGACCCTGGAGCATGTCGACGTGGGCGCGCTGTTGCGCGCGTCTACCGGGGTCTCGGCCGAGGAACTGCGGATTCGCGCGACCACGATCGAATGGGCGATCGCGCCGGGGCTTGAGCAGATCGCGGTGGAGCCGCGCAGCCTGGCCCGCGCGTTCTCCAATCTGATGCGCAATGCGCTGCGCTATGCCGACAGCACCATCCGGGTCAGCGCCGAAGGCGACGGCGCGGCCTGGCGGCTGATCGTCGAGGACGACGGCGTCGGCATTCCGGCCGAGGACCGACACCGGGTGTTCGAACCGTTCTATCGCCTGGACCGCAGCCGCGACCGCGCCACCGGCGGCTTCGGCCTGGGCCTGAGCATCGTGCGCCAGGTGATCGAGCGCCACGGCGGCGAGATCCAGGTCGACGGCTCGAGCCTGGGCGGCGCGCGTTTCGTCGCGCGCCTGCCGCGACATCAGCCGGGACCGTGGGCGGGCCGCAACCGGGGCGAGGGCGAGGATCTGGACGAGCTGGAGCATTCTTTCCATATTCAGTGACCCTTTTTTGCCGCAAGCGGCGTTATTTCGTTACGCAAGCTCCCTTTACCGCCCTACCGGCTTCCAGGATGGAATCCCAAGGACATCTCAATGCATATGGATATGAATGCGTTCCGCGACGACACCCGCCACGACGGCGGCGCCACCGAGTTGCTGTTCGACGACGTCGAGTCGCAGGTGCTGGACCTGGCCAATCAGGCGATCGGCTACCTCGCCAGCGAACAACCCCGCCAGGCCGCCCAGCACTGGGCACGCGCCATCGCCCTGGCCGACGCGGGCCTGCCCGGCGACGAAATCCGCTTCTGGTTGCGCAGCGGCGTGGCCGAGGCTTATTTCCAGTTGGGCAACGACGCGGCCTGCATCCACGCCGCGCGCGAGGCGCGGGCCTGGTGCCTTCAGCAGCAGGCGCCGTTGGCGACTCTGCTGCTGGGTCAGGCCTTGCTGCGCAGCGGCCAGGTCGATGCGGCGCTGGACGCGCTGCGCGAGGCACGCTCGCTGATCGGCGCCGGTTTCTTCGAAGCGCTGGACCCGTCCTTGCGCGATAGCATCGCCGAATTGCTCGCGCAGACCCGCGCGGCCTGAGCGGCGCGCGTCGCCTCAACAGCAACCGGCGAACGCCAAGATGCGCTACGCGACGCGGTTCAGAACCGCGTCCACCACTGCACCGAGCGTTCGAAATAGCCGATCAAGGTCTGGCTGAGGCGCTGCCGGTCGGCCGGTTCGCCGCTGGCGATCACCCGGTCGACCGCGCTGTGCATCGCGGTGAAGAAGATCACCGCGGTCAGGCGCGGGTCCGGCGCGACCCACACCCGCGCGGCGATCCCGCCTTCGAGCAGTTCGACCAGCCGCTCGATCACCGGGTTTTCCTGCCAGGCCTGGCGGTCGTGGCTGCGCTGGTCGTGAAAGACCACGTCGTGCAAGGCGACGTGATCCAGGTAACCGTCGACGCCGGTGCGCACGAAGGTACGCAGGCGCGCGCTCCAGTCGCCCGGCGGGCAACGCGCCATCGCTTCATCGAGGTGCGCGCAGTAATCGCTGACGAAGCGATCCTGCATGGCCTGCAGCAACTGCTCGCGGGTGGCGTAGTGCCCGCGCGCCGCGCGCGCCGGCAGGCCGGCGGCCGCGGCGATGTCGGCCAGGCCGACGCGCTCGACCCCGCGTTCGATGAACAAACGCTCAGCCGCATCCATCAACGCGATCGCGGCGGCGGGCGACGTGGGCGATGCGGGCGGCGGCGAAACGGCGAGCGCGGACGACCGGAACGTCGTCATCGGGACATCCATCAAATGAGAATGGTTCTCATCATAGTCGATTTGTCAATTCTGTGCCGGGCCGGTCCAGTCCGGTCCGCCCGACACCATCATGTGGCTAAGCATCCGCGCTGCGAATCGTCGATCGATAACGGTCCAATTTTCCCGCGACGATAAATTTTCACCGTTGCTCACCGGCGTTTGCGACGGCGATCGATATTCGCATGAGACAAATCCGTTCGCGCGCGCGCAAACCGATCGGCGTTCGCCGGAAACAAATCCGAAATCATCACAACCATTGCGTGAACTCCAACGCGCTTGCGAGCGCGCGAGGAAACACGCGGTTTTTCAGGGAAAAACGCGACGCACAACGGGTTGTCCGGATTATTCGCGACGCAGTCGATCGCTGTATAAAAAGCTTCACATATCCGTCTTGTGATCCGGCTCTCACCGCACGCTTCGTAAATACTCGACTTGTGATCCGGCTCTCACCGATCTCGATGGACACGGCCTGAGCGCTCGGGGATATTGATTCCGCAGGTGGCGAACGGCACTGCCGATGTGTCACTTGCGAATCAACCGCTTTGGAAGCGAGCCGCTTTTTTCGCACGCCGCGCTCTGAAGATGCATCGCCTCCTTAAGCACGCGCCACGCAGGACCGTCAGCACACCAATAACAACTCTAGGCCCACCGTTCGCGCGCAAGCGCGCTGGATGCATACGGACAGGGTCATGCCCAAGCGCGCTGCGCTCAGGCCATGGCGGTATTTGAATCGCGACACATGGAGAGGGGGCCACTCGTAGGAACGAGGCGGCCGCAGGCTCGCGCGCGTCGAACACACGCGCCGTCGGACAACGTCCGCCGGCCGTCGGCGGCGTGCGGCCCCACGGTCGCTCAAAGGAAGCGCAATGAACGAACTCCATACCCCCGGCCTGCCCCTCACCACCGCCCAGCGCGGCTTGTGGGTCGGGCACAAACTCGCTTCGGTCGAAGCCACGTTGAACATCGCCGAAGCGGTGGAGATCCACGGTCCGATCGAACCGGCCCTGTTCCTGCGCGCGCTGCGTCAATTCACCCAGGAGGCCGAGGCCACCCGGGTGCGCATCGTCGAGCAAGGCGGACTGCCTTATCAGATCGTGCGCGAGCACTACGAATTCGATTTCCCCTACTTCGACGTCAGCCAGGACGCCGACCCGCGCGCCGCGGCCGAGCGCTGGATGCAGGCGGAAATCATCAAGCCGGTCGATCTGGTCCACGATCCGCTGTGGGTCGGCGCGCTGTTCAAATTCGCCGACGACCTGTTCTGCTGGTATCAGCGCGCGCACCACACCGTGTACGACGGCTTCAGCGGCGGCATGGCCGCCAAGCGCATCAACGAACTGTATTGCGCTTACCTCGACGGCCGCGAGCCCGAGCCCAACGACTACGGCACGCTGGCTTCGCTGGTCGAGGCCGAGGCCGCCTATCGCCAGTCCGAGCGCTGCCGCCGCGATCGCGAGTACTGGCTGGAACAACTCGCCGACCTGCCCGAAGCGGTGACGCTCGCGCGTCGACGCGTGCGCAACAACGGCGGCCTGCGCCGGGTCAGCGGGCATGTGCCGGAGCATGCGCGCGAGCGCCTGTCGCAGATCGCGCGCGACTGCGGGGTCAGCCTGCCGCAGGTGCTGATCGCGCTGATCGCGGCGTATTACCACCGCGCCAGCGGCGCCAATGACCTGGTGTTCGGCATGCCGGTGACCGGGCGCGTCAATCACGCGCTGCGCAACACCCCGGGCATGGTCGCCAACGTGGTCGCGATCCGTCTGGCGATGCGTCCGGACATGGGCATGAGCGAGTTGTTCGGACAGGTCTCGCGCGTGGTCAAGTCGGCGCTGCGCCATCAGCAGTACCGCTACGAAGACCTGCGCCGCGACCTGGGTCTGGTCAACACCGACCAGCACATGGCCTGGCTCGGCATCAACATCGAACCTTACGACTACGGCAGCTTCGGCGGCCACCGCGCCAGCGGCCGCAACCTGCACAACGGCACCGCCGAAGACCTGACCGTGTTCGTGTTCGATCGCCTCGACGGCAACGGGCTGAGCTTCGATTTCGACGCCAATCCGACCCTGTACCCGGCAGCCGAACTCGACCAACACCTGCGCCGGTTGATGCGCCTGATCGACGCGGTGCTGGACAATCCCGATGCGACCCTCGGCGCGATCGACATTCTCGGTCAGGACGAACGCGAACGCCTGCTGCTGGGCTGGAACGACACCGACGCGCCGTTGCCGGAAGCCACCGCGCTGGCGCAGTTCCAGCAGCAGGCCGAGCGCACGCCCGACGCGGTCGCGGTGATCAGCGGCGACACCAGCCTGAGCTATCGCGAACTCGACGAAGGCAGCACGCGCCTGGCCCAGCGCCTGATCGCGCGGGGCGTGCAGCCCGGCGCGATCGTCGCGATCGCGCTACCGCGCGACGAGATCCTGATCGCCGCGTTGCTGGCGGTGTGGAAGGCCGGCGCGGCCTACCTGCCGCTGGATCCGGAAGCGCCGATCGAACGCATCGCCATGACCCTGGACGATGCCGCGCCGAGCCTGCTGCTGACCACGGCGAATTACGCCGACGCGTTCGGCGCGCACGGCGTGCCGCTGTTGTTCGCGCACGAACAGGACGAACGCTACGACGCCGACGCGGCGACGCCGCTGCCGCATGCGCACGCCGATGCCGACGCGTACCTGATCTACACCTCCGGCTCGACTGGGCGGCCCAAGGGCGTGCGCGTGAGCCAGGGCAACCTGAGCAACTTCCTGCTCGCGACCCAGCGCCTGTTCGCGCCGACCTCGGCCGACCGCTTCCTGGCCCAGACCACGGTCGCGTTCGACATCGCCTGCTTCGAGCTGTTCCTGCCGCTCAGCGTCGGCGCGCGGATCGTGCTGACCACCGCCGAGGTGATCCGCAATCCGCTCGCGCTCGGCCGTCTGATCGCCGAGCACGCGCTCAACTTCGTCCAGGCCACGCCGTCGCTGTGGCGCATGCTGCTGGCCAATCCCGACGTGCGCCTGGACGGCGTGCACGCCTTGTCGACCGGCGAAGCCTTGCCGCCGGAACTGGCCCAGCGTTTGATCGCCGCGGCCGCGCGCGTCACCAATCTGTACGGCCCGACCGAAACCACGGTGTGGGCGAGCGCGATCGAACTGAGCGCGCTCGACGTCGCCGACGGCGCCGCGCCGCCGATCGGCCGGCCGCTGCTCAACACCCGCGCCTATGTGCTCGATTCGCAGTGGCAGCCGGTGCCGACCGGCAGCGTCGGCGAGCTGTACATCGGCGGCGCCTGCGTGGCCCAGGGCTATCTCAATCGCGACGATCTGACCGCCGAGCGCTTCCTCGCCGATCCGTTCGCCGCCGACGGCGCGCGCATGTACCGCACCGGCGACCTGGCACGCTGGCGCGACGACGGGGTGATCGAATACCTCGGCCGCGCCGACCAGCAGGTCAAGATCCGCGGTCATCGGGTCGAACTGGGCGAGATCGAAACCCTGCTCGGCGCCGACGATAGCGTCGCCGAGGCCGCGGTCGCGCTGCACACCGACGCGGCCGGCCACGCCCTGCTCGCCGCGTACGTGGTGCCGACGCCCGGCGCGCGGCTCGACAGCGACGCGCTGCGCCGCCGTCTGGCGTTGAAACTGCCCGACTACATGGTGCCGAGCGTGTACACCGAACTGGCCGCGTTGCCGCTGAGCGCGAGCGGCAAGCTCGACCGCAAAGCGCTGGCGCCGCCCGAACGCAGCCGCAGCGCGCGCTACGTGGCGCCGCGCAGCGAGACCGAGCACAAGCTGGCGCTGATCTGGCAGCAGATCTTCGGCCTGGACCAGGTCGGTATCCACGACAACTTCTTCGAACTCGGCGGCGATTCGCTCAGCGCCGCGGAACTGGTCGCGGCGTTCCCGCGCCACTTCGGCAGCGAGTTGTCGCTGGGCGCCTTGTTCGAAGGCTCCACCATCGCCGGGCTGGCCGCGCATCTGGAACGCAACGGCGGCGAGAACGATCCGCTCGCCGGCCTGCTGTCGCTGCGTCCGTCCGAACGCGACCGGCCGCTGTTCTGCATCCACCCGGTCACCGGCTTCAGCTGGTCGTACGCCGGCATGCTGCGCCATCTCGACGATATGCCGGTGTACGCCTTGCAGTCGCGCGGATTGCGCGGCGGCGGCGCCCTGCCCGGCAGCATCGAGGAAATCGCCGCCGACTACATCGCGCAGATGCGCAAGGTGCAGCCGTACGGGCCGTACCGTTTGCTCGGCTGGTCGCTGGGCGGCCTCATCTGCCACGCCATCGCCGCGCAGTTGCAGGCCAACGGCGAGCGGGTCGAGTTGCTGGCGATGATGGATTCGTACCCCTTCGTCGCCGACAACGCCGATGCCAGCGAAGCGCAGCAGGCGCAGGCAGTGCTCAAGTTCCTCGGCTTCCACCAGCGCGCGCGCGAAAACCCACCGCAGGACATGCGCGGGCTGGCCGATCTGCTGTGTCAGGAATACGAGGTGTTCTCGATTCCCTTGGTGCAGGAAATCATGAAGGCCGATGCGCGGTTGATCGAGAACGTCGCCGCGGTGACCCGCAATAACCTGATGCTGGCGCGGCGCTACCGGCCCAGCGCGATCGACGCCGACGTGGTGTTCTTCAATGCGCGACTGAAGGAACACGTCGACCTCGACGGCCTGCTGCACTACCACCCCAAGGCCTGGCAGCCCTTCGTCGGCGGACGCATCGATGTGCACGACATCGACTGCCATCACCAGAGCATGCTCGAGCCGCGCGCCGCCGCGCACATCGCGCGCCTGCTGCGCGAACGCCTGCAACCGCCGCAGGCCGAGCCGCAACGGCTGGAATCGCCCGTGCCGACGGCCGCCGCGCCGCGCGCCATCGCCGCTTACTCGTAAGGAGACGCACGTGTCCGCACCGACCTTAGCCATGCCCGCCGCCGGCCCGGCCGCCAACGATCACAGCGTCGACGGCCCGGTCCAGCCCGGCGCGATCGTGATCTTCACCGTCGGCACCCAGGGCGACGCGCGCCCGTGCATCGGCCTGGGCCAGGCGCTGCATCGCGCCGGTTATCCGGTGCGCATCGTCACCAGCGACAACTTCGCTGCGCTGGTGCGCGAGGCCGGGCTGGAGTTCTGCGCGATCAGCGCCGACTTCAGCGATCTGTTGACCAACAATCCCGAGACCGTCGACAAGGCGCTCAATCCCTGGTTCCTGGTCAAGCACACGCGGGCCAAATTCGCCGAGTGGGCGGCGACCTGGGCCAAGGAAGCGCGCCCTGCGTGCAAGGGCGCGGCGCTGTTGATCGGCAGCGGCATCGTCACCCAGCTCGCCAAGGCGCTGGGCGAAGCCGAGAACGTGCCGTTCCTGCAAGCGCATCTGCAACCGTTCACGCCGTCGCGCAAACTCTCGCCGCTGTCGTTCTGGTCCAAGCGCGAGTTTCCCGGCTGGGCCAACATGGCGCTGTTCTCGGTGATGAAGCTGCTGGCCTGGTACACGCTGAAACCGGCGGTCAACGGCGCGATCCGTCCGCAGCTCAAGCTGCCGCTATATCCGTGGTACGGGCCGTACTTCGACAAAGACCCCGAGCGCATGCGGGTGTTGTACGGCTACAGCCGGCACATCCTGCCGCGTCCCGACGACTGGCCCGAACAGGTCTGCGTCACCGGCAGCTGGTTCCTCGATCAGGCCGGCGAATGGCAGCCGCCGCAATCGCTGACCGACTTCCTGGCCGAAGGCGAGAAACCGATCTACATCGGCTTCGGCAGCATGCTGGCCAACAACGCCGAAGCCTTCACCGACATCGTGGTCGACGCGGTGCGTCTGAGCGGCCGTCGAGCGGTGCTGGCGACCGGCTGGGGCGGCCTGCGTCGCGAACCGGGGCGCATGGACGATCAGATCTACGTGATCGAAGCCGCGCCGCACGACTGGCTGTTCCCGCGCATGGCGATGGCGATGCATCACGGCGGCGCCGGCACCACGGTGGCAGCCGCGCGCGCCGGCATTCCGTCGGTGTTCGTGCCGTTCTTCGGCGATCAACCGTTCTGGGCGCGGCGCATGAACGAACTGGGCGTGGCGCCGCCGGCGCTGGATCGGCGCACGGTCGACGCGCAGCAGATGGCGCAGGCGATCGCGCAGGCGCTGGAACCGCAACGCGTCGACGCCGCGCACGCACTGGGCGAAAAAATCCGCGCCGAGAACGGCAACGCGACCGCGGTGCGAACCTTGGGGGAGTGGGGCCTGCTGCCGCCGTTGCGCGGCGGCCACGAGGCGGCGACGCCGGCCACCGCGCCAACCAGCGAACCGCTGGTGCAGGTGGCCTGAGCGAACGCGCCGGCCCGGGCGTGAGCGCTGCGGCCTCTCTCATGGCGTGAGCGAGGCCGCAGCGCGGCGAGCACAACGCGTTACCCGCCATGCCCTCTGCAGGAGCGGCGCGAGCCGCGACCGGGAAACTTGGCTGACGTCGTCACTTCATTGCCGCGGTCGCGGCTTGTGACCGAAGGAAATCCAGCAGGACGCCGCTCCTACAGGGAGCATCGCGGCGACTGCATGACCTTGCAGCCGTTGAGCCCCTCTCCCGCTTGCGGCGACCGTAGGAAGTGCAGAGCTGAGAGGGGTTGGGGTGAGGGACAGTGCGCTTCGAAATCGCAGCCTCAGCGACACCCCTATCGGACAATAACCGGCTGCCAGCGCGGTCCCCCGCCGCGCCGCAAACCGCGAGGGCGTCCGCGATGAAAAGCACCGATGTCGAACTCGAACGCCTGCGCATCCGCCGCGAGGCGCTGCGCGCCGAACTGGCCGCCGACACCCGCCGCGCGAGCGAACGCGAAGGCCGCGCGCTGTGCCTGTCCGGCGGTGGTTACCGCGCCGCGCTGTTCCACCTGGGCTCGCTGCTGCGGCTGCACGAAACCGGCCTGCTGGCCGGCACCACCTTATTCAGTTCGGTCTCCGGCGGCAGCATCGTCTCGGCCTGGCTGGCCTGCCGTTACCTCGACACGCGCACCTCCCGCGACGAATCCTTCGCCGCCTGGAGCGACCGCATCGATTTCCGCGCGACCGTGGTCGAACCGTTCCGCGCCGTGGCCGCGCGCGACCTGCGCACCTGGCCGGTGCTGGCCACCCTCGCTCACAACTGGCTCATGCCCTCGCACCGCATCGCCCTGCTCGAACGCGGCTATATCCACGCGCTCGGCGAACGCACGCTCGACGATCTGCCGGATGCGCCGGCGTTCGTGTTCTGCGCGACCGACCTGACCTTCGGCGTGAACTGGGAATTCTCGCGCCGCCGGGTCGGCGACTACCTCGCCGGCTATCTGCGCGACGGCGCACAGCGCACGCGCCTGAGTTGCGCGGTCGCCGCCTCGTCGTCGTTCCCGCCGGTGTTCGGCCCGGTGCGCTTCGCCGCCGCGCCCGGCGGCTACCAGCGCGGCAATTACCAAGGCGACGACGCGCCGTTGCTGCGCGCGCGCATCGAGCTCAGCGACGGCGGCGTGTACGACAACCTGGCCACCGAACCGAGTCTGCGCCGCTACCGCGAAGTGCTGGTATCCGACGCGGGCGGCCCGTTCGTATTCGAAACCAAGCGCTGGTGGCTGCAAACGCTGATGCGCTACACCCAGGTGATGAGCAATCAGGCCGAAGCGCTGCGCAAGCGCCTGTTCTTCGGCCAGGCCGGAAGCGGTGCGATGATCGGCGTGTACTGGGGCTTGACCGGTGGCCGCGACGAAGGCGCCGACGGTTACAGCCCGGCGCTGGTGCGCGAGGTGATCGGGCGGATCCGCACCGATCTGGATCGCTTCCTCGATCCGGAGTTCGAAGTGCTGGTCAATCACGGTTATTTCGCCTGCGTCGATGCGTTGTGGCGGCAGGACGATTGGATCTCGCCGAATACGCAGGCCGCGACGTGGCCGTATCCGCAACGCGCCAATGAGAGCGAGGTGCGGCGATGGTTGCGTTATAGCCATCGGCGCGTGTTGCATCGGCGCTGGTGGGGCGCGACTTGATTCAATTGGCGGGTGCGGTGATGCGGTAAGTCGCTGCCTCGGGCCTAAGCGCTTTTAGTCGTCATTCGTGGGAAAACAGGTTTCGCTTTACTTCGGTGAAGTTGAATATCCTGCGACTTCAAGCGCTCTCGCACGAAAGGCACTGGATATTCGGCTTCGCCGAAGTAAAGCGAAGCCCGCTTTCGCGGGAATGACGGACTGGAGAGATGAAGCTGAAAGCATGGGATATTCGGCTTCGCCGAAGTGGAGCTGAGCCCGCCTTTGCGGGAATGGTGGACCGGCGGGATAGCGCTGAAGGCTCTAGATATTCGGCTTCGCCGGAGTAGATAAGAGCCCGCCTTCGCGGAAGCAACGAGCAAAAGATATTGCGAACCGGCTCTTACCTCTTCGCCACAATCTTGCCATCGCACGGCGCGAACAAATCCAGCCGCTTCTGATACACGCCGGTCTCCACCTGCATCAAGCCCAGCACCGAGTGGAACAGGTTGTCCTGGCTCGCCGGCTTGGCCGCTTCCTCGCGCAGGCAGCGCAGGTCCAGGCCGCGCGCGGCGCTGAAGCCCGGCGAGAACCACATCACCATCGGCACCCGGGTCTGGGTCTTGGGCGCGATCGCGTACGGCACGCCGTGCAGGTACAAACCGTTCTCGCCCAGCGACTCGCCGTGATCGGACAGGTAGATCATCGCGGTATCGCGCGTACTGTCCTGGGCCAGGTAACGGATCGTGCGCGCCAGGAATTCGTCGGTGGCCAGCACCGCGTTGTCGTAGGCGTTGACGATCTGCTGCTGGCTGCACTGGCCCAGCTCGCTGGTTTCGCAGGTCGGGGTGTAACGGCGCAGGCGCTGCGGATAACGCAGGTAATAGCTCGGGCCATGATTACCGAGCTGGTGCAGGATCACCACCGCGTCGCCGGGCTTGGCGTCAATGCGCTCGCGCAGGCCCTGCAGCATGACTTCGTCGAAGCAGCCTTCGGTGGTGCAGAACTTGGGATCGGTGCCGTGTTCGAACGATTCGAACGCCAGGTCCTTGCACACGTTCTTGCAACCGGTCTGGTTGTCGCGCCACAGAGTCTGGATACCGGCGTACTCGAGCACGTTGAGCAACGACTCCGAGCCCTGGATTCGATCCTTGTTGTAATTCTCGCGTCCGTACGGCGAGAACATGCACGGCACCGACACCTCGGTGCTGCTGCCGCACGCGGTCATGTCGGGGAAATTGATCGGTGCGATCCGCGCCAGTTCCGGCGTGGTCTGGCGCGCGTAGCCGTTCAAGCCCCAGTTCTGCGCGCGCACGGTTTCGCCGACCACGATCACCAACAGGCGCGGCTTGCTGCCCACCGGCCGCGCGGCGACGCGCGCATCAGTGCCGATCGGCGTGCGTCCGCGCACTCGCGAGGCCGAGTCGTCCAACACGACCCGGGTCAGCGAGACCAGGTAATTGGCCGGCGTCACCAGATGACGGATTTCCTTGTGATTGCGCAGCAGCGAGGAAATGTCCTGGTAGGAGCCCAGCAAGGCCAGTGCGGCGATCACCAGCGAGGCGAGCAGCAAGCCCACCCGGACCAGCACCGCGCGGCCCAGCGCGCGTGTCTTCAGCCGCACCCGCCACAGCAGCGACGCGGGCAGCAGGCCGTACAGCAGTACCGAAAACAGCATGCCACCGGTGATCAGCTCGCGCGATTCCTTGGTATCGGACTGCAGCACGTTGCGGATCATGCCGGTGTCCATGTAGACGCCGTAGTTGCTCATGAAATAGGCCGCGCCCGCGCTGACCAGCAGCAACACCGTCAGCAGCGGCTTCAATGTCCATCGATTGAGCAACAGGCCCAGCAGCAGGAAGGTGATCGCCACCACCGCCACGAACACGCATACCGCGACCCAGGCGCCGTGCGCGCCGCTCAATACGCCGGTCGCCGCGGTCGCGCGCCAGAACGCGCTGTTGGCGCATAGCGCGAAGTAGACGCTGGCCATCAGAACCAGCGCGTCGACGCCGAATTCGGGCCGGTACGCGAACCACGCCGGCCAACGCAGCTGGGTGCGTGCAATCACGTTCATCGCGCGGCGCCTCCCGACAACGGCAGCGCATCACGCGCGGCTATCGGCGCCTCGCGCGGGACCATCGCCAGATACAGCGCAAGCGCGACGAACCAGCTGATCGCCAGGGTCCACACGTCGTGCGAAAGAAAATGCGCGCCGCGCAACTGCTGGGCGAAACCGAACAGCAGGCCTAGCCCCAGACCGGTCGCGAGCCCGGCCCAGCGCAGGCGCGGCCGCAGCATCATGAAAAAGAAGTACAAGGCGACCCAGGCATAGCCCGCGCTGGCGTGGCCGGCGGGGAAGCACACACCGCGCGCGAGCGCGGCCGGTCGCGCGTCGAACAGACCGAAGAACTCGCGATCGCCGCCGTAGCGGCTCAGGTCCCAGGGGCAGTCCATGTTGGTCAGCGACTTGAGCCCCGACGCCAGCACGATCGCGATCAGTGTCGACAGCAGCAGATAGGCCAGCGGCCGGCGCCAGTGCGCCAACGCCGGACGGCTGCGGGCGAACAGCCACAGCGCGAACACGCCGATCCACGCGGCGGTGCTGGCGTCGCGGCCGAAGCGATGGATCACGTGCTCGGTCAGGAACGCGTTCTGCAGGCTCCAGTGCCCGCCCTGCCAGGCGTAGAAGCGATCGGCGAGCCAGAAGTCGCCGCCCAGGCCCATGCTCAGCAACGACAGCGCCAGCCACGCCAGCAGCGGCCACAGCGCATGCCGCAGCAGGAACATGCGGGGCGACGGCACGGACGACAGCACATGGGACGACGGCACATAGGACGACGGCTGCGGCGCGAAGCCGGGCAAGGCAGGCGAAGCGGCCACCGTCGGGCGGGGCCAGGAAGCGGAACGGTTCATCGACGGCAGCGGGCTCGAAGGCGATCAGGGAACCGGTGCAACACACGGACGTCGTGGAACCGGGTGCGGCGATGATCGAAACGGTGCTGTCGGAGCGCGGTCGGAGCGGAGTTGCGGCTTCGTTAAAAGCACTTGGCACGTGGAAAGGATGTGGCTGATCGTTCAGCCTTGGGCGGCGATCGCACCCACTTGGCTGAATCCCCGCCAGATTCCGACAAGGTTCCGACGCTTGCGGCCGCAAGCTGGCGGTTTGGTTCGACGCCGCCGTCGGCGCCGACCCTCGCCGGCCCCGATCCAGACTGCTCCGACCCGGACTGTTCCGACCCGGACTGTTCCGATGCGGGAACCCCAGCGGCCCCGCGGATGGGGCACTATCGCAATCGCCGCTCCCGCGGCATGGAGAACCCGGCGCATGCGCCTGTTGGTGGTGGAAGACAACCGCAACCTGGTCGCCAACCTCTTCGATTATTTCGAAGCGCGCGGCTACACCCTCGACGCCGCGCCCGACGGCCCGACCGGCCTGCACCTGGCGGTGACCCAGCGTTACGACGCGATCGTGCTGGACTGGATGCTGCCGCGCCTGGACGGGCGCGAAGTGCTGCGCAGCCTGCGCGAGGAGGCCGGCTCGGACGTACCGGTGCTGATGCTGACCGCGCGCGACGAACTGCCCGACAAGATCGCCGGCTTCCGCGCCGGCGCCGACGACTACCTGACCAAGCCCTTCGCCCTGCCCGAACTGGAAGTGCGGCTGGAAGCGCTGGCCGCGCGCGCCGCCGGCCGCGGCCGCAGCCGGGTACTGCAGGTCGCCGACCTCAAGCTCGACCTGACCACGCTGGAAGTCAGTCGCGGCGGTCGCGCCCTGCACCTGTACCCGGCCTGCCGCAAGCTGCTGGAGGTGCTGCTGCAGTCCAGCCCCGGCGCGGTCACCCGCGAGCGCCTGGAACACGCCTTATGGGGCGACAGCCCGCCTGACGGCGACATGCTGCGTTCGCATATCTACGAATTGCGCCGCGCGGTCGACGGCCCCTATCCGGTCAAACTGATCCAGACCTTGCCGCGCGTGGGCTACCGGCTCGCGATCCCGCCGGCCGCGGACGCCGCGAGCGATGACAGCGTCGGCTGATTCCAGTTCCAACGGCGCGGCGACCGCCACGCCGAGCGCGCGCAGCCCGCGCTCGAGCCTGCGCAATCGCATTCTGCTGGGGTTGTTCGGCTATACCGCGCTGCTGTCGATCGCGGTGGTCGTGCAGGGCGTGATCGTCAACGAACACGCCGAGCATCTGGTGTGGACCTCGTTGATGGACACCGAGCTCGATCATTTCGTCGAGCGCAGCCGCCTGGATCCGGATTACCGCTGGACCGACACCCCGGCGCTGCACCTGTACGACGACGCCACCCGCCCGCCGCCGGCCGAGCTGCGTTCGCTGGAGCCGGGCGTCCACGACGAGATCGTGGTCCACGGCACCGAGTATGTCGCGCTGGTGCGCGACGTCGACGGCCGCCGGCTGACCCTGGCGCTCGACATCGACGACATGGAGCATCGCGAGTTCGACCTCGCCCTGACCATCGCCGGCTCGGCGATCACCACCTTGCTGCTGCTGTGCGCGGTGATCGCCTGGGGCGTGCACCGGCTGGTGCGACCGCTGAGCAACATGGCCCGGCGCATCGGCAACTTGCAGCCCGACCGCGCCGGCCAACGCATCGACGTGCCCGAATCGGCGAGTTCGGAACTGGTCGTGATCGCCGACGCGGTCAACGATTACGTCGAGCGCCACGATCGTTTCGTCGCGCGCGAACGCGCCTTCATCGACAGCGCCAGCCACGAACTGCGCACGCCGATCGCGGTGATCGCCGGCTCGACCGAAATCGCGCTCGACCAGCCCGACCTGTCGCCGGCCACGCGCAATCAGCTCGGCCGCATCCACCGCACCGCGCGCGATGTCGAGCAACTGATTTCGCTGCTGTTGGTGCTGGCCAAGGACCCCAAGCGCCTGACCGCGAGCAGCGACCGGTTTTCGCTGGATCAGCTGCTCCCGGAGATCATTGAGGATCACCGCCACCTGACCCGCGACAAGGACCTGACGATGGTGCTGGCGCCGATGGCGCCGTGCGAGATCGTCGCGCCGCTGCCGATCGTGCAGGCCGCGATCGGCAATCTGCTGCGCAATGCGATCGAGAACAGCGACCGCGGCGAGATCACCGTTCGGTTGGAAGCCGACGCCACCGTGGTGATCGAAGACCCGGGCCACGGCATGACCCCGGAGGAAATCAGCGAGATCTACACCCGGGTCGCGCGCGGTGGCCGCGAAGGCGGCGGCATCGGCCTGGACCTGATCTCGCGGCTGTGCGAACACCTGGGCTGGAATCTTCGCTTCGACAAGGCCGAGCGCGGCACGCGGACGACCTTAGTGCTGCGCGGCAGTCAGTAAGGCGTCGGGTTCGGAGTAATCCGGGAAGTGGCGTGGGACTGATGCCGCTGTCACACGCGCCGCATCGCATCGCCTGATGCCGACGCGAAGGTCGGACGTCTTGCGCGCAATCCCGGCGAATCCCCAACCCTCATTGCGAGAGAGACTCCAGCGCCGACGCCGCGCGTGAGGATCGGCGCGTCAATCGCCGCCGTGCTGCAACGCCGGCAACGCGCCCTCGCCCGCCTTGACCTGGCGGTACGCCCGCTCCACCGCATCCGCGCCGTACTTGCGTTCCAGCCGCTTGACGATGAAATGCCCGCGCGCCATGTCCTGATAGTGATTGGTGAACAGCACATTCATCGTCGCCGCGGTCGCCGCGCCGATCACCGGCACCAGTTGCGCGGCGGTCTTCTCGGTGATGATCACGCCGAAGCGCGTGGCCACCGCGTCGATCAGCTTGGCCATCCACGCCGCGCCCTGCTTCTTGGCATAGGCATGGGTGACCTGTTCCGCGCCGCGATGCCCGGCCAGATGCACCAGCTCGCGGGTGGCGTTCTTGGTCAGTTCCGACAACACGCCGCGCGAGGCGTAATACCCCGACTCCGACGCATCGTCGTCCTTGCTGTTGCCGCCGAACGCGAACACCTCCACGCAGGCCGCCTGCACCCACGGCTCGGACACCGAGAAGCCTTCGCTGCGGGCGATATCGGCGACCGAACGCATCATGATCACGGTGGTGACCGGCAGCTCCAGGGTCAATCCGAGCGCGCCGAACATCCCGCCGGCCACGCCCGACGCCGCCGCCGCGAGTTTGTGGGTCTTGGTCGACGAGCCCTTGTTCGGCACGTCCTTGACCGTCCACAACGCCGCCGATGCGGCCTTGTGCAAGGCCGCGTGGACGGTCTTCTGGATGCCGCGATGGGCGAACTTCGGCAGCTTGGACATGCCGAACTCGATCGGCGCCCCGGCCAGCGCGGCCATGCGCGCGGTCAGCGACGGGGTTTCCAGCAACGCGACCGCGCGCTTGAGGTCGGACGCGTCGCGCGCATCGTCGAAGAGGTTCGGTCCCTGCTCGCTCATATCCATCTGGGTCATATCGCTTCGCTCGCTCCTGCCGCACGATGCCGCGGCCGGACGGCCTGGGCCTGTGAAACATAGGGACGATGCCCGAGTACGGCAAGGTCGACGTCGGCGTCCGCTCGATGGTCGTCAAGGCGAAACGTGGTTGGCTGGTGGCCGCGGTTTATTCGTGACCCGCTTTCGCCAGCAGTCGATCCAGCAATGGCCGGTACAACGCACTTCCGCGCAATCCGGTGCGCCAGCGTTCGGGTATCGCGCCGATCCCCTCGCGCAGTCCGGCTATCCCACCGGCGATGCAGGCCGTCGTATCGGTATCGCGACCCAGCCCGATGGCGGCCCGCACCACTTGCTCGTACGTCGGCAGCGACGACGCCCACAGCGCCGAACGCAAGCTGTCGACCACATAGCCCGAACCGTGGCCGATGGCCTGCTCGTCCGGCCGCAACGACCACTCCAACTCTTCCAGCGCCTGCGCGTTATCGACCCACAACGCGCGCAGGGTCGTCACCGCATCGCGCCACGGATCGTCCACTGACTGCAATATCCGCCGAGCCCACAGGCAATACAGCGCGCAGCACACTTGCGAGCGCACATGCCCGTGAGTGACCCGCGACTGCAGTTGCGCATCACCTACCAGCTCGGCATCGCTACCCCGGTGCCACAGCGCCAGAGGCAGCGAGCGCATCAGCGCGCCATTGCCGTGGCTGCTGTGCTCGCCATCGCGGTGCCCGGCGGCCAACGGCGACGCGCCGTCGCGCAGCGCGAGCAAAGCGCGACCGGTCGCTACGCCGACATCGAACACCACGCCGTCCACGGCCAGATGCCCGTCGTCGTACCAGCGCACCAGGCGGCGCCCCAAGTCGTCGATATCCAGACGATCGCATTCGAGCAGGGATTCAAGCAGACACAGCGCTTGCGCGCCGTCGTCCGACCACGTGCCCGGCTGGATCGGCTTGTGCGAGCGATCGAATCCCGGCGGCGGCGTGTACTCGATATCGTCGGCGGATGGAATCTCGTGCGGCGGATGGAATTCGTAGGGCACGCCCAGCGCATCGCCCACCAGCAGGCCGACCAGCCCTCCAGCGATGCGATCGCGTCTATCGAGTCGTTTCGATTCCATCAGCGGCGCCCCTGTTCCGAGTCGGTGCGAGTTCGATGCACCGACGCTTCGCTCATTCGAAACTTCAATCGCGCGGCGCGGCCACCCGCACCATCCGCTGCAACAAATGCTCGACGATCGCATCGGCCTGCAGGCAGCGGCCGGTGTGCACCGGCGAGAGCTGGATGATCGAGCTGCGCTTGGCGGTCAGCCAATGGAAACGCGCGCGCGGCGGCAACTGGCCGATCGGGCCGGAATCGGCGCCGCCTTCGCAGATCTTCGCGATCGCCTGCAAATGCAGGCGCACCGCGTCGATATCGACGTTGGGATCGAGCGCGAGCAGCCGCCGTGGATCGAGTTCGATACCGGCGACCAGCAACTTGGCCTGCGGGCACGAGACCAGCACGCCGACGTTGACGAATTCCTCGCGCTCGACCCGCGGCACCACGCGGATCACCGCGTAGTCATAGCTGGAGCGAACGAGCATGCAGCGCCTCCTCGACGAAAGCGCGCGGCGCGAGCACGCGGCGGTTGAGGTAGTCGGCATAGGCGCGGCGGTGGGCGTCCGCGTCGCCGAAGCCGGGTTCGTCGATCAGCCAGCTGTCGGGAATCAGTTCGACGATGGCTTGCACCAGTTCGGGGGTGATCTGCGCGGCCAGCGCTTCGTCGACCTGCGCGAGTCGGTCGGCCAGCGGCAGCAGTACGTGGTCCTTGATCGGCGCAAAACGGCTCGCCGCGGCATCGGCCGCGCCGGCCCAGTTGTGATGGAAGTACAGCGCCGCGCCGTGATCGATCAGGGTCAGGCGACGGTGCCACAGCAGCATGTTGGTGTTGCGCGCGGTGCGGTCGACGTTGGTCACGAACGCATCGAACCAGACGATGCGCGAGGCCAGTTCCCCGTTCGGCCGATCGACCAGCGGGTCGTAGTTGACCGAGCCGGGCAAGTAATCGAGGGCGAGATTGAGGCCCGCGCTTTCGCGGATCAGGTGCTGGATTTCCGGATCGGGTTCGGTCCGCGCCATGTCGGGGTCGAGCTCGATCAGCACGATTTCGGGCACCGGCAGGCCGAGCCGGCGTGCGAGTTCGCCGCCGATGATCTCGGCGATCAGCGCCTTGCGGCCCTGGCCGGCGCCGCGGAATTTCATCACGTACAAACCGTCGTCGTCGGCCTCGACCACGGCCGGCAACGAGCCGCCCTCGCGCAGCGGGGTGACGTAACGGGTGGCGCACACGGTTCTCAGCACGGCGGGGTCATCGGTCGGTTCTCGCGCGACGGCGATCGCGGCGGGCGACGCGATCCGGTCGCCCACCTTAGGTCCGGGCGGTGAAAAGTCCAAGCCCGGGCCGTGCCGGACCTTGCCGATCACGCGTGCGCGGATCGCTTGCGATTCGTCACGCGGCGGCTCGGGTCGCGCGTTCGTGCGAAAGCCGCTGCACCAAGGCGTCCACCTGCGCTTCGGCGCGCTCGATCGAGGCGCGCAGATCGTCGCCGCCGAATTCGTCGTACTCCACCGCCGCGCCGTGACTGTCGGTGATGCCGAGGTAGCGCATCGGCGTCAGCACCGCTGGTTCGACGTGGTTGATATGGGCCAGGCGTTCGCCGGCGCCGTAGCCGTAGTCGCCACGCGAACTGAGCAGCACCAGGGTCTTGCCGGCGTCATCGAGCATCGGCCAGTACGGCTCGCCTTCGCGCTGACGGTCGAAGCCGAAGGTGCGGCCGACCCGCACCACGTTGTCGATCCAGGCCTTGAACGGCGCGGGTACGCCGAAGTTGTACATCGGCACGCCGGCGACGACCAGGTCGGCGGCCAGCAACTCGTCGATCAGGGCGTCGCTTTCGGCCAACACCTGGGTCATCCACGGCTCGCGCCGGGCCGCCGGGGTGAATGCGGCGTGGATCCAGCGGTCGCTGACCGGGGTCGGCGGCGCGAGGCCGACGTCGCGCACGACGATCTCGTCGGCGGGGTTGAGTTCGCGCCAGCCGCGCACGAAGCGCTGGCTCAGGCGGCGGCTGTGCGAGCCGTGGGGGTGGCTGTCCGAGCCGTGCAGGCGGGCGCTGGCGTCGATGTGCAGAAGGCGGGTCATGGCGGAGTCCGGGTTGCTGATGGATGAGCAGTGATTGCCGTGAAGCGGGCAATCGGCGGTATAAGCGCATGTTGAATCTGCCGATACGGCCGTACAAACTCCGATTTCTCAGCCAACGCATGAGTGAATTTCATCCATGAACGGACGCCGCCTGCCCCCGCTGGGCACCCTGCGCGCCTTCGAGGCCGCGGCCCGGCTGCGCAGCTTCAAGCGCGCCGCCGAGGAGTTGTCGGTCACCCCGACCGCGATCAGTCACCAGATCCGCGCGCTGGAAGCGCAGCTTGGCCTGCGCCTGTTCGAGCGCGAGACCCGGCGGGTGCGGCCGACCGCCGAGGCCGAGCGGCTGTACCCGGTGCTGCGCGACGGCTTCGACGCCTTCGCCCAGGCGATCGCCGAACTGACCGCGCGGCCGCGGCGGCAGGCGCTGACGATCTCGGCGACCTTGTCGTTCACGGCGAAATGGCTGGTACCGCGGGTGGCCTCGTTCCACGCCGCGTATCCGGACCTGGACCTGCGCCTGCATGCCTCCGACGATCCGGTCGATCTGCACGGGGGCGTCGCCGACGCGGCGATCCGCTACGGCCGCGGGCCATATCCGGGCCTGGTCGCCGAAGCGCTGATCGACAACCGCTTCGCGCCGGTGTGCAGCCCGCGCCTGGACCTGCGCGGCCCCGACGATCTGCGCCGGCACAGCCTGCTGCATTCGGAATGGCGGCACCCGACCCAGGATTCGCCGACCTGGCGCGGCTGGTGCGCGCAGGCCGGGCTGGACGGGCTCGATGTCGACGCCGGCCTGCGCTTCACCGACGAAAGCCACGCGATCCAGTCGGCGATCGCCGGCCACGGCGTGGCCCTGCTGAGCCTGACCCTGGTCGCCGACGACCTCGCCGCGGGCACGCTGGTGCAGCCGTTCGGGCCGGCGCTGCAGGGCCATCCGCACTGGTTCGTGCATGCCGATGCAAATCCCAGTCCGCAGGTGCGGGCCTTGCGCGATTGGTTGCGGGCGCAGGTGGCGCTGGGGGATTCGGTTTGACGCGCAGCGATTCGCCGAACTTGCGAGCGAATAGCCGCGGACATGTTCGATCTCCCGAGGTCTCTGTGGAATAGGCGTCCGCCCCGATGCTGTTCGATCCGACGCGGCGATCCGAGACAAAAGCGTCGGGGCTGAAGCCCCTCCCACAGAGACCTCGGCGACCACGCCGGTCGCGTCGATCGAGCAGATCGGTTCGATCAATCTTTCGTACTCAACTGGGCGAGCTGATACCGCCGCTCCTGAGTCAACCCGCCATAGCCATAAGCCGCCGCACGCGCGTCGATCACATGGATGTAGGAGGTCTCATGCACCTCGCCGATCAGCGCCGATAGCTGCGCATGCACCTGTTGCAGATAACGCGCTTTCTCGCCCTTGGTGTTGGTCTCGTCGGTGATGCTGATGTCGAGATGAAACGCGTCGCGGCCCCAATCAGTCAGCGAGCGCCCATCGATAAACCAGTGCGCGCGGTCGACGTAATGGATTGCGATCGCGATCAACTCGCGCGGTTTGCCCAGCACCTCGACGGTGAGGTCGGCGATCAAGGCCGCGGTGCGACGGCTGAGGTCGGGGTTCGGCGATCCGGACAGTTGCAGATTCAGGTGCGGCATGGCGGCGGGCTCTGAGGCGGGCCGGCATGACTCGGCCCCGGGATGCAGGTTCACATTAGGCTTGCCACAGCCATCGGAATAGCGGGAAGATCTGATCCCATCCATCGGCCTGGCCGATAGCAGGAACGCCCATGCGCAGCCTCGATCTGGAACAGCTCCGTGCCCTGGTCGCGGTCGCCGACGCCGGCAGCATTTCCGGCGGCGCCGGCCGGGTGTTCCGCTCGCAGTCGGCGATCAGCGAACAGATCCAGAAGCTCGAACTGGCGGCCGGCGCACCGCTGCTGCTGCGTTCGCGCAACGGGGTCGTGCCGACGCCGGCCGGCGAGCGCCTGCTCGGGCATGCGCGGCAGATGCTCGCGCTCGGCGAACTGGCGCTGCACGACGTGCGCCGCGAGCTGCATCGCACCCAGGTGCGGCTGGCGATCAGCGATTACTTCCGGCCCGACGAGATCGCCGCCCTGCTCGGCCATCTCGCCCGCCACTGCCCGCAACTGCAGTTGCAGGTGACGATGGGCCAGAGCGCGGCGTTGGCGCGCACGCACGCCGAGGGCGGTTTCGATCTGGCCCTGACCATGGACCTGGAAACACCCGCGCAAAGCCGCCAACGCGGCCGCAGCGACGTGCTGCGGCGCGAACCGTTGGCGTGGGTGGCCGCGCCCGGCCTGGATTTGCGCGGCGAATCCGAACTGCCGCTGATACTGTTGCCGGCCAGTTGCAGCCTGCACCAGACCGCGGTGCGGCGTTTGCAGCAGCAGCGGGTCGGGCACCGCATCGCGCACATCGGCAGCGGCGTCGCCGGCGTGCAGGCGGCGCTGCGCGCCGGGCTGGGCCTGGGCTGCCTGAATACTTCGGCGATCGCGCCGGGATTGGCGATCGCGCGCTCCACGCGCTTGCCCAGCTTGCCGAGCTGTCGCTTCGTGCTGTTGCCGCCGCCCGCCGACGCGGCGCCGGGATTGCGCGAGGCGGATGCGGTATTGCGGGCATTTTTTCGCTGACCGCGATCGCGTTGTCGCCAAGCAGCGCTGGCGGGCAAGCTTGCGTTTGAGGCTTGTGCTTGGGCATGTGATCGAGGCTCGCGCCCGAGTGCGCGCGGCGTTCGCACGCGCTGGCCTTTCGAACCCAGCTCATCGGCCGGACGCGGGTGCCGGCGTGGGCGAAGTCTTGCCGGCGTCGCGAACCGATTACGCGGAAACGGTTCGTCCTGAGCGCCTCATCGAAGCCGATCCGTGGGCATGGCTCCGCGGAGTTGCCGCCGCAACCGGATTAGCCGCGCCGACTCGCGAGAGCCGACTTGCGGCACGGTCGCGCCGCGCCTTGTACTGGGTGGTAAACCATCGCCGGCCCGATTGCGATGAACGAGCCTGATTCGATGGGGTAACGGATTGGGCCGAAAGCTGTCATGCAATGTCGCCGCATCTTCCGGTATGCGGCGGGGCCATAGTCACATCATGCGGGTCATGCAGGTCACAACAGCATCAGTTCGGAACGCTCCTTGGTGCTGTTGTCGACGAAGAACATCTTCTTGCCCTTGTCTGCACGATCCTCGACCACCTGGTACAGGCGCAGCGCCTGACGGATGGCCGCGGTCTTGCTGACACCCTTGCGCACACACAGCTCTTCGAGAAACTGCATCTCGCTGCCGGCCAGATTAAGGGTCATACGGCGCCGGGTCTCTTTCATTGGTACACCTCATTGTTTAGCTGAATTGGCCAGAAGTCGTGCCTTGCTTGGCACGACCGAAGGTATCGACTTGTCGCTCCTGTTCTCTTGCTTGCCTTCCTTGCGGGTACCGCACTTGCCATGCGCATATGTTCGCCGTGTCACCGGAAAACCCATCCGCATCGTGGGCGCAAAGGCCCACACGTCCACGGCCGGGGAGCGGCCGCTTCCGGAAATCGGCATCGCCGCGAGCCAGCGAGGCTGGACCGCGCCGATGCATCAGTAACTGCCGACCATGTTGAGGAACCAGCCACGATGGTCGTAATCGAAATTGGTGAGGTCGTCGCTGAACTCGGTGAAGTTGTAGCCCACGCCGACGCGGAAGTTCTTGCCGATGTCGCGATCGATGCCGATCAGCGCGCCCTGCTTGCGGCCGCCGTCCTTGACGTCGAGCCATCGGTATTCGGCCAGGCCGTGCCAGACTTCCTTGAACTCGTAACGCGTCTGCACCGCGGCGAAGGTGGTCGCTGAATCGACCCACTCGCCCTTCAGCCGGCCGAAGCGCACCTCGCCGACCCGCCGCGCCAGCTTGCCGGCGAACTCCCAGCGATGGTTCGGGTGATAGATGCCTTCGAACGCGAGCACCTGGCTGCGCTGATCGTAATCGGCGATGTTGGGACCGACCTGCTCCAGCGCCGACACGTCGTACAGGAAGGTGTACTTTCCCAGCAGCGCCCAGCGCGTGTTGTTGTAGGGGCGCCATGAGAAGCCGACATTGCTTTCGACGAACTTGGCGCCGGCGTCGCGGTTGATCTGGTCGCGAGTCTGCGAATAGTTCAGCCGGCCGGCGACGCGGAAGCTGTCGTTGAGCTTGTGCAGGAAGCGATTGCTCGAGGTCCACTGCTCGCGCCGCTCCGCGCCGCTGTCGCGCCGCCATTCGAGCTTGCTTGACCATTGGGTGTCGACCGAATTGCGGCCGCCGCTGAGGCTGACCGCGCGGCGGTTGACCTGACCCAGTTCGGCGGCGCGATCGAGCGTCGCCTGCTGCAGGGTGAAGCCCAGGTTCCAGCCTTCGCCCGGATAGAAATCCATGCCGTAGGTGTGGGCCAGGCCGGATTCGTTCGGCGCCTTGATGAACTGGCTTTCGTTGAACAGGTTGACCTGGTTCGACAGGCGCCAGCGTTGACCCAGGGTCCAGCCGCTGTTGAGGCGGTCGTTGAACAGCGGATCGTGCTCGGTGGTGTCGGTCGAATAGGTGTAGCTGCCGTACAGGCTGTGATCGGGCGCGAGCCGGTATTCGGCGTTGACCTTGGCCGCGTCGCCGCGGTCGCCGGTGGTGAGTTCGGCGCCGACGCTGGACAGTTCGCCGAACAGGTATTTGGCGCCGACGCTCAGGGCATCGTTGTCGGCGTAGCGGCCGTCATCGTCGTCGACGGTGACCTGCGCGGTGCCGAACAGCTCCAGCTGGGTGCTGACCTGCTGACGGTACTCGAGCGCGGCCAAGGTGCCGTTGGCATCGCCGCTCAGGCGCTGCTCCTGCACCCGCCGCACTTCGCCGCTGACGGTGATGTCGTCGTTGAGACGCCATTCGCCGGTGAGCTGGGCCTGGGTCAGCGATTCCTTGCCGCGTTCGGCCACGCTGTAGCGGCCGAACAGGCGCAGCGCCGGGGTCAGTTCGCCGTTGAACTCGAAGCCGCGCTCTTCGATCGGCTCGCCGATGTCGTAACGCGAAATCGAATAGCCGGCGTCGACCTTGCGCCACCACGAGCCCAGCGTCCAGTCGTTTTCGGTCCAGCCCAGTTCGCGCAGATTGGCCCGCGCCTCGACCGAGCGCGCCTTGCCCTCGCGGTCATTCAGGCCGGAATTGAGTTCGGTGAAGCTCAGGCCGCCGTTGTCGGAGAAGAACACCGGCGCGCTGGTTGCCTGGGTTTGAGTTTGTTCGAGCTTGAGGTAGGTGCCGCGGCCGGCCTGCAGGGTGAGGTCGGCGCCCTTGAGGCTGTAGTCCTCGCCCGAGCGTTTTTCGTCGATGTAGGTGCCGCCCACCGCGACGTGATCGCCGAACCAGTGCTTGCCGCGGAAACCGGTCGCCATGTCGTCGGCATCGAAACCGGTAGGGACGTATTCGTAATCGACCAGCAGGATCTGCTGGTAGCCGTCGAGCGGCGTGTCGTGGGTCAAGGTACGCAGGCCGTCGCGCGACACTTGCGACAGCGGCTTGTCGAGCAGGATGCGGCCTTGCAACTCGTCGATTTCGTAATCGGCGCCGCGCACCAGATCGACCCGGTTCTCGACCCGGCCGGTGGTGGGATCGCGCACCTCGACGGTGAGCTTCTCCGAGCCCGGCAACACGTCGCCGTGCTTGAGGTAGTACAGGCGCGCACCGGTGCCGAGCAGTTCGGTATGCCCCGGCGCGGTCTGCGCCTGCGAGCCGAACACGCGCAGCTGCGAACCGGCTTCGCCGATCGCGGTGGTGCGACGGCTGCGCCAGTCGAGCGCGCCGCCGTACAGCGAACGGTTGTACTGGGCGTATTCGGTGCCGGTGATGCCGGTGTTGAAGTTGCCCCACAGCGCCTGGTTCTTGTCCCAGTCCACGCGCAGGTACAGGCGTCCCATGGTGTCGACGTCGCGATAGGTCACCGAGTCGTCGCCGTACACCGGGTAATACAGGTCCGGGTCGAGGCGGCGGAACACGTCCTGCGGGTCGGCGTCCCAGAAGCCGTTGAACAGCTCGCTGATCTCGCGTTCCTGGGTGTCGGCCTGGGCGGTGACGAGGTACTTGCCCTTGACCTTGCCCTTCAGATAGAACGCCAGGCGGCCGTCGATCAGGAAGTTGTCGTCATAGCGATCGTCCGGCGTGACCGGCTCGACCGAACCCGAGGCGCTGTTGTCCGACACGGTGACGTCGGCCATCGCGACCGCGAACAGATAGCGGCCGGTGACGTCGACGTCGATCGCGTGCTGCAGGGCCGGCTCATCGTTGCGGCCGGCGACTTCGATATCGAAGCGATGTTGGCCGACCGGCACCAGGTATTCGGCGACCAGCTTGCGTTCCAGATCGACCGGATGCATGCGGCCGTTGATCTTGATCGACATGCCGTCGGGGATGTTGCGTCCCTGCAAGCGCACGCGCGAGCCGTAAATCGGGATGTTCTGCTGGCGCAGGTTGTCCTGGCCGAAGATGCTGTCGATCTGGTTGCGCTGTTCGGCGTCCTGCTCGCTCAGCGAGGCGCCGAACTGGCGCTCGGTGGCATCGCGCAGGATCCGCGCGCCGCGTTCGGCTTCTTCGGGCCGGACCAGCTGGATCCGCCGCGGAAAGGTTTCGTCGAAGCTGCCGTCTTCGCCGTAGGCGCGGACGATGTAGATGAGTTCGTCGTCCGCGCGCAGCTTGAGCTCGGCCGGCATCGCGCCGTCCCATTCGACGTCGCTGACCGCCGCGAGCGGCATCGGCACCGTCGCGATCGGGCTGACCAGATCGGAGTCGCTGGCGCGATAGATCAACACCTCCGCGCGTTTGATGAACGCCGCGTAGTTGTTGTAGGCGTAGAAGCGCACCGGCTTGACGATCCGGCTGCCGTCGAAGGCGACCAGCGACGGCGCCGATACGGTCATTTCCGGCTGGCCGAGGTTGGGATCCTCGGTCGCCCAGATCACGCCGCCACCGGGCAGTTGCATCGACCATTTGCCGACCACGACCGCCTTGCCGGGCGCCGGGTTCTGCTGCCAGGCCGAGTTGCTGTCCTCGGCTTCGATCGTGACCCGGCGGTCGGGTTGCAGCGTCTCCGACGAGGACCGTTCGGTGGTGCCCTGGGTGACCGGCTGACGCTTGCCGCGCGTGCGCAGTTCGAACAGCACGCCCTGGCCGCTGCCGCAGCCGGCGTCGTTGCACTCCACCTCGCCGCTGTCCTGCGCCGTGTCCGGCGCCGGGCCGGGAGGGGTCGCCGGCGGCGCGGTTTGCGCGCCGGCGACCTTGACCAGACCACTGAGGATGCAGATCAGGGTGTAATCGAGCAGTTTCATTTTCATGGCAGGCCCCCTCACTTGCCCGGCTTATCGGCAGGGGCTGCCGGGTCGTTGCTGATGTCGACGCGCAGGTGCTGGCGCAGCTCCGGAGTGGCGTGGGCGACGATTGCCTCGAACACCGCCCGCGTGCGGCGCATGCCGAGCGCGACGTTGTATTCGTCCGAAGCGCGCAGGTCGGTGTGGCCGGTGATGACCACGCGCGTCCCACGCAATTGCTCCAGTGCCGCGGCGACCTTGGCGATCACCGGCAGGTACCTGGGCTTGATCGTCGCCTTGTCGGTATCGAACAGCACCGTGCCCAGCAGCGGCCACTCGGCGAAACCCACCACCATCGTGGCCGGGTCCTGCGGATCGGTGCGGACACTGATCTGCAGGGCCTTGAACAGCTGCGGATCGACCAGGGTCTCCAGCGACTTGCGCACCGCCAGGGCACGGTCCATCGCCAGCGTCTCGTTCTCGCCGTTCGCGGTGATGACGATTTCGCCGCCACCGTACTGCTTGATCTTCGACGCCATGTTCTCGATCGCCGGCAGGTACTGCGGAGTGACCTGCGCGCTGGACGGCGAAAACATCACCTCGCCGATCCGCATCTCGACCTGCTCCTGCCTGCCGGGGATTTCGCCCGGCGGCAGCTTGACGCCGAAGTCGAAGCGCACCGGGATGCCCGGGGTCAGACGCCGCACCAACGGGTTGTCGGTGGTGAACGTCGCGCCCGGCGGCAAGGTGGCCGGATCGACCTTGAGGATGAAGTTGCGGCCGCGTTCCCACGGACCGCCCGCCACGCCCTCGAGGTGATAGCGGCCGAACTGGTCGGTTTCGATCAGCAGGCCTTCCACCGACGCGATGCGCACACCCGGAATGCCGCGTTCGTCGATGCCGTGATTGCTCACGATGTAGTCGACGCGGTAGCCCTCGGCGGTCTGCGCGACCTGGCGTTCGACCTTCGGCTCGGCGGCCGTGAGGTTCTTGGCCGCGTCGCCGCTGAGCTCGGTGCGGGTGTTGCCGGCCGCATCCATGCGCACGGTGATGCCCTGCGCCGTGGTCAGCGCGAAGCCGTCGTCGAACTTGGGCTCGCGCAGCGTCTGGCTGATCACCACGCGATGATCGGCGACCGGATCGGCCTCGGACTGGCGCGCGCTGATCTTGCCCAGGTCGATGCCGTGCAGCATCGGCGAGCTCGCATCGGGCTCGGGCCTGGCGCCGTCGCCGCGATCGACCGTGGTCGAGTTGGCGACGTAGGCGTCGGCCGCGAAGCCCCCCTGCACGCGCACCCGGCTCAGGTCGGCCGAATCCTGCCAGCCGTCGCCGTCGCGATCGTCGAACACGCTACCGACCAGCAGCGACTCGTCGAGCAGCGGATCGGCGATCAGCTGCACTTCGGCGGTCGCCTCGTTCGACCGCACGTCGCCGTCCTCGGCGAAGGCGCGGTTGACGTGGGTACCAGGACGCACGCCGGCGCCGACCCGCAGCAGGTACATCACGGTCGCGCTTTCGCCGGCCTTGATGTCGATCTGGTCGACCTTGATCGGATAGCTGCCCACTTGGCGGCCGCCGCCATCGCGATCGGCCACTTGCACGCTGCCTTCGACCAGGGTGAAGCCGGCCGGCGGCGTGTCGGTCAGGGTCGCGTCGACCGTGTCGACCTGGCCGACGTTCTTGATCGTCAGCGTGTAGCGGACCAGGTCGCCGATCTTCACGTCGCGCGGATTGGCCTGCTTGGTCACGAACAGATCGCTGCTCGCCTCGGGCTCGACCTGGACGATCGCGGCCGCGTTGGCGGTCGCGGTGCCGGTGGCGCCGCCGCCGATGTTGCCGTAGCGCGCGGTCACCTTGACCACGTTGTCCAGCGTGCCGCCGGCGTTGGCCTCCTCGCGGGTGATGGTGTGCGAGTACGCATTGCAGTCCGTGCTCGCACCCGGCGCCAGCGACGTCACGCCGCAGCTCAGCGTGGTGGCCGGATAGTTCTCCAGCACGTCGCTGGTGGCCATGTCGTTGAGGGTGATGTTGCCGGTGTTGCTGATGCGCACCGCATATGTGATCACGTCGCCGGCATTGCCCACGCCCTGCTTGCCTTGGTCCAGGGTCAGGGTCGCGACCTTGACGATGGTCACGGCCGGACGCGCCTCGATCGGCACGGTGACGGTGGGATGGCAGCGCGCTTCGGTCGAACCCGCCGGGCAGACGTTCGGCGTGCTGGTGCTCACCGTCGCGGTGTTCACCACCGAGCCGTTGTCGGCGTCGGCCTGCAGGACTTTGTAGGTACCGGTCAGCACGCAGGTGCCGGTCGGCGCGACGCTGGCGCAAGTGATCGTGTTCGGCGTGATCTTGTCGTCGCTGACGACCACGTCGGTCAGATCGATGTTGCCGGTGTTGGTCGCGGTGACGGTGTAGGTCAGCGTGTCGCCCACGCTCACCCGTCCGTCGCCGTCCTCGTCGGCGTTGCCGGTCATGGCCTTGGCCGAGCTGAGGTTCGGCATCTGGGTCACCGGCACATCGACGCGCGGGTTGCACTTCGGATCGGCCGAACCGCTCGGGCAGACCGGCTGGCCACCCGGCGGCGGCGTGTCGACCACCGTGGCGGCGTTGCGGATCGTGCCCGCGTTGGCATCGGCCGGCGTGACCTGGTAGGTGCCGGTCAGCACGCAGGTCGCACCCGGCACCACGATCGCGCAGGTCGTCGTGTTCGGCGTGATCTTGTCGTCGGTCACCACCACGTTGCCGAGATCGATGTTGCCGATGTTGGTCACGGTGATCGTGTAGCTCAGGGTATCGCCCACCGTCACCGAGCCGCTGCCGTCTTCGTCGGCGTTGCCGCTCATCGCCTTGGTCGAACGCAACTCGCCGTTACGCGGCAGCGGGGTCTGGGTGGATGCCGGGCCCGAGGTCACCGGGGTTCCGCTGGGCGGCGTACCGGTGGCGGTCGCGGTGTTGTCCGAGGTGCCGGCGTTCACTTCCTCCTGGGTGATGGTGTGGGTGCCGGTGCAGGTGGTGCTCGCATTCGGCGCCAGCGTGGTTGCGTTGCAGACCGCCGGCGCGTCCAGCTTGGCGTCGTTCACCACCACGTTGGTCAGGTTCACGTTGCCGGTGTTGGTGATCACGAAGGTGTAGCCGATCGTGTCGCCCGCATCGGTCACGCTGGCGTTGGCGCCCAGGTTCGTGGTCGGCGCGCTCGCGGTCTTGGTGATGGTCAGCGCGGGGTTGACCACGACCGGATGGGTCGTGGTGCAGGACGTGCATTCCGGATCGGGATCACCGCCGCCTGTGCCGACGACGCTGTTGCCGACCGTGCCCGATGCATTGGCATTGATCGTGGTCGTGTAGCTGAGTGCGTAGGTGCCTGGTGCGGTACCGGCCGGCAAGGTGCAGACCACCGGGCCGGTGCCCGTGCAGGCGTATGCGCCCGGCGCGGTGATCGCAGCGAACGTCTGATCGCCGCTGATCGTGTCGGTCAGCGTGTAGACATCCGTCAGCGCCGCGGTGCTGATCGTGGTGGTAACGGTGTAGGTGATCGTCGCACCCGGATTGACGTTCGTGCCCGATGCCGGGTCCGACGCCTTGGTGGTGCTGATCACCGGCAACGCCACGGTGTGGGTCGTGGTGCAGGACGTGCATTCCGGATCCGGGTCACCCCCGCCACTGCCGACGACACTGTTACCGACCGTGCCCGATGCATTGGCATTGATCGTGGTCGTGTAGCTGAGCGCGTAGGTGCCCGGGGCGGTACCGGCCGGCAAGGTGCAGACCACCGGGCCGGCGCCCGTGCAGGTGTATGCGCCCGGCGCGGTGATCGCAGCGAACGTCTGATCGCCGCTGATCGTGTCGGTCATCGTATAGGTCGAGGTCAGCGCCGCGGTGCCCACCGTGGTCGTGACCGTGTAGGTGATCGTGGCGCCCGGATTGACGTTCGTGCCCGATGCCGGGTCGGACGCCTTGGTGGTGCTGATCACGGGCAACGCCACGGTGTGGGTCGTGGTGCAGGACGTGCACTCCGGATCGGGATCACCGCCGCCGCTGCCGACGACGCTATTGCCGACCGTGCCCGATGCATTGGCATTGATCGTGGTCGTGTAGCTGACCGCATAGGTGCCCGGCGCGGTACCGGCCGGCAAGGTGCAGACCACCGGACCGGTGCCCGTGCAGGTGTACGCACCCGGCGCGGTGATCGCAGCGAACGTCTGATCGCCGCTGATCGTGTCGGTCAGGGTGTAGGTCGACGTCAACGCCGCAGTGCCCACCGTGGTGGTGACCGTGTACGTGATCGTCGCACCCGGATTGACCGTGGTGCCGGTCGCCGGATCCGACGATTTGCTGCTGCTGATCACCGGCGCGGC